>JBEKGF010000040.1:0-44754 GCA_050012935.1 Edaphobacter sp. | reverse complement strand
GCCAGGTCGCCAGCTTCTCCCTCGCCACCCCTATCCCCGCGCCCAATCTTCACCGCGCCCTCAACAACGCCCTCCCACCCAGCATCCGCATCCTCTCCGTCGAACCCGCACCCGAATCCTTCCACGCCCGCCACAGCGCCCTCCGCAAAACCTACGAGTACCGCATCCTCCCTCGCGGCATCCTCTGCTCGCCATTCCGCGCGCCATTCCTCTGGCCCAGCCGCTACCACCTCAACTTCGAAGCTCTCCAACTAGCCGCAACCCACGTCCTCGGAACCCACGACTTCACCTCCTTCGCCGCAACCGACCCGGACCTCACCACGCGCACCAGCGCGGAAGAAGAAGATGAGGAGGACGCACCGGCCGAAGCAGCGGACAAACCTGCATCCCCCCAACAACCCACAAACATCCGCACCATCCACCACTCAGCCTGGCGCCAACACGAAGACCTCCTCATCTACCGAGTCACCGGCTCCGGCTTCCTCCACCACATGGTCCGCAACCTCGTCGGCACCTTCGTCGAGTGCGCCTCCAACCGCCGCCCACCCGAATCCATCCCCGAGATCCTCGCCGCCCGCAACCGCTCCGCCGCTGGATTCACCGCCCCCGCCCGCGGCCTCTTCCTCGTCGAGGTCGAGTACGAAGGAAGCCTCATCCATCCGGAGCCAGATAAGAAGCTAGAGTAGAGTGGAAGCCCAAATGTCCACCTCCTCCGCCCAACGTCGCATCTCCCAACTCGCCACGCTCACCGCCGTCCATCGCGCCTTCCACTGGCTGCATCTCCACCAGCCTCAACTCCGCCAGTGGCTCCTCGAAATCGTCCGAATCCCCGCCCCACCCTTCGGCGAATCCACCCGCGCCGCATGGTTTCTCGATCGCTTCCAGCAGCTCGGCCTCACCAACAATCACCTCGACGACGCCGGCAACGTCCTGGCCGAACTCGACTCTGACTCCTCCTCACCCGACACCCCCTGCATCCTCCTCTCCGCGCACCTCGACACCGTCTTTCCCCCCGGCACCCCAACCGAACCCATCGAAGAAAAAAACAGCCCACGCATCTACGCCCCCGGCATCTGCGACAACACCGCCGGCCTCACCGGTCTCCTCGCCATCGCCGCCGCCCTGCGCTACGCAAAAATCACTCCCCCAATCCCCATCCTCTTCAGCGCCAACGTAGGCGAAGAAGGTGAAGGCGACCTCCGCGGCATGCGCCACCTCTTCGAACGCGGCCCCTACCGCACCCGTATCGCCGCAGCCATCGCCCTCGAAGGCAGCGGCAGCTCCGCCGTCGTCACCCGAGCCCTCGGCAGCCTGCGCTTTCGCATCACCATCACCGGCCCCGGCGGCCACTCCTGGGCCGACGCCGGCACCCTCAATCCCATCCTGCTTCTAAGCCAGGCCCTCACCCAAATCGCCGCGCTCCCACTCCCCACCGAACCCCTCACCACCATCAACGTCGGCCACATCTCCGGCGGAACCTCCATCAACTCCATCCCCGAATCCGCCACCGCGCTCCTCGACATCCGCTCCACCGACCCCGCCCATCTCACTGCCACCGCAACCGCCGTCCACCACATCTTCGACGAGACCATCACCCCTCACACCACACAAAAAACCATAACCCCACCCAAACTCCACATCGAAACCATCGGCAACCGTCCCGCCGCCGCCCTCCCCGACGACGCCCCCATCCTCCACACCCTCCGCGCCGTCGACCGCCACCTCACTCTCCGCACCGAACCGCGCCTCGGCTCAACCGACGCCAACATCCCACTCTCCCGCGGCATCCCCGCCATCGCCATCGGAGCCGGAGGACAAGGAGGAGGTATACATACTCTGCAAGAGTGGTACGACCCAACCGGCCGCGAAACCGCCCTCCGCCGCATCCTCCTAACCCTCCTCGACACCCTCGACACCACCGCCAACTCCAACCCCACCTGAGCGAGAACCGGAACACCAATCACTCACGATGAGTAATGATGAGTAATTCGGGGATGATGCATCAATCCAACGCCATAATTTCCGAGTTTATCGAGACTGATCCGCTCGATGGCAACTCGCTCCAAGCTGCCTTTGACTTGTGGGAGAACTCTGCTACTGAATAGCTCGATGCTTTTGAGAAACTGAGTCTGAGGCATACCGCCCACATCGCGGTTTCGGTGCAGCAAGCTACATTAGGTAAGGGCTTTCAACGCCGACCGGATCTGCTTCTTCTCCTGTTTTTCGTAGTTGAAGTAGTTCGTCAATGTCGTAAAGGCACGCTCGTGAAAATCCATGCACTGAACGCAGTTGCAGACCGGAGCGCTGAGATACCGTGCGACAGTGCCGCTATCCATTAACTGTCGGATATGCGAACCATAAGGTTCCAGGAGGCTGCCCCACCATAGAAATTTTTCGTGACTCTCTCTATGTTTCTCGAATTCCTCTTCGGTCATTGCTTCGTGCTTGTTCAAGTATTGATCTAATGCCTGCCTAACCTCCATAGCCTCTTCGCGTCCTATGAGGCGACCATAGTGGTCGAGGACGTTTCCATCTGGCCACGTCCGCAAGACGACATTGCCACCGGAAGAAGATGGCAGATTGAATGTCTCTGCAGTAGCTTGGAGCATCCGTGTACCAACAGAACCAAAGGGTACGCAGTTCCATTCCACGGCCTTCTCTTTCAACTCAACATTGAAGGAATATCGCGCTTTGACTCGCTGATATTGATCTTCTGTAAGCTGGCGCAAAAACCCTTTGCGGATGAGCCAGTCGAGGGCCTTCTGCGATTGCGCCGCAGAGAGGCCGGTTTGGTCCTTGGAAACTACTTGAAGAAGGTCAATCTCTTGATGATCCGGCTGTTTCGCTATGAGATGCGTGATCAAGCGAAGTACGGGGTTTGTTGCGACTATCTCTACCAGGACCTCTTGTTCTGGATTCATCTGCCCTTGCCGCTGCCTCTTACCTCAAGGCGCATTCGAAAATTATGTCAATCCTACATGCGAATGAAGAAAATCCGGGCTGTAAGCTTCATCGAGCTAAGGACGCAGAACGCGCCGCTTCGACGCGCGGACACAGTCCCTAACTGGATGGTTGATCCGGAGAAGTCGGCTTATGTTTACCACTCCCATCCTCGTCTGGCGATATCAGGGCGAAGGACTCATCTGAGAGCCGCCGCGTTGAAAGCTGCCGCCGTTCGGGGCTCCACTCTGGCATGTGCTTTTGCGGTTTTGCCATTTATTTTTCAGTGTTTTCCGCCCAAAAATCGCATGTCAAGCCCCAAAACCACCTAACCCCCATTCCACCAGCAACATACAGTTGGCGTATTTACCCCGGCCAACCAGCTACAATTAAATCAGCCCCGAAATCGAGGCAAGCGAAAGCGCTCCGATCTTTCTCATCTAAAATCAAGACTTTAGAAAGCCGGTTCTTTGGAATGAACACTTTACCAAGAAGGTCCACATCTAACCCCTTTCATTGGAAGACTTTGCGCAAAACAGGTCACAGGGGGAGTCACCCTGATAAACTCCCATCCGTGAAAACCCTCACCATCGCCATCCTGCTTGCCGCCTCGGTAACCATCCAGGCCCAGACCGCCGACACCGTCCTCCTCCACGGCAACATCCTCACCGGCACCCACCTCCGGACCGGCGACCCCTCCACAACCCCCGCCAAGGTCGCCGCCCTCGCCATCGCCAACGGAAAAATCGTAGCCGCAGGCGCCGACGCCGAGATCCTGAAGCTCAAAGGCCCCAAAACCGCAGTCATCGATCTGCACGGAGCCTTCGCGATGCCCGGCTTCAACGACGCCCACACCCACATCGGCGAAGCCGGCCGCCAGAAACTCTCCGTCAACCTCGTCGGCGTCCGCTCCCTCGCCGAGATGAAGCAGCGCATCCGCGCCTACGTCGCAACCGCCAAGCCCGGCACATGGATTCAGGGCGGAGGATGGGACCACACCCTCTGGGCCGACGGAAAACTCCCCACCCGTGAAGACCTGGACCAGGTAACCGCAGGCCACCCAGCCATCTTCCGCCGCGTCGACGGCCACATGGCCGTAGCCAACTCCGCCGCCCTCGTCGCCGCCAACATCTCCGCCGCCACCCCCGACCCGGCCGGTGCCAAAATCGACCGCGACGCCTCCGGCAACCCCACCGGCATCCTCCGCGAAGCCGCCGTCTATGCCCTCGTCGTCGCAAAAATTCCGCCGCCGACGCTGGAGCAGCGCCGTCAGGCCATGACCATCGCCATCGCCGACGCCCTCTCCAACGGCGTCACCAGCATTCAGGACAACTCCGACTGGGAAGATTTTCTCGCGCTCGAACAACTCGAGCACACAGGCAAACTACCTATCCGTATTGCAGAGTGGATGGACTTCAACCAATCTGTCGAAGTCCTTAAGCAGCGCCGTGCAAGCCACCCATCTGACGATCTTCGCCTGCACCTCACTCAGCTCAAGGGCTTCATGGACGGCTCCCTCGGCTCCCGCACCGCCGCCATGGACGAACCCTACTCCGACGACCCCGGCAACTCCGGCCTCCCCCGCTACGATCAGGCCAAACTCAACCAGATGGCCGCCGAACGCGCCGCCGCTGGCTTCCAGCTTGGCTTCCACGCCATCGGCGACCGCGCCAACGCCATCGCCCTCAACGCCTTCGGAGTCGCCGAGCACATTCCCAGCGTCGCCTCCTTCTGCCCCGCCCTGCCCTATGGAAACGACGGCCCACCCCCCAACCGCGCTCTCGTTCCCTGCAACCTGCTCAACCCCAAACCGACCGACTTCCGCAACCGCATCGAACACGCCCAGGTAGTCTCCCCCGGTGACTTCGACCGCTTCGAAAAAGAAGGCGTCATCGCCTCCATGCAGCCCTCCCATCTCCTCACCGACATGAAGTGGGCCACCGACCGCCTCGGCCCGGAACGAATCAAATACGCCTACGCATGGAAAAGCTTCCTCGACCGCCACGTCGTCCTCGCCTTCGGCACCGACTACCCCGTCGAGCTCATCAATCCCTTCCGCGGCCTCTACTCCGCCGTCACTCGTCAGAACGAAGCCGGAACCCAGACCTTCCAGCCGCAGGAAAAACTCACCCTCAACGAAGCGATCTACGCCTACACCCAGGCCTCCGCCTTCGCAGAGTTCCGTGAAAAAGTAAAGGGCCGCCTCGAGCCCGGCTACCTCGCCGATCTCATCGTCCTCGACCGCGACATCATCACCGCCTCACCCCAGCAACTCCTCCACACCAAAGTCCTCCGCACCATCGTCAACGGCGAAACCGTCTACACCCAAAACGAACACCAGAGCGAACAAAAATCCGGAGCACAGAAGTAATTGGCGAAACGGCTCAGCCCCTCAACCATCGCCCACCTGCTGCTGCTTGCAGTCGTCTTCGTCTGGGGCGCCACCTTCGTCCTCGTCAAAGACGCGCTGCAAGACGTCTCCCCGCTTCTCTTCAATCTTCTCCGCATGACTTTTGCGTTCCTCGCGCTGGCCATCGTGAATCACCGCCAACTCCGCAGCATCAACCTACGCTCTCTGATCTCAGGCCTCATCGTCGGAGTCTTCCTCGCCGCCGGTTATCAGTTCCAGACCGCAGGCCTTGCCCTGACAACGCCGGCGAAATCCGCCTTCATCACCGGCTTGGTCGTAGTCTTCGTCCCTCTCTTCACGCTCGTCCCTGCGCTTCGCTCCCCCAACACGCAACCGCCTCGCTGGACCGCAGCCATCGGCGCACTGCTTGCCTTCTCCGGCCTGTTTCTTCTCACCACCCCCATCCGGAACATCCTTCCAGAACCTCTTCGTGAGCATTGGCGTCGGCGATCTCCTCACCCTCGCCTGCGCCATCGCCTTCGCCGGCCATCTTCTCGCCCTCGCCCACACTTCGCACCGAGTCCCAACCGGCCAGCTCGCCACCCTCCAGATCGGCATAGCCGCACTTATCATGGCCATCACCCTCCCACTAGGCGGAAAACCCCATCTCACCGTAACTCCACGGCTTATCATCGCCCTCACCATCACCAGCCTCTTAGCCACCGCCGCCGCGTTCACCATCCAAAGCTGGGCTCAGCAGCATCTCCCACCCACACACACCGCCATCCTCCTCACCCTGGAACCCGTCTTCGCCTGCCTGACCTCCTTCCTAGTCCTGCATGAGTATCTTGGAGCCCGCTCGCTCCTGGGTGCCACCCTAATCCTCGCCGGCATCGCCTCTATCGAGCTACTTTCTACCGCACCCCCACTCCCCCTGCATCAAGACTGAAGACATGGAAGACTTTCGCCCCAAAGTAGCGTCTAAACAAGATACAAGCCGACGCCCTCCTCGAACGAAGCAGCGGCAGAGAACAGCGACTATACTTAAAGTTCATGCCGAGCACGAAATCCGGCGCACAGCAACGCACACCAAAGAGGTTAAGATCGACTAATGGAAACCCCGAATAGCACTTCCCCGAGTTTGTTCGAACGCATTCGCAGTCACCGCCTTACGACGACATTCGTCCTCCTCGCCACGCTCTCCGTCGGGATTCTCGCCGGCTCGGTTCTTACGCACGGTGTCAGCGGAAAAGAGCAGTCCAAAGTGGACTCGTCCGACGCGAGACCCCTGGTTGTTCCATCGCCAGTCGCCCTCTCCAATGGCTTCTCCCAGATCGTCAAACAGGTCGGCCCCGCCGTCGTCAACATCAACACAGAGGAGCTGCCCAAGCCAGCCGCCAATAACAAACGCAGACGCGGCGGTCAGCGGGTTGTGCCTAATAACCCCGACGGTGACGACGACGGCCAACAGTCTCCCGGCGATATGCAGGACTTCTTCAACCGCTTCTTTGGCGGACAAGGTGGCGATGATGGCGATGGTGCCGGCGGGGAACGCCGCGCCCTCGGTTCGGGCTTCATCGTGGATCCCCGCGGTTACATCATCACCAACAATCATGTCGTCGATAATGCTGACAAGATCTATGTCAAGCTCTCCAGTGATCCCGACGATGCAGGCGATCCCGGCCGTGTCGCTACTGTAGTTGGAGTCGACAAAGACACCGATATCGCTGTCATCAAGATAGACACCAAAGAGCCCCTTCCCACCATCAAACTCGGCAACTCCGATGGTGCACAGGTTGGTGACTGGGTTCTTGCCATCGGCAGCCCCTTCTCCCTATCGAAGACCGTCACCGCGGGAATTATCTCTGCCAAGAACCGCAGCATCGACGAACCCAGCGCCAACGGCGTCTCCCAGACCCAATTCCAGCGCTTCATCCAGACAGACGCAGCCATCAATCCGGGCAATTCCGGCGGTCCGCTGGTCGATATGGCCGGCCAGGTCGTCGGTATGAACACAGCCATCTATACGCAATCGATGGGCTCCCAGGGCGTTGGCTTCGCCATGCCTTCGAACATCATCGCGAACATCTACAACATGCTCATCGGACCTGAACATAAGGTCGTTCGCGGCTCCATCGGCATTCAATTCCAGACCGCGCAATCCTCGGCTGTAGGTCGCGTCTATGGCTTCACCAACGGAGTCATCGTAGGGACAGTCGTTCCCAATGGCGGTGCGGCAAAGGCAGGAATTCAGGTCGGCGATGTTCTTGTCTCGATCGATGGCCGCAACATCAAGGATGGCGATGATCTTGTCAACGACATCTCTGCCCGTCATGTCGGTTCAACTGTCAAAATCGGCTACCTGCGTGATGGCAAACAGAACTCGGCCAATGTTGTCATCGGCGATCGCGGCAAGACCTATGCCGACATCACCGGCCAGCAGGAAGAACAGGCAGTTCCACAAGAATCCGATGCAGGTGAGGGTAAACTGGGGATCACTGTTTCGGCAATCCCACCAGCCATCGCCCAAAAAACGGGCATCAAAGGCGGCGTGATCATCACCAGCGTTCGTCCTGGGTCCTTCGCCGACGAAATTCTACTAGGCAAGGGCGCCATAATTACTGCCATCAATCGCAAGCCAGTTACTGACGAGGCCAGCTACCGGGCCATTGTTTCCACTCTCAAATCCAAAGATGACGTCGTCTTCGTGATCCAGTCGCCTAACCAGAAAAACGTGAGCTCCTACGTGGGTGGCACGCTCCCGTAAACGAATCTCAGTTAGCGCAAGAAGAGGCATATCTTCAATTTATGCCTCTTCTTGCGCGAAAGAGTCGAGGGTGTGTCGTCTAAACCAGACACCCCGAAAGATGTAGCAGAATTGGCTAACCTCTTGTTGCCACAATCGTTACTCCCGAGATACTCTACCCACATCAGCGATGATTTCGCATATAAATTTTGTTCCATACTCAACCTAAGGTAATATCCGATTATGCAACTTGGTAAAGTGCTTCTAAGCTCGACTCTGCTTTTGTCGACTGCCTTTCCATGTTCGGCGTTCACCCATGCTCGCCGCGGTCCTACCTCCCCTAGGTTGTTCAATAAACGATCCAAGTCAGGACAAAAAACCGTGGCGCAACGGGGAATTGACGACAGCCGCGCCTCCCAGATTCAGGCTTCTTTAATCAAGTCGGGCTACCTCTCAGGTGAGGCATCGGGCCATTGGGATGCCCGGACGGAAGCCGCGATGCAGAAATTCCAGGAAGACAATGGTTGGCAGACCAAGCTGATTCCCGACTCGCGCGCGATCATTAAGCTCGGCCTCGGTCCCGCCCAAGACTCCGCGCCGACCCCTTCTGCCGTAACCAATCCTGAAACGAGTTCTATCTCCACCCTGACACCGAGGTAGAGCACAGATTTTGTGCAGAAAAAGGGAGAGTTAACCCCCTTTCGCACGAACTTGGATTACTGTCGTGCCGCTATCGTAAAAACGTAGTCCACAACATCCTCATTGGTCACCGGCACACTGCCCGCCTTCCCAAAGACGCCTCGCTCCAGCCACAACCTTAGCCAATAATATTGATGAAGCCTGACCAAGCGGGAGGCTATGGGCTGCTTCTGCTCCAGAATTGCAGTTATCCTACCCGCCATCGTGTCTTTGTCTTTGGTTGTCTCAAGCTTCACCTCCACCCCCTCACTGGCGAGGAGTCTGCCTCTTGCAGCCTCGAACTGAGAGGATTCCACGACCCCACTCTCCACCTTTAATTCCGTCATCTGCTCCATTGCAAATGCGGCCGAAGCGTCCAAGCGGTCCGCAAGGCCGAGATACAAAATGCGTGACCCCGCCACACGCAGAGGCAATATTCCGAACTCCTCGACGAACACCCGCGGCATGACGAAAGCCATGTTCTCCGGAGAGAATCCCTCCACCGTCAACACCGGACAACCCCACTGCATGCTCAGCCCACGCACGATCTGATCCGATTCCAAACCGCATTCGCTCATAAGCCATTCGCCGATCCGCCCCGTTCCATTCTCCCTCTGAGCCGCCAATGCCTTTTGAAGCTGCGGATGCGTGATCCAGCCCTGCGACAGCATCAACAGACCTAGCGGAACCCTGTGTCGATGCGGAGCCGCCATGGTTGACGCCCCACCGTCAACGAGCTCGCGACGCACTGCCGCCTGGACGATTGCCAGGACGCAGCGCCCGCTACAACCCCACTGCGCTTCGAAGATCGGCCTCTTGCGGTTTCTCCAGGGCAATGTCCATCCATTGGCGCACTCAGCGTTTCCGCAGAGCCGTCGCTGAGGAACCTGTCCAGGCGATGAAGAGAATCCCGAACCGTTCAGTTCCTCTACGATTTTTGACGGGGCATAAACTACATCGTCCCAACCCAACCCGTTACTCACTTCCAATGGGCTTTGTGGCAATCGGCTGGTCTCTGCGCCTGCGGTCTTCTTCGTTAGAAAAGGCATCGTATGCTCTCCAGTCTCAGTTGCGGAGTTGCCACTTCAGTAATACGCAGAGCAAAATTGCCGTTCACAACGACCACCTCTCCCCGCGCCACAATCCTGTCTCCGACGATCAGATCGACCGGCTCCGACACATGCCGGTCCAACTCCACCACATCTCCCGGCCCCAGTTCCAGCACCTCGCGCAGGGGCATCTCGCGGAAACCGAATTGCAATGTTGCATCCAGTTCTACGTCGCATAACAGCCCGATCTTTGGATCGATCCCTGAAACGCCTCCGGCCATCTCACCCGAAATCATCACATTCTCCATTGCTTCTTCCTCTCTCAATTCGCGCTCATCGTTTCGCCAATACTTCGGTCTTTCAAAACATCGCGCCCATTATTGTTCTCTTTGCTGCCCTCGAGCTGCGCCCCGCGATGCTCTCCCGTCCGCACCGGAAAAGCCCTTCCGAACCGCAGCCCTCCGACCCGTAGTTCGGCAGCAGAGTGCTTTGCCAACGGAAGTCGCAGAACGGTCCCGGGCTCGAGCGCTGCCAGCTCACTTCCTTGCAAGCGCAACACCGGAAATTGGAGAGCTGCACCAACTCTTGCCTCTCCTATCAGCTCGCGTATCCGCATCTGTGCTTCCTTCGATCGCCTCTTTGGACGATCCCAATCGGAGATCAATCGCCGTAGCATCGCATTCAAGACAACTGCCGGGAGACATAGATTCATCGCACCCCGCGCCTCCGGCATCTGCGCTTCAAAGCTCACACACAGGGTCTTCTCCCCGGCCGTCAGCATCCGCGTCAACGTCGGTTCGGACTCTCGCTTTTCAAAGACGAACTCCAGGCCGACCGATTGCCAGGCCAGGTTCAACTCCTGCACCGCCATCCTCACAACCGAAGTCAGAATCGCTTCTTCGATGTCGGTCAGCTCCCGCGTTGGCCACGCTCGTCCCACGCCGCCTAGTAGAACGTCCACGATGGGGGATGCCAGCGAAAACTCAAGCTCCAGCAATCCCACAGCCCCCAGAGGCTCTAACCGAATGGAACAGATGTAGCTCAGCGGCGAGACTCGTTCAAGAAATTCGCTGAACGGAAGCTGCTCGCCGGCGACGAGCTTCATCTTGAATGGCGTTCGTAGCCACGCACCAAGCGTGTGCATCAGGTTTCGCGCAAACAAATCATTCACGGAACTGATCGCCCGCATCTGATCGTTGCTGATCTGACCGGCCCGGCTGAAATCATACCGCTCCAAAGGGGCTTCGGTTACCGCCTCCGCCGGCTGCACAGTAGCATTCGCCGCAGCCGCAAACAATGCGTCAATATCTCCCTGCCCAAGCTGTTTTCCCATGCCTTCCTTTCTTTTGTTAGAAATTCCTGACTCTCTGCCCTGCGCTCGCTACCGCTTGTTCTTGCGTCCTTCAGACACTGCAGCCGAATTTTCGCTGCGCAAGTTGGCCAACGCCATCCGCAGCCGCAACACCGCCGAGGAATGAATCTGAGACACTCTCGACTCCACGACGCCCAGTGTCAGGCCGATCTCCTTCATCGTCAGCTCTTCGTAGTAATAAAGCGTCAGCACCATTCGTTCCTTCTCCGGCAGCTCGTCAATAGCATCGGCAAGCCGTTGCTTCATCTCGCCCTTCAGGCAACGAAACAACGGATCATCCTCGGGCGACCCCGGAATATACGCCAGCTCCTCATCGCCAGAATCCTCAGATCGTTCCATGTGCAGGCTGCCGATCTCAAGACCCTTCAGATCTCCCAGCAGCAACTGATACTCCCCAAGCGTCGATCCCATCTCCCGCGCAATCTCCTGCTCGGACGGAGCCCGGCCCACGCGCTGCGTTACGGAACGGATTGCCTCCTCGACTGCCCTGCCCTTGCGCCGCAGCTCCCGCGGGCTCCAGTCCAACGTTCTCAGCGAGTCGAGAATCGCACCGCGAATCCGGAACTGCGCATAACTTTTGAACTGAACCTTCTTCGTATGGTCAAACTTTGAGAAGGCATCGATCAGGCCTACAACACCGGCCGAAACCAGGTCGTCCAGCTCCACATGTTGCGGCAGGCGCTCATGGATCCTGCGCGCCAGATAACGAACCGTCGGCAGATGTTCCATCAGAAGCAGATCGCGTTCTGACGCGTTGCCACTTTCTATCGCGGACCCTGCTGCCGGATCGTCGCCGGTAAAAGGGGAAAACATCGATGCACTCGTCGACCCTGCATTGTCCAATAAAGCCTCTCCTTCCTTAAAGAGTGAGCCTTTTGACAGCCCCGGTAAAATCTCTACTGGAATCGAACTCCCTGCACTCATTGATCTTCTCCCCGTCCTCGTCTTCAGTTATTCCTTCTTGCGTCGCTTCAACCGATCGTCCCGATACTCCGTACCCGAATCTCCGGAGGAATCTCTGGCGGTGCCAGCACCGTCACCTTCGGTAAAAATGGTTCGAGCCAACGTCGCACGTGATAACGAGCTGGACTCGGACATAGAAGCACGGGCAATGCCGAGGTGGAGGCTCCTCCGGTTAGGCGTTTCACAGATTCCACGATCCTCCTCAAAAAGTCCGAGGGCATGCCCGTCCGTGTTCCCTCTCCCAGCAGCAGGCCGGCGCCTTGTGGATCAAAGGTATGCAACAACTCGCTCTCGAGCCCCTGTTCCATCACCAACACCTTCAGCCCGCCATCGCTGTCCAGCAACGGATGCACCAGTCCCCTGCCCAACGACTGCCGCACACTCTCCACCAGATGCACCACATTCTTCGAATGCTGTGCTACCTCAACCAGAACGTCGAGAATCGCCCCGAGATCACGAATCGACACCTGCTCCCGCAGCAACTGTTGTAGAACCCGTTGCACCTCGCCAAGCGTCATCAGCTTCGGTACCAACTCCTCCACCAGTTTCGGATGAGACTCATTCATGCTGTCGAGCAGACGCTTCACCTCCTGCCGCCCCAGCAGCTCATGCGCATGCCTGCGGATCAACTCGCCAAGGTGCGTTCCAATTACAGTGGTCTGGTCCACGACCGAATAGCCCGCAGCCAGCGCCTGGTCTTCAAGTCCAGGTTGAATCCAGCGCGCCTGCACGCCAAACGCCGGCTCCTTCGTCTCCACTCCAGGCAGAACTCGTGCCTTTGGATCGGAATTCACTGCAAGCAGGCAATTCTGTTCCGTCTGCCAGCGGGCGATCTCAACCCCGCGCAGACTTACAACATATTCGCGCGGTTTCAACCGCAGATTGTCTGTGATATGAACCGGCGGAACAATGAATCCAAGCTCGGTTGCCAAATGCCTCCGCAGGGCGCGAACACGGTTGAGCATCTGCCCCCCCTGTTTCTCATCGACCATCGGAATAAGCTGGAATCCAATCTCCAGCGTCAGCTCATCCATCTTTAACAGCGAAGCCAGATTTTCGCCCTTACTTGCGTCGGCTGCCTTAGTCTTATCTCCCCGCGACGCAGTCTCTGCGGCCTCGTCCGCTGACACTCCAGCAATATCCTTGGTTGCCGGCAACTTGCGAGCGATCAACGCCACGCCAGTCGCCAGCAGCACAAACGACAACTTCGGCAATCCGGGTATTAAAGCCAGCCCAAGCAGAACGCCGCACGCGATCCAAAGCGTATTCCGTCCCCGAAGCAGTTGCGTTCCAAGTTCAGCATCCAGCGAGCCCGCAGAGGAAGCACGAGTCAACACCATGCCGCCGGCGATCGAGACCAGTAGGCTTGGGATCATCGTCACCAGGCCGTCGCCCACCGTCAGAATCGTGTAGGTCTTCACCGCCGTAGCCAGATCCGTGCCATGCTGCAGCACACCGATCAATAACCCAGCCACAATGTTGATCGCCGTAATCAAAATCGTCGCCAGCGAATCCCGTTGATTGAACTTCGCGGCGCCATCCATCGCACCGTAAAACTCAGCCTCCCGTGCAATCGCCTGCCTGCGCTTCCTCGCTCCCTGCTCATCGATCAATCCCGCGTTCATGTCCGCGTCGATCGCCATCTGCTTTCCTGGAAGCGCATCAAGCGTGAACCTGGCTGTCACCTCGGCAGTTCTTACGGCGCCATGGCTCACCACCAGGAACTGAATGGCGATCAGAGCAAGAAAGAGGACCAGTCCCACCACATAATTCCCGCCCACAACAAACTGACCGAAGGCCTCGATCACCGAGCCGGCCGCACCTGTACCCTCCTGTCCATGCAGCAGAATCCTTCGACTGGAGGCCAGATTCAGTGACAATCGAAACAGCGTCAGCAAGAGCAGGAGCGTCGGAAATACCGAAAAATCTACTGCACGCCGCACCTGCACCGCTGTCAAAAATACGATCACCGACGCGGTGATCGAAGCCGCCAGCAAAATATCCAGCACTGCGCTCGGTACTGGAATGATCATGACGAACACCATGCTGATCGCCGCCACTGGCAAGAGCAGCGTCTGCAGTTTGGCCATCTGAAAACCGTTATTTCTGCCTGGAACCGTCTCGCTCACATTCCACCTCGAAAATCCCGCATCCCCGCAATTCCCACGTTGCCTCTCCAATCGGTACGGCTTGTTTCCTGATACATCCTCTGTTCTTTCTCTTTCACCTGGCGGTCGCTCCGCGCGCGTTCCTCAACTTTTTTCCGGTACAGATAAGCCAGAATCCCCGCCACGGCCGCGTACAACTCAAACGGAATAGACTGTCCCGGTTCGACCGTCTTATACAAACTCCGCGCAAGCGGCGGGTTTTCAATGATCGGAATTCCGGCCCATCGTGCCTCCTCGCGAATCTCTGCTGCCAACAGGTCTCGCCCCTTTGCCAGCACTGTCGGCGCCGACATCGTCTCAAAACTGAACTCCAACGCCACCGCGTAGTGGGTCGGATTCGTAATCACCACACTTGCACGCGACATGTCCGCCTTCACCCTGCGTTTGCGCATCGCACGTTGGATCTGACGGATCTTTGCTTTAATTTGAGGATTACCCATCGAGTCCCGCATCTCATCGCGCAACTCCTGCTTGCTCATCTTCAGCCGCTGATTCCAGCTCCTCCACTCCATCGCATAGTCGAGCCCGGACCACACCAGCGTCACCCAGGCTGCATCCAACGCGAGTCGATACGCCGTTGAAAAAGTTGCTGGCAGCCGGGACAAGCTCATCACCGGCATTGGATTCATCAAGGCCTTCAACGCCCCCCATCCAAATATCGCCATCACCACGGCTGGCGCCAGCGACTTTGTTATGCGTGTGGCCGATCTCAAGCTAAACAAATTTCCAAGATTTGTTACCGGATTCAACTTCGCAAACTTTAGCTGCACCGCAGTTGGCTGAATCCGTATGCCCCCGCTTTGTCCTACCCCGGATACAAGTGCTCCCGCGAAGCTCGCCGCCATTATCAGTCCAACCGGCATCAGCACCGGCAATAGTATTTGCCGCACCGATCCAACCAGAAGTCGCTCTCCGCCTTGATCGTTTCCAGTCACAATCGCCGCGCGCAGGCTGGCGAAATACGCGGTGCGCCAACTCGAGACGAACCCATTTGAAAGCGAACCCAGCATCATGACGCCGCCCAGCATCGCCATCGCTGAAAGCAGCTCGCGGCTGTGAACACTGTCGCCGCGATCCCGCGCTTTCTTCTTCCGTAGCGGTGTAGCCTGCTCTGTGCCCTTATCGGCCATAGCCCTCGACCTTGACGAGATCCCGATCGTCGAGAGCAAAGCGGTCCAACTGTCGATCCGCAAATTTTCTCTGCGTTGCGTTGCTCATGCGCGCACCAGCATCTTTGCCGCGGCATCCAGCAGAGCCGTAAAATGCCGTTCGATCCACCCGGGCCATAGCGCCAGGCTTGCAATCAATATCAGATACGAAACCATCGTCTTTAGCGGTATGCTCACTACCATCGCTGGAAGTTGCGGAGACAACCGTGCCACCAGTGCAATTGTGACCTCTACTGTCAAAGCCGCGGCCATCACCGGAGCTGCCAGTTGTAGCCCTGCCAGAAAAATTCCCCCGGCCATCATCGCCAGCGCCAGACCGGTCTTCGCCTGGATAACCGCCTGTCCTACCGGCACGGCCGAGAAACTGCGCACGACCGCCGCCAGAAGACTTCTGTCCAGACCGGAGCCGATAACGACAAGCACACAGAGCCAATTCAACATCTCTCCAAGCACAGGGGTCTCGATCATCGAATTCGGGTCAAGCAGATTTACCAGCGAAAAGCTGAACTGCAACCCCAACAATGTGCCGGCAAAGATCAACGCCTCGTTCAGCAACATCAAGGAAAGCCCAAACACAAGACCCACGCCGAGCTCTCCCAGCAATGCCCTCCCATCAAGCACAGCCCGCGCACCTGGAACCGCCGCTACTGCCGGAGCAAGCAGCGCTGTCATCGCAAACACAAATCCGGCTTTGATTCGGGGCGCAACCGCGGACGATGAGAACACCGGTGCGAATACCATCAGTCCGCTGAGCCGTACCATCACCAACACCGCAGCGGTGAGGTACTGGGGCCAATCCTCGATCAATCCGCTCAGTTCGTGATTCATGCCATCCTTATCCCAAATACTTATGAAAGCCAGTGAACATATGCACCGTAAACTCCACCAGATGATGCACCATCCAGGGCAACATCGCCATGACGACAACAAACACCACGATCAGCCTTGGCACCGCCGTCAACGTCTGCTCCTGCACACTCGTCAACGTTTGAAGCAGGCTCACCGCAAGACTCACGAGAGCTGCCGTCGCCAAAATCGGAGCGCTCACCAGCAGCGCTTCAATCAATACCCTCCGCATGATCTCAACCGTCTGATCCGGCCCCATCGCTCTCCAATCTTTATTCACAAATCGCCTTGCGGCCTTAGAAGCTCTTGATCAACTGATCCGCCAGCAGGCTCCAGCCATCAACCATCACGAAGAGCAGAATCTTCAGCGGCGTCGAGATCACCACTGGCGGCAGTTGCATCATGCCTATCGAAGTCGTAATACTTGCCACGACCAGGTCGACCAGAAGAAACGGCAGGAACAGCACCGCGCCGATCTGAAATCCAGCCTTCAGCTCGCTCAGAATGTACGCAGGCACGACCACCTGAATCGGCAGATCTTCTCTCTTGTTTGGCCGCGCCACCATCCCCGCCGAAGCAAATATGGCGAGGTCCTTCTCCCGCGCATAACGCAACATATATTGCTTCACCGGCGCTGCGCCAAGAATCAAAGCCTGCTCTCCGGTAATTGTGCCGGCGCTGTACGGCGCAACCGCGGTCTTCTCCACTGCCAGCAACACTGGCTGCATCAGAAACCACGTCATCATCAATGCCAGTCCCATCAGAATCTGGTTCGATGGAGCGGTTTGCGTTCCCAGCGCCTGGCGTAAAAAATGAAAGACCACCAGAAGCCGTACCATCGGGGTCATCGACAATAAAAGTGCGGGCAGCAGCGTCAGCAGCGTCAGCCCTACAACAATCGACCACGGCACACTCTTGCTGCTCGCTAGCTCCGACGCGATCGAACCATCTTTTTTAGCTTCACTTGCATTTGCTGCGGCGCTGGCGCTTACTCCTGTCGCGTGCGCTTTAGCGCCACTCTTGCTCGAACTCGAAACCACGTGATTCCCACTGGCGGCCGCCGAAGACTCCATCGCGACAACCCGCGGCTTCTCTGTCTGCGCGCGCATCAAGGGCAACGGCGCCATCAGCCCGGCAACTGCCCATCCCAACCACCGCAACCGAAACGTTACCGACATTGCTCAGTCTTCTCCGCCGCATCCGCTGATCGTTCACTTCTCACTCGAACAATCGTCTCCACGCTATCGACACCAGCCCCAACCAGGAAATTCTCACCCGCACAACTCACCAGCATCAGTTGCTTCTTCCCTCCTAGCTGCAACGTTTCCACAACTTGCAACTGTCTACGCTGCGCCTGTCGCTGACCACTCCCGTCTCGCAGCAGAGCAAGAATCCAAGCTGCAAGGCCGTGATTGTCGGGAACCGCAGTCGTGTTCAATTCGCGAACCTTAACCATTTGTAATGTCATCCTTCTATCGCCCAATTCATCCACTTGAAGGAACAGGGCTAGTCTCTCCATCCGCTTCTGGCCACAGCTTCGCAGCGAGGCTTCTTACCCTAATCGCGTCAGTCGCAACGCCATCGTATGTTCCAGCACCTCGAACTCACTCCATCCCACCTGCACCTGGCCGATCTTCACAGGCACATCCTCCGTAGCTGATGAGAGGCTCTCAAACACCTGCCCCTCCTTCATCGCAAGCAGATCTCTCACCGTGAAGCGGTTCAAAGCTACTCCCGCCCGTATCGAAGTCCGTAACTGCGCTAGCGTCTCCCAGGAAGGATGCTCTTCAATCCGCTCCATCCACGGAACCTTCGGAGCTATTCGTGCCAACTCGAAGGCCGCCGCTCTCATACCTTCGTCTCTCCGCGTTGCCAACTCTGTTCCTGTCATCGCCTCTGCTCTCCCATTCTTTGTCTTCAATACCTACTTAGCGCTGCACAAGAAAATCGGTGAAGAATATATCCACTAACTTCAAATCGGAATTACGTTGGGCCAGAGCTGCTTTCAGCTTTGCCTTCAACTGATCTTTACCGTCGGTCGCAAGTAGGTCATCCGCCGCCTGACGCCCCAGAACCGTTAGTACCGTGTCCCGCACTGCAGCAATGGAATCATCAGAACTCTTGTCATCTTTGTTTTTTTCGTCTTTTGCCTTAGAACTCTTCTTGTCGGCTACATCGGCAAGTCGCAAGGTCAAAGCCACCCGCAAGTAAGAAGTTCCACCAGCATCGGCAAGGTTCACCAGCAGCGGCTCCAGAACCATTGCATGGGTAGAAGCTGGCACATCCGCCTCTTTTTTTGTTTCTGTGCCTCGTTCCATAGGAATCCGGCCTGTGCGTGCGAGGTAATACACGACACCGATACCTAACCCGGCAATTACGACTCCCGCTACTACCGCAAGCAGCATCGGGAGAAGGGGAAACTTAGCAATTGCGGGTGGCGCGGCCGAAGTTGGAGACGCAGTAGAAGTACTAGCCAGGACCGTAGGAGAAGTAGCCATGATGGCTTGAAGAAATGCAAGCCGGTGGCCAGAAGAGCAAGCCCAAAGATTAGCGAATCTTTAGGCTGAGAGCCCCTGAGCAGAAACCTGTCTTGCGATCTTCGCACATAGAAAAAGAACAACCGAGGCGAACAGCCTGGAAGACCACTTCGGTGGTCGTACCCGCTGCCACGCCTCGGCCGGTTTTAAAACTCTGTTATCGCACCATCGCGATCACATCCTGCGATATCGTATCGAACGTTGTCACTGTCTTTGAGTTCGCTTCAAACGCGCGCTGCGCGACAATCAGATTAGAAAACTCTGTTGAAATATTGACGTTGGATTGTTCCAGCGCGCCATCATCCAATGTGCCACGGCCGCCAGCCCCAGCCACACCGACCGTTGCCGGGCCGGACGCCGCCGTCGTTGTAAAGTTATTTCCCCCGGAAGCCGTCAACCCCTCCGTATTGGCGACCGTCGCCACAGCCATTTGACCGACCGTCGAAGTGCGGCCATTGCTAAACTGCGCAGTGATCAACCCCGAGGAATCAACGACAAAGCTCTGAAAAACCCCACTGGCAAAACCATCCTGGCTGCTCCCCGTGTTAGTCGAAGCAGACGCCAGCTGTGAAATTGTCGGAGTTCCGCTGCTGTTGTTCGGGTTAAAGTTGAAGCTGAGATCACTTGCGCCATCTGTCAGCCCAGGAAAAGTAATAGGACTCGCGATCGGACTCACTGTTCCAAGATTTGTCCACACCACCTGATTAGCCCCGGTGTTATCTGTAGTAGTTCCACCCACCGTGGTGTTCCACGCCGGAGCTGCAGCCCCTGTTGTGCCCGTACCGGACACGGAGGTCACTCTCTCCAAATCGCCATTCGAATCAAGGACGGTAGTTCCCACAGTCACTGCTGTGCCCGAAGGCCAGGGAGTTGTAGTCGGCTCAATCAGATTTCCCGACGAATCGAACGTCAACGTTCCGGTATTGTTCACCGGCGTTCCAGTTGCATCCCCCGGAGGCAGTGCAACTGTATAACTCCAGGTATTGGTTCCCGTCTTGGTGTAGTCCACCGTAGCCTGGTGGCTTTGACCCAGTGAGTCGAATATCTGCACCGGAGATGAAAACGTTGTACCCACCGTCGCATTCGAGTTCAGATTTGCCGTCACGGAAATGTTCTGCGTCGCCTGCGCCCCTTCATTCACGCCCACTGGAATCGTAATCGGCGCCAAACTCGAGTTCTGGTTAACCACCCCATTCACCGCCGCATAACCCATCACCTGCTGGCCATCCTGGGTGATCAGATCGCCGTTCGAACTCAGTTGAAAGTTTCCCGCTCGGGTCAACGACTGCACACCATCCTGCTCCACGACGAAGAAGCCGTTGCCGGCCAGGGCCATGTCCGCAGAGTTCACGTTCGTGTCTGGCAAGATCGTTCCTTCAGTGAAGTCGGTGCTCGTTCCCGCGACTTTCGTTCCGGCTCCAACCTGAATTGCATCTCCGGATCCGGACTCTCCAATCTGCTGATAAAAAAGATCCTCGAAAGAGGTCGTCTGCCCTTTGTAAGCCGTCGTGTTAAGGTTCGCCAGATTGTTGCCGATCGTATTCAGCGCGACTGAATCGGCCTCCAATCCAGACAGTGCTATCGAAAAATTTCCCATGCCGTTCTCCTTATTTTTTGTTACTGTCCTGTTTGTTCTAATGAATCTGAATCCTATTGCCCGTCTCCAGCGACATCTCTCGTTTCGATCAGCCCGGGATTGCGTTTGAGCTGCCGGTCGAGCCGGTGCTAGAAGACGATGAGCTGCCAGAACCAGACACCGCACCATCGAGCGTACCGACCCCTTGATTGATTGAAATCAACTGTTGGAGGCTGTTCACCTGCGCCAGTTGGGTAATATATGAATTCGGATCCGTCGGCTGAGTTGGGTCCTGGTTTTGCAACTCGCTCACCAGCAATGTGAGGAAGTCACTCGATGTAATATCCGATGAATCGCTTGCAGCGCTGCCACTACTGCCGGTTGTCGTTCCAGTCGTTGAATCTTTTGGCGTCGCCTGGATGCTCGTGCCGCGCGGAGCCAGTGCTGAAGCCACTGTCCCTGCCGCTGACGCCCCTGATGTTGCAATCGAATTAAGACTTAGCAAATCCATCTTTACCTCTCCTTTTCACGATTTCCTACGTTTGTTCAACTTCGTCTGGTCAGGCCCTTACGCTCAACCAACTTCCGCCACCAAAGATTGCAAGCGGCGATAATCCATCCGCATCATCTTCCTGATACCCGACCGCCTCACCATCGCGGCCCGCAGTCACCCGGCCGCTACTCTGCGGCCGCTCTCTTCCTTCGCCGTTCTGTGGTGTCTGGCCCGCGCCGCCCATATCGGCGCTGGAGCCTCTCCGCTCGACAGGCTCAACTGCGGCGGTATGAATAGCGACCGTATTCACCGCAACCTTTTCCTGTTGCAAATAGGTCGTCAATGAGGGAAGCTCCCTGTGCAAAATCTCCAGCCCGGCAGGCGACGCGGTCGAAACCGATGCATGAATCTCACCCCCGTCAACCATCTCCGCACGAACCTTCAACCAACCATGTGTCCCATTTGCAATACCAACCTCGAGCGTAGTCGGTGTAGCCACCAACATCCGAGGCATTCCATCCATCGATGTCGCAACTCCGCCAGACCCATCCTGTTCCCTCGACTCTGCAAGCACGCCTGCAGGATGAGCTCCCGCATCCGAAACCGCTAGCTTCGTAGAAGTCACATCTCGAACCTCTCCGGGTGCAATCACTCCGGGCGCAAAACCCAATGAGGCTTCAGCGCCTCCAGACATCGCATGAACCACCGTTGCAGCGGCATCGGGCCCATCTTGTGCTTTGGTTTCGTTGCCGAGGGCTGAAGGCCCCGCAACAGCCGTCATCTTCTCCATATCCACGTCTGGCTTCTCTATTGTCTTCGGATCATCTGCAACAGACACAGGCGATTCGGCATCCACAGCAACATCGGCTTTAGCTCTATATTCGTTCCCGTTGCGAACCGAGCCATCCACGGCTGCAGGAGCAACTCCAGCTCGAATCGTTGCTACTTCGGAATCGGTCTTGCTTACCTCCACACTTGCTTTCCCGCTCTCGCTTCCGGGGACTATAACTGCCGTATCCCCTTGTCCGACCATAGGCATCAAGCTTTCCGTAGACATTCCCGAAGTAGAAGTACCCTCTTTCACGGCTCCAATCACTGCTGTCCGCACAGGCTTCTGTACGCTCTTGGCCGTGACGGCGCTAACCTCTGGCTTTGCCGCCTTCTTCTCAGGAATGACATCGTTCGTCTTCTCTTCAGCCGCCGCCGTCTGATTCGAAACGACGGGCCCATTGCCTCCCGATGTCAAAAGAGCATCTCCATCCGGCGCCACGGCCGGCTGGACAGGCTCATTCCCTCTCGGCACAGCAACAGGAAGAGCTTCAGGTTTAGGAAGAGCGGCCACAACCTCTTTTCTCGAAGCCTCTGCCTGCGGTGAAGGCATAGCCTCTTTCACCGTCGTAGAGTCTCCCCCAGCCATCTTCGCTCGCGTCCCCGCAACAGCAGTCGTCTCCGACTGAACAATCCTCCTGGCAACAGCATTCTGCAATTCACCCTGCGCTGAGATCTCCTGACCGGCAGAGATTCTTTGCTTCTCTCCGCCGATGCTGGCGGTCACACCCGATTTTGCGGCCTCCGTCCTCTTCACTGCCACCGGCGGGATCGCAGGCTCAACGGCAGAAGTCTTCACGCCCAGCATGACGGGGTCACCAACCCGCTCACTGAACTTCTTTGCAAAGGAGAGATCTTCCTGCCCGGCATGCGAAGACATATCGGACGAAGCCGGTGGCAAACTCGTCTGTTCGGCGCTCATCGGTACTAGAATTGCCGCACTCATCATCGTTGTTCTTCGCCCCGCTCTCGCGATGAATGCATCTGCATTCCACAAGCCAAACTCAGATTCCAAAGCATTAGAAACCTTTCATCTGCTACTCGTTTCGCAGTTTCTCGCGAGCATCGGTCCATCGTCTTCGAGCGGCAAAACGGTCATCCAACGCAGCCTGCGTCCGGCGCCCCTCTTCCATCTCCACCCGGGCCGCAATATCGTTGAAGACACGTTGTATCTGCTCTTTCTTCAGACGGCTTGCGACATACTGCTCCCTGGCCGCATCCTTCAACTCCTCGCGCTTGAGACGAAGCTGCTCAAACTCTTGCCGCCTCCGCGCAGCCGCCTCCCGAAGAGTCTCCGCCATCATCCATCCCATGCTGTCCTCTCGTTGCAAAGCTCCACGGCCATCCACCCGCGCCGATTGCACCATGTGGTCCTCTGACACGATGGCCTGCTGCGCCTCACGAACAGCCGCGGTTGTCCTCGTCAATTCAACCGAATGCATCTCCTCCACCGAGATATACAAAGCCGCCAATCGCTTGAGCATCTCCAGTCGTGCCTGCATCGCCTACAGCTCCAGAGCCTTCAACCGCGTTATGCTCTCCTGCATCGTCACCCGCTCGTCACTTTTTTGTTCGAGAAATCCACGGAGCGAAGGCATCGCCCGTATCGCGCGATCGAGATCTTCATCTGTTCCGGCTTTGTACGCGCCGATCCGGACTAAATCTTCCGATCGCGCATGCGCAGCCAGCAATCTTCGCACCGTAGCCGCCTGCGCTCTGTGCTCCGGCATCGTAACCGCGGGCATCAATCGGCTCAATGAGTCCAGTACATTCACCGGCGGATACCATCCGGACGCCGCCATCGAGCGTGATAACACCACATGCCCATCCAGCAACGACCGAACCGCATCCACCACTGGCTCCTGCTGATCGTCGCCCTCCATCAGTACCGTGTAGAACGCGGTGATGCTTCCGTTTTGAAAATTGCCTGCTCGCTCCACTAGCTTCGCCAGCCGCGCAAAGACCGACGGCGTATATCCTTTGCTCGTCGGAGGCTCTCCCGCCGCCAGCCCAATCTCACGCGCCGCCATCGCATACCGTGTTAGCGAGTCGAGCACCAGCAGCACATGCTTCCCGCGCGCCGCATAAAACTCGGCGACTGACGTGGCCGCCATCGCAGCTCGCATCCGCAGCAACGGGCTTTGATCCGAGGTCGAAACCAACACCACAGACCGCCTGCGTCCCTCTTCGCCCAGCGAATCCTCCACAAACTCCCGCACCTCTCGCCCCCGTTCGCCCACCAGGCCAACGACCGTCAGGTCTGCCGCAGTATTCCGTGTCATCATTCCAATCAGCGTGCTCTTTCCAACACCCGAACCACCAAAGATACCGATGCGCTGCCCTCTTCCGACTGTCAACATTCCGTCCAGCACGCGAAGCCCGGTCTGTAACGGCTCCTTGATAGCCTCGCGCTCCATTGGGTGCGGCACTGTTCCGTCGAGTGGCCGCACCTCTTGCGCTCGCGGCGCAGCCATACCATCCAGCGGCAAGCCCAGCGCATCGACAATCCTCCCCGCCATCTCTTCCCCGACCGCAATCCCCGGTGTTACCCCCATCGCCAGCACTGCATCCCCGTATCGAATTCCCTGTGTCGCCTTCAACGGCATCGCAACCACATGCCGTCCACGAAACCCAATCACCTCGGCGCGGTGCCTCTGTCCTTCGCCGTCGACAATCTCGCAACACTCACCCACGGAACAAAGCGGCCCCTCCGCCTCAATCGTCTGTCCGTTGGCCTCTGTCACGCGCCCACTCCATCGCCAGGCAGGCCGACACTCAAGTTGTGTCAGATAGGAAGTCAGATTCACCGCGCCCGGCAACGTCATATCCTGCGCCCCGCTTGTCACGCAGGCCTCCGCTGCATCAAATCGAAAAATCCGCGTTCGATCTCCTCCAGTTGAGCGCTAACACCAAGCTCCACTCGGCCGACGTTCGTTTTGAGCACACCTTCTCCGGCGGCAAGGCGCTCATCGCCAACTATTTGAAGCGCTGACTCAGAACCATCTGCAAAAAAACCGCGCCAATCCTCAACCGAACTTAGAGGAACCCGCAGCACAGCCGCGCTACCCTCTGCCAGCTTCTCCAGAGCGACCCTCACAACGCCGGTCAGCAACAAAGGATCCAGTTTCGCTTCACGATGCAGGACGCGCGCCGCAATTGCCAAGGCAAGCTTTACAACCTCGCCTTCGACTCCAGCAAAATATCTTGCGCGCTCCTTGCGAAACTCTTCGCAAACGTCCAGGATTGCAGACCGTTCCGCCGCAACTCTCGCTTCCAGATCCTTCTCCCACTCATGACGAGCCTCGATCTTTGCCTCGCTCCACGCCTTCTCCACCTTCGCGGTCATCTCTTCCGCCTGAGACCGCAGTCGGCCATCGAGTTGCGACACCTCCTCCTTCAGCAGAGTCTCAACCGCGTCCGGCTCAATCTTCTTGGCAACCTCCGGTTTTTCCAGAGGATAAAATTCAAGCCGCGATACCCCCCGGATTTCCGCATTGAGCAATCGAGCCGGAGCTCCAATCCGAACGCCGCCTTCGTCAGCCGCCACTCCCGTGCTCTCAGACGGCGAGATCATCGTCAACCTCCATCTTGAGAATCATCTTGCCTTCACTCTCGAGCTGCCGCGCCAACCCCAGCAACTCCTGCTGTGCCAGCCCGACATCTCTCATCCGCACCGGCCCCAGCACCTCCATATCCTCCTTCAACATCTCTACCGCGCGAGAGCTCATCGCTCGGAACAGGTGAGCCTTCACGTTGTCCTTCCCGCCCTTCAGCGCCATCGCCAGCACCTTTTTGTCTGCCGCACTCACAAACTCGCGAATACTCTCCGCCGGAACTGTTACAAGATCCTCAAACACAAACATCAGCTCGCGTATCCCGATCGCAACCTTCGGCTCGGACTGTTCAATCTCTTCCAATATCCCCCGGCTTTCTGTCTGGTTCAGGCGATTCAATAACTCAGCGACAGCCTTGAAGCCGGAATAAGACTTTCTGCCGCTCGAGCCCATCTTCTCCATGCGCTTGTGCAGCGCCATCGCCACCGTCTGCGCCATCTCCGGAGAGAACTGACGCATCTCCGCAAGTCTTCGCACCACATCGACTCGCATTGCACCTTGGAGATTCATCAACACCGTCGATGCGCGTTTCGCGTCCAGGTGCGCAAGTACCAGGGCTACTGTCTGCGAATGCTCATTCTCAAGAAACTTGCCCAGATGCTGAGGATCGATATCCTGCAACTTCGCCATATCGCCGCTGTTGCGTTCGCGAATCTTCCTCACCTGCTGCAGCAGCTCCTCGGCTCGCGAAGCTCCAAAGGCCTCCGTCAATAACTTCAGCGCGTAGTCCGGGCCGCCTCGCACCATATACTGTTGCGTCTCCAGCAGTCCGTAGAACTCCGTCAGAACCTGTGTCAATTGCGCTGCGGGAACATCGCCGAGCCGCGTAATCTCGTCGGTCACCCGCTGCACATCGATCTCCGAGAGGCTCTGAAACAATGTCTTCGCTAGCTCATCGCCAATCGCGACCATTAGAATCGCAGCCTTCCGCAATCCCGGCATATCTGCCGGCACAAACCCGGCATCCGGCGTCAACAACAGCGGATTCTGCCGTATCGCCTCTACCCCTGAAAACTGCGCCGTTGCTCCCATTAGTTTCTCTCCTCAGACGACCCGATCCACGCCTCCAGCAACCGTGTGCTCTGCGCCGGCTCGCGTCGAATATGTTCCGAGACGTGCTCGAATATTCCCTGCTGCAATTGATGTGTCTTATTCTTTGCTCGCGGAAGAAGCATCTCCTCCTCCGTCCCGCCCTGTCCTGCTGCAACCTCATCTCGGTCTTCAAAGACGCCCGCTGTAGTAGCACCTGCGGTCAGTAACACCGGTTCCCTCAGCGTCGCCGTCACTTGCCTCGTCAAAGGCCGCAACACAAACAGCACAAGCAGCACGCCGCAGATACCAATCACCGCCGTCCTCATCAGGCCCGGTTGCGTATGCAGCAATCCACGCGCCTCCTCTATAACCCTGTCCATTGCCGGTGGCTTTATCTCCGGAGCATTGCTGCTGAAGCTCACGTTCTGAATCACTACCTGGTCTCCGCGTTGCACGTCGTAACCCACGGCAGCCTGAGCCAGCTCCTCCAGGCGATGCATCTCCTCCGCGCTCCGCGGCTTCCACACCACATGCTCAAGCTTCCCCGTTCCTTCAGTCATACTGCGATCATTCACAACGACAGCCGCCGACACGCGCTTGACTCGTCCCGGAGCCTGCTCAATATGCACCAGATGTTTTGTAACTCCGTAGGTCCCATTCTCTTCATGGAGAGTTTGGCCTTGCCCCGCGCCCTGCTGCGGATAGACCGGCAACGCCTGCTTCTGCAGCAACGGTGGCGTACCTGGCGCAGCCGCTGCCTGGGAACCCGCAACCGAACCCTCTGGTGAACCTGCAGGAGAGTTACTCGCGGTCCCCGGAACTCCGGAAGTTAGCCCGCGCGGTGTCGAGGTCTGGTCACTCTTCTGCATAGTCAGCGCCGCCACCTGGCCAGGGTCGTAAACCTCGTCGGTTCGCTCTTCGCTGCCTTCGTCATAACTCACATTCACCGTCGCCCGCACATTGTCGCGCCCCGCAAGTGGTTCGAGCATCGCCACAAGCTTCGCCTCCATGGCCTCCTCTGCATCCGCCTCAGCAGCGTTACCCGATCGTTGCTTGAAGTTCACTCGTCCGTCCGCGTCCACCAGCGTCACCTGGTCCACGCTCAGGCTCTCCACGGAACCTGCCACCAGGCTGCGAATCGCATCGGCCTGCTCCGGATCGACCGATGGCCGTTTCAGCTTCAGCACGACGGAAGCCTTAGCCATCTTCTCCTCAGCCGCAAACAACGAAGCCTGCGGCAGCACCAGATGCACGCGCGCCGATTTCACCACCCCTAAGGTTCCAATCGTATGCTCCAACTCACCCTCCAGCGCCCGCTGATAGTTCACACGTTCGTCAAACTCGCTCCCCACCCAGTTCGGTTTATCAAACAGCTCGAATCCCAACCGCCCCGTCTGCGGCATACCCTTCGCCGCCACCTCCATGCGAGCTTTATCCAGCATCTCCGCCGGCACCTGCACTCCCGCGCCATCTGCCGTCGTCTCATACGGAATCCCCGCCGCCGCCAACTCCTGCGACACCTGCTGTACATCCTTGCCATCGAGTCCGCTGAACAACACCCGCCAGTCAGGCCGTCCGGCAAACCAGACCATCGCCGCACACATCGCAGCCAGAAAAACCGCCGACGCAATCAGCCATGTTCGCTTCCCTGCCGGCATCGCCATCAGCCGGTCGCGCAGCGCAGATGCTATCGCCAGACCCTTCTCCATCGGCCCCGCTGCCGCCGCACCGGCGACGGGCTGTCCCGCTCGCTGCATCATTCCCGTTCCACTCGTCTGCTCTGTCTCTGCCATCTCGCCTCAGCATCTCTTCAACCCGAAAAGTCGGAAACTCTAAAACTGCATGCCCATCATCTGCTGATACGCGCCAACAGCTTTATTGCGGACCTGAAGCGCCAACTCAAACGCCATACTCGCCTTCTGCGTCGCAATCATCGCGTCGTGAATCTCCACGCCAGAGCCATTCAGCAGCCCTGTCACCGCCTGCGACGCCTTCTGATCCAGAGCACTCGTCTGTTGCACCATCGACTGAAACATCCCAGCGAACGGTACGCCCGTAGAGGCGCCGGTGCTGGTGGCGCTGACACCTGCATCGCTCAAAAAGCCATCATTCACGACTCCTGCACTCAACCCACCCACCGCTCCTGAACCACCAAACATTACGCTCACACTTCCTCCTCAGATTTTTTTGTTCCAGGTTGCGTGCCAACAGGCAGCCCTACTTCAAGAGATCGAGCGACGACGAAAACATTCCCTTTTCCGCCTGGATCGCCGAAGCATTCATTCCATACGATCGCGTCGCGCCCATCAGATCCACCATCTCCGTCAGTGGATTGATATCCGGATACGCCACAAACCCATCCGGTCCAGCATCAGGATGATCCGGGTCATACCGTTGAAGCGGTGCGCTTGCATCGCTGATGACTCCGGCCACAGCCACGCCTCCCGGTGCACCGTTCGCCGCCGTCAAACCGCCACCGAATGCAGCAGGCGCACTTCCAAGCCCGCTCCCGGCAGAACCATGCAAACTACCATTCATCTGGCTCACCAGCGAATCCTGAAAACTCCCGCCGTCCTGGGCCTGAAACACCACATGATGCCGCTGATAAGGGCCACCATCCGGCGTCCGCGTCGTCTCGGCATTGGCCATATTCGAAGCCACCACCTCAGCCCGCACCCGCTCTGCTTGCAGCGCAGAACCGCTCACATCCATTACCCCAAAAAGATTCATCGTTATTTCGTATCCATATGAATTGCACTCATCACAGAGGAAAACTCACCCTTCAACAACTGAACCCCAAGCTTGAACTGCATCTGCGCCTTCGCCAATTGCAATCCCTCGCGGTCCATCGACACATTGTTTCCATCGGGCCGAGCCACCAGGCCGTCCACATCCTGCGCGGAAACCTGCGCGCCCTCGAGTCCCGTCGCCCCAGCAGTGTCATTCAACTGCCGCGCAAACTCCTGCTCAAAATCGAACCCCTGCGTTTTGAAACCAGGAGTATCTACATTGGCCATATTGCTGGCCGTCAACTGCAACTGGCGGCTGGTCAGATCCAGGTATTGCCCCAGCGCATCGCTCAGCCCCGTCGTCGTCTGCATCGCGTCACCTCCACGCTAGGACACATGCAGTCCAGCCACCAAAGCAAAGCGCCCTCAAATGAGAGCGCTCTTATTCACACGATTTAATGCAGCGACGAAAACTTATCCCCGCGTCACTCTCCGAAATCGAATCTCGTCGGTCCCAATCTCCATCCTGTCTCCGGCAAGGATTGCGCCGCGTTCGAGCACATGCATTAACTCCCGCACATTTCCCGGCCAGGTATGTTCATGAAGCTTCGCCAAAGCCTCCCCCGTCAATCGTTTCCGCGGCATCTCCTTTCCCATCTGTTCCAGGAAATATTCGGACAGAGATCTCAGATCGTCCATCCTCTCCCGCAGTGCAGGCACCTCCACCGGAAAGACCGCAAGCCGATGATAAAGATCCAGTCGAAACGTTCGCTCAGCCCCTGTGCTGGAAGCCAGTCTCTCCAGCGGTTGATGCGTCGCGGCGATCACCCGCACATCGACTCGCATCGTCTCGTTATCCCCCACTCGTTGCAGTTCGCCGCACTCCAGAAACCGCAACATCTTCGCCTGCAGCGCCATTGGCATCTCGCCAATCTCATCGAGAAACAGCGTCCCGCCATTGGCCGCCTCGATCCGCCCCGTCCGCGACTGCACCGCTCCCGTAAACGCCCCGCGAGTATGTCCAAACAATTCGGCCTCAAGTAACGCCTCCGGAATCGCCGCGCAATTCAACACCGCAAAAGGTTTACCCGCCCGCTCGCTCAATCGGTGCACGGCTCGCGCAACAACCTCTTTTCCCGTCCCCGTCTCTCCTTCAATCAAGACAGTCGTCGACCGCGGCGCCACCAGCCGAATCAGCCGTGCCAGTTCCCGCATCGGTTCACTCGTCCCAACCATCTCCGGCAACATCGGTTCTCTCTGTGCCACCGGCCGCGCTGTCTCAGGCCGTCCCATCAGCACCGACAATGCCTGCCGCGCCGAGTCTAGTCGCGCCTCCTCGTCCCGCGCACGCGGCTGCGGCTCATCGAGACCATAGTCCTTCCGCAACGGCAATGCCGCCCGCGCAAACGTCTTCGGCGCAACCGGCACCGTATCCTGAGCCGCGGCCCACGTCGACGTATCGTTCAGAGGAGCGTTCTGCGCCTCCCGAAGAGCGTGCAGCAACTCATTCCGCCTCGGGCTCCGCGCTCCGCCATCGACTCCCCCATCCACACGCAACAGTTCCATCGACGGATACAGCATGCGAATCACCGTCGCAAACTCACCCACCTCAAGGTCCGGAAGCCAACTGTCCACCAGCAGAGCCTCCGATCGTGAGTCCTCCAACTGCGCCATCGCCTCTGCGCCGCCGGCAGCCTCACGCACTTGCCACCGCAGTCCAGTGAGCGAGGTGCGCAGCCTCTGCCGCAATCCTGCGTCCGCACTCGCCAACACAACTGTGCGCATCCCGGCGACCTCCGCCGCTTCGTCGTTCGATACCATATCCCGTCCCATATTCATCTTGCTCACCCTACCCTCTCGTTGTCAGTAGCCACCATGACCTGTTGCAACATCGCTCGCATTGTTCCAACTGTCTTGTTCATCCGTGCGCACTCCTGCAACCCTTCCCGAATTGCCTCTCGCATCGCGTCCGGATTGCCCATCAACTCTCCCAGCGCCAACCGGCACTGCAACACCGTTAATGGCTGGCAAAGACCGTGCAGTGCCAGATCGATCCGTTCCACTAACTCCGTGCGGCCGTCATATTGAGTAATCTCAGGCACCGGCAAACGCCGCACTCGAGGGGAAATCGCCCGCCCGCATCGCTATCCTGCCAACGCCCATGCGGTAGCCCTCGCCCCGCACCGTCTCAATCACGGAACCATCATCGCCATCGGCGCTCGCCGCTCCCAGTTTCTTCCGCAGATAGTTCACGTACACATCCACCACATTGGTTCCGGCATCCGGAGACATCTGCCAAACCTCCCTCAGCAACTCGCTCCGGCTGCAGCACTGCCCCCGCCTCTGCAGCAAATACTCCAGCAGCGAAAACTCCTTCACAGTGAGCTCTACGAGCCGCCCATTTCGCACCACCCGGCGTTCCATGCGGTTCAATTCAACATCGCCATGCCGCAACACCGGATCGCTGAACTGCTCCCGCCGCCGCAAAAGCGCCCGGCACCGCGCCGTCAACTCATGAAAGCTGAAAGGCTTCAACAAGCAGTCATCGGCCCCAAGATTCAGGCACTTCACGCGCTCCTCCACCTGGCTTCTTCCCGTCAACACCAGCACCGCCGTCTCATCGAATCGCCCGCGCAACTCCGCCAGAACCTCGGTCCCATCTTTTCGCGGAAGGCTCAGGTCCAGCACAATCAGATCCGGTCGATGCTCTGCGGCGTAACTCAGCGCCGCCTCGCCATCCCCAACCCAGGACACCTCATGGCCCTCAAGCTTCAACCCCTTTTGCAGAAACAAACCAAGTGCAGCATCATCCTCAACAATCAAGACCCGCATTCATCCTCCAAACCCAAAGTCATCGCGATAGCCAGTAGTTACATTACTAATCCGGCTGTGTTGTCATTACCTTGGTGCATCCCGCGCAGCTTTACAAGAAATCTTTGCAAGTTCTTGCGCAAGCAATTTCAAAATGGGAATTGTGCGCAGTCAGAGGCACACCATGCGGATGTACCCAGTAGCAAGAAATGACCCGGCTTAATTTAAGCGCTTGCAATTCGCCTTTTATTCGCTACAATCATGCGCATGGCAATTACGAGACGGCAAAAGGAAGTCCTCGACTTTCTCTCCAGCTTCACCCAGAAAAACGGATACTCCCCCTCCTACGAGGAGATCGCCAATGGACTGGGCCTCAGCTCACTCGCCACCGTGCACAAGCACGTTACGAATTTGCAGAACAAAGGTCTTCTCCAGAGAGCCCACAATCGCAGTCGTTCGATCGATGTCCTTCCCGCGCGCAGCAGCAAAAAAGGCTCCGATCGCCTCCCCCTCATGGGTAGAATCGCCGCCGGCCAGCCAGTCGAGGCTATTGAGACCGCGGAAAGCATCTCTCTCTCCGACATCATCGGCAACCGCGAGGTCTTCGCCCTCGAAGTCCGTGGCGACTCCATGCGCGACGAGCACATCGTCTCCGGCGACTACGTCCTGGTCGAGCGCACGCGAACCGCCCGTGAAGGCGAGATCATCGTCGCCCTCGTCGACGGTTCCGACGCTACCCTCAAGCGTTTTTACCGCGAAGGCAGCATGGTTCGCCTGCAACCCTCCAACACTGAAATGTCCCCCATCTACGCCCCGGCCGCCAGCGTCAGCATTCAGGGCAAGGTTCTGGGCGTCCTCCGCAAATACGCGTAAAATTCATACATGCAACTCCTCCCGAGAGCTTCCTCCCTGACACGCCACAACGTCCAAAAAACACCCATGTAGCGTCTTTTGAGTCCGGCGCTGCAACTTTCTCCCCCGTCGATGGAACCGTGCGGTACCTTCTTGCGTAACCACACTCCGAGACGACTCACTAACCGAACAAATGGGAGCACCCTTTGGCCACACAGCGTAAATCCAAACGTAAATTCTGGCTCTGGACAGGTCTCATTGTCCTTGTCGTGGCAGTTGCCCTTGGCATCGCAGTCGCAGCCCGCGGCAACACCACCAAGTTTGAGCCGTCTCAGCTTGCCAAAGCCGAGACCGGAGACATCGCCCGCTCTGTCGTCGCCACCGGCAAGGTCCAGCCCATCACCAAAGTCGAGGTCAAATCCAAAGCCTCCGGCATCGTCACACGCCTTGACGTCGACATCAACAATAACGTCAAGCAGGGGCAGGTCCTCGCCCAACTCGACCAGCAGGAGATCCTCGATCAGGTAGCCGCCCAGAAGGCCCAGCTCGCCGCCGCCGAATCCAACGCCCGCGCCGCTGCAGCCTCAATCCAGTACGACAAGGTCAACGCCGAAGCCCCCGACCTTCCCATGTACAAAAACACCTACGAGCGCAACCTCCAGATGTCGAAACAGGGAGTCGTCTCGCAGCAGTCGCTCGATGACGCGCAACAGAAATATCTCGCAGCCGCCAACACCCGCGACAAAGCCGTCTCGCAAATCAGCGTCGACAGCTCCAAGCTCCGCCAGGCCGAGGCGCAGGTCGCCCAGAACCAGGCCTCCCTCAAGCAACTCGAAGAACAGCTCAGCTACACCACCATCACCTCCCCCATGGAGGGAACCATCCTCTCCCGGGACGTTGAGATTGGCGACGCCGTCAGCTCCATCCTTGTTCTCGGTTCCACCGCTACCCTCGTCATGACCATCGGAGACACCAGTCAGGTCTACGTCCAGGGCAAAGTCGACGAGTCCGACATCGGCAGGGTCTACCTCGGTCAGGCTGCCCGCATCAAGGTCGAGTCCTTCAAGGACAAGACCTTCCAGGGCAAGGTAACTAAGATCGCCCCGCTCGGCGTCGAGAAAGACAACGTCACCACCTTCGAGGTCCGCGTCTCCATCGACAACCCCGGCGGCGAACTCAAAGCCAACATGACCGCCAACGCCGAGATCCTTCTTGAAGAGCACAAGAACGTCCTCACCGTCCCCGAACAGGCCGTCCTCTACGATAAGGACCGCAATGCCTCCGTCGAGGTTCCCGATCCCAAAGAAAAGAATGGCCGCCGCACAGTCGATATCAAGGCAGGCATCTCCAACGGCACAAAAACCGAAGTTCTCGCCGGCCTCAAGGCTGGCGACACGGTCATCCTTCAACAGTAACTGGTAGGGCCAGCGACACGCATCAAATCGCAGTTAGAGTCGACTAAAAGGAAATCCCATGACGATCAAAGTCCTCACAACAGCAGCAAGCTTAGTCCTCGCGGCCGCAACCGCCTTCGCAGACAGCAACTTCGACCGCACCTTAACCACCAGCGGCTCACCGAACGTCTCCGTCTCCACCGGCTCGGGCTATATCAAGCTTCATCCTGGCTCGGGAAGCGAGGTCCACATCGTCGCTCACGTCCGCTCCAGCCATGGCTGGATGAGCGGCGGAAGCGACGCTGACAGCCGCATCCAGCAGATCGTCTCCAATCCCCCCATCGTCCAGAACGGCAACGACATCACCATCGGCGACCGCCACAATAACGATCTCTATCGCAACATCAGCATCGATTACGAGATCACGCTCCCCAAAACCTCCGGCATTAACGCCATTACCGGTTCCGGCGACCTCGAGATCCAGGACGTCGGCGCCACCGTTAAAGCCCAGAGCGGCTCGGGCTCTGTCCGCGTCCACGGCGTACAGGGACCATCCACCCTTGGCACTGGCTCCGGCGACATCGAACTCCAGCAGACTGGCCCCGGCGACGTTAAAGCCGAGACCGGAAGCGGGAGCATCCGTCTTCAAGGCCTCGCCGGGGCGCTCAAAGCCAGCACCGGCAGCGGCGACATCGAAGCCCAGGGTCAGCCCACCTCAGATTGGAAGCTCTCGACCGGCAGCGGCTCCGTACGTCTCATCGTTGGCAACGCGCACTTCACCCTCGACGCAGACACTGGCTCCGGCAACATCACCGTCTCGCAGCCCATCACGATGCAGGGCAGTCTCAACCGTCATCACGTCAGCGGCGTCGTCAATGGCGGTGGCCCCACCATCCGCGTCGGCACGGGCTCCGGCGACATTCAAATCAAGTAACCTCTATTGCAAAAAAAGATGGGCACTCGTGCCCATCTTTTTTGTGGTGTAGCTGAGTTCTTTAAGCGACGATCGTCACTCGCCCCGTGCCCAGGTCATACACTCCGCCGGCAACCTTCACGCCCTGATCCTTCACCGCTTTTGCGATCACCGTCGAGCTTTCGCCCAACAGCCTCGTTTGAAAGATCACATTCGCCTTCACCGCGGCAGCCACATCTCCATGAGCATCTCGAACTCCCGGCATCAGGTGCTGATAGAGCACGCTTATCTGTCCCGGCACCTCCTTGCCGCCAACCGCCGCGCTGATCGCTCCGCAGTTCGTGTGCCCCAGCACCAGAATCGCCCTCACTCCCAGCACAGCCACCCCATATTCCATGCTCGCCATAATCTCAGGCGTCACAATATTGCCCGCAACACGTCCCACAAAAATCTTGCCGATGCTCTCATCGAAAACTATCTCCACCGGAACGCGTGAATCCGCGCAAGACAGCACCGCGGCAAACGGCTCCTGTTTGCTGACGGTCTTTGCCTTCAATATCTCCAGATCCTCCGCAAACGAAGTGATCTTCCCGGCTGCAAATCGCTCATTGCCCGCCATCAGCTCTCGCAGCGCAGCATCTCCCGTCATCGTCGCCGGCGCAGACGATCCCGCGCCCCATACAACCCTTCCGGCAACGCCCGCCGCCGCCACTCCGGCAACGAATTGTCGCCGCGTCCACTCTCCAGTAGTCGATTTAGGCATAATCCCTCCTATCCCAAGAAGCTTATACCCAACAGAATCGATTACCCTTAAACAATGGCCTTGGTACCACCTCCCCACCTCCTCGTCTTCGACCTAGATGGCACTCTCATCGACTCACGCATCGACCTTTGCAACTCCGTCAATGCCACCCTCACGCACTTCGGCAAACCTGAACTCCCCGAAGCCGTCATCTCCAGCTACATCGGAGACGGTGCCTCCATCCTCATCCGCCGCGCCTTTGGCGACCCCGAGGGCGACCTCCACGACGAAGAATATGTAACCGAAGCACTTACATTCTTTCTCGACTACTACCGCATCCACAAGTTCGACTACACCCACCTTTACCCCGGTGTCTTCGAATCGCTCGATGCCATCCGAACCACTCACCCCGGAATCCTCATGGCGGTCCTCACGAATAAACCCGTCAACCCATCCCGCGACATCTGCACCTACTTCAATCTCTCCCGCTTTTTCTTCCAAAACTACGGCGGCAACAGCTTCCACACCAAGAAGCCCGACCCGCACGGTCTTGAGAGGCTCATAGCGGAAGCCAGTAACATCGCCGGGCGTACCATCACTCCTGCAGAAACCATCATGATCGGCGACACCGACGTCGACGTCCTCACCGCCCGCAACTGCGGCGCGCGCTGCATCGGCTGCACCTTCGGCCTCAAGCCTCACTCCCTCGAAGACGCCCCACCGGACCACCTCGCGCACACCCCTACGGATTGGCTTGGTATCCTCAACATCGACACCAACTTTAGCCCAGGAAATCCTTACTGACCCGTCTCAAATCGCTTGAAGAAACTCGTATCCAGATAATGCTGCCTCACCGGATCATCCGCCACGGTCCTCGCCAGATCGGCAAAGAACGCATTGAACTGTGCAGCCGCCACCAAATCCACCGGCTGCGTCAGATCATCATCAGTTGAGTGATACCGTTGCGCCAGCCAAGCCCTCCACGCCTTGTACTCCGGCGAACCCATCGTCCAGCCAAACTTCATCGCCAACGCCGGTACTCCAGCCTGCACAAAGCTGTACTGATCCGTCCTGGTAAACGAGTTCCGATCCGGCTCCGGGTCCGGTGCAATCACAATCCCGTGCTCAGCCCCGACCTTCATCGCATCTTCCTTCAACGTCGACTCATCCAGTCCCTGCACATGCAGCTTCTTCAGAGCAAACAGCGGCATAAACATATCCAGGTTCAAATCCGCATCGATCGCATTCTCAGGAACCGTCGGATGACCCGCAAAATATCGCGATCCCAGCAGCCCCTTCTCTTCCGCCGTAAAGATTACAAACAGCATCGACCGCTTCGGCCTGGTCTTAGCCTGACCGAATCGCTTCGCCGTCTCCAGCACCGTCGCCACGCCCGAAGCATCATCCATCGCACCGCTATAAATCGTCTTCCCATTGATCGGTGCACCCACGCCTAAATGATCCAGATGTGCCGACACCAGCACATACTGCTTCGACAGCGTCGGATCCGATCCCTTCAGTTCGCCCACAATATTCGGAGACACCACATGCGACGTCTCCCCCACCACCGTCGCCGTCACACTTTTGCCCAGCGCAAAATGCGGCAGCGGTTTCTGCGCATCTGCAAGCGCCAGCATCTCGGCAAACGTGTGCCCCGTTCCCGCAAACAGCTTCTCCGCCTGCGCCGGATTGAACGTCGCCGCAAACATTCCCCCATGCTCGTCCGCCAACGCGGGATGCTTCGCCGCCACAGCATCCGCATCGGGAGCAACCGACAACCGCATCCCCGGCTGCGAAGCGCTGCTCGCCACACGCTGCCATCCAAAATCCATCGACTTCGGAGTAGGAATCGAGATCGTCCCTACCGCACCTGCATCCCGCAGCGCCTTCGCAAGCGGAGCCGTACGTGCATAAGACTTCAACGCTCCCGGCAGATCCGCCGGCCCGCCATTAATATAAACAACCACCTTGCCCTTCAAACTCGCCCACGGCACCTCAGCCGAATTGAAATCGTCATACTTCGACTCCGGCAGATGCAGCCCATACCCAATAAACACCAATGGCGCATCCACCTTCCCGATGAGCACTCCGCGCGAACCCAGAGTCGCATCCTCACCCAGTACCAGCCGCGTCGCCTTCCCATCCACCACTAGACTCATCGAAGACTTATCCGCAATCACTCGCTGCACATCAAAGTGCACCGGTTGGTAATAACTCCCATCCACACCCGCCGGCGTCAATCCGTATGCCTTGAACTGCTCAACCACATAAGCCGCAGCTCTCAAATAATCTTCACTCCCGGTAAGCCGCCCGTTCATCGAAGGATCAGCCAGCTTCTGCACATGCGCCCACCACACCTTGCCCTGAGCCTCGTCATTCGAAACCGCCATCCCCGTCTGTGCCCACACCAAAAGCCCGCTCACGCCGCAAACTACCGCCGCACCAGAAACAAAACGACGCATACGCATAGGTTCTCCAGAAAAATCGGAATGCGTCGAATCTAGCACGTTCACCGTGCTTTGCAATTCTTTTTGACGCAAAACCCAGCCCTTGCTACGCTCATCTGCACATGCCCACCTCCGCCAATCCAACCGCAACTACCTGCTGCATCATCGGTGGAGGCCCAGCAGGCATGATGCTCGGCTTCCTCCTTGCCCGCGCCGGCATCGCCGTCACCGTCCTCGAAAAACACAAAGACTTCTTCCGCGACTTCCGCGGCGACACCATCCATCCCTCCACCCTCGAAATCCTCTACGAGCTCGGCCTCCTCGAAAAATTCCTCACCATCCCCCACTCTCGGTTCTCTCAGCTCTCCGGCTTCATCGGTGGTCTCTCCTTCACGCTGGCAGACTTCTCGCACCTTCCCACTCACGCCAAATTCATCGCCCTCATGCCGCAGTGGGACTTCCTCAACTTCCTCGCCGCAGAAGCAGCGCACTTCCCGTCCTTCACGCTACGCATGGGCTGGGAAGCCACAGGCCTCATCGAGCGCAACGGCGCTGTCACCGGTGTCCGTGCCAACACACCCGACGGCCCTGTCGAAATCTCCGCAACTCTCACCGTAGGCTGCGACGGCCGGCACGCCGTCTCGCGCGATGCCGCCCAACTTACCCTCATCGACTACGGAGTTCCCATCGACGTTCTCTGGCTCCGCCTCGCCCGCCATCCCGATGACCCCGAAAACGCTCTCGGCAACGTCAACTACGGCCGTCTCATCGTCCTCATCAATCGCGTCGACTACTTTCAGGTCGGATACGTCATCGCCAAAGGCGCCTTCACGCAGATCCAGCAGCAAGGCCTCCCCGCATTCCGCGAAAGCATCGAGCGCATCGTTCCCTTTCTCGCCGGCCGCACCGCCCAGATCGACTCCTGGGACAAGGTCAAGCTCCTCACCGTCCAGGTCAATCGTCTCCGTGAGTGGTGCCGCCCCGGCCTGCTCTGCATCGGCGACGCAGCCCACGCCATGTCGCCCGTCGGCGGCATCGGCATCAACATCGCGCTGCAGGACGCCGTCGCCACCGCCAACATGCTCACCGAATCCCTGGCATCAAACTCGGTCACCGTTCACGATCTCGAAAGAGTACAGCACTACCGGGAAGGAGCCGTCCGCAACACCCAACGAGTGCAGGTCTTCGCCCACCGCATGCTCAACCACGTTCTACGGGATACTGGCCCTTTCACGCCACCGCTGGCCTTCCGCATCATCACCGCTCTTCCCGGCTTCCGCTACCTCACCGCACGCTTCGTCGGCATGGGCCTGCAGCCGCAACACATCGGCAAAACATAACCTCTAATCAAACTCCCGGTTCCAACTGGCAATCACGCGCGTCTCTCGCTCCCACCCCAACAAACTCACGCTTCCCGTCCCCAGCGCAAACAAAGCCCCATCCGTCGCCGGCAACCCAAGCCACCGCGCTGCCAGAATCCGCAAAATATGTGCATGCGCAAACAGCGCCACCTTCCCGTTGTCAGGCGCGGCCGTCAAAGCCTGCGCAATCACCCCATCCGCACGCTCTCCAACATGCTCCACCGTCTCTCCACCCACAATCTCGTTCTTCCACACCGACCACCCCGGAATCTCAGCCTGAATCTGCTTGGTAGTCTTCCCCTCATAAACGCCGTAATCCCACTCCTTCAACCCATCGTTCACTTTGGCAACATCCCCGAACCCCGCAATCGCGCAAGTCTCCTTCGCCCGCTGCATAGGACTCTCAAACACCGCATCAAACTTCATTCCCTTAAAATACTCACGCAACTTCTCCGCTCGCCTCCGCCCCTCATCGGTCAACGGAATATCCGTCCGGCTCGTATGCGCTCCGCTCAAACTCCATTCTGTCTCCCCATGCCGCACCAGCCACAACTCAGTTCCCACACTCATCGCATCCTCCGCTCTTCATAAACTATCCTATAGAGATGGACTTCCAGCTCGCGACCACCTACAAGCCCCAGGGCGACCAACCCCGAGCCATCGCCGAACTAGTCTCCGGCATCCACGCCGGCGAAAAAGACCAGGTCCTCCTCGGCGTCACCGGCTCCGGCAAGACCTTCACCATGGCCAAGGTCATCGAAGAGCTGCAACGCCCCGCGCTCATCCTCGCGCACAACAAGACCCTCGCAGCCCAGCTCTACCACGAGTTCAAAACCTTCTTCCCCGCGAACGCCGTCGAGTACTTCGTCTCCTACTACGACTACTACCAACCTGAAGCCTACATCCCCGCCGGCGACCTCTTCATTGAAAAGGAAGCAACAATCAATGAAGAATTAGATAAACTCCGTCTCGCCGCGACCCGCAGCCTCTTCGAGCGCCGCGACGCCATCATCGTCAGCTCCGTCTCTTGCATCTACGGCCTCGGCTCACCCGAAGCCTACTACGGCATGCTGCTCCTCCTCGAAAAAGGCCAGCGCATTAAACGCGAAGACATCACCCGCCGCCTCGTCGAAATTCTCTACGACCGCAACGACGTCGACTTCCGCCGCGGCACCTTCCGCGTCCGCGGCGACATCATCGAAATCTATCCCACCTACGACGAAAACGCCTACCGCATCGAGCTCTTCGGCGACGAGATCGACTCCCTCTCGCAAATCGACCCACTCTTCGGCACCGTCCGCCAAAAATACTCCCGCCTCCCCATCTACCCCAAGTCGCACTACGTAGTCCAACCCGAGCGAAAAAGTTCAGCCATCGCCACCATCCTCGAAGAGATGGAGTGGTGGGAAAAAGAACTCGAGCAACAAGGCCGCTTAGTCGAATCCCAGCGCATCCACCAGCGCACCCGCTTCGACCTCGAGATGATCAAATCCGTAGGCTACTGCCACGGCATCGAAAACTACTCCCGCCACTTCTCGGGCCGTCTCCCCGGCGAACCCCCACCAACCCTCCTCGACTACTTCCCCAACGACTACCTCCTCTTCATCGATGAGTCCCACGTCACCGTCCCCCAACTCCACGGCATGTGGCACGGCGACCGCTCCCGCAAACAAAACCTCGTCGACTACGGCTTCCGTCTCCCCAGCGCCATGGACAACCGCCCGCTCCGCTTCGAAGAGTTCGAATCCCGCACCGGCCAGATCATCTACGTCTCCGCCACCCCCGGCCCCTACGAACTCACCAAATCCGCCGGCGTCGTCGTCGAACAAATCATCCGCCCCACCGGCCTCATCGACCCCGTCGTCGAAATCCGCCCCATCAAAGGCCAGATCGACGACCTCCTCGCCGAGATCCGCGACCGCGCCGCAAACAATCAACGCGTCCTGGTCACCACCCTCACCAAGCGCATGTCCGAAGATCTCGCCAGCTACTACACCGAAGTCGGCGTCCGCTGCCGCTACATGCACTCCGAGATCGAAACCCTCGAACGCATCAAACTCCTCCGCGACCTACGCAAAGGCGAGTACGACGTCCTCATCGGCATCAACCTACTCCGCGAAGGCCTCGACCTCCCCGAGGTTTCATTGGTAGCAATCCTCGACGCCGACAAAGAAGGCTTCCTCCGCAGCCAGGGCTCCCTCATCCAAACCATAGGCCGAGCCGCCCGCCACATCGAAGGCCGCGCCATCCTCTACGCCGACAAGATGACCGAATCCATGCAACGCGCCATCGACGAGACGAACCGCCGCCGCGAAAAACAGGAAGCCTTCAACGAAGAAAACGGCATCACTCCGCAATCGATCATCCGCCCCCTTGAAATGGGACTAGCCGGCATCCTCAGAGCCGACTACGCCGACCTCACCGACGAAGCCGAAGGCATGCCCGACTTCGCCACCCAGCAGGAACTAGACACCTACATCGCCAAACTAGAATCCGACATGCGCGAAGCTGCCAAAAAATTCGAATTCGAAAAAGCCGCCAAACTCCGCGACACAGTAAAAGAACTCCGCACCAAAGAATTCCTCTTCAGCTAGCTAGATGAAAAATGCTTAGACTGTCAGTTCGCGGGAACGGCTATCCCTGCCCCACGCAGGAGAGCTTTAGTTAGACCTGCTGAAAGGAAGCTCGGGCCAACCCTCACAAACGATGAATTACCTCTCTTGCGGAGGCCACCACTTGGCTGGTTACCTTGTTACCTACGTCCGCACCGGCAAAGAAGCGCGGCGCATAATCTGGAAACAAATTGACGACGATCTCAGCCGCCTCTTTAGCTTCGACTTTGTAAGAAGCCAACGCAAGCAATTCGGATAGCTCAACCAAGACCATGGGGTCTAAGTTCATCGCCCATGCTTTTAGATAAGTGGAAACGATCTCCCTCCAAGTAGAAGGAAGGTTATCGCTAAACTTCCATCCGTTGTCAGCTAGGGTTTTCAGCGCCTCTGCCCCGAATTGCCGCTGAATCTTCTCTGCCGCATCTGGATGGAAAACGACTTCACCGCCGACTTCTGCGTTTGCCATTTGCTGAAAGCCGCCTAGTCTCGATTCAATCGCCTCCGACTCAATCTGAGTGAAGATCGGTATTCCTTGATTCCAACCTGTCAGATTCAGGGACGAAATGAGCCTGTTCGTCAGCGCAACACCGGCATCCGTGTACGGTTTCACTCGGCCCTTCTTTCTGGAAGGCAAGGCGATAACAATCACGGCCACTAAGATGAAGAATACTAGTACGCCAGCCATCTTTTCCTCTCCATTGCCCTTTTTCGTTGTCCACAACGATACTCACAGCTGGCCCCGCTTGCGGGATGGATAGTTAGGAAGCAGCGTTGGCTCAGTCATAGAACATTGAGGTCCCGATGCTGTTTGCCCAACTGCGAATTGCTTCGCACTCACTTTTGGGTAACTTCTCCCAATCATCTTTCGGAATCACATCCGCCTGCCCCTTGGTGGCGTAAGGACCAGATACAGTGCCCCATCCTTGCGCTGTAACGCCCGGAGCCTTCTGCCCAACGGCGAACCACCACTCCAAAAAGCTTCCGTATTTGACGTCGGAGTCGGGAACCATACAGATCGGCCGACCTGCTATCAAGCTTCCTTCGAGAGGCGGATCGAACATCTGTTTTCTAACAAGATAGTCAGAGAGCTGCTCCGTCGTCATCCCAGCCGTCTCGCGCAGAAGATAGGCGAGTTCAAGATCGTCCTCATCCATATAGGCAGTGTACGTCAGGCAATTTATATCTGATCCGGAATGGGAAGTGAGTGGGGCGGGTGGCCCACCCACACATCTCGAATGCCCCATTCACGAGGACGCACTTGGCGCGTGGGGTGGGGTAGACAACCCTAACCTGACCCAAGCAGAAGACAAGTCTCCTCATCCTCTTCGAGAAATATCCGAATCGCCGCGTGAGTAGAACGAAGCAATCGCTCAACATCGGCCGTAGAACAATTACCAAGCCGAATCCAGACGATCTTCGGGGGATTCTTCTCTAGAACACTGCGCTCAGCAAAATCGGAGTCCTTGGACACAATCGCAAATCCATGCAACTTGGCATAGTCCCAAACTTCGGAATCATTGGCGCCACCCAAATTGAGGTTGTGGACGTGATTCGACCCCGGATAGAGATCAGCCAAAGACTCTACCAATCGCAGCGACAGGTTTTCATCCAGCAGGAGCTTCAAGCGGCAGTCACAGTTTCGAGTTTACGTTCACGATCAGCCGCAAACGCAAGGCTGGCCAGAATATCGTCCTCAGTCAGATACGGAAAATCACGCAAAATCTCCTGATGGGTCATCCCTGACGCGAGATATCCCAGCACGTCCGCGACTGTAATGCGCAGGCCTCGGATACATGGCTTACCGCTACGCTTTCCAGCTTCCATCGTGATGATCTGCGAATAGTTCATACATCTAAGCTAAACAATCGACAAGACACAGTAAAGATAAATGATGATTAGGCCACCGACGCGCGTTTGCGGACGGGTGAGAAAGTAGGATGTAAGTAGAAAGATACATGACAACACCTCCAAAAAACCGTCACCCCGTAAAGCTCCTCCCATCACGCTTCTACTCCCGCTCCCCCGAGATCGTAGCCCGAGCCCTCCTCGGCAAGCTCCTCATCCGAGGTCTCCACGGCGAGCGCCTCACCGGCCGCATCACCGAGGTCGAAGCCTACCTCGGCCTCATCGACCCGGCATCGCTCAGCCGCGACCCCAATACCTCCGTTGAAATCAGCGACATCTCCCAGGACGGCCAGATGGTCGCCTATGCGCTCAAACAGGGCGGCGCAGATGAGGACAGCATCCAATTTCTGAATGTCAAGACGAAAAAGAAGCTTGAAGACGAACTGCCTTCAGCCCGTTACATGAGCATCCAGTTTGCGCCAGATGGCAGAAGCGTCTATTACGCGCACAATGACAAAAGTGGAACGCTTCTCTATCAGCATGTACTTGGGACGCGCAATTCGCGCGATGTGCTTATCTTTGGCCGCGAGTTCCGGGGCGAGCCGCTAGGTGGCAACGACCTGTTTTCTGCGATCATTACAGACGACAATAAATATCTCGTCATCCAGATCGATCGCGGTGTGCCCG
>JBEKGF010000039.1:0-47205 GCA_050012935.1 Edaphobacter sp. | reverse complement strand
GAGGTCCTCGTCGAATCCCATGGCGATGTATTGGGTGGGGGTTTCGCCGCGGGGCCAGAGGAGGTGCTGGTCTTTGTGGACGATGAACTGGAAGGTTCCGGTGAGCTGGGTCTCGAGGGCGGTGATGTCGACTTCGCCGTTGCCCTGTCCTGCGTGGCCGTCGCCTACTTCGAAGTTCGCGCCTTTGGAGTTGATGGGGATGTAAAGGGTGGTGCCGGCGACCATCTCTTTATTGTCGATGTTGCCTGCGTGCATCCAGGGCGGGGCGGAGTTGTATTTGCCACCCTGGGCTGTGGCGATGCCCATGCTGCCGAAGAAGGGATGGAGGGGGATGTCGATGCCGGGGGCGAAGTGGCCGATCATTTTGGCGCGGTCGAGGGGGATGATGCGGGTTTTGCTGTAAGGGAAGTCGTTGGGGAGGAAGCCGCGGCCAGCGCCGAAGGAGTTGCAGGCCCAGGGGACGTCGATGTCGATCTTCTGGATGCGGACTTCGAGGACGTCGCCGGGTTCCGCTTCCGTGATGGCGACTGGGCCGGTGAGGATGTGGCCGCCGGGGCCTTTTTCAGAGGCGGGATAGTTTTTGTAGATGTCTTCGACGTAAGCGGGGATGTCGGCTTCGGCTACGCCGAGGGACTTGAGGTGTTCGGGTGCGCCACAGGTGGAGAGGGTCTGGATCTTGACGGTGTCGCCGGAGTGAATGGTGAGGACGGGTTTGGCCTGCGCGGAGTAGAAGCCCCAGGCTACTGTGGCGGGAGTGGCCAGGAGAGTTTGCGTCTGCTGGGCGGGAAGTGCGAGTGGCGATAAAAGGATGGTCGCCGAGAGCGCGGCTATACGAGAGACGGTGGTGGGCATGAAGTTTTATATATCACGAAAAGAGGAAGGCCGAATGCCATCATCGCGGGGATGACGGGATTCGGCCTGGAGGGGCTGCGATGTTCCGGTAAAGTTAGCGGGCGAGGCGGCGGCGGAAGGCTTCGGCCAGGCCAACCAGACCGGTGCCAAGCAGTGCGAGGGTGCCTGGTTCCGGGACAGTAGAGGATGTGGTTACGCCCTGCGTGTCGATGGTGAAATCCAGGGCGGCGGCAACATTGTTGATGTCGACAAAGAACAGATCGATGGTGTGGTTTCCGGCAGAGATAGTCGACGTGGTGCATGGCTCCGGGGTATTGGCATGGACTCCGCCATCGCTGCATTGAAGAGTTCCGTCGAGATAAAGGAAGGCCATGTCGTCGGAGGAGATCGTAAAGCCGATGGTTTCCGTCGTTGGCGCGTTAATGGTGCCGCTGAGGATTGCTGACTGGAACCCGTCCTCGTCACCGGTTCCAGTTCCGTTCGGCGGGAAGAAGGCGTTGTTGGTATAGGGGATGCTGACGACTCCGGTTCCGGTTTGGATTACGTCGGAAGCTCCCTTGGGTCCGCCGTTGTTGAGAGCTGGACTCCAATAGGTGATTTCGCCATCGGCCAAAACATCTGTCGGAGCGCCAACAGGGCTGTAGCAGCCTGAAGTGCAGCCAAAAGCCGCTGTGTTTAGCACTGGCAGGCCGTTTACCCCGAGCGTGCTCTGGACTTCGTTGGAGAAGAGGCCGCCGGCGAGGTGGTTGGCGTCCTGGTCTGTTTCGGCGATGGTGAAGTAGGTGATGTTCAAGGAATCGGCTGCGGCGGGTTTTGCGGAGGCGAGAAGACCAGCGGCAAGGGTAGCTGCAAGAGTGGCCAAGCGGATCGATTTGTTGTTCACAATCTGTCCCTCAGTTCCGGCGATGCCGGAATATTTTGAATTTTTAGTGGGGGCCCCGCCCGAGTACGTGCACGTTTAGGGCCAAGGCTACGCACCGTTTTAGCAGCGAATTAGGCAAGATTGCGGACATGTAACTGCAAATTTTTGCGACCATGTGGGCTGTTGCGTTCCTACGTGCGGGAATCGGATAGGCACTGGTAAAGTTGACGACATGTTTGTGCCTGGGCATTTTTTGTTTGCGCCGTCGCAGCGGATTCACTTTATCGGGATCGGCGGGATTGGGATGAGCGGGATCGCGGAGATCCTGCTGACGATGGGTTATTCGGTTTCGGGGTCGGATCTGAAGAGGTCGGCGGTGACGGACCGGCTGCTGGGGATGGGAGCGCGGATCTTTGAGGGACATGCGGCGTCGAATGCGGCGGCGAGCGATGTGGTGGTGACGAGCTCGGCGGTTTCGGCTTTGAATCCTGAGGTGCTGGAGGCGAGGGAGCGGAAGATTCCGGTGATTCAGCGGGCGGAGATGCTGGCAGAGCTGATGCGGCTGAAGTACGGGATCGCCATTGCAGGGATGCATGGGAAGACGACGACGACTTCGATGGTGGCGGCGGTGTTGGCAGGGGGCGGGCTTGATCCTACGGTTGTGGTGGGCGGAAGGGTGAATGCGTTGGGGTCGAATGCGCGGCTGGGGAACTCGCAGTACCTGGTGGCGGAGGCCGATGAGAGCGACCGGAGTTTTTTGAAGCTGTCGCCTGTGCTGGCGGTGGTGACGAACCTCGATCGCGAGCATATGGATTGCTATCGGGATATGGAGGATGTGGAGGGGGCGTTCGTTGAGTTTATGGATCGGCTGCCGTTTTATGGGGCGACGACAGCTTGTATCGACAATGCATTGCTGAGCGTCGTGCTGCCGCGGGTGAGGCGGCGGGTTTATACGTATGGCGAGAGTGCGGATGCGGACTTTCGCGTGGGGATGTTGCCGAAGGAAGAGGATTGCCACTCTTGTTTTGAGGTGAACTACAAGGGGTTGGTCCTGGGGCGGTTTCGATTGCATGTTCCGGGACGGCACAACGTGCTGAATGCTACGGCTGCGGTGGCGGTGGGAGTGCAGTTGGGAGTGGCGCCGGATCAGATTGCCGTGGGGTTGGAGAGTTTTCGCGGGGTGGATCGGCGGTTTCAGACCAAGGGCGTCGTGCGGGGTGTGACGGTGGTGGATGATTACGGGCATCATCCTACCGAGATTCTGGCTACGTTGAAGGCAGCTCGGGAGTGTGGGTTTGGGCGGGTGCATGTGCTGTTTCAGCCGCACCGGTATACGCGGACGCGGGATTTGATGACGGAGTTTTCCGGGGCGTTCAAGGATGCGGATTCGGTGGAGGTGCTGGATATCTATGCGGCCAGCGAGGAGCCGATTGCGGGAGTGGATGCGAAGGCTTTGGTGAAGGCTATGCGTGGGGTGGGCGAGTTCGCGTACGCGGCTTCGGTGCCGGAGGCGGTGAAGGTGCTGGTGGACCGGGCGAAGGCCGGGGATGTGATTCTGACACTGGGTGCGGGGAGTGTTTCGCACGCGGGGCCGGTGCTGCTCGAAGCGCTTGCGGCGAACGGGTGAGTTCCTGAAAGGGTACGTGCGGAAGAAGTTGCGCCGGGGACGGGATGTGGCGGGTTATTCTCGGAGAGGCGATTCTCGCGGCCCTGCTCAGGCTTGCGACAAAGCGATGTGTTTTCGAAGCGCGGGACAGCGGTGCTTGAGGCGCCTGAGGAGATGTATGCTTCGGAGCCGGTGAAGCCGCGGCGGGTTGTGTCATCGCCGAAAGGGAAGATGCGGCGCGATCTGAGCGAAGATTTTGCTGACGATCTGTATGAGGACGACGATGCGCCGGTGGGGCGGCGACGGGGTGGAGTGCGGGTCAGGTTTCGCGGAATTCCGGCGACGAAGTGGGGACGGATCTTTGCGGGATGCGGGTTGCTTGTTTGTCTGGGTGCTGGCGCGGCGGCGTTTCTGATGGCGAGAGATTACCTGTTGCATGATGAGCGGTTCGTGATTCCGTCCTCTTCGTCGATTGAGTTCAAAGGGAATGGGCATGTGACACGCGCGCAGCTTCTGGGTATCTTTGGCGGAGACGTGGAGCGGAATATTTTTACGATCTCACTGGAGCAGCGGCGAGCGGAGTTGGAGAGGCTGCCGTGGGTGTCGCATGCGACGGTGATGCGGCTGCTGCCGAACCGGATGCGGGTCTTGATTGAAGAGCGGACGCCGGTGGCTTTTGTGCGGCAGGGGAATCATATCGGCCTGGTGGACGCGAATGGCGTGTTGCTGGATATGCCGGCGGATGCGAAGGCTGCGGAGCACTATTCGTTTCCGGTGGTGACGGGGATTTCTGCTGGAGAACCGTTGTCGACGCGTGGGGCAAGGATGAAGATCTTTGGGCGGTTTACGTCGGAGCTGGATGGGTCGGGAGAGAAGATCTCGCAGGAACTGAGCGAGGTTGATCTTTCGGACCCGGAGGATGTGAAGGCGCTGATACCGGATCACTCGTCGGAGATACTGGTTCATTTTGGCGATGAGAATTTTCTGGATCGCTATAAGAAGTTCAAGGAGCATCTGGCGGAGTGGCGGACGGTGTATCCGAAGCTGTCGTCGGTGGATATGCGGTATGAACGGCAGGTGGTGCTGGAGATGCCGCCGGGGTCGGCTACGGCTGCCGGCAATGCGGGGCCTGCCGCTGCAACCGATCTGAATGCCGCGGACAAGGTTGGGACGGCTCACACGGAAAAGCCCACGGATAAGCCCGATACCAAGCCGAATGTTGCTTCGAAGGAGAAGGTTGCTGTCAAAGCGCCGCCCAAGGCTCCGGTTGTCGCGGTAAAACATCCGGCAACGAAGCCAGCGGCGAAGACTCCGGAGCATGTGGTTGCGCAGAGTGAAGTGGCCTTCGATGTTCCGTCGAAGAAGGTTGCGCCCAAAGTGAAGAAGAAGCCGGTTGCCGCGGTCAAACATTCTTCGAATGCGGGGAAGGCTTCTACTTTGCATACTACGGCTGCCGGGACGCCGACTTCGGCGACGCAATCTCACACTACGCAGGCGGTTCATCCATGAATCAGAAGCAGGACAATCTGATTACCGTGCTCGATGCGGGCAGCACGAAGAGTTGTGTGCTGGTAGCGGAGTTGCAGGACGGCGTGCTGCGGTATCGCGGACATGGGATTGAACCGTCGCTTGGAATGCGCAAGGGTTTGATTGCAGAGCTTGGGCCGGCTGCGGAGGCGATCAATCGCGCGGCGCTGACGGCGGAACGAACGGCGAAGCTTGGGATTGAGACGGCAGTGGTTGGGATCGGCGGGACGCATGTGCGGGGAGTGAATTCGCGGGGTGGCATCAGCATGGGCAGCCGGATGCGGGAGATTACGCGGGAGGAGGTGCGGGCTGCGGTGGATCGGGCGCGGAGTGTGGCGCTGCCGCCGGACCGCGAGGTGCTGCATCTGTTGCCGCAGGAGTTCATTCTCGATGACCAGGCGGGGATTCATGATCCGGTGGGAATGGTGGGGAACAAGCTGGAGGTGAATCTGCACCTGTCGACTTGTTCGGGCGGCGTGGCACAGAGCGTGATTACCTGCGCGAACCGGGCCGGGCTCGAGGTGCAGGATACGGTGTATGAGGGGATCGCGGCGGCTGAGGCTGTGTTGAGCGCGGATGAGCGTGAGTTAGGCGTTTGCATGGCCGATATCGGCTCGAGCACAACCGAGCTTGCGGTGTTCTTTGAAGGGTCGATTGCACACACGGCTGTGTTGCCGATTGGGGGAGATCACTTTACGAATGATCTCGCTGTCGGACTTCATGTCACGGTAGAAGAGGCGGAGTATCTGAAGAAGATTTATGGGCACTGCGTGGTTACGGCGGTGCCGCAGTTGAATGAGATTGAAGTTGGCGGAAATCTTGCGATCTCGGGTGGGCAGCCTGCGCGGATGGTAAGGCAACGGTTTCTGGCGGAGATTCTGGAGCCTCGGGCGCGCGAGTTGTTTACGATGCTGCGCGACAATCTGCGGAACGGTGGCGTGTTGGAAGCGTTGGGTGCAGGTTGCGTGTTGACAGGCGGCGGGGCGCATATGGCCGGGCTTCTGGACAACGCGGAGAGTCTGCTGCGGGTTCCGGCGCGGGTGGGTTATCCGGTGCCTTTGTCGAGGATGCCTGCGGAGTTGGCTACTCCTGAGTTTGCGGTGGCGATCGGGATGTTGCTTTATACGCATCGCACGCAGGTGCGGCGGGCAAGTGAAGAGCAGGGGCTGCGAGCGAAGCTGAAGGCTATTTTTGCTGGAAGTTTCTAGGTCGGGTCGACTGCCCTCTTGGGTGAGGCAGCAGAACCGGCCAGCAAACCGCCATCGATGTTGAGTTCTGTGCCGGTGATGTAAGTGGCCTCGTCGGAGGCGAGCAAAACAGCTACTGCAGCAACCTCATCGGCATGGCCAAACCGCTGTAATGGAGTGTCTTTGACCATGGCCTCCATACGTAGTTTGCGCTCTTCGCCCTCGCCGAGTATGGGATCCCACATCGGGGTGAGGATGGCAGCGGGATGAATTGAGTTGCAACGAACCCTCCATCCTTGTTCGGCAGCGTACAAGGCTACTGTTTTGGTGTGATTGCGGATGGCTGCTTTGCTCGCCGCATAAGCTGCGGCTCCGGGAATGCCGACCTGGCCCGAGCGGGACGAAAGGTTGATGATCGATCCGGTTTGTTGAGAGCGCATTGCGCGCAGAGCATGTTTGCAACCGAGGAATGTTCCGTCGAGGTTCGTAGTCAGGACGGCGCGCCAGTCTGCTAAAGCTGCGTGCTCAGGGTCGTGCGGGACCGTCGCGCCTTCAAAGCCGGTGATTCCGGCGTTATTGACGACCACGTCGAGCTTGTTGCGGGTACTAAGAATGTGATCGATCACGGCTGACCACTCTGCCTCTTCCCGCACGTCGAGACGGAAGTATTCGGAGGAGGTTCCGAGCGTTGCAGCGAACTTGCGCCCACGTTCGTCGTCGATATCTGTTACGGCAACCCACGCTCCTTCAGCCACGAAGGCGCGGGCTATCGCTGCACCGATGCCTCGCGCGGCACCTGATACTAAGGCTACTTTTCCCTTTAGTCGATCCATGCGCAATTTTCTCATTCCTGGAAGCGGTCAATTCTAAAGAAAAAAACCGAATTTAGGAGTTGACAGAATTTGTATTTAACAATATGGTTATTTAACCAAGAGGTTGAATACGATATGCAAGATCAAATCAGTTCAACGTTTTCAGCTTTAGCCGATCCGACGCGGCGCGCGATTCTGGCACGGCTGGCGCTTGGTGAGACCTCGGTGACGGAGCTTGCGGCGCCGTTTGAGATGAGCATGCCGGCGATTTCACGACATCTGAAGGTGCTGGAGAAAGCGGGTCTGATTGCACGAGGACGGGAGGCCCAGTGGCGGCCTTGCAAGTTGAAGCCGGAGCCTTTGAAGCGGGCGGCAGATTACCTGGATGAGTATCGAAGATTTTGGGAGGAGAGTTTCGATCGTTTAGACGAGTACTTGCGGACACTGCAAGCGAAGGAGAAGAAACATGCCGGGAAAAAGAAATGACGTGGAAGAGCGCGCGGCTGACCGGGAGATTGTTTTTACCCGGATTACATCAGCTTTGGTCTTAGTTCTTGCTGTTCTGTTCTGGGCTACTTCGTTGCCTGAGAATCGGTCGATCCGGTTTTCGGTTCAAGGAAGCCTCGGTGGAGATGTCGCTTGCGCAGGAAGCGAAGGTGAATGCGCGGAAGGTACGGAGATGATTCGTTCCTCTCAAGCGATGCTCCAGGAGTTCAATGCGCCGCGCGGGTTGGCATGGAAGACGTGGGCGGATCTGAAGCAGGTATCGCTGTGGTGGTTGCCGAAGAAGCTAAGCGGCAGCGAAAGAGGCGTACCGGCGGCGCAGATTGAGATGATGGCGATCTTTGGGGAGGAAGGCAAGACACAGGTTGCGATGCGGATTGTTCTTGTGTCGGGACTATTTGCGCGAGATGAAAAAGGAACAGAAGACACATGGCGAACTGCGGCGTGATAGACGAACTTCAACCGTCCAGACGAGTCCTTGAAGACTCTACGAGAGAAGGAGACGCAAGATGGCAGAAAAAAGTGCTGAAGTAGTGGAGAGCACCGCAGACCGGGAGATTGTGTTGACGCGGCTTTTTGATGCGCCGCGAAGAATGGTTTGGGAGGCGTGGGCCGATCCGAAACAGATCGTGCTGTGGTTTGGGCCGAAGGGTTTTACAACCACGATTGAGGAGATGGATTTGTGGACGGGTGGAGTTTGGAAGCAGGTGATGCATGGTCCCGATGGCACTGATTACCCATGCGAGAGTGTGTTTACGGAGGTCGTGCCTCATGAGCGGCTCGGTTACAGGTTGAGCGGCGGCAAGAGAGGCGGGCTGGCGGTGCAGTTTGAGTCGATGGTGACCTTTGCGGACGAAGGTGGCAAGACGCGGTTGACATTGCGTATGGTGTTCCCGTCGGCTGAGGCGCGTGACCAGAATGTGCGGGAGTATCGGTCGATTGAGGGCGGAGAACAGACGCTGCAGAGGCTGGCGGAACATCTGGAGACTTGCTTCGCTGCGAGTGCAAAAGGAGGAGTGCGATGAGTTCAGCGACGTTGTCTTCGACGGTGGTGGCTCAACATGAGCTGCGTATTACGCGGGTGTTCGATGCTCCGCGGGAGCTGGTGTGGAAGATGTGGACTGATCCGGAGCATATGAAGAACTGGGCTGGGCCTCGTCAGTTTGAGGCGAGGAATATTGAAAACGATCCCCGGCCTGGCGGGAAGTGGAGGCTTTGCCTGCATAGCGATGGGTTCGACATCGGCGACGGACAGTTGCGCGAGCTCAACCTTTGGCAGGGCGGCGTGAACCTCGAAGTGGTCGAACCGGAGCGGCTGGTCTACACGTCCAAGTGGGATGACAATCCCGGCATGTCCGCGAATGTGGAGACGATGATTACGATCACGTTTGAAGAGAACGATGGGAAGACGACGATGAACTTCCGTCAGGCGTTTTTCGTAACCGAAGGAGATCGCAATGGGCATATGCGTGGGTGGAACAGCTCCCTCGACAAGTTGGAGGATTATCTGCGCGAGGTGAAAGAGAGGCGAGATGGGAGACAGTAGAAGCGTAGTGGAGGACGGACTGCTGGAGATGAGCCTGACGCGGAGGGTTTCGGCGCCGCTGGAGATTGTGTTTCGCGCGTGGACGGATGCGAGACAACTGGCGGAGTGGTGGGGGCCGAAGGGATTTACGAATCCGGTGTGCGAGGCGGATGCGCGAGCGGGCGGAGCGATCCGAATCCACATGCGCGCGCCAGACGGGGTGGTTTATCCGATGACCGGCCGGTACGTGGAAATCGACCGGCCACACCGGCTGGTGTTTACGACGGCGGCACTTGATGGCGAGGGCAGGCCGATGTTCGAGGTTCGCAATACGGTTACGTTCACCGCTGTTGCAGGCGGAACGGAGATTGCGCTGGTTGCAGAGGTAACGAGCACTACGCCGAGTGTGCCGCAATATCTCTCGGGCATGTCGATGGGCTGGAGCCAGAGTCTGGACCGGCTTGGGGCGCTTGTTGCAAGGCTTTGAATGCACGCTGGAGTGTCAGGCCTCCAGCGCGGCTTCGAGGTTTATTGGAAGGCGAAGATTTTGTTCCAGTCGTCTTTCATACTGACGACGGTCCAGCCCTTGGCGTTGGCCTCGTCGAGAGCTTTGTCGAGTTTGCCCACGGCGGAGGTGCGGTCGTAGGCGTACTCGCGTGCGGCGTCGGTGTGGTGGACGAGCAGCATGAGTCGCGGCCCAGAGCCGGCTGCAGTCCACTCGAGCATCTGCTGGTCGCCGTCTGAGTTTCCGAATGCGGCAATGGGACGTTGGCCGATGAATGTGTCGATGCCTACGGGCTTGCCGGGGCCGTCGTCGACGAAGGCGATCTGCGGAAGCCGCATGATGACCTGGGTTCCGTTCTGCGTTTCAAGCTGGGTCTTCATCGTTGTGCCGACTACTTGATCGGGCGGGATGCCGTAGGCCTTCTCGGTAAACGGGCGCATGAAGGCTACCTCGCCGCCGGAGACGATGAAGGTTTTGAAGCCGTTGGCGCGGAGGTAGGCGAGGAGCTCGACCATAGGTTGATAGATTAGCTCGGGGTAGGTGCGGTTGAATTTGTGATCGTGGGTCTGGGCGAGCCAGTCGGAGACAGTCTTTTCGTATTCGGCGGTGTTCATGCCGGTGCTGCTTACGGTGACGATTTGAGCGAGGCCTTTTTCGCCAGAGGCCGCGAGGGTCTTCATGTCGCCTTCGAGGAGGGCTTTGAAGGGCTGCTTCGTCTTCCACTCAGGGTGCTGGGGAGCCATCTGCTTGATGCGGTCGAAGGCGAAGAGGAACTGGGTGTACATGGGGGACTCGACCCATAGGGTGCCGTCGTTGTCGAAGGTGGCGATGCGATCGGCGACGGGGACGAAGTCAGGGCTGCCCTCTTTGGTGACTTTTTCGACGAAGGCGATGATGTTTTTTTTCGGGGCAGTGTCATTCCAGGAGGGGAGCGGGTCTTTTGGAGCCTGTTGCGCCGTTGGAGGATTGCTATTGCTCTGACATCCGACGGCAGTCAGCAATAGAACGATACCAACGACGATTTTGAAACGAACACGGAGACGCAGGGGCGACCACTGCTCTGACTTTGCTGGAATCATTAGGTCCCTTCCCCGGTTCAAGGGTGTGAAGATCGCATGAGACTGAACCTGATTGGTCGTTCGAAGTTCTTTATCACGGTACCTGCCGGGCGTCGGCTCCAGAACTGTCACAACCTACAGTGAGAGCACGGATTCGGAGGTGCTGCGCAGGATGAGGCCGTCGCCTTCGGCGGCCATGCGCATACGATCGTCGGGATCGTCGACCTGAGTGACGATCTGGGGGCAACGCTGGCAGGCGTGTTTGCCTTCCTGCTGGTACCAGCGGCAGGACTGGCGGATGAGGCAGGGAGGAAGGATCTCAGTGACGGCTGGGAGGATCTGCACGATGCGAGTGACGAGGTTGCAGTTGACGCCGTCGAAGTGGCAACAGGCTTTTTCCTGGCACGGAGCGGCGAAGCGCATGACCTGTGTGGGCTTTGCGGGATGGGCCATGGCGATTAACTCTTCGGTGACGGGAAGGTATTGGTTGAGGTAAGCGAGTTCAGGCGCGTCGTGTGTGCCGCCAACGACTCCGAGGACGCGGCTGCCTTCCATCTCGGGCGGCGCGCTGGGACACATCAGATGCGCGTCGTGTGATTGAGCGGCTTTAGCCTCATGGGTTGAACTCATGAGCACTCTCCTATGCCGTGGGAGAGCAAATGCCATCCTGCGGCATGATTCAGGGGGAAGCGGCAACTCGGGTTAATGGCTCTGCCATCAGAAGCGAACGGCAAAGTCTGGTCCTGGTTTGAATCCGCAGATGATATGGTTGGGCGCCAGGTGCGGCGTTGCACCGGAGGCTTGCGCTCCGGCAGCGCCTTCCTGGACGACCGGGGCCATTGTGACACCAGCGAGTCCCGAGGCCTGTTTCGCGATGGAGGCTGCGAGTTCTTGAGCCTCGCCTGCCTGGAGGAGCTTCTCGTAGAGAATGAATCCGCAGATAATGGCGGGGTTGATCCAGACGAACGGACCGGCGGGGGGCGGTATCTTCAACTTTGCGGCTGCGATCGCTTGATGGACGGCGCCGGAGAGGTCTTGAATGGAGAGGGATTTTGGTGCGGTTGCCATAGGTTCCTCCATAAAACTGGGGATGGTTTCGGAGGCCCGGGGTACAGCGCGAAAATATACTCGCCGCGGCGAGGAGTGGTCAAGCGAAGCGAATGATGGGAGAGGCACGACGGCTTCGCGAGCTGTGATCGGCGTGAAGCCCTGGCTTTGCGTGGAAGTTGAACCAACGATGGTACGGGTAGTGGAAAACGAGGGTCTTGAATGAGGCGCTTCGATGGGAGAATTAAACAACCTTTAAGGAGTACCTGCTGCCATGCCGAATCTGCCAAACGACGATCTTCGAATCCACTATCACGACGAGGTTCCAGAGGGAGCCCGGATCAAGGTGATCGGCGTTGGCGGCGGCGGCAACAACGCTGTGAACCGCATGATTGCCGCGAACGTGGCGGGGGTCGAGTTTATTGCGGCGAATACAGATGTGCAGGCGCTGCAGATGTCGAATGCGCCGGTGAAGCTGCAGCTTGGAGTAAAGCTGACGAGTGGGTTGGGTGCTGGTGCGAATCCGGATGTGGGACGGAGGGCTGCGCTCGAGGATTCGGACAAGATTATTGAAGCGCTTGAAGGCGCTGACATGGTGTTTGTAACGGCGGGTCTTGGCGGTGGAACAGGGACTGGCGCCGCTCCTGTGATTGCGAGCCTGGCGAGTGAGATGGGCGCGCTGACGGTGGCGGTGGTGACGCGTCCATTCGCGTTTGAAGGCAAACGGCGGATGATGCAGGCCGAGCGCGGGATGCAGGAGCTGCTGGAGTCGGTCGATACAGTGATTGTTATTCCGAATGAGAAGCTGCTGGCGGTAGCTAAGGACGCTGGATTTTTTGAGAGCTTCCGGATTGCGGATGATGTGTTGCGACAGGGTGTGCAGGGGATCTCGGACATCATTACGATTCCTGGCGTGATCAACCGCGACTTCGCCGACGTGAAGACGACGATGGCGGGGATGGGCTACGCGGTGATGGGTACGGCGATGCGGACGGGCGCGAATCGCGCAGTCGAGGCGGCAATGGCGGCGATGGCTTCGCCGTTGCTTGAGGCGGGTGCGATCGATGGAGCGCGCGGGATTCTGATCAACATTACCGGCTCGAGCAGTTTGAAGCTGAGCGAGGTGAACGAAGCTTCGACCATTATTCAGAACGCAGCGCATGAGGATGCGAATATCATCTTCGGCGCGGTGCAGGATGAGACGATGGGGGATGAGGTGAAGATCACGGTGATTGCAACGGGATTCAAGCAGCAGCAGATGCCGCAACGCCGTGAGCGGATGCTGGCGGAGGCTACGCTGCCAACCGTCCGGTTCGACGTGCCGATTCAGCCGAGAGTTTCGCCGAGGCCAAGTCCGCGGTTTGCGAGCGAGACGGAGGCTGAGCCGAATGCAGCTTTTGGCGAGCGGAAGGAGAAGATCTCGAGTGTTGGGGCATCGCCGGAGCTGATCCCGGTGAAGGCTTCGGTATTTGACGATGATTTTTTTCAGTCTGAGAAGAGGGCGAAAGAGATGAGTTTCGAGGAAGGGCCGACTCACGTTTCCGCTCCTGCGCACGTCCACAGAGAAGAGTTTTTCACAGTGACGGAAGAGGTTTCGGCTCCTGAAACCTCGGTACGGGTACCGTCTTTCGGGGGTGGGGCGCAGTCAGCGGTAGAGAATGCCGTGCCTGATGAACTTGATATTCCAGCTTTCCTGCGACGTGGAAACTGATGTATTTCTTACTGTTCGAGTGACCTTGCCCTAAAAGTGGGACGGCAGGTTCTTGCTTTTGTTGTTAATATAGAAAGTTATAAGACGGTTTTTAGAATCGTTGGCATTGCGATTGCATACATATCTACAAGAGGTACCGCCCGTGTCGGGACTATTGAAGGCTTCTGGCGTAATTCTCTTCAGCCTTGGTTTGAGTGCTGGAGCTGGTGCGAGTGGGACAACGACCACTACCGGCAAGCTTAAGCCACACTCTGCCGGGACAACGCACACGGCGGCGAAGGCGACGACGCACGCCGCTTCGCATACGGTCGCGAAGAGCACTGCGGCGAAGGCCCACGCGACGAGTCATGCTGTTGCGACGACTAAGGTTGTGGCCCATGGTGGCGCGCGTCCTGCGCTGGCTGTCCGGCGGACGCGGTATCACGAACATTTTTCGGCGAGTTCTTTTGCCGACAACCTGACGCTGGGTGATGTGGTTGAGGGTGAAGATCCGGTGGTTCGCGAGGCGGCGATCAAGGCGCTGGGGAATATGAACGGGACTGCGATCGCGATCGACCCTTCGACGGGACGAATTCTGGCGATGGTGAATCAGAAGCTGGCTCTGTCGCGTGGAGCGGAGCCGTGTTCGACGATCAAGCTGACAGTGGCGCTGGCCGCGCTCGAGGAGGGACTTGTCAACAAAGACACTCCTGTGAACCTGGGCGGACACTTTCACATGACGATGACGGATGCGCTGGCTCACTCGAACAATCTTTACTTTGAGACGCTGGGACGGCAGCTTGGGTTCGAACGTGTGAAGCGCTATGCGAATGAGTTTGGCCTTGGCGAGTTGGCTGGGTATCACATCTCCGGGGAGCAGTTGGGGACGTATCCCGAGGAAGAGTTGCCTGCGGCACTGGGCGGAGTGGGAAGGATGTGCTCGTTTGGAGAGAGCGTCTCGATGACTCCGTTGCAACTGGGAGCTTTGGTTGCGGCGATTGCGAATGGCGGGACGCTCTATTATCTGCAGCATCCTGAGAGCGCGACTGACCTGGCTGCGTTTGAGCCGAAGGTGAAGCGGACGCTGGAGATCGCTCCTCTGATTCCGGAGATTTCGGTGGGGATGCAGGGCGCGGTGCAATATGGGACTGCGCGGTCGCTGCGGGCCAACTTCAGCGAGTTTCCTGTGATGGGAAAGACGGGGACGTGCTCGAATAACGGAACGAGGTTCGGTTGGTTCGGATCGTATGCGGATACTCCGAATGGACGGATCGTTACGGTGTTCTTTCTCGAAGGCGGACGGCCGACGTTTGGACCGAAGGCTGCTGAGTTGACGGGAGAGTTCTACCGGGCGCTGTGGGATAAGAGCTATTTTCTGCCGAAGACGACTGTTGCTGCCGAGGGCGCGGTGGGCGGCGTCGAATAAAGGGTGGGATCGGCACCAAATTTTATTTGAGATCTCCCGGTTGCCCGTTGCTTGCTGATTCTTAAATTTGGCAGTGATGGATTTGGTGCTGCTTAGGTGGGTACATTGTGTCAGTCGAGCATGCGCAGGGGGTTGTGCGGCGGGATAATCGACTTCTATGCACGAAAATGGCCAGGTCAATGGAAATGCGCGGATGGTGCGTGAGTTTGTGGCCTATCTGCGGGTGGAGAAGGGGCTGAGGCCAGCGAGTTGTGAGGCTTACCGGCGCGATCTGGAGCAGTTTGCCGAGCACGTCGAAGGGCGCGATGGATTGCTTGTGGGGGCGAGCCAGGCGGATTTGAGTGGATTTATGGAAGGACTGCGTGGACATGCGGTGGAGTCACGGTCGATTGCGCGGAAGCTGAGTTGCCTGCGTGGGTTCTACCGGTGGCTGTTGATGGATAAGCGGATTGCGCATGATCCGACGGTAAATGTGGAGACGCCGTCGAGTTGGAAGGTGCTGCCGAAGTCGCTTGCTGAGGGTGAGGTGGCCGAGATGCTCGAGCGGACTGGTGCTGCGGCTCGAAGTGCGGATGCCGATGGGCTGGCGCTGCGGGATCACGCAATTATCGAGTTACTGTATGGCGGCGGGCTGCGCGTCGGGGAGATTGTTGCGCTGCGGGTGGAGGACTTGCATCTCGATCAAGCGCGCGCGCAGGTGAGAGGCAAGGGGGATAAGGAACGGATTGTTCCACTGGGGCGGTCGGCTGTCGAGGCATTGGAAAGATATTTGGCGATGGGGCGGCCGGGTTTGGTGAAGGCTGCCGCCCAGCGCGCCGGATCGGTGCAGCGGGCGCTGTTTTTGAGTGTGCGGGGGAATGCGCTGACTCGGCAATGGGTTTGGGAGATGGTGCGCGGAGCGACGGCTTCGGGGAGTAAGGCTAGTCCGCATATGCTGCGCCATAGTTGCGCAACGCACATGGTGGAGCATGGCGCGGATTTAAGAACTGTACAAACTTTGCTGGGTCACGCCGATATTGCGACGACGCAGGTTTATACGCATGTGGCGCTGGGGCATTTGAAGAGGGTGCATCGGGAGCATCATCCGCGAGGCAGGCGGAGGATGGCTACGGCGTAACACCCGGTACGGGTGAAAGCTACGACGATTGCAGCTGCGATGACGATGTTCTTGCGGGTTGGTGAGGGTTTTCGATGCGGGAGAAGTTGAGCGAGATCGATGGGCTGGCGGAGAGATTTCTTGCGATGCTCGCGAATGAACGCGGGGCGTCGGAGCATACGGTGCGGGCTTATGCGCGCGAGGTGCGGAGCTTTGCTGCGTATTTGCGCGAGACGCTGGGTGATAGCGCAGGCGTGGGGAAGGTGGAGCATCTGCATATTCGGGCTTATCTGGGAGTGTTGTACGAGCGCGGGTTGACGAAGGCCAGTGCGGCGCGAGCGCTGGCGGCGGTGCGGAGTTGGTTCAAGTGGCTCGCGAAGGAAGGAAAAGTGAAGCAGAATCCTGCGCTGCTGGTGAGTACGCCGAAGTTGCCGAAACATCTGCCTCGTGTGCCGAGCATGGAAGAGGTGAATCGGGTTTTGAACTCGCTGGAGGGTAAGGCGAAAAAGGAGGACGGTGAGGCCGCGGCGTGGCCGGAGCGAGACCGCGTGATCTTTGAGTTGTTGTATGGGTGTGGGATTCGTAACTCGGAGTTGGTTGGACTGGATGTGGCGAGTGTGAAGTGGCGCGATGATGCTGTGCTGGTGCGCGGAAAGGGGCGCAAGGAGCGGCTGGTTCCGTTGGGGGATGAGGCGGCGGTGGCGTTGAAGGCTTATTTGCCGATGCGGGAGGCGAAGCTTTTGGCCGCTGGTAGAGCGGGCTTGGTGCATGATGGGCCGCTGGTTTTGAATCTGCGGATGCGTGGGGATTGCCGGTTGACTACTCGGAGTGTGGGGCGGATTGTGAAGGCGATTGCTTTGTCGCGCGGGCTGGCGGCGGATGTGCATCCGCATACGCTAAGGCATGCTTTTGGGACGCATATGTTGGAGGAGGGGGCGGATTTACGAGCGATTCAGGAGATGCTGGGGCATGAACGGCTGTCGACGACGCAGCGGTATACGCAGTTGACGGTGGGGCAGGTGCAAAAGGTTTATGACGAGACGCATCCTCGGGCAAAGTAATTGATTGTAATCGTCGTATTCGAGAGCGCGACGATCAGAAGATCGCGGGAGTGTCGCCGTTGTGGCGAGGCAAGAATGTGGTGAAGATGGTGCCGCTGGCGCCGGAGCGCGTATTGCTTCTGACGCGAATACTGCCGCGGTGACGGGTGACGATGTCGTGCGTGATCCAAAGCCCGAGTCCGTTGCCGACGTCCTGCTTGGTGGTAAAGAAGGGATCGAAGATTTTGCTCAGGGATTCCGATGAGATGCCGGAGCCTGTGTCGATGAGACTGACGGCCGTCCCGGAACGTTGGTTGTTGCCCCAGGCTTTTGATCTTCGAATTCTTATCGTGAGGCAGCCGTTCTTCGGCATGGCGTAGATGGCGTTGGCAATCTGGTTGGCGAAGACCTGGCGCAGTTCGCCCTCGAGGCCCCAGACCTCGAGTTCACTACGATACTGCTTCTTGATGGTGAGCCCCTTGCCCTGAAGCTTTCGGCTGTACAGGTTGAGGATGTCATCGAGAAGGGACGAGACTTTGACGATGCCCGGGGACGCGGTTTCGCGGTAGAAACCAAGGGTGTGTTTGGCGATCTCTGCGACGCGCACCAACTCCTCATCGGCGATTTTGAGATACGTGGCGACGTCCTGCTGGGAGGAGGCGGAGCGGGCGAGATAGATCGCGTTGGAGATGGCTTCGAGTGGATTATTGATCTCGTGCGCGATGCTTGCGGCCAGTCGTCCGGATGCGGCGAGCTTTTCGGACTTGCGAAGAGCTTCTTCGGCACGTAAGCGTCCAGCGGCTTCGGCCTCTGCAGTTTGAGCTCGTTGTTGCAGGAGGGAGATGTGACGAAGGCGGTCGTCTTCACTTGTGAGCGCGGTGTAATTTTCCGTTGGGACGACGTGCGAGTGCTCTGCGCAAATATTGAGGAATGCCTGGCTGTGTCCTTCGCGATTGAAGTCCTTGATCGGGTATGCGCAGTGGAGGTCGAAGGCGTGGGTGCGCGCGAGATCGCTCCAAAGCTGCTCAAGTTTGAGAGCGGCTTCGAACTTTCCTTCCGACCAGAGGAGAGCGACCATCTCTCCGAAGAGGATAAGGCGTTGTGACCCGCTTTTGGCGGCTGACCTGACGGAGGAGAGGAAGTGAGTTGTGAAGGCGTTGAACAGGGATGCGTCAGGCAGGTTGTTGACCATGAAGGCCGACAGAGTTTCGGCAGCGTCCAGCGTGCAATATCTGCCTAGCTTCGCGATTCGTACAGGATCGAGACCTCGGGCCTTGAGGCGCTTCTCGAGTCCCTCGCGATGGGCGGCAGTAGCGACGATGACCGCGGTGTCGCCTGTTACGAGCGCCGTGCCAATCAATTGAGAGAGTGAGTCGAGGAGAAAGGCATCTTCTTCGTAGAAATGAACTGCATGAGCGTTGACGCGCATTTCCGGCAGGGATTGAGGCGTGTGGATTAATGCATTCGCGGGTAAGCCAGTACTTGCGCTCATGGTTCAGCTCCCAGACCTTTCAAGAACCAGACAGTAATTACGGCAGTAATGCAGAGTAGATCGCAGATATCACCAGAAAACCAGCTTCCCATAAGATGCCGTGTTTACTTGAGAGGTTCGATGGAGCCGGGATCTTATTGGCCGGTCGCGGTCCGGGCACGTAAGCCCGCCAAGACCCAAGTTTGCCGGGGCTTATTGGTGGTCTTAGTAGCGTGGAACTTCGGAGTCGATGGAGCGGGACCAGGCGTCGATGCCTCCGGCGAGAGATTGGGCGTGGGAGAAGCCCTGATCGCGTAACCATATAGCTACGTTGAGGGAACGGGCTCCGTGGTGGCATAGGACGACGATGGGAGCGTCGGGATCGAGTTCAGTGTGGGCGCGGGAAGGGACGTCGCCCATGGGCATAAGGAGCGAGTTTGAGATGCTGGCGGTCTGATGTTCCCAGGGCTCGCGGACGTCTAAAAGAAGAGAAGATTGTTGTTGGCGGCGTTGCTCGGCGAAGGCTTCGGGGGTAATTTCGAGCTCTAGCATGAAATCAAGGATATCCTGAAAGGAGGCGTTGAGTGGTGGGCCTTGAGAAGGCTACGGGGGAAGGATACTCTGTGGGTCGAATTGCATCTTATTTGCCTGCGGCAAATTAATGGAATGAGTGGAAGAGGGATGGAGACTGTCTTGGAGACTGTGCTGGAGAAGGTTCTGATTGTTGAAGATGAGGTTCATGCGCGGACTGGCTTGACGGAGCTGGTCGAGAGCTGGGGGTATCGGGCGGAGTCTGCCGCCGATGGGCTGGAGGGGCTGGAGAAGGCGGTTGCGTGGGCTCCGGCGATTGTTGTGACCGACCTGAAGATGCCGCGGATGGATGGCATGGAGCTGCTGGACCGCATTGGTCATTTGCCACAGCGGATTGCGGTGGTGATGCTGACGGCGCAGGGGTCGATCGAGTCGGCTGTGGAGGCGATGCGGATGGGGGCGTATGACTATATCCCCAAGCCGGTGGATCCGATTCGGCTGAAGACGATTCTGCATAATGCGAGCAGGCAGCGTGAGGCGGATGTTGAGTTGGAGGCTACGCGGCGGCAACTGCGGGATACGGGAGTGCTGGGCGAGTTGGTGGGGTCGTCGCCACAGATGAAGGAGATCTTCACGATGATTGAGCGGGTGGCTCCATCGAATGTTTCGGTGCTGGTGACGGGCGAGAGTGGGACGGGCAAGGAACTTGTGGCGCGGGCGCTCCATGATCTGAGCGCGCGACGGCTGAAGCCGTTTGTGGCGGTTAATTGCGCGGCAATCCCTGAGTCGCTGATTGAGAGCGAGATCTTTGGGCATGAGAAGGGTGCATTTACCGGAGCGCTGGAACGGCGGGCTGGTTGTTTCGAACTGGCCGAGGAAGGGACGCTGCTGCTGGATGAGATTGGCGAGATGCCGATGGCAACACAGGCGAAGTTGTTGCGTGTGCTGGAGGACAGACGGCTGCGGCGGTTGGGGAGCAAAATTGAAACTCCAGTGGATGTGAGGGTTGTGGCAGCGACGAATAAAGATCCGGAGAAGGCGGTGGCGAGTGGAGAGCTTCGCGGCGATCTTTATTACCGGCTGAATGTTTTTAATATCCAGATGCCTCCGCTGCGCGATCATTTGATGGACGTGTCTTTGATTGCAGAGAAGATGATCGACGACATGAACGAGCGCCATCACTGCACGGTGGCAGGTTTGAAGGACTCTCTGATGACGCGGCTAGAGAGGTACAAGTGGCCGGGGAATGTCCGGGAGCTGCGCAATACGATCGAGCGTGCGGTGATTCTTGCGGGATCCGGAATGCTTGGAGAAGAGCATCTGCCTCCGCACTTTGGGGAGCCGGGGTTCGCTCCGCCGCCGACTGGGATGATTGGTGGAGAGGGCGCGCGGACAACGCATCCGAGCGAGCCGCGACCTCATATGGATGAGTCGAACACGGTGCGGGTTGAGGTGGGGACGACCGTGGATGAGGCGGAGCGGCAGCTGATTCTGAAGACGCTGCTGGCGACGCATAACAACAAGACGAAGGCCGCTGAGATATTGGGGATCAGTTCGAAGACGCTGCAGAATAAATTGAAGGAATATTCGAACGCGGCTGCTACGACGGAGTAGACATGCGGCTGAAAACAAAATTGGTGGTGTCGGCGACGGGGTTGACGTTTGCGATCGTGCTGATACTGTCGGCTTTGTTTGTGAGCGAGCTGATGCGGCAGAGGATAGAGCAGACGGCTGCTGCGAATGATGTACTGGTGCGCGAGGTCTTCCTCACGACTCGCCAGGCGCTTGAGGATGGATTACGCGCGAACCCTCCGGTGGACAGGAGCGATGATGCACTGCACGGGTCTGTGGTGGATGCGTTGCGGAGTCAACCGGCGCTGACTGCGCTGATGAGTTCGATTGTGCGGTATTCCCCTACGGTACAGGATGTGAGCGTGACGGACGCGCATGGAATGACGCTGGTGAGCACCGATCCGGATGCACTGGATCAGCCCGCTACCTTTCGATTCAGCCTGGAGAGCCTGAATAACAACAATATCCTGCGTCAATTGAGAGTGGTCTTTGGCAAGCCTCGTGTGCTGGATGTTTCACAGACGCTTGACCGGAATGGGGTGCCGTTTCTGATGGTGCACCTTGGGGTGCAGTCGACGTTTTTGAAGAACTCGTATGAGCCGTGGCTGCGGGCTGCTCTGGGATTTGCGCTGCTGGCGGCACTTGGAGCGATGTTAGCGGCGGGATTGCTGGCCAATCTTGCTCTGCGACCGCTGGAGGCGATCAGTGCGCGGCTGGAGAGCCTGACGCGGGCCGGCAGAGCAGCGGGGAGCGAGTCTTCGGCGGAACTGCCGCCCAGCGGGCTGGGGAGCGATACCGTGGTGCGGGTGACGAAGACGATCGACCGGCTGGGTGAACAGATGCGCACCCAGGAGGCCGGATATACCGCGCTGCAGGCGAACCTGAACCAGATGCTGGATACGCTGCGGGATGGCGTGCTGTTGTTTACGGCCGACCGTCGCGCGGTGATGGTGTCGGATGCAGTGGCTTATTTTTTGCCGGCGATGGGTGAACTGGGGCATGAGGAGATGGTCGGAAAGCGACTGGAGGAGATCTTTGAGCCCGGGAGTGCGCTGGGAGCGGTGGTGCTGGAGGCGTTTACCGAGGAGCAGCAGGTAAGCGGGCAGGGGGTAGCGCTTGAAGATGGACGGCATGTCCAGATTTCTCTGGACAGGATCGACGACGGGTTGGGTGGCGGCAATATGGGGACGCTGGTCACTTTGCGGGACGTTGAATCGGCTGCCCAACTGGGACAGGAGCTTGAGGTGTCGCGGCGGCTGGCTGCGATTGGAAGGCTGACGGCGGGCGTTGGACATGAGGTGAAGAACCCCATCAATGCGATGGTGGTGCATCTGGAACTGTTGAAGGGAAAGCTCGTTGCCGGAGGGGCGGAGGCGTTTGGCGGGGCGCAGCGACATGTCGATATTCTGGCCGGCGAGATGCAACGGCTCGACCGGGTTGTGCAAACGCTTGCAGATTTTTCGCGGCCAATGGAGCTGCATCTGCGTGAGCATGATTTGCGTCAGGTGATCGGCGTGGTGATGGAGCTGACTGCCGTTGAGATGGAAGAGAACGGAGTGCAGGTGGCAGTGGAGGCTCCCCATGAGCCGCTGATGGTGCGGGCAGACGCGGAGCTGATGCAGCAGGCGGTGCTGAATATTCTGCTGAACGGAATGCAAGCCATGCCCGGCGGAGGGGAACTCCGGGTGAAAATGCGGCGGGAACAACAGTTTGCTGTGGTAGAAGTAATCGATGAAGGAGAGGGTATACCGCCGCATCTGTTACCGCGTATCTTCGAGCTGTACTTTACGACCAAGGCGAAGGGCAGCGGAATCGGATTGGCCATGACCTATCGGATTTTGCAGTTGCATGGCGGAGCGATGGATGTACGGTCCAATACAGACGCCAATTCGCCGGAACGGGGTACTGTCTTTACGTTTCGGTTACCGATTGCTGTTGGAGTTGAAACACGAAAGGTGGTTGCGGCAGTAGCTGGTCATAAAGAAGTAAAAGAGATAGAGGAGCGAGTTTGAACGTACGGTACGACATTTCGCGAAAGCTAGTTAACGCGATGCTCTGCTTTGGTTTGACGGTTGGACTTGGAGGATGCAGGCATAAGCCTCAGGTAGCCCCGTTGCCTCCGGTACTGGCGCAGGTGACGCTGGAGGATATTCCTGAGCCTGATAATCTGCCCATGATTGAGGCTCCGCAGATCAAGCTGCCGCCTGTCCCGATTGCGTCCAACGCCAAGCCGAAGCGAGAGAAGAAGAAGCCCGTGCCAAAGGCAGCGCCTGAGCCAGTGCAGGTAGCTATCGCGCCGCCGCCGCCACCGCCGGAAGAGACGGCGATCGGGGCGCTGACTGCCGGTGGAGAAGCGAATCCGCAGACGAAGCAAGAGGCAGCGGACCTAATTGCTTCGATTGAAAAACGATTGAATGCGTTGTCGCCGCAGAAGGCTGACGAAGAGAAGGCGCAGGTCAGCAAAGTGAAGAACTTCTGGAAGGATGCGCAAGATGCGCTGAAGTCAGGCGATGCCGAGGGGGCGAAGACGCTGGCGACGAAGGCGAAGCTGTTGCTGGATGATCTGGAGAAGTAGAGAGGCACCTAGTTAGCGGTTAGCCAGTTAGCAAATATCTTAGCGAGCACAACCTCACTTGGATGACCTGGGGATCGTGCCTAAGTAATCTGCTGACCAGCTGCGAGCTAACTAGTTAACTGGCTCTTTAGCTTTCTGCTCCGTGGCATTTTTTGTATTTTTTGCCGGAACCGCAGAAGCATGGATCGTTGCGGCCGATTTTTTCTCCGGTGCGGCGGGGAGCGGAGCCGTTTGTGTCGGCTGTGGCGGAGCTGACGGAGCGGGCCTGTTCGAGTTCGCGCGCCTTTTTCTTCTGAAACTCGCGCTCGAGGGCATCGATGGTGGTTGATGGAGCGCGGTTGGATGTTTGCGCGGGTTGACGCGGAGGTGGGGTGGAACTCTGTGCCGGGGTGGTTTGTGGAAGTGCGTTGGGGACGCCCGCTGCGGGAGGTTGCTGCTGGGACTGGAGGACTGCGACGTGGGCCTGCGCGTTGGCGAGCTGCTCGGCGGACTCGATGGGAGTGCCGTCGGGGCCGATGATCTGCATGCGGAAGAGGTGGCGAGCGGTGTCCTCCTGGAAGCGGAGCATCATGCCCTCGAACATCTCGAAGGACTCGCGCTTGTAGGCGACGAGCGGATCCTGCTGCGCGTAGCCGCGGAGGCCGATTCCTTCCTTGAGGTGGTCCATGGCGAGGAGATGGTCTTTCCAGAGGCCGTCGAGGACGGAGAGCATGACGATGCGCTCGTGGTAACGCATCTGCGGTGCGCCGAGAATCTGCTCTTTCACGTCGTAGCGCGCGCGGAGGTTTTGGAAGATGGCTTCGCCTAGTTCGTGACGGTTGAGCTGAGCGGCATCGATCTCCTTTTCGAGGTGAACGCCGAAGAGGTCGTAGATCTGGGAGAAGAGAGCGTCCAGCTTCCACTCGTCGGCGTGGGCCTTCTCGGGGGCGTTTTCGTCGATGACGTTGGAGAGGATGGTCGAGAGGTAGTCATCGGTGATGAGTTGCTTCTGGTCGACGCCTTCCATAAGCTGGCGGCGAAGGCCATAGACGGCTTCGCGCTGCTTGTTCATGACATCGTCGTACTCGAGGACGTGTTTGCGGGCCTCGAAGTTGTTGCTTTCGACCTGCTTCTGCGCCTTCTCGATGCGGTTCGAGATCATGCGGCTTTCGATGGGGACGCCCTCTTCCATGCCGAGGCGCTGGAGAAGCGTGGAGACCCACTCGCGAGCGAAGATGCGCATGAGATCGTCTTCGAGCGAGAGGAAGAAGCGCGAAGAGCCGGGGTCGCCCTGACGGCCGGCGCGTCCGCGAAGCTGGTTGTCGACGCGGCGGGATTCGTGGCGCTCAGTGCCGAGAATGTGAAGGCCGCCCGCGCTAATGACTGCGTCATGCTCAGTTTTGGCGGCTTTTTCGTGGGTAGCGACAGCGGCGTCCCATGCGGCCTGCGTGGTTTCGAACTCCTGGCCGGTGTAGTAGAAGCGGGCCATGCCGGGGCCGGCGACGGGCGAGATGGTTCCTTCGGCCGCGGAGACGGCGCGGGCCTGCTGCTTGCGAACGAGCTCCTGGCGGGCCATGAAGTCGGAGTTGCCGCCGAGGAGGATGTCGGTGCCGCGGCCGGCCATGTTGGTGGCGATCGTGACCATGCCTAACCTTCCGGCCTGAGCGACGATCTCGGCTTCCTTCTCGTGGAACTTGGCGTTGAGGACGACGTGGCGGACGCCTTTGCGCTTGAGAATCTCTGAGAGAAGCTCGGATTTTTCGATCGACGTTGTGCCGACGAGGACGGGCTGCTTTTCTGCGTGGAGTTTTGCGATCTCGTCGGCGACGGCGAAGTATTTTTCCTGCGCGGTGCGGTAGACGACGTCGGAGTTCTCGATGCGGAGCATCTTGCGGTTGGTGGGGGTGACGACGATTTCGAGTTTGTAGATCTTGTCGAACTCGGCGGCTTCCGTTTCAGCGGTGCCGGTCATCCCGCTGAGTTTTTTGTACATGCGGAAGTAGTTCTGGAAGGTGATGGTGGCAAGGGTCTGATCTTCCTTGCGGATACTTACGCCTTCCTTGGCTTCGACTGCCTGATGCAGGCCATCGGACCAGCGACGGCCAGGCATGAGGCGCCCGGTGAACTCGTCGACAATGATGACTTCGCCGTCTTTGACGACATATTCGACATCGCGCTTGTAGAGGTTGTGGGCCTTGATGGCGGTCTCGACGTGATGTTTGAGGTCCCAGTTCTCGGGGTCGGCGATGTTGCCGATGCCGAGGAGCTTTTCGATCTTCTCCCAGCCCTCGTCGGTGACGGTGATGGCGCGGGCCTTTTCGTCGACGACAAAGTCGCCGGTCCAGGTCTTGTTCTCGAGGGTCTCGACGAGTTCGCCCTGCTCGAGTTTGGGGATGATGACGTTGACGCGGGCGTACTTGTCAGTGGTCTGGTCGGTGGGACCGGAGATGATGAGCGGGGTGCGGGCCTCGTCGATGAGGATGGAATCGACTTCGTCGACGATGCAGTAGTAGTGGCCGCGCTGGACTTGATCCTTGAGCTCGAACTTCATGTTGTCGCGGAGATAGTCGAAGCCGAACTCGTTGTTGGTGCCGTAGGTGATGTCGGCGGCGTAGGCTTCGCGGCGCTGCTGGTCGTCGAGGTCGTGGACGATGACGCCGACAGTGAGGCCGAGGAAGCCGTAGATCTTGCCCATCCACTCTGCGTCGCGTTTGGCGAGGTAGTCGTTGACGGTGACGACGTGGACGCCGTGTCCGGCGAGGGCGTTGAGGTAGCAGGGAAGTGTGGCGACGAGGGTTTTGCCTTCGCCGGTCTTCATCTCGGCGATCTTGCCGGAGTGGAGGACCATGCCGCCGATGAGCTGGACGTCGAAGTGACGCATCTGGACCACGCGGCGGCCGGCTTCGCGGACGACAGCGAAGGCTTCGGGAAGGATGGCGCTGAGGGCTTCTTTTTCGGCGGCGATACGCGCATCCGCGTTCTCGGGGGTGTCTTCGATGCCCTCGATGGCGGCGGCGATGCGCTGGCGGAACTCGGCGGTCTTGGCGCGAAGGGCCTCGTCGGAGAGCGCCTGGATTGTGGGCTCGAGGTCATTAATCTGCTTCACGGTCGGCATCAGGCGCTTGACCGCGCGCTCGTTGCTGGTGCCAAAGACTTTTGCTATAGCTTTGTTGAGCAAACAGGTGTCCTTCGGGGCGTACTTTTGCCCACTATCTAGTGTAAATGGTTTGTAGCGCATGTGAGAGGAGATGGCGCAGCGTTTAGACTGCTGGGATGCTCAAGGTTGCGGTGGCTCAGGTTGGAAGTGTGTTGTTCGATACGGCGGCTACTCTGCTGCGGGTGCAGGCGGTTTGTGAAGAGGCTGCGGCGTCCGGTGTGCAGCTGGTTGTGTTTCCTGAGGCGCTGCTGGGTGGGTATCCGCAGGGGTTGGGCTTTGGAGCGGTGGTGGGGCACCGGAGCGAGGCCGGCAAGGCGATGTTTGTGCGGTATTTCAAAGGAGCGGTGTCGTGCCCTGGGGTCGAGACCGAGAAACTCGCGGAGTGGGCGAAGCGGCTGGCATTGCATATCGTGATTGGCGTGATCGAGCGGGATGGCGGGACGCTTTATTGCACGAGTCTGCTGTTTTCGCCGGAGGGATTGGTGGGCAAGCATCGGAAGCTGATGCCGACGGCGATGGAGCGGCTGATCTGGGGGATTGGCGACAGCTCGACGATGCAGGTGGTGGAGACGGAGATTGGGCGGATCGGAATGGCGATCTGCTGGGAGAACTATATGCCGCTTTACCGGCAGCATTTGTATGAGCAGGGAGTGCAGCTATGGTGCGCGCCGACGGTGGATACTCGAGAGATGTGGCGGACGAGTATGCGGCATATCGCTTATGAAGGGCGATGCTTTGTGTTAAGTGCTTGCCAGAAGGTGACGAAGGAGGATTGGCCGGAGGATCTGCGTGAGGTGGGTGGTGTGATTGAAGGGCGGAGTTTGATTGTTTCGCCGTTTGGCAATGTTTTGGCCGGGCCGATGGAGACGACGGGATTGGCGGTGGCGGAGATTGACTTGGATGAGATTGCGCGGGGGAAGTTCGATCTGGATGTGGCGGGGCATTACAACCGGCGGGATGTGTTTGGGTTTGGCGTGAAGCAGTAGGAGCCTGGCCGGGTCAGCTACAGAAAGTTCGCTCAGTTTAGTCAGGCTTGAGGTAGGCGGCTAGTGGCGAGTTGGCGTTGCGGAGGGCGATGGCTACGGATTCGGCGTTGCGTTCTGCACCTTCGGCGCTGGTGTGGGTGTGGTCGATGGGGAAGAGGAGCGCCGTTTGTTCCTGGCCGAGTGCTTCGAGACGGTCGGCTTCGACGGTGGCCATGTCGACGAGGGGGACTTGCTCGGATGTGGCGAGCTGGGTCTCGTAGTCGCGGAAGCCCATGTCGCGTTCGATGTGGAGATTGCCGTCAGCGTCGTTGACCCAGATGTTGCGGATGGTGACGGTGAGAAGGATCGGCGTGGCTTTCTTCGCGCGAGCGTCGGCGATGTATCTGCGTATGTACCAGCCGTAGGTGTGGATGGTTTCGGTGGTCTGTCCGGCGAGGGGGCCGGTGGTGAAGGGCTTCGGCAGAGTGTATTCGACGGTCTCGTCGCCGATGCCTTTATAGCTGGCGCGGGCCTTGGTGTCGGTTTCAGGATTGGTGCTGTCGCCATCGTTGTGGCCCATCTGGATGAGAACGTAGTCCCCGGGCTTCATCTCGGCGAGGACGTTGGCCCAGCGGCCTTCGTTGTAGTAGCTGCGAGAGCTGCGGCCTGCCATCGCGCGGTTGGCGATGTTGATCTTGGTGGTGTCGAAGTAGTGGGCGAAGTGGTCGCCCCAACCAAGGTCGGCCTGGTTGCGGGCAGTGGAGTCGCCGACGATGAAGAGCGTGGGGAGCGCAGGATTGAGGGGAGCGTTCTGGGCGACGCTGGTTTGCGATGGAGTGTCGGAGATGGCGGGGGGTTGGGCGAATGCGGTTGTGGCAAGGAGAACAGTGAGAATGGTTGAGAGGTGCTTGAAACTGGGCTTGAAATCGCTCATGGGCGATAGGGTAGCACTGTATTTGGCCGTTCGATCTGGTGATGCTGGAGATTGGGGCATTCGATGTGATGTGGGATGCAATTCATCTGGGGCCGGATGGTGCGGTGCAGGAGTATGAGGCGCTGAGCGGGGCCGATGGCCAGGGACGTGGGTTGATGATGCCACTGCATGCGTGGCGGCAGCCGATTGAGCGGCTGCTGGAGTTGGCGGGAGAGAAGAAGATCAAGCTTTGGGCTACGGAGCCGGGACGGCCGACGGAGGTGGTGGCGGTGAAGGCAGATCCCCGTTATTTCTAAAAAAGTCTCTTGCCAACTGGCAATCTTGCAGGTACTATCGCTCTCCATATGAAGAAATAACCCGTGTGTGCTCTCGCTTTTTTCATAGTGTTTCAGCCATTTACTGCCACCGCCAGCTCAACGAAAAGTTCCTTTCGAATCATCGATGCACAGGGAAGAAATCTATTCAGCCCATTCGAAGATTCTAAGCCCGATCCCAGAATGAAGAAGTTGATCGAGGCTTGGAAACATTCTCCAATACCGTCTTGCCACGCAAGCCGTGACGTTATCCTGTCAGACTTCGCACAGGACCGCATTGCTTTCACCGGGGATACTCATCTCAAGAGAGTTCAGGCAATCTCAAATGTTCCTGGATGCAGCGGCGGATCCGTTATGACTATTGCTGAAACCTGCAATTTTAGCGATGGTGGCAACGGGCCAGCATGTTTCTTTGGGTTTCCACAATTCGATCCAAACGCAGATCCGACCCTCGGTGCTGAGGATGCAGGTCCTGCGTGCGCGGCAAACGGAACTCCATGCGAGAACTTTTCAGCTTGTACCGTAGATACTACCGGCGACCCAGGCGACGGTGGTGGGGGTGGCGGTGATGATGGTGGTGGGGATACGCCTCCGGGCGGAGGCGATACTGTAGACCAACCTCCTCCGTCCGACTAATAGCTAATAGCCCTATCGGGTCGGTTTTGCAATGGACAAAACTCGACATGCACAACATCGCAAGAAAAACCGATGAAATTTGGTGAGGTTTCAGATGAGATCGAAGGCGATGAATCGTTTGTCATGGAATGGGAAGTCCATCTTGTTTACGTCAATCCTCGCCGGCTCCCTTTCCCCCCTTGCGGCGCAATCGGCTCTCGTTGCGCCGCCAGCAGCGTCCACCTTGTCGATGACCGAGCAACCCCAGCCGGCGGTCATCGATCGCGACATGACCGGGATTACTCGTTACTCGAACGGTTACTTTATTAATGCCGATCCACGCAACGCAGGGGTGCATCTGCGCGACGGCTTCGGCAAATTGATCGGTCAATTCACGGCCAACTTGGGACCTTCTGAGACCGGCACTACCTTCTTCCTGCGCGATGCCGCCGCCATAACGGATGGAACACTGGTGATAACCGCGGGTGCAGCGCTTGCAAACGGAGCCTACGAGAACTTCCTCGTACATGCCGATCAGAACGGAAAGGTACTCAGCCTGCTGCGCACCGGAACTTATTCTGCCCAGCACCTTTGTGTCACGCCGGACAACGCAATCTGGACCTTCGGCCACGACGAGCAATCGGACGAAGCAGGCAACTTCAGCTATGACATGCTGCGCAACTATAGCCTCAACTCCGGGCTGGTTCAATCCGCGGTAAAGCGATCGACCTTCACCAGGCACACCTTTGCATACCAGACGGTAAACTTCCATATGGCATGTTCCGCAACCAGGGTCGGTGTCTATGCGGGTACAAACGAATGGATACAGTACACCCCGGCAACCGGCAGGTTGGGGCGCTGGAAGGTGGATACCTCGACCTTTCCGCGTAACTTTATGCTCGTTGGCTTTGCCTATCTCCCGATGGGTGCTGGCCACGTCTATGCCACTGTGCAAGGCCGCACGCAGGATGGCCGTGACGCCAACCCGGGCACCCTCTTCGAACTGGCCTACTCGCAAGCCGACGACAAACTGCATTGGGAGCCCGTAGCGGGCACGATTCCGCCAGCCGGCAAAGAGTACGGAACGATCGCACAACTTTACGGAAGCGACGACAACAAGCTTGTGTACGACGGCCCCATGCGTCAACTGAGATGGGCCCAGCCAGTCTTTCGTACAACCACCACGGCCGCCGCACCGTAAACAGACCTATCCCCGTGGCGGTGAAAGAGCCATCGCTTGTTTTTTCCGCGACCGACGCCACAGCAGCTCCGAGGGCTTCGCACCCGAGATTTTGACCCACCGTATACCTGAATATCAGAAGCACCGCGAAAGTCTGGCCCGCAGCCGGACTTTCGCGTTTAGCCCAGACATACCTGAGGTCCCAGAAAGAACCGAGTTGCCGTGCACTTGGCGGACTTCAAAAGTAAATGAGACCCCTACACTCATCCTCTTCGCAAAGAGTGGCGAGGTCAGTGGCCGCCGAGTGCTTCGGGGTCGGGCTTCATGGCTTTGTTGGGGAGGCGCATGATGAACGGCAGCGGCGACAGGCACAGGATCACGACCGAGAGGATGAAGAAGGCGTTCTTGTAGCCGAGCATGGAGGCCTGGCGGAGCATCTGTTGATAAGCCTGGCCGACAGCCATTTGCGACGCGTTGGCGGCGGACATTCCGTGCGCCACCATCATCTCTTTCATGCTGTCCATGTAAAGGCGGTAGGGGACAGAACCGGGAACTGCGTGAGCGGCGAGGTTGGCCTGGTGGACCTGCGCGCTGCGAGCGAGGTAGGTGGTAAGAAGCGCGGTGCCGGCGCTGCCGCCAAGGTTGCGAGCGAAGTTGGAGAGGCTCGAGATCTGGTTCATCTTGTTGCTGGGCACGCCGACGTAGTTGAGCGTGCTGATGGGGATGAAGATGAATGGCAGGCCAATGACCTGGAGCATTCGCCAGAGTGTGACGGTTCCGAAGGCCGTGTTGAGATCGAGGCGGGTGAGATTGTAGATGCCGATGGCGGTGGCGACGTATCCGAAGAAGACCATGACGCGGGGGTCGAACTTGCCGAGAGAACGCCCGGCGATGGCCATTCCGAGCATCATGACAAAACCGGCGGGTGAGAGAACCATGCCGGCGCGCTCGGCGGTGTAGCCGAGGAGAGACTGGAGATATTGCGGGATGAGAACAGTGGAGCCGAAGAGCACCATGCCGAGGATGAGCTGGAGAAAGACGGCAGTTCCGAAGTTGCGATTTTTTAAGAGCTTGAGGTCGACGATGGGGTCGGGGTGACGCCACTCCCACCAGGCGAAGAAGATGAGGGTGGCGGCGGCGAGGATGGCGAAGGTGGTGATCATGGGATCGCCGAACCAGTCTTTTTCCTGGCCCCTGTCGAGGGTGAACTCGAGGCATCCGACGCCGAGGGAGATGAGGCCGAGGCCCATGAAATCGACTCTTAGGTGCTTGGCTTGCTCGCGGCGGCGCTTGAGGTGCGGCGGATCTTCGACCATGCGGTTCGAGAGCCAGAGGGAAAGCAGGCCGACGGGAATGTTGATGAAGAAGATCCAGTGCCAGTTGAAGTTGTCGGTGATCCAACCGCCGAGCGTGGGACCGATTGCCGGTGCGATGACGACAGCCATGCCGTAGACGGCGAAGGCCTGGCCACGTTTTTCGACAGGGAAGGTGTCGGCGAGGATGGCCTGCTCGCTGGGTGCGAGGCCTCCGCCGCCTGCTCCCTGCAGGATGCGCGCGATGATGAGAAGCGGGAGGGTGTTGGCGATGCCGCAGAGGAAGGAACAGATGGTGAAGAGCGCGACGCAAGTCATATAGAAGCGCTTGCGTCCGAAGCGGTCCGAGAGCCAGCCGGAGATGGGCAGGACGATGGCAGAGGAGACGAGGTAGCTGGTGAGGACCCAGGTGGCTTCTTCGGAGCTGGCGCCGAGGGTGCCGGCTATATGCGGGAGAGCGACATTGGCGATGGAGGTGTCGAGTACCTCCATGAAAGTCGCGAGGGTGACTGTAAGTGCGATCGCCCACGGATTGTGGTGGGGCTTCCAGACGGCTGGCATAGCCGGTGCGGTCATGGTTGCGGTCGCCATATATCAGTCTCCTGATATGATATCAGGAGGCTGATATGCGTGCTGTAGCTAAAAGCGAACAGGATGGAAGACGCCTGGCAACGCGGAGGATGAAGTGGATTCTGCTTCACTTTCGCGGTCAGATGGACGAGCGTGTGCGTCCTGAAGGGGTGACGACGTCGCAGCTTGCGGTGTTGCACGCGATTCGTAAAGAGCCGGGAGCGTCGGGAGCGCAACTGGCGCGGGCCTGTCATGTGACCCCGCAGTCGGCCCAGGCTCTGTTGAAAAGTCTCGAAAATGGCAGATGGATTACGCGAACCAAAGATCGTGTGAATGACCGGATCTTAACGGCGAAGCTGACTCCGAGCGGGAAGAAGTTGCTGGACACGGCAGAGAAGTTGGTGCGGACGATCGAGAAGAAGTTGTGGGATGGGATTCCGGAGAGCGCGGTGGAGGCGCTGAACCGGACGTTGATGCGGTGCCTCGAGAATATTGAGGGCTGAGGGACAAGAATTTACAAAAGATGGATAAGTGGAACGCATGCAGACGGCTGCGCGATAGTAAGATCGCGTCATCATGAAAAAGCTTATTGTTCTGCTCTCTCTAGTGGTCTCGCTTGTTAGTGTTTCTTCGGCATGGGGACTGGAAGCGCCGGTTCGGCACGAGTTTGTGATCAAGAACTTCAAGACGGAGAGCGGCGTGGTGCTGCCTGAGGCGCACGTGGTGTACGGGACGTATGGGCATCTGAACGCTGCGCGTGATAATGCGGTTCTGCTGCCTTCGCACTACATGGCGAAGCTGAATGGGTATGAGTGGCTGATGGGGCCGGATAAGGCTCTCGATCCGGAGAAGCTTTTTCTGGTGACGACGGAGTTGTTTGGCAATGGGAGTTCGTCTTCGCCGAGCAACACACCGGAGCCGTTTCATGGGCCCCGGTTTCCGGTGATGACGATTCGCGACAACGTGGAGGCAGTGCATCGGCTGCTGACGGAAGATTTGAAGATTACGCATCTGAAGGCCGTGATCGGGTTTTCGATGGGGGCGCAACAGGCGTTTCAGTGGGTGGTGAGTTATCCGGATTTCATGGATCGAGCCGTGGCGACGTCAGGAACGGCGAAGACGTATGGGCATGGGATTGTGCGGCTGGAGGGACAGATCGCTGCGATTACTGCCGACGAAAAGTTCAAGGGCGGCGACTATACGGAGGAGCCGCAGACAGGGATCAATGCGTTTGGGATGGTGTGGGCGGCATGGCTTTATTCTCCGCAGTGGTGGCGCGATGAGCTGTGGCGGACGAATGCAAAACCGGGAACGACATTTGACGATGTGGTGAATCGGTTTCGGACGCGGTTTATTCCCGGGGCGGATGCAAATAATCTGATTCTGCAGATGCGGACCTGGGAGAAGCATGATGTGGGAACGACGCCGGGATTTGGCGGCGATGAGAAGAAGGCGCTGGCATCCATCAAGGTGCCGTTCTTATATATGCCTTCGATGACGGACCAGTATTTTCCGGTGGGCGATGCGCGGTACGAGTCGCAGTTTATGCATACGGTTTCGCTGCTGCCGATTCCCTCATTGTGGGGACATCCGGCGGGTGCCGCGGCTGATCCGGCGGATGGGAAGTTTCTGAACGAGAATATCGCGAAGTTTCTGGCGGGCGAGCCTGTCGCCGCGGAGAAGGTGGTTCCGGGGAATTAGCGGACTACGCCTAGGTGCCGTAGCCGCGGTGCTTCATGCTGGCGAGTTCTTCGGCGCTGGGCCAGGAGATCGTCAGCAGAAATGCGGAGTCTTCTTTGGCTTCGACGTGGTGGCGGATGGAGTGGCCGAGAGTAAACAGGTTGCCTGTGGCCAGCTCGTGCGGCTTGCCGTTGACGGAGACGCGCAGGCGGCCTTTGAGTATCTGGATCGAGAGAGTGCCGTCGGCGTGATGTTCTTTCATGTGGGCCGCGGCCTGCATGGAGATCAGGACGACGCGGAGGTCGTGTTTCTTGAAGAGGGTTTTGGAGTAGAGTCCGGCGGGCCAGGGCTTTTTCTGTTCGGAGTCGTGTATCTCGTTGAGTAAGTCGAACTGACAGATCTTGTCGACCATGGTTCCGTCCTGGAGAGAGGTTGTCATGGGCCACTCCTTTCAGTTAGGCAAAAGAGTTTACGCCTTCCAGCACTTGGATGCGACCCGCGGATGTTTCATATACTTGGGATTCGCTGGACCGGCGGTCTTGCGAAGGCGTGAGCGCCGAAAAGGAGTACGGGAGTGGCGATGAAGAATGTAGAGGCGGCGGTTGAGTTTACGCGGAAGAATCGGGCGCGGTTTGTCGAGGAGTTGAAGGCGTTGCTGCGGATTCCTTCGATCTCTACCCTGCCGGAGCATGCGAAGGACGTGCGGGCTGCGGCGGAGTTTGTCGCGGCCGAGCTGAGGCGCATTGGGATGGAAAATGTGCGCCTGATTGAGACGGCTACGGCGAAGCGTCCGGGCGGGCATCCGCTGGTCTATGCGGACTGGTTGCATGCGGAAGGCAAACCGGCGGTGCTTTGTTATGGCCACTACGATGTGCAGCCGGCCGAACCGCTGGATGAGTGGAAGTCGCCGCCGTTTGAGCCGGCGGAGCGGGATGGGAATCTGTATGCGCGCGGTGCGGTCGACGACAAGGGGCAGATGTGGATGCATGTGAAGGCGCTGGAGTCGCTGATGGTTGCCGGCGGAGGAAAGTTGCCGGTGAATGCGCGAGTGATTGTCGAGGGTGAGGAAGAGGTTGGCGGCGAAGGGATCGCAGCTTTTGTGCGTCAGCACGGAGATCAGTTAAAAGCTGATGTGGCGCTGGTGAGCGATACGGAGATGTTTGCCCCGGAGCTGCCGACGCTTTGTGTGGGGCTGCGCGGCATGATCTATACCGAGATCGAGGCGCGAGGAGCACGGACGGATCTGCATTCGGGGATGTATGGCGGGGCGGCGCCGAATCCGTTTGTGGCGCTGGCGCAGGTGATCGCGAAGCTGAAGGATGAGGATGGGAAGATTCTGATTCCGGGGTTTTATGACAAGGTGGAAAGACCGACAGATGCGGAGTTGAAGACGTGGAAGGCGCTGCCCTTCGACGAAGAGCACTATCGCGAGACGGAGGTCGGGTCGGTTTCGCTGACGGGCGAGCCGGGATTAAGTGTGTTGGAGCGGACGTGGGCGCGGCCTACGCTCGATGTGCATGGAATGCCAGGCGGGTTTATTGGAGCGGGCGCGAAGACGGTGATTCCGGCGAAGGCCGTGGCGAAGGTGAGTATGCGGCTTGTGCCGGATATGACGCCGGCCGAGAGCTTTGCAAAGTACAAGGCTTATGTGGAGTCGCTGACACCGAAGGGAATTGTACTGGAGGTGCGGCTGATTCACTCGGGCGATCCGATTGTGGTGAGCACGGACAACCAGTATGTGAAGGCCGCGACGGAGGCGATGCATGCGGTGTTTGGCAAGGAGACAGTGTTTGTGCGCGGAGGCGGATCGATTCCGATCGTAGGAGATTTTGTGAGGGAGCTGAAGACGCCGACGGTGATGATGGGCTTTGGCTTGCCCGATGACAACCTTCATGCACCCAACGAAAAGTTTCATCTGGCGAACTTTTACCGTGGGATCGAGTCGATTGTGCGGTTTTTGAGTGGTGTGGGTGTCTGATGGTATGGCAGTACCTTCTGAGGTCGGCGGGTATGTGCTCGCAGGCGGAAAGAGTTCACGCATGGGGCGGGATAAGGCCCTGCTGGAACTGGCAGGGAAGCCGTTGGCGTTCCATGCGGTGACCAAGTTGCGACGGGTTTGTGAGGATGTTCATATCCTGAGCAACAGGCCGGAGTTGGCTGCGTTTGCTCCGTTAGTGGAGGATCTGCACGAGGGTTGCGGGCCAATGGGCGGACTGGAGGCGGCGCTCGCGCACTCACGCCATGAGTGGAATCTGTTTTTGCCGGTGGATGTGCCGTTTTTGCCCTCGGGGTTTTTAGACTTTTGGGTGCGAGGGGTGATCGCAGATCAGAGTGCGAGGGTGGCGATGTTTACCGTGGGGGGTGTGCCGCAGCCTTTGCTTTGTCTGCTTCACAAGGACGTTGCGCCGTTTGTGCGCGAGGCAATGCAAGTTGGGAAGTACAAGGTGTTCCCGGTGCTCGAGGAGGCTGCCGTCAAGTTGGCCGAGCGACGGGGTTTGATCCTGGCAAAAGTATTTTTGAACACACAGTGGGACGAAAGCCGTGAATTTTTCGTGAAGCCCGGCGAAGGGAAGAGGGAGTTCGGGTGGCCGCCCACCGAGGCGCAACAGGCAGCCAGATATCTTTGGTTTGCGAATGTGAACACGCCGGACGATTTTGCCGAGGCGGAGCAGCATCCTGGTGCGCTCGATACTTAGCGGAGGCGATGGGTTAGGCTGGATTTACCTCGGGAAGTTGCGTGGTGAGGAGTGTTTGCTATGGCTAAGCCGGACGACAAGGGAAATGCAGAACAGGCTGAGGTAACCGCCGAGACTCCACTGATCGAGAGTGTCTCCCAGGACGTGTCGGCTGAGGTTGGGGAGTTTATTCAGCAGGCGGCGCAGCAGAATGAGGCTGTGGTCGAGGCTGTTCAGGACATCAAAAATAAGCCAGGACCTTACATTTCGTTCGAGCATGTTTCTAAGTCGTTCGGCGGGTTTGTGGTGCTGGAGGATGTGAGCTTTTATGTGTTGCCGGGAGAGACTCTGTGCATCCTGGGGCGAAGCGGCGTGGGCAAGTCGGTGTCGCTGCAGATGCTGCTGGGTTTTTTAAAGCCGGACAAGGGGATGATCGAGGTTGCGGGGGAGAATATCTGTGGCTTCCAGGAGCGGGAGTTACAGGCGATTCGGCGGAAGGTGACCATGGTCTTTCAGAACGGCGCGCTCTTCGATTCGATTACGGTGGGCGAGAATGTTGCGTTTCCCATGCGAGAGCGCGGAGAGATGGCAGAGGACCAGATCCTGCAGGTGGTGAAGGGATTGCTGGAGATGGTCGGAGTGGCAGGGATGGAGAACCTGTTGCCATCGGATCTGTCGACGGGGATGAAGCGATCGGTTGCGATCGCGCGCGCGTTGGCCGCTCAACCGGAGGCGGTGTTGTATGACGAGCCAACGACGATGGTCGATCCACTCATGGCGCATCTGTTGGGCAACTTGATCGAACGTCTGAAGCAGCAGTTGCATCTCACAAGCATTGTGGTGACGCACGACATGCGATTGGCGAAGAAGCTGGCCGATCGTGTGGTGTTTTTGAATGCGGGAAAGGCTATCTTTTTCGGAACGATGGAAGAGATGGAGCGCAGTCAGGATCCAATCTTGCAGGAATTTCTTGAGTTGGATGAACTTGTAACCCCCGCGTAACCAAACATAGAACCAAACTAGCTATCCCCCGGAAGGTGTACCTAGAGGGTTATAAGCTGGAGCAAAGAAACATCTTACCGTATTGCCAAGCCCCTGCCCTGAACGTATGCTGCAACTAGTATCCGGTTGAATTTATATGAAATGCGCTTAGAGACGAAATTTTGAAGGTAAGAGAACTCTGCCTTTTGAATTGTGTTCGTACTTCTTGTAACTTTGCAGAATTTTTTGGAGTCGGGACTTTACCTGAGGCGTGATTCAGGCATCCTACCGATTTTCAGGCCCAGGTGACATTCGAGTTGAAAGGCGTTCGCTATGGCGACACCGGACTATCTGCAGCAGGTCATTGTTTCAGGAAGAAAAAATTCAGCCAGTACGCGGCGCACCTCGATTGCCGGCACCGGATTGTTCCGCAGGCCCTCGATAACAAGTTCCGTTTGGGCGTCGGTGGATATCTTGACGGTGGTTGTCGCTGCGATGCTGGCGTTGCGGTTCCGGGTGGAGACTCCCCCAGAGGTTCCCACGCTGAATGTTCTGCCCCATCTGATCCAGTCTTCTCCCAGTCTTCTGTTTTTTTATGTTGCGTGGTTTGGAATTTGCCTGGTGTTTTTTACCCGGTCTTATGGACTGTATGGTCCGATTCAGCATCGCAGTGGACTGCATGAACAGAGGATGACGGTTCAAGCATCGCTCACCTCCGGATTGCTTCTTTGCGGCACACTTTACCTTTCAAGCGGTGAGGCAGTATCCCGAGTTGTGGTTGGGTTGATGGTGGTGTTTACGACCGGGCTGCTTTGCCTGCGGCGGGCGTTGTGGCGCCGGATGGTATATCAACGTTCCCGTGCCGGCGTCGAGACGCGGAATGTGCTGATTGTCGGTGCAGGGCGGGTGGGCCACGCGCTTCGGAATCATATTGAAACGCTGCAGCATCTTGGCTTCCGTTTCAAAGGCTTTGTGGCGCTTACTGAGCGCGAGGCGGAATCGGGCGATGCAGATGTGATTGGCGATGTGCGGAATTGCCTTTCGCTGGCGCGGTCATTGTTTGTAGATGAGATTTTCTTCTCGGTTCCGGCCGACAAGCAACTGGTGATCGGCATGGTGGAGGAGGCGCGCGTGGCGGGAATCGATGTCCGGGTGGTGCCGGATATGTACGATGGTCTGGCGTGGAATGCGCGCGTGGAGTACATCGGTCAGTTTCCGACGATTCCGCTGCACCGGAGAGATTTCCCGATCGGCGGGATTCTGGTAAAGCGCGTGCTGGACATCACCGTTTCGTCGATTGCTCTGGTGGCAGGTTTGCCATTCATGCTGGCAATCGCTCTTGCCATCCGAATGGACTCCGAGGGCGCTGTTTTTTATAAGGCGAAGAGGATCGGCCGCAAAGGGCGAGCGTTTCCGTGCTACAAGTTCCGGACGATGGTGCATAATGCGGACCAGTTGAAGGCCGAACTGGAACATATGAACGAGCGGGATGGAGTTCTGTTCAAGATTGCCAACGATCCACGAATTACGAAGGTTGGAAGGGTGCTAAGGAAGTATTCGTTCGACGAACTTCCACAGTTTTACAACGTGCTGAAGGGGGATATGAGCCTGGTGGGGCCTCGTCCACCAATGGCGTCCGAGGTGGAGCGGTACGATTTGGCGCACCTGCGCCGCCTGGATGTGCTTCCCGGCATTACAGGACTGTGGCAGGTGGAGGCTCGGCAGGATCCGTCGTTCGACAGCTATATTTCTCTGGATACTGCGTATGTTGAGAACTGGAACCTGATGATGGATCTGCGGATTCTGGCTCGGACAGTAGGTGTGGTGTTGAGCGGGACGGGCTCCTAAGCGGTAGACTTAAGACGTGAAGATAGCGCTTGCCCAGATCAACCCGACCGTAGGGGACTTTGCCGGGAATACGAAAAAAATCCTTGAATATGCAGCCCGGGCCAGCGATATGGGCGCTGATTTGGCGGTCTTTCCCGAACTTGCGATATGTGGGTACCCGCCAGCGGATCTGCTGGAGAAAGCCTCGTTTATAGCCCAGGCTGAACAGGCGGTGACCGAAGTTGCGGAATGGACGGCTGATTCTGGGCGTCCGGCGATTTTGTGCGGGTCGGTAATGGCCGCGGCCTCCAGGGTGGGCAAGCAGGTGAGGAATGTGGCGGTCCTGCTGGAGAAGGGCGAGGTGCGTTTCGTTCAGCAGAAGATGCTGTTGCCCTTCTATGACGTATTCGATGAGCAGCGATATTTTGAGGCTGCAACCGAACAGAAGTTAACGTGTGTGGATGGTCAGCCGTTGGCGATCACGATATGCGAGGATGCGTGGAACGACAAGGGATTCTGGCCGCGGCAGATGTATCCGGTCGATCCTGTCGAGGGCTTGATGTCGCAGTGGGAGGCGCGGCAAAAAGAACTGGAGGGGCGGCAGCGGATTATTTTGAACATCTCCGCTTCCCCTTATTGGCAAGGTAAGCAGCAGGTGCGGCAGAGTATGCTTGCGGCGATCGCGGTGCGGCATAAAGCCCATGTGATTATGGTGAATCAAGTGGGTGGCAACGATAGCCTGGTCTTCGACGGGTCGTCGCTGCTGATTCGGCCGAACGGTGAGATCGGAGTTCGGGCTGCCTCGTTTGTTGAAGATTTGGTGATGTTCGATACGGAGCGAGGGGACGCTGCTTCTGCGGGGAAACCTCAAGAGGGGATTGCGGAGCTGTGGAACGCTTTGGTGCTTGGGACTCGAGACTATGTGAGAAAGTGCGGATTCAGCAAGGCTCTGGTGGGGTTGAGCGGAGGGATCGACTCGGCGCTGGTGGCGGCGATTGCCGTCGAGGCCCTGGGCGCGGAGAACGTTGTGGGAGTCGGGATGCCGACGGAGTATTCGTCTCTGGGTTCGATTGAGGATGCGCGAAAGCTGGCGAAGAACCTTGGAGTCAGGTTCGAGCTAATGCCGATTCATGACGTCTTCGCACAGTTTCAGCATGTGTTGCGGCCGTTGTTTGCAGGAACACCGTTTGGGCTGGCGGAGGAAAACCTGCAGCCGCGAATCCGCGGGACGCTGCTGATGGCGCTTTCGAACAAGTTTGGCGCATTGGTGCTGACGACCGGAAACAAAAGCGAAATGTCCACAGGTTATTGCACGCTGTACGGCGATATGGTTGGCGCGCTTGCAGTGATTGGCGATGTGACGAAGACGCGGGTCTACGAACTAAGCCGCTATGTGAACAAAGTGAGAGAGGTTATTCCGTGGGCGACGATCGAGAAACCGCCATCCGCGGAACTAAGGCCGGAACAGCGAGATACGGACTCGCTGCCGCCGTACGATGTGCTCGATCCGATCCTGGAGGCCTATGTCGAGCGCTACTGCTCGGCGGAGCAGATTGCGGAGGACCAGGGAGTCGACGTTGGATTGGTGAGATCGGTCTTACAACTGGTGGAACGGAGCGAGTATAAGCGGCAGCAGGCTGCTCCAGTGTTGAAGGTGACGAAAAAATCGTTTGGAATGGGGCGTCGATTTCCCATTGCAGTCAAGGTTCAGGTGTAATAGGAGTGCTGCGCGCGGACAAGCGGCAGCGGAGGACGGATTCCTTGAAGATTTCACGATTGATGTTGGCGGTATTGGCGACGGCTCTGAACATTACGGCAATCGCGGGAGCGCAGGGGGGGGCGGAACAGACTCCGCAGGCACCCCAACCAGCTTCGCAGGCAGCACAACCATCTCCGCAGGCAACCCAGCCGGCTGCTGCGGCTCCTGCACAGCCTGCGGCTCCGCTGCAGTTGCAGAATATGGGTGAAACTCCCAAAGCTGATCCGTTCCCTCCGATTAACCCAAAGTACTTTACGGCGGATTCGCCCAGTGTCGATACGGTGAATGCCTTTTTGAAGTCCCTGTGGGGATTCGATCCGAACCGCATCTGGCGGGTTGAGGCGATCCAGAAGACCCTCGCGCCGAACATGAGCAAGGTCGTCGTCTTTGTGACGGACAAGACGCCGGGCAGCAAGGTGCAGCCAACGGCATTCATTGTGACTCCGGATGGGAAGCACGCTGTCGCGGGCGATACCGTGATTCCGTTTGGGGCTACGCCGTTTGCGGATCTGCGGAAGACATTGCAGGATCGCGCAGATGGCGCGTCGCGCGGCGCGTCAGGGAAGGACTTCATGTTGGTGGAGTTTGCCGACCTGCAGTGTCCGCATTGCAAAGACGCGCAGGGCACGATGGACCAAATTCTCAAGGATTTTCCGAACGCTCATATTGTGTATCAGAGCTTTCCGCTGGTCGAAGTGCACCCCTTCGCGTTCAAAGCGGCAGCGTACGGGTACTGTATTCAGAAGCAGAAGAACGACGCCTATTTCGTGTACTCGGCGGCGGTGTTCGATACGCAGGGAGCTTTGACGCCGGAGACTGGAGACGAGACGTTGAAGAACGCCGTGACCAAGGCCGGATTGGATCCGGCGGCGGTCGATGCCTGCGCGGCGACTCCGGCGACGAAGGCCCTGGTGGATGCATCGATCAAGCTGGCGCAGGATGCAGGGGTCGAACAGACGCCAATGCTGGCGGTGAATGGACATTTGCTGCCGCTGAACGGTGTTCCGTATGAGACGCTGAAGAAGATCATCACGTATCAGGCGGTGCTGGATGGGGTGAGCACGGGCTCGACCGGGGCTGCGGTAGGAAATTCTACTCCGCCGACACTGGGCAAGTAGGGGCTTTCTCGCCTTCCTGCTTCTTAGTTCGAGATGACGAAGGACTGAAGGCGGGTCCCCTGGTAGTAGAACTGTTTCGCGGATGAGGCTATTTTTTCGAAGATGAAGGACTCTCGTGAGATCGAAGCTCTGGTTCCGTCAACGCCAGCGTAGTGGCCGGGGGGAAGTTTCCAGACAACAGACGGACTCGTAACCTGCGTAGGAGGAAGAATCTCCTCAGTCGAGGGCTGGCCCTTTTTCGAAGTCACGAGCAGAAGTTTTTCCAGCAATTTTTTATCTTCCCCTTGCACAAGCGCCACGACGAAGGATGTGTCGGACTTGGGAAAGAAGTTGCCGGCCGTTACGCCGGGGCATTGGCCCTGATGCGCATTTTTCCAGAGCTTCCAGTCGTCTAGAGGAATATCCCCTGGTTGCAGAACCTTCCAGTTGTCCTGCTCGATGGTTGATCTCAGTGACTCGGGCATGCCGCTTAGACAGTCTTGCGCCGGCGCGCGCAAGGACAGTGAAAGAAACATTGCGAGAAGGATCGTTTTCACAAGGTTCATGATCTATTTTCATTCTGAACCGGGATGCGTGTTGAAATAATTTTCTTCGCGCAGCTAGAGAGTATCTCCTGACAATCGCGGACCCAAACCACTTGCATCCATCGACAACTGCATGCGCTGCCAGACTCCCGGTAGCCTCAACGCAACTCCGCAGAACGCCCACCCCAAATGCAGATGCTCCAGCGCGCTGCGAACGCCCGCACACCCTCCACTGGATTCCATCATTTGGGTCGTAGCGCATTCGTCGAATGGATACTGTCGGGAGCGTCTCCGCGTCGACGAGCGTCAGGTCCATTGGATCTAAAAAAATTAGCGCCGCTATTTGCGGACGATGTAGATGAAGCGGAGGAGGAATAGGGCGGCCAGGACGTAGAGCATCCAGTCTTTTCGGAAGGTATGGCGTGCACGACCGGTAAGGAGCTGGATGAGGGCGTAGCTGGTGAGGCCGAAGCTAAGACCGTCAGCGATCGACCAGGTGAGTGGAATGGTTGCGACGGTGAGGAAGGCGGGAATACCGATCTGCGGGTCATCCCACTCGATGCGCGCGAGACCGCTAGCCATGAGCGCGCCGACAAGAATAAGCGCGGGCGCGGTGGCGAAGCTGGGAATCGCTCCGACAACGGGAGTGATGAAGAGAGCGAGAAAAAACAGGAGGCCGGTGACGATCGCAGTGACGCCCGTGCGGCCACCTGCCGCGACTCCTGCGGAGGACTCGATGTAGCTGGTGACAGTGCTTGTGCCGGCGAGAGAGCCGAGGATGGTCGAGGTGGCGTCGGCGAAGAATATTCGATTGAGACGCGGAATCGTATGGTCTTCCGCGATGAGTCCGGCACGCTGGGTGACTGCGACGAGGGTGCCGATGTTGTCGAAGAGATCGACGAAGAGGAAGACGAAGATGATCTCGAAGGCTCCGACGCGGAGCGCGGCTGGGATATCAAGATGGAATGCGGTGGCCTTGATCGCCGGCAGGTTGTAGGGCGCTGGTTGCCAGTGGACCTGATGGCAGAGGATGCCAAGGAGGGTGATGGTGAGAACTCCGATCAGCATCGACGCGCGGATGCGGAGGACCTGCAGGATTGCGATCAGCAGAAGCCCAACGATGGCGAGAATAGTTGACGGAGCGTGAAGGTTGCCGAGAGAGACGGTGGTCGAAGAGCTGGGAACGATGATGCCTGCATTGCGAAATCCGATGAAGGCGATGAACAGACCGATGCCTCCGCCGACTGCCGCATGGAGCTGATGTGGGATGGCGGCGACGAGACGCTGGCGTATGCCGGAAAAAGTCAGCGCGAGGAAGATGACGCCGGAGAGGAAGACGGCGCCGAGAGCCGTTTGCCAGGGAACACCCATTCCTTTGACGACGGTGTAGGTGAAGTAGGCATTAAGGCCCATGCCGGGTGCGAGGGCGAGCGGATAGTTGGCGAGCGCTCCCATAAGAATGCTGCCAAAGGCCGCACAGAGGCACGTGGCTGCCGTGACCGCGGCGAGAGGCATGCCGGTCTCGGAGAGGATACCCGGATTGACGAAGATGATGTACGCCATCGTGATGAAGGTCGTGAGGCCTGCGAGGATCTCGGTGCGCCAGGTAGTGGCGTGGGCGTCGAAGCCGAAGTAGCGCTCCAGCCGGGTACGGATGGGCATCAGGTCAGACTCCTGTGTGTGGCGCGGTCACTAGAATGAGTGGAGTGTGTACAGCATAACGTGAGAGGGGATCGATGACTGCAGAGGATGTGAAGAAATTGCTTGGGCTACAACCGCACCCGCGGGAGGGTGGTTGGTACGTGCGCACCTACGAGGCTTCAGAGGTGGTCGCAGCCGAGGCGTTTGCCGATGGTCTGTATGCCGGAGACCGAAGGACAGGCACTGCAATCTACTATCTGCTCGAGCAGGGAACATTCAGCGAGATGCATCGTCTGAAGTCGGACGAGGTCTTCCATTTTTACGCAGGGGATGCGGTGGAGATGTTGCAGTTGAGGGAAGGCGGTGCAGGAATGATCGTGGTGATTGGAAATGATCTGGCTCGAGCGCAGAGACCGCAGGTTGTAGTGGAGCGTGGGGTGTGGCAGGGATGTCGCCTGGTGGAGGGCGGAAGGTGGGCGCTGCTGGGATGCACGGTAAGTCCCGGTTTCGAGTTTGAAGATTACGAGTCCGGGGTGCGGGAACTACTGTGCGCGGATTGGCCGAAGTTTGCGGAGCCAATCGAAGCGCTCACTCGTGACGCTTAGGATCCGGCAACTGAAGATGCTTGACAAGAGCTGTCCTCAGACGGACCTCAAATCGTGCCGTAACAATCTGTGTGGGAAAACATAAGTCCAGACTTTAAGTCTCTGTTTGTAAGACTTTGCACACTTTTTGCCGGGTGGGGATGCTCGTTTAGTGGAAGCGGTAAGCCACCCCGACACTGAGCATCTGGGGCGTCAAGCCATTCGGTGGAAAGCTAAACCAATGCTGGTATTCGTACTCCACACGCGCATTGAGACCAGGCACGATGCGATAGTCCAGTCCCACCCCGATTGCCCCGATGTTATATGCGAGTTGCGCTGTATGCGTCAGGTTGCCGCTGGCATCGAGCATCAGCGGATATTGGAAGACTCCGCGGCCAAACATGAGCTTGGCGTAGGGATTGTAGCGGCCGTGGCGCAGGACATAGCGCGGACCGATCTCGTAGGTGCGCTCAAAGACATCGTCTTTCGGATCTGGATCGTTGAGCTGATGATATTCGCCTTCGATACCTACGTGATACCTGAAATCAAAGGTGGCGTAAAACCCATAACCATTGAATTTGTCCGGCCGGTAGTCGGTATCGGCGTAGTTGTACATGGCGCCGATCTGCAGGTCGCCCCCACTGGAGGCGGTAGGGACTGCCTGTGCGTGAAGACGAGTGCCGCCGAAGCCCAGTAGGCAGATGAGTAGAGCAAGCCCCGGTACGCCCAGGTTATTGAGTGGTACGAGTGCGAATTTTCTGAAGATCGAGTGGTTCATTGTGCTCATGGTCTTTCTGGAGTTCGGATTCCTACTGTGCCGATTGGTCAATGTGGAAGTCGACGCTCACGGTGTGCTGAATCCCGCTGCTTGTCGCGGTGATGGTGATTGGATAGGTGTGATCGTCGTATCCGGTACCGCAACCGGTCATGGTTCCGATCGCTCCCAGAGACAGCAGAAGCAGCGCAGAGTAGGTGATGATGCGAGTGAGCTTCTTCTGTGACCGGCGAGAGTAGCGCAGGCCGAGCAGCGGGAGCAGGAACAGGCCAAGCGCGACAGGAGAGATTCTGCTCCGCCAATCTTTCGGCGTCTCAGACGAGGCCAGCTTCTGCGTTGCGACCGTCAGGGTGACGTCCATCGGGCCGGCGGCCTTGTCAATGCTCGCAGGAGAGAAGGTGTATGTCGCGAGGATTGGACCGGTGGGACTGGCTTGAAGCTGCACGACGCCGGGGTAGGTTCCTCCAATGGGAGCGAGATGGAAGGTGAACTGGCGGCTGGTGCCGTAGGTTCCTTCAACCGTCGCCTGGCTGGTGAGTTGGATGGAGAAATCCAGCGGCGTGATGAGAACTGTGCTGGAGCCAGACGATGCGGTGGCAGAGCCTGAGAAGAAGTCGACGTCGCCGCTGTAGACGGCGGTGATGACGTTCGTGCCAACAGGAAGCGTGGAGGAGGAATAGGTTGCAACACCATTTGAGAGAGTGTCGGTTCCAAGCGGGGAACCGTTATCGAAGAAGTTGACTGTTCCTGTTGGCGTGCCGGTAGTTGTCGAGGCGACTGTGGCGGTGACCGTCACATTCAAGCCCATGGCGATGTTGGTTGTGCTGAGGTTTGTCGTCATAGTCGCCGGCGCTTTGGTGATCGACAGTGTTCCGTTTTGAACGACCTGAGCGTAGTCGGCGAGGTTAGTTCCAGCGGCTGCAGGAGTGATGGGGTATTGACCCACGGTAGATGAGGTGAGGGCGCTGTTGGAGAAGGTTTCGGTGAAGGTATCGCCGTTTTGTGCTCCTGTTACGCTGCCGGTGAAGGTGGGGTTTGGTGTGCCATAGAGGCGGGTGAAGCTGTTGGCCTCGATGGTAAGAACTGCTTGTGTGACGTTCAGGGTGACAGTTTTGGTCGCCGTCGTGTAGTCCGTGAGATCGGTTGGAGTGAAGGTTACAGACAACTGGTTGGAGCCCATCATCAGGACGGTTCCAGCAGCAGGAGCGTACAAGAATGTGCCTGCAACGGGCGTGGTGGCATCAAGCTGAGCGGCGGACAGCGGAGTACCGTAAGAAATGCTCGCGGGAGCAGCCCATGTGATGACCGGCGTGGCCTGGCCGACGTTCAACTGGACGGTCTTGGTGACAGTGGTGTAATCGGTCGTGTCGGTTGGTGTGAACGTAACGGAGAGAGTGTCGGTGCCCGCTGCAGGAATAGTTCCCGCGCCTGGCGTGTAGACCCATGTACCGGCGACTGATGCGGTTGCGTTCAGCTGAATTGTGCCAAGGGCCGTGCCGTAGACAATGCTCGTCGGATTGGTCCAGGTGACGACCGGAGTGGCTTGGCCGATGGTGAGGGTGCCGGCGGTGGGGTTGACGGTGTAGTCGGCGAGGTTGGTTCCGGTGGCCGAGGGCGTGATGGGGTAGGTTCCGGCGACCGAGGTCAGGGTGGCGGTGGTCGTGAACGACTCGGTGAAGGTGTCGCCGTTGACCGCGCCGGTGATGGTTCCGGTGAAGCTGGGGTTGG
>JBEKGF010000038.1:0-47716 GCA_050012935.1 Edaphobacter sp. | reverse complement strand
TAGGCAATATGCGCGCGAAACCTTGACCCAGGTGAACGATCGTTTCGATGCCGGCGTAACCAACACGGTGGAGGTGGTCCAGGCGCAGCAGCAGGAAGCGGCCGCCGAAAACGACTACATCTCCGGACTCTACGCGATGAATCTCGCACGGCTCACACTTGCCCGCGCTATCGGCGATGCGGAGACAGAACTCTCGTCCTTGTTCCCCGGCGATAAACATTGATGTTTTGGAAGGCATTCAGACAGGACAGGACTTATTTATGAACGCAGAGCAGCAGAGGAGCCTATGGCAGCGCACTAACTACAGTTGTCCCAAGGGTGAAAGCATGCTCATCGGATATTCCGCCGCTCGATGCCAACAGGATGGCATTCGGTCAATCCCTTGGCATCGGTACCCACTCCGGCCATTAACGGTGGAATGCAGATAGATTCGAGGACTCCATTTCGAATTCTCAATGTTTACGGCATTCGGGGTTCCGACCGCGCCTTTGGCAGGTTATTTGCTAGTGCGAGAATGAGCGACATATTCAAGGGTGCCGCTCATTCAGATCTGCTTTGATCTAAAAACGAGCCTTGAGAGCACAAGATAACTTCTACCCCCCGCCCCACACAGGAGAAGCGGAGATCGATATGGGATGGCTCAACGAGAACTCGGCACATAGTGCAGCGCAGCACGATAGATGGGTAAAGCGCATAAACGTCCAATTTTGGAGAGTGATGGGACGATCGCGGACGGCCACATTCTTGAGGCTTAAGGTTCGTCGTTGGCGAAGAGGTCCGGCGAGAGTAGGTGTTTCCATCTCGCGAAATTAGGCAGGCCGATATAAGGACGAAACATCGGTATGGAATGCCGTGAAAGTATGCTCTGGAGAATCGATTGAGGAGGAAGGTCATTATCATTGGCGGTGGATTCGCCGGATTGAGCACGGCGAAAGCTCTGTCCCGTCAACCAGTGGACGTGGTTCTGATCGATCGAAGGAATCATCACACTTTCCAGCCTCTCTTGTATCAAGTAGCCCTTGGTGTTCTGTCGGCGGGCGACATTGCACAGCCTCTACGGACCGCACTTCGTGGCACTAAAAACATTCAAATACTCCTTGAGGAAGTGACACGGATTGATCCCGATCGCGGAAGAATTGCCCTTGGCAGCGGCTCTTTCGTTCAATACGATTACCTCGTTATCGCTTCCGGGGCCACACACTCTTATTTCGGAAATGAGTCCTGGGAGAGTGATACCCCCGGTCTAAAGAGCATCGACGACGCCATAGAGATACGACGGCGCATCATGCTCGCCTTTGAATACGCGGAACGAGATTCCTGGGACAACGGCAAGACTGAGCCGGTCAACTTCACCATCATTGGGGGAGGACCAACGGGCGTCGAACTCGCCGGGGCCATTCGAGATATCTCTACGTTTATTTTGAAACGCGAGTACCGGTCTATTGATCCCGCCGCGTGCAAAGTCTTGTTGCTCGAAGGATCGTCCCGAATACTCGCCCACTATCCCGAAGAACTTTCGAGGAAAGCGGAGGAACAGTTACGGGAATTAGGGGTAGAAGTTCACACGCAAACCAGGGTGACACAAGTGGATAGGGAGTCAGTCTGGATCGGCGACGTTAGACTTCCGTCGACTGTGACGATTTGGGCAGCCGGGGTTAAGGCGTCCCCGTTGGGAAAGTGCTTTCAAGACGGCACTGATCGAAGTGGGGCTGTAGTGGTCAACGAATATCTAAATCCAAAGGGGTATTCGGACATTTTCGTTTGTGGCGATCTTGCTCACTTCGAGCAGGATGGGAAGAGGGTCGCAGGCGTTGCGCAACCTGCTATGCAGATGGGTGAGCATGTAGCGAAGATGATCGGCGCTGATGCTTTGGGGAAACCCCGCGCAGCCTTTCGCTATTTTGACAAAGGCGACATGGCAACGATTGGCCGTCACATGGCGGTTGCCGACGTCCGATGGCCGTTTCACGCACGACTCAGCGGCTACCCGGCGTGGCTTGCATGGCTCTTGATTCATTTATTCTTCCTGGCTGGCTATAGAAGCAGGGCGTCAGTTTTCTTGTCCTGGGGACTCACATTCCTGTCACGGTCGCAAGCTGCTGGTCTCATCACGGAGCAACCAACAGGCTCAAGTGTTGATCGCCACTGAAAAGGCAAGCGTAACTAACTGTAATTTCAACCCTAACCTACACTCTCGTACAGAACATAGAAACACCGAAGGAGCCTCGTGAGCGAGATCAAAATTCAACCTGTTGTCGGCAAATCATCAGCTGCAATCCGGCTGTCATTTCTTAACCACCTCACGCATACGATTGGCCGCCCACTGGAATACTCCACGAGTGTTGAGCAGTATCATGCGCTGGCGCATGTAGTTCGCGATCAAGTGATGGAGAATTGGATCGCAACCATCGAATCATACAAGCACGGCAATGTCCGGGTCGTCGCCTACCTTTCGGCTGAGTATCTGCTGGGACCACATCTGCTCAATGACCTTCTGAATCTCGGCCTTACACAAGATTGCGACGAAGCCCTTAAGGAACTCGGCTTAGAACTGGCCACGGTGGCTGCGCAAGAACCTGAGCCAGGTCTTGGCAATGGGGGGCTTGGGCGTCTCGCTGCCTGCTTCATGGATTCGCTGTCAACGCTGGGTGTTCCTGCGATCGGGTATGGCCTGCGGTACGAGTTCGGAATGTTCCGTCAAGAGATCCGCGACGGATGGCAAGTCGAACGGTCGGACAAGTGGCTGCAGTTTGGCAACCCCTGGGAGATTCCCATCTCGGACGCCTCATTTGAGGTGAAATACGGCGGACACACTGAGACCTGGACCGATGAGGACGGCTGTCTGCGCTGGCGGTGGGTCCCTGAGACAGTGGTGAAGGGTATTCCCTATGACACCCCAATTCCCGGCTATCAGACAATGACCGTGAACCGTCTGCGTTTGTGGAAGGCGGAGGCGGTGGACTCCTTCGACCTGGAGGCCTTTGACACCGGCGACTACATGGGAGCAGTGCGCGAAAAGATGCAGTCGGAGACGATCTCGAAGGTGCTTTATCCCAGCGATGACAAGGAACAGGGCAAACGGCTCCGTCTGCAGCAGCAGTACTTCTTTACCTCGTGTTCCCTTCAAGACATGATCCGGATACATTTGCGGCAGGAGAGACCGCTCGACGAGTTCCATCAGAAATGGAGCGTGCAACTGAACGACACTCATCCCTCCATTGGTATTGCTGAGTTGATGCGGCTGCTGATGGACGAGCACGGCTTTGAATGGGAAAAAGCGTGGAGCGTAACCCAGCAGACCTTTGGGTACACCAATCACACATTGTTGCCTGAGGCCCTGGAGCGATGGCCACTCCCGCTTTTTGCAGATCTGCTCCCGCGGCACATCGAGATTATCTTCGAAATCAACCATCGTTTCCTCGACGAGATGCGACGCGAGTTTCCGAACGATGAAGATAAAATCCGGCGCATGTCTCTGATCGGCGAAGAAGGTGAGCGTTCGGTCCGCATGGCGAATCTAGCGGTTGTCGGCAGTAAGGCCGTCAATGGCGTCGCTGAATTGCACACACAGCTTCTCGAAGAGAACACGCTCCGCGATTTCTACCAAGCCTTTCCGACCCGATTCAGCAACAAGACCAATGGCGTTACTCCGCGACGCTGGTTCCTGCTGAGCAACCCCGCTTTGGCGGCGCTCATCGATGAGGCCGTTGGCACGAACTGGCATACAGATCTTTACGAGCTTCGCGGATTGGAAAAGTTCGCTGATGACAGTGCTTTCCTCCAGCGGTGGCGTCACACCCAGGAAAAAGCCAAGGCATCGCTGGCAAACTACATCAAAGAGACCACGAAGATCGAAGTCGATCCAAAGTCGATGTTCGATACGCAGGTGAAGCGAATTCATGAGTATAAGAGGCAGCATCTGAACGCGCTGCATATTCTGAGTCTCTACTGCCAGCTCAAGAACGGCACGCTGCAGAATATTCCACCGCGTACCTTCCTGTTCGGAGGCAAGGCCGCGCCTTCCTACGCGATGGCAAAGCTGATGATCAAGCTCGTCTGTAGCGTGGCCGATGTGGTGAACGCTGACCCGGAGACGCGCGATCTGCTGAAGGTCGTTTTTGTGCCCGATTACAACGTATCGTTGGGCCAACGGATTTATCCGGCAGCTGATCTGTCGGAGCAGATCTCGACTGCTGGCAAGGAAGCTTCGGGTACCGGGTGCATGAAGATGCAGATGAACGGTGCTCTAACCATTGGCACGATGGATGGCGCAAATATCGAGATTCGGAAGGAAGTCGGGGAAGAGAACTTCTTCCTCTTTGGGCTAACGGCGAAAGAGATCGAGCACATGCAGGCCGATGGCTATCGCCCGTACGATATTTATGATCGGGATCCGCTGTTGCGCGAAGTACTGGATGGGTTGCGCGACGGCCGCTTCAGCAATGGAGACCGCGAGTTGTTTGCCCCCCTGGTTGCGGACCTACTCCATCGCGATAGCTATATGCTGCTGGCTGACTTCTCTTCTTACTCCACGGTACAGGTGCAGGTCGGCTCGGCATACGTCGACATCCCTCGCTGGTCCCGCATGTCGGTACTGAACACGGCGCGATCTGGAAAGTTTTCTTCTGACCGGACCATCCGGGAGTACTGCAACGAAATCTGGAAGGTCCCTGTTTCTTAGTCCCGGGCCAATCAGAAAGCTGATTGTCCGAGCCAGATCCATATCAAGTTCGACAACTCCAATCATTCCAGGAAGGCATGAACCAACAATGTCAAATGTTGATCGCCACTGAAAATGCGAGGGTAAGTAACTGTGATTTGAAAGGAGAGCACAACACATTGGATATCTTCGGAGTAGTGGCCACATTGGACGTTTCAGCACGTTCGGAGAGCGATGGCTCCCCTGCGCCATACGACATGCACGGTGCGACGCAGTGGCAGCGTAGGAGATTCGCGTGAATCGGTTCGTCGTGATCTCTGGCTGCTCGGGCGGCGGTAAATCTACGTTGCTCGCCGAACTTGGGCGGCGTGGACACACCATAATAGAGGAACCTGGCCGGCGGATCGTGGTTGAGGAGATGAACAACGGAGGTTCGGCACTCCCTTGGGTGGATATGGCTGCTTTCGCAAATCGAGCCATTGCGACAGCTATGGCTGACCGATCCTCAGTTCCAGCTTCGGACGGCTGGATTTTCTTCGACAGAAGCTTGATCGATGCCGCTGTTGCTCTTCAGCACCTGACCCGCAAGCCAGTGCTTGCGGAGTTTGGTCATACTCACCATTACCATCGCCGCGTGTTTCTGGCGCCACCTTGGCCCGAGATTTACATGATAGATCGAGAGCGGCGTCACAACCCCGTGGTCGCTGTTGCCGAGTATTATCGGCTTTTCAACGCCTATCCGTCGCTGGGCTACGAAGTTTTTATCCTGCCGAGGGTCGGGGTAGTGGAGCGTGCCGACTTCGTGCTCAGGACTCTTGAGGAGGAGCCGCCTCTCTCTGTAAGGATATGATCTCCATTCTCCCTCCTTCCAAAGGTGAGGCGCAGCGGCACTACATCGAGGCCACGATTGTTTGAGCGAACGCAAGGTACGCGCGCTGTCGATATTTGTAGAGCGATCTGCGGTCGGTCAAAATGTTTGGCACTACTCAAGAACGTGACGTCATGTGCCGATTTTCAAGAAATTGAAGCTGCAAGGGAGGTGGGTTCCACACATGCATCGGTGTTATCCAGAACTGCGCCTTCTTCGCCAAAGGCGGCACATTCACTAAATTCCTCATCCGCAAAATGCTCCTCTGAGGCGTCAGTCCCATATCACCTTCGACACGCTATACGTCAGTGCGCCGGCCTCTTGCAGGCTAGCCTGCATTCCACGCCAGCTCTGACGGGTGGACATCTCTGCCGTACCCGCGCCGCGCCAACGCGTTTCGAGACTGGTTGCCTGACTGTATCCGTCTCTCTTCAGAGCACGAAATTGTCCGACCCAGTCAACTCTGCCGCTACCAACGGCCGTCCAATTCGCTTCGCCATTGTGCATGCTCTTCATCACATCCTTGCAGTGGCAATGTGCGATGCGGTTTTTGGGTAGTAGTTCATACCCCTCTGGATAAGCCTCTTCGCCATGCATCGCGGCATTGGCTGGATCCCACAACAGCATTAAATGAGGCGATTGAACCGCATTCATGACCCTGGCCGCTTCCACGCCAGTGGCTGTGTTGCAGGCAAATTCATTCTCCAAAATCAGAGTTATACCGTTCTTGCCGGCCTTTTCAGCTGCCTCCAGAAGCTTCTGGTTGATCGCTGCCCGATACGGAGCTTGGTCATCGATCCTCCAAAAATCGAAAAAACGCACCCGGTCGGTGCCGAAGATCTTCGCAACTTCAATGGAGCGCTCTAACACCTCGTCCTGCTGCTCATAGGTGTAATCGGTCGTAAGCTTATCCTGCCTCGAAACATACCTGGAGCACGGAGCACCCGGCCAATCCACTTTAAAGAGTGGACTGCATATGTCGGTCACTCTCAAGTCATATCTTCTTAAAATCCGCGTGGCCTCGTAAATCTCATTTGCGTCCAGTGTGAGGATGTTTTTGTTCCACATCCCGCGGAGTTCTATGAATTCCATGCCAAACTCATTGGAGATAATGTCGCAGGACCGTTCGAAGTTTTGGGACACTTCGTCATTGATGACACTGATCCGAAACGGCGACTTCATCCGGAAAGTTGCGCCCTTCGTTCCTGCCTTCGCATCTTCACCGACATAAGAAATCGGCGAATTGGAGATATTCATGAATTCGCGCTGTGTTTTTTTCGTCTTCATGTCCAATGACTATCAAGTGTGGCTAATGGATCAGATGGCTTTGCGCTGATCGGGTCCCAGTTCGGATCTCCTGCGCCTGTTGTTTGCCCTTGCTCATGGCTTGGACGAGGTTGCGCATTGGACCTTGGTTGGCCTCAATGAATGAAGCAGCGACTCGGGCAAAGAGCATACTCATATCAAATGCCAGACCGCATCGAAGCGTGGACGGACGCTAAACGGAGGTGCAATGTTTGGCCACGGGCAACATTCATTTGGACTCGTTCAAAACCCAGATATTCCTGAACTGCGTCGGCATGCCGTGCTCCTGAAGTTGGATGGGGCCGCTCGGTGCTTCCCCGAGCTTGGCTGCATTGAGGATCACGGGGCCGAGCGCATGATCCTGGTACAGGACCTCGCCGTTCAGCAACAGCGTCACGACCGCATCGGCAGTCTTCTTACCGGACGCATCGAATCGTGGAGCCTTGAAATCGATGTCGAAGGTCTGCCATTCAAGTACGGGGCGCGAGGCCCGAATCCCCGGCTTGGTCGGGATGGAGTTATCGAACTGGCCGTTCGGATTGGCGGATAGGCTGCCGTATGTCTCGTTGATGTTAGCTTCATAGCGATCCTGAACGTAGACACCGCTGTTGGTCGGCCCTCCAATCGTCCGGAACTCGACGTGGATCTTAGCATCGCCGAAGGCTTGTTTGCTGATGCAATTGCCGGAGCGTGGGACCGACTCGACCGCATCGCCGGGAACGAGATGCCACTTGCAAGGACCGTCTTCCTTCAGCCACTCCTTTTCCATCATCTTCGACCACGATTCCATGTTTTTCCCGTCGAAGAGAACGATGGCACCCTGGGGCGGCTTCATCCCTAGCGTCGGAGAAGAACGGGTAATATGCTGCAGGTCAATGCTCTGATCGCCGTTCTTCGCCTTCAAGTGTCCGTCTTCAATCGTGCCGGTCCAGCCATCGCCTTCGAGCGAGAGCATGTCGCTGGCTAGCGTGCCATTCAGCACTGCCACCGGTATGTCATGCGGCTGATCGAACTGTTTGAACAGATGCACCTCATACTTGCCGTTATCTTCCTGCTGCGGAATCAAATCTTCTTTGGAGTAGATCTTGTCCATGACTGGAACGACTTGGGCGACCAGGTCGCCTACTCCCTGCCAGTCGCCGCGCAGCGGGTCGGGCGCCGCCCAATAGAACGGATGAGGTAACTCGACCTTCCTTGGGGCTCCCTTGGATCCACCCTTGGGGCCGCCTTTGCCTCCCCCTTTTTTCTCGACTGCTGTGTCGGTCGCGGTGCTCAGCGGTGCTGCATCGTTCGCAATGCTGGCTATTGTGTTCGGCGTGGCCGCATCGGCAGCAGTGACATCGCCCGCCTTTGGCGGCTCCATCACTTCCACACGGTTCTTATTCAAGTCATAGAGTTCTACAACATTCTTTCCGTTCCCGAGCTGATGCACATCCGCAATCACGTCAGGGAACTCTTTCATCTGTGGTTTGGCGGCCACAAGCGACGTCATCTTCGGGACGTTGGCGTTCGAAAGACAAATATGGTCCTTGATATGGAAGCGCGCCTCTTCTGGTTTCTTTCTCTCCCATCCCACCTCAAACCGGTCGGCACTCCCAGGAATCGTCATCTTGGAACCATCGCCTTCCTTCACGAAACCGAAAGCATCGTTGTAGAACTTCCACGTCACATCTTTGTCTTTAATCAGCAACCCGATATGATCGATATGATCGGAGATGCGGCCGGGCGGCATAAACTTGCCCTTGCCGGCGGTCACCTTGCTGCCGGGCATGTACTGAACGATCTGGATCGTGAAGCCGGACGGTTCAAGGAACTCAAAACTTAAATCGCCTTCTTCGTTCTTCGTCACAGTGGCCGATACCGCTACACCCATGGAAGCCAGGTGATCCCGCATTCCTTTGGCGTCGTTCGTCTCAAAGCCCGCATCGTGGATATAGCCGTAGTTCTTAACCGGTTCTGCATACAACTCGATGAATTGGTGGTCGTTGATCTTGATGAAAACGATGTGCTCGGTCCCGTCAGGGTTCTTGAGCGTAAAAGCCTCTTCGAACCCCAGAAGTCCCTCATAGTAGTCACGCGCTTGTTTCAGATCGTTGACGTAGTAGGCCATATGGGCCATGCCGACGATTCGAGGCTTCTCCTGCGTATGCAGTTTAGGTGCGAGTGCAACTGCCGCTACGAGGATCGCCACCGACTTCAAGATTTTAATCTCCACGTAATCCCTCTATTTTGTCTAGATTCAACACAACTCTCGTTTGAGCACCCAAGGCAAACAAGTTAATTCACAGTCAATGGTTTTAGGAGGGCGACGACACAGATAGCTTAGGGGTTAGTTGCTTTATTATGAATGGGTTATAGCATCCCACATTTCGATATCTTTTACGTTAAGAATCCCCATGGCGACGAACGCTAGAGGTCGTTCGTGGCTATTGAATCCCTATGGTGTCCGTGCCACGGAGAGCCTTCGTCTACGGCGACCATGATTCTCTTGATATGGACACCCAACCTGTGTTGGGTGCGAGAGCGCCTATTCAATTAGATGGTCTGGCCTGGGGCCGACCATGGTACAAATCAGGCTGCTCTCGATGTGACAACTGGGGATACGGCGTCTGAGTACGGAGCATCCAGTAGGAGCCGTACGGCGAGCTTGCGTGCCGCAGCTACCTTGGCTAGAGCGCGCTGCTTCTGGTGGCAGCGGTGTATGTACTCTTTTCGAAACTGGGATCAAAACGCACCGCTGAGTTGGAAGGTTCAACCATCGCTGGAGAGGTGAAATTGGTTATACAGACAATTTCGGTGATGGCGACACGGCACAAGTAGGCAAGTGATCGATCCCAGCCGTCACAAGATCGAATCTCGTGTGTTCGCTCGTCCGTTGAGCAAGAGATGGTAAGGATTCTCCGGCTGCATGCGGGAACCCTTTGCACGATCAAGAAGAGCGATGAGGCAGGGCGAAACTGGCCGAGGCGAAGGCGCTTGGCAAAAGCGGAAACTAGCCTCCCGATTGTATGCGAGGGTGCGGCTACTGCGGGTGCTTGTCGGATGGCGGTGGCGATGCGGCGGCGGGTTTGCGCGCGCCGGCGTCGGCGATATGGGTTAGGGTCTCGAAGACGGCGGTGTGCGCGCCGATGTCGGTGGGCAGGGGGTTGGTGAGGACGCCGGTTTCGATCCACTGTCTGGTGTAGGGCAGCGGTTGGCCGAGGCGGTTATGGTACTCGTTGTAGCCGATGACGAAGGTGGAGCCGGTGGCCAGCTTGAGCGAGCCGCCGCAGAGGTACTGGGGCACGGGGTTCTTAAGCTGGTAGTACGACATGAACTCCATGGCGGCGGTGAGGCGCGGCTGTTCGGACTCGTAGAGCTTGAGACCCTGGATGTGCGCGGTCTCGGCTGCGGCCATGGTTGCGGAGAGGCCGTAGGCGGAGTGGTGGAAGTCGCGGCAGGCCTCCTGCGGCATGCCGTTGAGTGTGGCGTTGAAGACGGTCTGGCCGGCCCAGAGGGATTTGCCGCGGGGAGGGACGCCGCGCGGGGGTGCCGCGGGCTGGTTGCCGTCGATGGGCTGGTAGTAGAAGTAGGCGGGGACGCGCTGCTTCCAGAAGACGACGGCGTGGTCAAAGAGGTCGTGGTTGTCGGTGAAGACGGCGATGCCCATCATGGCTTCGATCTGGGTGAGCTCCCAGTTGCCGTTGTAGCTGGAGCCGTCGTAGATGATGGGCACGACGACTTTGGTGAGCATGTCGGAGAACCTCTGGATGTCGGCGGGTGCCCAGCCGGCGTTGCTGTAGCGGATGATCTCGGCGGCGCGCGTCCATTTGCCGCCGCTCCATGCGGATTGCAAGGGCGCGTTGGAGTTGGTGTAGGCCTTCAGGTTCTGGTAGGCGTTGAGGATCTGGATGGCGTTTTTGGCGTAGGCGGGATTGCCGGTGATGTACCAAAGGAGAGCCTGAACGTAGGCGGCGGCGGAGTCGGCGTCTTCGTCCTTGCAGCCGAAGTTGGGGTGCGAGGAGGAGCCGCACTCGATGATGCTGGTTGCGGGCGGCCCTTTGGGCTTGTAGTGCAGGTCGCCGTATTCGGAGTCTTTGGCGCGCTGGAACTGAGTCTTGAACGGCTCGACGTTGGCTTTGACTTCGGCCTTGACGAAGTCGAGCTGGGCGCGGCTGAGCAGGACGCCGGGATGCTCAAAGGCCTGCGCGGCTAGCGGGCGGGCCGCGAGGGCGAGGAGTGCGCAGGCGAACAGGGCGATCCTGTGTGGCGTTAAGTGCGACATTTTATTTCTCCGAATTCGGTAAAATACACATAAAAATTGATGTTACGGGTAAACATCGTAAACACGTTTATCCGGGCTGTCTGGGTAATCGAATAGCAGACCTCAGCGGCTAAAGCCAATTCCTCGATGGTGTGTAGCGAGGTTTAGCGCTAGCCTTCAGCGTGGATTTTCTCTTGCCGGATGTCCTGGGGCGTTGCCCCAGGACACGATAGCGCGGGCCTTGGCCCGCCACGGAGATATCCGCAGCTCTCTGCGTTGATGCGGGGCGGTTGTACGAGCGGTGTTGGGTTTCGCTCCTACTATCTTTAAGTTTAGAACATTTACCATAACTGTTACGCCAACCATTTTTCAGGTGTAAATGGCTGATTATGAGTTGGTTAGCGGAATGTTTTGTGAGATGGGGACTTGACGCGCGCGATTGCCGAGGTTTTTGACGTAACTTTTTTGGTGCGTGTCAGGGTTTGGGAGTTGGGGTGGGCGTAGTTTGCGCGGCGGCGGGCTGCGTTTGCGCGGCGGCGGCGGCTTTGGCGGCAGCGGCTTTGACGTCGTTGACGTCCATTTCGACGGCACCCATGGCGTCGCCGATGCGGTCGTGGATGCCGGCGCGGAGGTAGAAGTCGCCTTTGATGGGGATGCTGATCTCCTGATGGAACTGCATGCCGCTCTTGAGCATGGTCGCCTTTTTGGCGGCGGTGATGTTGTCGGCACCGGCGATTTTGGTGGTGGAGTTGTAGAGGACGCCCTGATCGTCGTAGAGAAGGACGGCGAACTCGAGGGCGACCTTGAACGTGCCGTCGGGGTTGGGGACGAACTGGATGTGGCGGGCGTCGGCGGCGTAGTCGACTCCGAAGCGCTGGTAGGGTCCCTTCATCAGCTTGGGGTGGGGTGAGTTGCCGGGGGCGACCTCGTCCTCGGGTTTGGAGGGGTCGGGGACGGCGCGGATCTTCATGACGATCTCTGTGGGCTCGGGCGCACCGAACTGCATGGCTGCCTGGAGTGCGGTGCGGCGGGTGGATGCGGGGTCGGCGACGGCGTGCATAGTGGAGGCGAGGATGGGCGCGTTGCGCTTGTCGGGGATGCCGTCGGGGTCGTCAGCGTAGTAGCCGATGCGGTAGGTGAGCTTGAGTTTGGGGTTGTCAAGCTTGATGGAGACGGAGTGGTAGTTGCCGTCCCACTTGTGGCTGGCGGGATAGTAGCTGAGGGTGTAGTAGTTGGAGCCGGCGTCGACGGCCTTGTCGACGGCGTCTTTGAGGCCGTTAGTGTTGATGAAGGCCTTGCCGCCGGTCTTGTCGGCGAGCTGGAGCATGGTGCTGTGCTCGCTGGCCGTCTGATCGAAGAAGGCTTGGGTGTCCTTTTTGCCCTGAGTGTGGTCGGTGTACTTCATGCCGGTGTTTTCGGCGTTCATGGCGGGATTGACCATGAGGCCGCGGGCGTCGACGGGGAAGACGGCGACGTGGCTGCGGGCGAGCAGGGTGACGGTCTCGCGGAACTCGTCTTCGCTGTCGCCCATGGCGGCGAAGGGGTCGGGGAGATCGCCGTTGGGGAGGAGGTCGATGGGGAAGGACGCGGAGAACCAGATGAGATTCTTGCGGCCGGGGATGCCGGCGAGGTAGCGGGCGAGCTGGTTCATACAGTCGAGGGTATAGAGGGCGCGCATCTCGAGCTCGTAGGCCTGCTCTTCGGCCTCGAACTGCTGGATGCCGGCGATGGCCTCGGTGAGGGAGGGATCGTTGCCGGCGGCGGCGATCATGGCGTCAGACTCGGTGGTGTCGGCGCCGAGGTCGCCCTCGACGGTGTTCTCCATCAGCGAGGAGGAGTGGTAGTTGCCCTTTTTGCCGGTCATGGCGGCTTTGAGGAGATCGGGGTTGGAGGTGAAGCCCTGCAGCAGGTGCAGCTCGTGGTTCATGCCGAAGATGGCGATGCGGGTGCCGGGCTTGATGTCCTTGATGTAGGCGAGGAGCTGGGAGCGGACGTAGGCCTGGTTCTGCAAGGGCGTGTTGAGAGTGTCGAGCAGGATGACGTTGACGGCGCCGACGGCCGGGGCGGGTGTGTAGTTGGTGAAGACGCCGGGGGCGAGTTTGGGCATCGGCGGGAACTTCGAGGCTTCTTCGAGCGTGGGTGTGGAGTGCTCTTCGAAGTCGCGCAGGGATTGGGGCCTGCCGTCCTCAAAGATGCGGAACTGCTCGCGCTTGAGGCTGTGGACGGGATTGTTGTGCGAGTCGGTGACTGAGATGTCCTCGAGCACCAACTGGCTGGAGACGTGGATAGTGGAACCGGGGGCTGCGGGCTTGGGGGTCTGGGCCCAGAGGTTGGCCAGACTGAGGATGCAGGCGGAGACGAGGATTCGCTGGGCGGCGATTCGGGCTGGCGTGGGGACGACGGGATGGGTTCTCACGGGCTGCGCTTTCTCTTCCGGCGATGGAGCGATGGCCGCGCTCGAGGTAAACGGAGAGACGGCTGAAGCGGAATGACACCGGCTTCAACCGCCAGTTGCTTCGGCTGGGCTAAGAGAGACCAGGGTGCGGCGGACTAGCTGGCCGGGGGCGCAGCGGGTGCGGATTTCTTGCTGCCTTCCTTTTTGGAGGACTCGGCGAAGAGCTTTTGTTGGTCGGGGGTGAGGAGGGCGTTGATCTGCTTGTTGGCGTCGTCGCGGATGGCTTTGTTCCGGGCCTTGGCTGCGTCGGCGTCGGGACCAGCGGCTGCCTTCTTGCCGCCATGGATCTTGGAAGCCTCGTCGGCGAGGATGGGCTTGATTTTGGCCTGCTGGTCGTTGGTGAGGGTGAGGGTTTGGGTGAGTTCGGCCAGCTCCTTGTCGGCCTTGGCCGCGGCCGCGCCGCCGGAACCCTTGGCCTTCTTGGCGGGGGTGGTGGCCGTGGCCGGGGTGGTGGCCGCAGAGGTGGTGGTGTCCTGCGCGAAGGCCGTGGAGGCCATGAGGGCGGTGGCGAGGATGGCTGCGGAAAGGGCGAGGTGCTTCTTCATTTGAGCGAGTTCTCCTGTCGATTTTGGCTGCGAGATACCGGTGTTGCGATGAAACTGGAGGGCGACGCCTGCGGGTGCGGGCGCCACCGCTAAGATTACGGCGCGGGGGGGGGCTCTAGTTGCGGCCGGGAGTGCTTCTTCCTTTTCTTTTTCCTTCTTGCCGCTCTTCTTGAATGACTTGTCGAAGATCTTCTGCTGGTTTGGGGTCAGGAGGGTCCGAATCTTGTCGTAGGCGGCTTCCTTGAGCGCCTTGGACTTGTCTTTGGTTTCTTCCCTGGGCAGCTTTTCCTTCTTCAGGGCGGCGAGTTGGGCGTCGCGGGCGTCGAGGGTGGACTTGACCGCGGCTTTCTGCGGGTCGGTCAGGGTGAGTTTGGAGGTGAGGTCTGCGAGCTCTACGTTGGAGGCATCCTCTGTCTTTTGCTCCTTGGTGCCGTTCTGGTTGCTGCTGTTGGACTTGCCGCCGCTTCCGCCGTTGCCGCCGCCACCACCACCACCGCCGCGCTGTGCGACGGCGCTTGTGGCCAGGGCGGTGGCGAGAAGGACGGAAAGGAGCGCTGGTTGCTTCTTCATCAGGGGTTGTTCTCCTGTCAGCTTGAAACTCGTGTGCGGGTTGCGCCACCGTGGCCACAAACTTGTTGCAACAGCGCACCTTTGCCGCCAAAGAAGAGGCAGGATGTCCGTTTCATGCAGCTCATCAGCACGGACAGAATGCAACAAGTTAATTCACGGTTATACCCTGGAGTCTCCTGTGTCGACGCTATGTGATTGCAAAATAGTGTATTTATGGCTGGATTTATTTACGGTGAAGAGCGGATGCGGCGGGTTTTCAATTGCCTGAGGAGGATCGTTAACGTTAAAAGCTTCCGCTTTGCGCCTGAGGAGGAAGGAGTTGCAGGTGCGGCGGCCGTCCGGCGGGTGAGCAGGAGGTTGCGGTCGGGGGTGTAGCGGGTTGCGGAGGCTGGTGCCCCGGCTCGAAAAAGTGGGGGCGTAGGGTGTGGTGGTAAGAGGAGGTGTGGGCGGCGGGTTTTGCGGGGCAGGCGAAGTTCGGCGGCGGGGGTGGGAAAGCTCCGAAATTGCGGTTGTTGACCGCGGTGGGCTGGCTCCTTTAGCCCAGGAAAACGGGACTGAGGGGCATCCTTTACGTAAAGAGCAGTGTGCCGCAAGTATATGAAAAATAAGACACAAAAGGCAGGCGAGGCGGACTTTTTGTTTAACTGTAAATTCACTTGTTCTTGGTCTCGCGAAGCTAGTAGTTACGTCATCGGCCTCAAGTTCGGCTATTTCACGTTACCTACAAAGTCTGCTTGTGCTCGTAAATCGAGCCGGCCGAGCAATCGTGTGTACTTCGTCCCACTACAGAAGGGTGGGGCAGGCGAGAAAACGAAGACCAGGAGCTTCACCGCAATGTCGCTGACCTCAACGTATCAGAAGATTTCCCACGGTTCCCATTTCCAGGTGTCCATGCTGTTGGGCGCATTTGCCGCCGTGCTGACTCCGGCGGCGCATGCGCAGGCGGCACCGCAGACGATTCCTTACATCAACAATATCTATGCCGGGACGGGGGTTACGTACACGCCGGCTACAGCGAAGGGCAGTGCGACCACGCCGGTGCATGGGACGTCTCCCGGAGACGGCACTGCTGCGACCTCGGCAGGGGTTGAGCTGAATGGGCCGACGCACATTGCGGTGGACAGCCTGGGCAATGTCTATTTCACGGACTCTACCGGGCCGGTGCGCGAGGTCGATACGAATGGGAACATCAGCACGTTTGCCGGTGGGTTGTCGACGGGTGCGGGCGATTGCGCCAACTCGGGCACCAGCACGATTGGGGACGGATGTCCGGCGAATGAGACGTTCGTGCACACGGGTTATGGCATTGCCATCGATCCGGCGTCGGGGGACATCTACCTCTCGGAGGAAACGGGCGAGCATGTTCGCAAGATCAGCCACTCCAGTTATCTGATGTCGTCGGTAGTCGACGTCGCGGGAACCAAGAGCGGGCTGGATGGCGATCTGACGACCTGCTCCACCACTGCGGGGGCAACCTGCAGCGGGACGGCGGGGACGGTCAATGGGCCTCGCGGACTGGCTGTGGACAAGCACGGCAATCTGTACATCATGGACGAGGGCAACTTTGCGGTTCGCCTGGCTAATTTTACGACCGGGCAACTGACGACGATCGTCAATACCGCGAAGACGAAGGCGACCACTACTACATGCGGGACCGATGCTGTCTCCGGCGGCGTTACTGCCGCCTCGGCCAGCCTGGGTGTTGCGGGCGCGATTGCGTTCGACAACGCGGACAACCTCTATATCACGGATTCGACGTGCAACTATGTGTTCAAAGTGGCGGAGAACCCGACGACCCACATGGTGGATGGCGCTTCCATCCTGACGGTCGTGATGGGGTCCGGCGGGAGTACGCCGGCGACGGTGTTCACGAATCAGCCGGGGCTGCAGCTGAGCTTTACGCCTGCGGGCGTGGCGGTCGATCCACAGGGCAATCTTTACGTGGGTGAGAGTACGGGGACGCATGTGTGGTTCCTGGACCATGCGACGGGCAATGTACATACTGTCTTTGGCGGGGGCGGCACTGGAGGAAATTGCTTCGGCGTGCCCGCTTCCGGAACTTCGCCCTTCAACGGTTGCGACGGAAACGATGCCACGCTTGCCAACACCAAGGGCACGGGCGGGCTGGCGCTGGATGCGTGGGGCAACCTCTATATCACCGATTCGGCTTCGTTCGTTGTCCACAAGCTTTCGCTTGGGACCAGTCCGCCATTTACCACGACGCCCTCGGGGAATCAGAATGCGACGCTGCACTTTGGCGCGAACGACACGTTGAATGAGAACGTTACGACGGATGGGATTGTGACAACGCTTGCGCCGGACTTCAGCTTCCAGGCGCAGACGGCGAGCTGCGCCCCAAACCCGGATAGTACGCAGGATTGCGGAGTCATCGTCAGCAATACGAATTCGTCGACCAGCGCGCAGTATGAGCAGGTGACAGTGACGAGCACGGGCGGACTGAGCACCGTGATTCCGCTGACCAACCAGGCAGTGCCGACGTGCCAGCCGGCGACCGCGACCAGCCAGACGGTGCATATGACGGTCACGACTGCCGCAGTGACGCTGTCATCGCAGCCGGGAGCAGCGTGCTCGGGGTTTGAGACGACGGCGCTGTCGCCGCACCAGTACAGGTATGCGGTGGTCAGCGGACCAGCGCATGGCACGCTGAGCGGGACGGCGCCGAACCTGATCTACACGGCCACCGGGACCACGGACAACGACAGCTTTACCTATTCGGTTACGGACAACAGCACCTTCAAGCCAGCATCGGTGTCTTACGATGGCGGCGCCAGCTCGATCACCTTAGAGACGCCGACGCCGCTGGTTGGGGCAATTGGGACGGTCTTGATTCAGCCGTATACTCCACCGGTGGCTGCAGCGGAGTCGGTTACGGTGACGTACAGTACCTCGCAGAACATTACGCTGGCTGGTACGGATTTCAACAATGCGACGCTGACGTTTGCCGTCACCAGCCAACCTGCAAATGGGATGCTGACGGGGACGGCGCCGAACCTGATCTATACGCCCGGCAGCACGTACTCTGGTCCCGACAGCTTTACCTACACGGTGAACGACGGCGTCGAGACCAGCGCGCCGGCAACGGTTTCGATCACGGTGAATCAGGTTGCTCCGGTGGCGAGCAACCAATCGGTGACGACGGCGTTTGCGACGCCGGTTTCGATCACGCTGGTTGCGACTTTCAATGGCACGCTGACGTACGCGGTGGCGACGCAGCCGCTGCATGGCAGCGTCAGTCTGAGCGGTGCCGTGGCTACGTATACGCCGACTGCGGGCTACTCGGGTGTGGACAGCTTTACCTTTACTGCCAGCAGCGGCCAGGTGAGCAATGCGGCGAAGGTGAGCATTACGGTGCTGCCAGCGCCGCCGGTGGCTGCGAGTCAGACGACTGCGGCTGCGAGCTTCAATACGGCCGAGGCCATCACGCTGAGCGCGACTGGCGCGACGCCGATCACCTACGCCATTGCGGCCCAGCCCGCGCACGGAATGGTGACGCTGGCCGGCGCGGTGGCCACTTACACTCCGGCGGCGAACTTCGCGGGAGATGACAGCTTTACGTTTACCGCGACCAACGCCGGTGGAACCAGCAACGTTGCTACGGTGAGCGTGAGCGTCACGGAGGGCTTCACCTGGTCCGTGGCATCGGGTGGGTCGTTGAGCGCGTTGGTGACGAATGGGCAGACGGCGACGTTCAATCTCGCGATCGGCGGGTGGACGGGCGCCTCCGGCGTGTCGGTGGCTTTCACGTGTGTGGGCGCGCCCGTTCCGTGCAACGTGACGCCGAACCCGGTGACGTTGAGCGGCACAACCGCGGTGCCCGTGACGGTGACGATCAACACGCTGACGACGACCGTGACGCCTACGAGCTTTGGCTGGCTGCCGGGTTCGGGCAAGGGCGGCCCGTGGTTGCTGCTGCTAAACCTGGTGTGGCTGGTGTTCTTCGTGCCCCAGGCGCGGAGGCGCAGGGCGATCTGCCGCGTGGCGGTTGCGTTGGGTGCGGTGGTTACGCTGGCCAGTGTGACGGGCTGCGGCGGAAATATTCCGGAGAAGGCGTTTGGCACACCGGCCGGAACGTACACGTTTACCGTTTCCGCTATTGCGGCGGGAACGACGACCGCGACGCAGGCGATCACGCTGATGGTGAACTAAGTGTGGTGCGTCGGAGAAAGAGGGTACATGAAGATTACGGCATGCTTCGGGGGCTAAAACCCAATTGACAACAGGCCGTTTGCGGCGGGACTGAAGTCCCGCCCTTTCAAAACGAATACGTCCATCTGTGTGACGCATACCACTTGGATCGGGTGCGGGGAGGGATTTCGCTCTCCGCTCGTCGAGGAGAAGATGATGTCGGATCGCCGAATGTACGGGGCCGCGATGCTTCTGCTCTTCTCCGGGTGGGTTCCTGTGCTGGGCGGCCAGGCGGCGGAGCAGCCCGCTCAGACGGCGGACAAGAGCGATGCCGCGCATGCGAAGCAGGTTGCGGGTGCAGCGCCGGGCTCGTATGCAACGGCTTATAAGCTGCAGGTGCGCACGCGGCTGGTGCTGGTTCCGGCGCTGGTGAATGACCGCAAGGGCAACTTTGTCTCCGGGCTTAAGGCTTCGGACTTCACGATCAAAGACAACGGCAACGCGCAGCCGGTGAAGTTCATCGAGGAGATTGTGGCGCCGCCGGCGGAAGAACTGGCGAAGACGCAGCTGCCTCCGGGGACGTTTTCGAACAGCGTGGTGACACCGAAGGCTCCGCTGCGCGTGGTGATCATCCTGTTCGATATGCTGAACAGCCACTTCAAGGATCAGGTTCCGGCGCGGGTTCAGTTGACGAAGTATCTGCGGACGCAGATTGCGCCGGGCACGATGGTGGCGCTGCTTGGGCTGGGACGCGGCGGATTGCGGATGTATCACGACCTGACCAGCGACACGCAGGGGCTGGGCACGGAGTTGGAGATGGCGATGAACTCCGGCAGGCATTCGATCTCGACTAATCTGCAGGATGAGATGTCGGAGACGGAGGCGAACGAGGCCTTTGTGGGCCATGGCGCGTTTGCCGAGACGGGCAGCCACGGGCGCGACAATCGCAAGTTCATCATCCTGGATACGCTGGCGGCGTTCAAGAATATTGCGGGCGCGTATGCGAGCCTGCCGGGGCGCAAGTCTCTTATATGGGTGACGGGCGGCTTTCCGTTTGAGGTCGATGGATCGAAGTCGACGAGCGACGGCATGCCGTCGCTCGATAAAGACAGCCTGATGGACATTCTGGACGACTACCGAAGCACGTGGCAGGCGCTGAGCGACGCCAACATCGCGCTGTACCCGGTGGACATGCATGGGTTGATGTCGACGAGCATGCCGGATGCCACCTACGCGGCCAAGCGCGGCGGAAATGCGCAGGCGGCGCTGAGCAAGTTCGAGAACCAGAAGCAGACACGCAATGAAGACAACATCAACACCATGACGACCTTTGCGAACGAGACCGGCGGCAAGGCGTTCTACAACGACAACGACCTGGTGACGGGCTTCAAGCAGGCGGTGGACGACACGCGGTCGTCGTACCTGCTCGGCTACTATCTGGAGGACAATGCGGCGCCGGGCTGGCACAAGCTGCACGTTGAGGTGAACCGCCCCGGCACGCGGATTCGCGCGCGAACGGGTTTTCTGGTGATGAAAACTGATCCGGCGCAGCCTGATCCGCACGGGAAGGCTCCTGGTGCGGTCGATGTCGATCTGGCGATGGAGTCGCCTATGAACTTTACGGGGATTCCGATGACGGTGCGCTGGATCGACAACGGGCAGGTGCCAACTGCGGCTGCGCCGTCGGGTGGCCTGGTGGCGAAGCGCAAAATTGCGTTCCAGATCACGCTGCCGCCGCATGCGGCCACGCTGGACGATGCGGGCGGCCAGCACAAGGTTTCGCTGAACTTTGTGGCGCTGGCGCGCACGCCGCAGGGAGACGACGCGGTGGACTTTGTGAAGAAGATTGATGGTGTGCTGAAGCCGGAGGTGGCGCGGCAACTGGATATGGGCCGGGTCAAGTTCGACTCGACCGTAGTGTTGGCGCCGGGTTATTACAATGTGCGGTTTATTGTGCGAGATAATCTCAGCGGCAATATCGGCAGCGTGACCGCGCCGCTGGTGGTGAAGTAATGAAGCTGGTGAAGGGTTGGGCAAAAAGCATGTCCCCGGGGCTAAAGCCCATGTTGATTTTGACCCCGTTATGCTGGGACCGAAGTCCCGGATCATCTCAAAGCTGCAGCATGGTCGTTTCAAACTCAGGAGAGTGGAAATTTTATGCGAATTGGAATCGTTGGCACGGGTGCAATCTCGCGCAAGAATGCGCAGGCCTACAAGACCATTGGTTTTACAGTGACCGCATGTACCGACATCTTTGAGGCCAGCGGGCGGAAGTTTGCCGAGGAGACGGGCGCGGAGTTTGTCGGCACGGTGGAGGAGCTTTGCAGCCATCCTGAAGTGGACATCGTTGATGTATGCACGCTGCCGAACTTCCGCATGCAGCCGCTGGAGCTTTGCGCGAGGTCGAAGAAGCACATCCTGGTACAGAAGCCGATGGCGACGAGTCTGGCGACGGCGCGGGCGATGCTCGATGTGGCGCGTGGGGCGGGCATCCAACTGGGCGTGGTGAGCCAGCATCGCTTCGACGACTCGATTCAATTTCTGAAGAAGGCGATTGCGGATGGGCGGTTGGGGAGGATTCTGGAGGCCGACGCGTACGTGAAGTGGCACCGTACGGCGGAGTATTATAGCCGGCCGGTGAAAGGTACATGGGATGTGGAGGGCGGCGGCGCGCTGATCAATCAGGCCATCCATCAGGTTGACATGCTGCTGTACCTGGCCGGGCCGGTGGCGCAGGTGTTCGGCTACTGGCAACTGGGCGCGGTGCACGCGATTGAATCCGAGGACGTGCTGAATGCGCTGCTGCGCTTCGGCAGTGGCGCCACCGGTGTGATTCAGGCGTCCACGGCGCTGTGGCCGGGGCACCCGGAGCGCATCGAGATCCACGGTGTGAAGGGAACCGCGATTATTACCGGCGACAAACTGACGACGTGGGATGTGCAGGATGATTGCGGCGAAGACGCGCCGGTGGTGAGAGAGGTCGCGTCGGGCGCATCGGACCCGATGGCGATCTCGGTGCTGCCGTTCCAGCGCCAGTTTCTGGACTTTGCCAATGCATGCGAGACGGGCGGCAGGTCCGTGATGACGGCCGAGGATGGATACCGCGCGCTGCAACTGGTGAGCAGTATCTACGACTCGTGCAGGTCGGGGCTTCCGGTGGATATTCCGGCGGAGATAGAGTGCGGCTGAGTGAAGACGGCGATCTGCTACTGATGCAGGCGGCGCACGATGAGGACGCTGGAGTCGCGAGGAAGGCTGTTGCGGCTTCCGATGCAGAGCAGCGCTTCAAAGTACGGGAACGGGGCGTTGGGCGCGATGTTCAACTGTGCGCGCAACTGGCTCATCGCGTGCTCGTCGGAGAGAAAGCCGAGGGCGCCGCTCATCGCGGTGCCGCCGGTTCCTGAGATGATGAGCACGTTGCCGGTGCCGCCCATGTTGGGGAAGAGCGACACGGTGGAGTAGCCTGCGGCGGGCTGGCCGGTCTGGGGCGCGGTGTGGTATTTCTCCTGGTCGGCTGCGTTATCCACTGGATAGTAGGCTCCGCGGGTGGCGTCGTACTTCCAGCGCAGGGTCTGGCGATTCTGGAACGGTTCGACCCATGGGTTGGAGGCGAGATTGCCCAGCAGCACCGCATTGTCCGACTTGATGTCGCGGAAGGAGTACTCGCGGGCGAAACGGACCTTGGTATCGCTCTGCTCGGCGTGTGCGGTATCGGTGATCTGGCCAAGCAGGGCGACCTCGCCGTAGTTGGTCTGCCGTTTCAGCAGCAGCATCTTGCCACGGTCGGGGTCGACTTGTGTTCCGGTGGTCCAGGTGTCGGCCATGTTGAGATAGCTGCGGTCAAAGTACTCCGCGAGTGCGACCTGGCGGCCGGTTTGCTCTTCGAACAGGGCGAGTGTCGCGTCGCCGAGTACGAGATCGGTGGTGCGGCTGGGTTGAAATACCTGGGACCAGAACTGCCTGACGGTCGGCTCCGACGCAAGCGGTCTGGAACGCTGTTGATGGTGAAGCTGGACGAAGGCCGAAACCGCGACAAACAGGGCAGCGAGGGCGGCGGGGAGCCAGAATCTCCAGTCGCGCCTGGGCTCAGGCGGAGCCGCTTCGACGGGTTGGGGTAACGGCTCCGGCTGGGCGAGCTTGACGGCGCGCTCATGGAAGACCGGGGCGTAGTTTCCCCGGGGAATCTCGATGACGACCGGTTCGCTGAGGCCCTCGTTGGCGAAGTACTGGTTGACCCGCTTGCGCAGCATGGAGGCGTGAACGCGAACCGTGTTGTCGGCGGAGGTGTCGTAGTCGGCAGGGCGGCCAAAGACGCGGCGACCGACCTCCTGCTCGTGGATCTCGTCGACCTCGTGGTCCAGCACGCGGTCGCAAACGTAGATGAACATCTCGCGGAGCCGGGCGGATTTTGAAAAATATGGACTGGACGCGACCTGGTCGGCCAGCTGTCTTCGGTGCTCCTTTACATCGCGGCCTGTTGTCTTTGACATTTCAGATGGGAATCCTACTGCCCGGAAATTGGGCAGTCAAGGACTTATTTTGGGCGCCCTTTACGTAAAGAACAGTGACGCGTAAATAATTGAAAATAAACGATTTATTGTGGAGTTAAGTGAAATTTGCAATTAACCGTGAATTCACTTGTTCAATGTATTTCGCGCGCCGTAGGTTGTCGTGGATTCTGTATCCGCCGAATTTGTGTTGGATCCTCCACCCGCGTTCTGAGCCCCGTGACCGGGGCGTGGGGCTCGGGGGGTGGGTAGGAACGGGGTGGGTTCGGGCGGTTATTTCGGCCGAATCTTGGCTCCGGGGATTCAGGAACCAGGCACGCACGACCGGAGTGCATGCGGGCGCAAAGCCCTCCGGCGAAGCTTCAGAAATTGAATATGGTCGGTCAACTACAAATGAAGATGAAATCCGTTCTCGGAACCTCAGTTCTCGCCTTTGCCTCTCTCGGTGCCGCCCTGGCCCAAGCTCCCACCGCAACCCTGGTGGGTACAGTGCGGGACGCGCAAAAGGCCGTCATCGTCGGCGCTGAAGTTAATGTGCGCGACGTCAATACCAACGCGGTGCGCATTGCCAAGACCGACGCCCAGGGCGAGTACACCATCTCCGGCCTGGACCCCAGCACCTACGACGTCATTATCTCCAAGCTGTCGTTTCAGGAGGTAGAGAATCCGACGATCACGCTCGAGGCTCTGCAGACGGCTCGCTTCGACGCAGTATTGCCCATCGGTTCGGTCACTCAGGAGGTGAAGGTCACCACCGAGGTTGGCGCTCTGAACACCGAAAACGGCGAAAAGGGCGACGTCATCTCTCCGGTTGAGATTGCCGAGATGCCGCTGGATGGACGCAATTTCAGCGACCTGGTGTTTAATGTTGCGGGCGTGGCGCCGTCTGAGCAGGGGACCAAGGGCTCGCCGTTTGTAGCTGGCGGGGCGCGCTCGGATGCGACCAGCATCATTGTCGACGGAATGAACAACACCAACCCGCGCGACTCTACCGCGGAAGCGACTCCTCCGCTGGATGCGCTGCAGGAGTTCAAGGTGTCGACGTCGGGGTACTCGGCTGAGTATGGGCGCGTAGCGGGCCCGGTGGTCAACCTGGTGATCAAGAAGGGCGGCAACACGGTGCACGGGTCGGTTTTTGAGTTTGTGCGCAATGACCTGTTCGACGGCGGCAACTACTTCGATGTGCCCGGAACGCACAGCGAGCTGCGGCGCAACCAGTTCGGCGGGACCGTAAGCGGGCCGGTTTATATTCCGCATATCTACAACGGGCACAACAAGACGTTCTTCCTCGTGAGCGAGGAGAGCTACCGCGATGTGGCAGGCAGCAACTCGATCGGCGTTGTGCCCACTCTGCTGGAGCGCGCCGGCAACTTTACCAAGTCGATCAATACCTTTACGGGGTTGCCTCTGCCCTCCAATTATCTGAGCGATATGCTGATCCCGGGGAGCTCGAGCAGGGGAACTCCGTTTCCATCGACCAACCAATGCTACCAGTACAACCCGGCTACTAAGACCAACGACCCGATCGCCGGTGTCACAAACGGCGACTGCATCCCGCAGACGTCGACGTACTATAACTCCGTTGCCCAGGAACTGATGAATTTTTACCCCCTGCCGAACTACTCGCAGCCTTCGACGACGGGCTTCGGGAACAACTACATCACTAATCAGAAGACGTACGACAACTGGGACAACATCGTCGTCAAGATCGACCAGCAATTGCATGCGCACGATGAGGCGTCCATCCGCTGGCTCTACCGTAAAGAGTGGGAGACGAATCCGTTTGCCGGCTCGGCAATCGGATTGTGGGGATCGATCCTGCACAATACGCAGACCATCCTTGGCGTCACCGAAACGCACATCTTCAATCCCAACACGATCAATGAATTCCGTTCCGGACTGACCCGTAATGTGAACAACGAGCATGAGTTGGATGCAGGCACCGACTGGGCTGCTGAGCTTGGTATCCCGGGAACGACCACCGTGCCATCGTTGGAGCAGTTCCCCACCTTCAAGCCCACTGGCTATATCTCGCTTGGCGATAGCGAGCAGGAGCCGGTCGTGTTTACCACCAACAACTTCGACACCAACGACACGTTGACCTGGACCCACGGCAAGCACACGGCGAAGTTCGGCGCCTCGGTGCTGCGCGAGCAGTACTACCAGCCGTCGAACTCTGAGTTCAGCGGGAGCTTGACGTTCAATGGCAGAGAATCGGGCATCGCTACCAACACCGGCAACGCAATAGCGGACTTTATGCTTGGCGAGCCGTCCTCCGTCGATTTACGTCAGGGGATCGTGTCCAACCATCTGTTCGAGACCGATTATGCGGCCTTCGTTCAGGACGACTACAAGATACTGGACAAACTGACGCTCAATCTTGGCTTGCGCTATGAGTATCAGTCGTTGATGCACGAACAGGCTGGACAGCTTTCCAGCTTCGATCCCTATATTACGAATTCCGCCGGGACTCTGGGTGCGCTCGTCCTTGCCAGCGAGAATGCAGTTGGCGGCGCCGCGGGAGTGCAGGCTGTTCTGAATCAGTATCAGATTGGCCCGAATAATCCGACGGATAATCTGTACCCGTACCTTACGACGGCTGCGGCAGCCGGACTTCCGCAGACTCTGGTGCACCCGAACGATCTGCGCTTTGCGCCGCGCATCGGCGGGGCATGGCGTCCCTCCATCAATAACTCTCTGGTGGTACGCGGCAGTTGGGGCATCTTCTTTACCGGGTCCCGCTTGAGTGCGCTACGCACTCAGCTGGCTGGCAATATACCCTTCAGCGTTGTGGATGCGCCGGATACTAAAGCGGAGTCAATTCAGCAAGCCTTCCTCCTCGCTCCTGCTGCTCATGCCACCACGGCGAATGGCTATGATCCAAACGCTCCGTCGTCCTATCTGGAGAGCTATAACCTGACGGTGGAAAAAGAGCTGCCCAAGGGGATGGCGGTCGAAGTGGCCTATACGGGATCGAGAGGACTGCACCTGGGCTGGCAGATCGACATCAACCAGGAGAATCCATTCCTGAGCTATGCCCGCCCATTTGCGTTTCCATCTTCAACGAATACGTTCCAGTTTGCTGCAATTGATAACTTTCAGTTCAACGCATATTCGAGCTATAACGCGGGCACGGTCACGGTTCGAAAGCGTTTTGAGCATGGCCTGCTCTTCCGCGCCAACTATAGCTGGGCCAAGAACCTGGACATGAACTCGGCGCTGAACTTCGCAGGCGCCGGCGGCTACCAGGGAGCGCAGAATACGAACGATCAAAGGGCTGAATACGGTCGCTCGGACAACGACCGGCGCATGGTGTTCAATGGGAACTTCGTCTACGCGCTGCCGTTCAACCATAATATCTTCGTCAAGGGCTGGCAGATGGCGGGCAGTTGGCAGGTGGATAGCGGCACGCCGTTCACGCCGCAATATGGCGGCCCGACGCAGTCGGATGGATTGGCGACGCGGCCGGACCGGCAGTGCAATGGCGGTTTGCCAACCAGTCAACGAACAGTTGGCCAGTTCTTCAACACTCTTCAAAGCGGATCAGGCGCGTGTTTTACAAATCCCGCTACTGACGGGTTGGGCAACCCCATCGACTTCGGCGACTCGCGCAGAAATATTCTGGACGGGCCTGGCCTGTACGTTGTGAACTGGTCGCTCTCGCGCAACTTCCGCATCACCGACAGCGGCAAGCTGCAGTTCCGCTGGGAGATCTTCAACCTGCTCAACCATCCTAACTTCCAACTGCCCAACGACGCTCTGGATGAAGCCGGCGCTGGCAGTATTACAGCCGCGGGCAATCCACGCTCGATGCAGCTTGGGGCGAAGTACACCTTCTAGACACTACAAACCAGACGATTTTCAGCAGACTACATTTTTTCAGCAGACTACGAGGAGATTGAAATGATTGCAATGAGGAACTACCGCACCGCACCGAAGACCATCGCAGCGCTCGCATTTGCGGGCATCGTCATGAGCGCGCCTCTGCTGGCGCAGGCTCCCGCACCGGCGCCGGCGACCGCGCCGCGCATCGATAACCCGAACTGCCCGGAGTTCGTGGGCAAGCATGCGCTGCTGGAGAAGATGACGGAGTCCTTCGGGCTGACATGCAAGCAGGAGGACATCATCGAGCCGCTGCTGCACGATGAGGAGTCCGTGACCAAGCCGCTGCTCGCCTTCCAGGCGTTCACACCGGAGGAGCGCCAGGCGGTGATGCTAAAGATCAAGCTGGCTGCGCGCGTGCAGATTCGGCCGCACCTGACTCCGGACCAACAGGTGAAGAGCGATGCGGAGGCTGCGGCAACGGCTGCGTCGTCGGCTGGCGGTGGCAAGGGCGGCAAGGCTGCACCCAAGCCGGTCGAAGGGTTCGCCGCGGAAGAGACGCTGAGCGATGCGATTACGGCTTACTCGGCGTTCACTCCGGAGCAGAAGAAGGAGCTGCTGCTTGAGGTCAAGAAGGTTGCGCGGCGTCCGGATGCTCCTTCGCTGACGCCGGAACAGGCAGCGAAGATCGACGCGGATATCAAGAAGCTTTCCTAGTTCATCCGCCGGTCATGACCTTACTCGAAGGAGAGAGTACGCAGATGGAAGTCGAACATGCACGCTCAACTGGAGCCCGCACACGGCTCGTCGCACTCCCGATCCTGCTGGCGCTGCTGACCGCACCCTCATTGCTGGGACAGAAGGGCGGCAGCGGCGGCAAAGGCGGAGGCAGCTCCTCGAAGGAGAGCGACGAGGACGATACCGGCGTGGCGGTGTGTCCGCAGATTGCTGGTCAGCACCCGCTGCTAGAAGAACTGAGCCGGGAGCTGCACCTGACCTGCGCGCAGGAGGTCCGGATTCTGCCGCTGATGCATGACGAGGAGGCGGTGAGCAAACCGCTGCTGGCCTATGCGGCGTTCACTGCGGAGGAGCGGCAGGCGATGCTATTAAAAGTGGAGCTGGCCGCACGCGCCAAGGTTGGTCCGTTCCTGTTGCCGGATCAGCAGAAGAAGAACAACGAGGAAGCGGCCAGCCTGGCGTCCAAGGCTCCGAAGAAGATGGGGAAGAAGATGCCGCCGGCTTCGGCTGACGGCTTTGCCAGCGAAGAGGCTTTGAGCGGTGCGCTGGATTCATACAGCGCGCTTACGATGGCGCAGAAGAAGGATATGATTCTCGCCGTAAAGCTGGCCGCGCGCAGGGACGGAGCGCCAGCACTGAGCGCGGAGCAGGCAACGAAGATCGATGCGGATATCGCGTTTCTGCGGCAGTAGATAGGCAAATGCAAATGAGCGGATTCAGAGTGGCGCCGCAGTATACCCGGACGATTCGGGATGCGGTTGCGAAGACGGCATAACTCACAACAAAGGAAGGTGTATGGAAGGTCGAGTTTCGCGCCGTAAATTGCTGGGAGGGCTGGGTGCGCTGGCTCTCGTCTCAGGCGCGCCGGTGCTGCGGCGGGCTTACTCCCAGGCCGTGAAGGTGAAGTCTCCGTTCAAGCTGTCGGTGATGAATGATGAGGTTTCGCAGGACTTCGAGGAGTCCTGCCGGGTGATCTCGCAGGAGTTTGGGCTCGGCTATATCGAGCTGCGCGGCATGTGGGGCAAGAACATCCTGAAGCTGAACGCGAGCGAGACGGCGGAGGCGCTGCGGCTGCTGAAGAAATACGAGCTGAACGTGACGGATATCGCCAGCCCGCTCTTCAAGGTGGACTTTCCCGGCGCTCCGATCTCGAAGAAGTTTGCGGCACGACGCGACCAGTTTATGGCTGACTTCACGTACGAGCAGCAGGATGACGTTCTAGCGATGTGCATCGACCAGGCGAAGGTGTTCGGCACGGACCATGTACGCATCTTCGACTTCTGGCGGCTGGACGATCAGGCTCCGTACCGTGCGGCGATCAACAAGAAGCTCCATGATGCGGCGGTGAAGGCGCACAGGAACGGCATTGTGCTGATGGTGGAGAACGAGTTTGCCTGCAACACGGCGACGGGCGCGGAGGCGGCGAAGCTGATGGCCGAGGTTCCGGCCCCGCTGATGATGCTGTGGGATGCGGCGAACGCGGCGATGGACGGTGAGCACGCGTTTCCCGATGGCTACAAGCTGCTGCCCAAGGACCGCATTGCGCACTGCCACTGCAAGGATGTGGAGAAGAAGCCGGACGGCAGCAACGATTGGGCGGCAGTGGGAACGGGCGTCATCGACTGGGCGGGGCAGTTCCGCGCGCTAAAGGCGGATGACTACGCGCATGCGGTCAGCCTGGAGACGCACTGGCGCGGCGCGGGCACGCCGGCGGCGTCGACGCGTGTGAGCTGGGCGGGTGAGAAGGCTGCGCTGATTGCGGCGGGCGCGTTGTCGGCGTAGGCGATCTGGGGCTGAGTTCAACAGGGCAGTTGTGGAGGTGACGCGGTGGAAGTGAAGACGGTAACGGATACGGGGTACGCGCCGGCGGAAGTTGGAACGCACATTGGGCGATACCGCTGGACGATATGCGGTCTGTTGTTTGCGATCACCACGCTGAACTACATGGATCGCCAGGTGCTGGCGTTGCTGGTTCCGATTCTGCAGGATCCGGTGAAGGGCATCGGGCTGACGCAGGTGCAGTACGGCGGGATCGTCAGTATCTTCTCCTGTGCGTATGCGGTGGGACTGCTGCTTGCGGGCGGCGTGATCGATCGCATCGGGACGAAGAAGGGATACGCGACCGCTGTGATCATCTGGAGCGTCGCTGCGATGAGCCATTACTTTATGGCGGTGCCTGCGGTCACGAGCAAGGTTTCGTTTGCGGCGCGGCTGGTTTCGAGCGGGCTGGGTCATGTTCCGGTGCTCGGCGCCGTAGGCTGGGTGAAAGATATCGGCACGGTCTCGGGCGCGGTGATCGGATTCGGCATTGTGCGGTTCCTGCTGGGGCTGGGCGAGGCAGGCAACTTTCCGGCGGCGGTGAAGACGACCGCGGAGTGGTTTCCCAAGCAGGAGCGCTCGTTTGCGACGGGCATCTTCAACTCCGGCACCAATATCGGGCCGACGATTATGCCGTTCATTGTCGGGTTCATAGTGGTGCGGTTTGGCTGGCAGTATGCCTTTCTTACGACCGGCTGCTTTTCGCTGTTGTGGATCGTGATCTGGCTGAAGACGTACTCCTCGCCGCCGGAGAGCAGGCGTGTTGGAGCGGCAGAGCTGGCGTATATCAACAGCGATCCGGCGGAGCCGACGTCGAAGGTTGTGTGGGCGCGTCTGATTCCTCATCGTCAGACGTGGGCGTTTCTGTGCGGCAAGCTGCTGACCGATCCGATCTGGTGGTTCTATCTGTTCTGGCTACCTGGCTACCTCTTTAATCGATACGGGCTGAGCATCACGAAGATGGGTGTGCCGCTGCTGATCATCTACAACGTTTGCACGATCGGCAGCGTGTTTGGCGGCTGGCTGCCGACGAAGTTCGTCGGCATGGGCTGGAGCCAGAACCGTGCGCGCAAGACGGCGATGCTGATCTACTCGATCGGGATTGCGCCGATTATGCTGATCGGCTACGCGCCCAATATCTGGGTGGCGATTGCAATGATCAGCGTGGCGACGGCGCTGCACCAGGCGTGGTCGTGCAACCTGTTCACGCTGCCGTCGGATATGTTTCCGCGGCGGGCAGTGGCTTCTGTTACCGGGATCGGCGCGTTTGGCGGCGCATGCGCGATGATGTTCTTCGGCACGTTCGTCGGGTTCATTCTGAAGCTGACGCATAACAACTATGCGCCGGTGTTTGCGATGGCGGGGACGGCTTACCTGCTGGCGATTCTGGTGATTCACCTGCTGGCACCTACGCTGACGCCGGTGGCGATCGAGTAGTGCGCGGGGTATCACCCCTCTCCCAGGGGGTGGCTTTGGGGGCAAGTTGTTTATTTAGAGCAATATGGGGAGGTTATTGTGCCTCCACGTTTTTCTAAATAAACGGTTTGCTGCTAAGATCCTCCAGGCATTGGGACTTAGGGGTTGAGATTAGCTCGGATTGAGCGGCCGGGGCGGTCAGCGGCTGAATTTCGCTACTACTACCTTTTAATATAGAGGGTTGGGCTTAACTGTTACGCCAACTATTTATTTTGGCTAAGCGGTTGTGGGGTAGTGGTTAGTGCGGGTTTGCTGGTTTTTTGTGGGATCAAAAAGAACAGGCAACGGCAAACGCGAAATGCGGGGGCTCTCCGCCGCTCCGGTCGAGATGACGGAGTCTTTGGGGTGGGCGAGTGTGCTCCAGGATGACGGCGGGTGGGAGGAGAGATTCATGGGTTTTTTCGGTGGTGGTTATTTCTTGACTGGAGGGAGGCCTATGCTGCCGATTTCGGCGTGGGTTAAGGTTTCCCAGATGATCTGGTGGTTGATTCCTGTGGGGCGGATGAGCGGTAGGACGGCGGACATTTTGGGCAAGGGGTTGTTGAGGCGGTTGTGGTACTCGTTGTAGGCGATCTCCCAGGTGGGGCGGACGGCGAACTCGAGTTTGCCGGGCGGCGGGGTGTTGTTGGGGGGAAGGTACTGGGCCTGGAACTCGAGGGCGGCGATGACGCGGGGGCCGATCTGGGAGTAGAGGTCGATGCCCTGCTGGCGGGCGGTTTCGGCGAGGTCGACCATGCCGGCGAGGGCGAAGTTGGCGTGGCCGGGATCGCGGGCGGACTCCTGCAGGAGGCCGTCGACGAAGTCGGGGGTGAAGTTTTTGTTGCCCCAGAGGGCGGGGCCGCAGCCGACGGGTTCGATGGGTTTGGGGCCGTCGGACTTAAAATAGATGTAGGCGGGAGCGCGGCCGCGCCACATGGTGATGCCGAAGTTGAAAGCGAAGCGGTTGTCGTTGAAGACGCCGATGTTGACGAGGGCCTCGCTCATGGTGAGCTCTTTGTTGCCGTTCTCGCAGGTGCCGTGAATGAGAGAGGGCAGGTACTGCGTGGTGAGCATGTTCTGGAAGCGGAGGATGTCTGCGTCGGGCCAGCCTTTGTAGGTGTAGCGGATGATTTCGGCGGCGCGGGGCCACATGGCGCCGGCCCAGGAGGCCTGGACCTGGGCGTTGGCGTTGGTGTGGCCGCCGGTGAGTTTGGCGGACCAGGCGTTCATGATGCGAATGGCGTTCTTGGCGTAGGCGTCGTTGCCAGTGATGGACCAGAGGAGGGCCTGGGTGTAGGCGGCCTGGGCGTCACCCTCTTCATCCTTGCAGCCGAGGTTGGGGTTGGAGTAGGAGCCGCATTCGACGGTGGCCCAGGGGTGGGGGGTGTAGTCGAGCGCGGCGAGGGGGCTGGCCAGGACGGCGTCGAAGGCGGCTTTTTGGGGCTGCGTGCCGGCGGCAACGCGCTTTTTGATCTCGGCCAACTGGGCGCGGTTGACGATGATTCCGGGATGAATGAAGCCGGTGGCGGGCGCGGGCTTGCCGGTGGTGTTGGCGGAGACGTCGACAGGGGTTTGGGCGTAGGCGGGATTGCTGGTGTCGGCGTTGGGGTCTTTGGTGAGGGCGGCGGTGGAGAGGGCGAGGCAGAGGGCCGCGGCGGCCAGAGGGAAGAGCGTGTTCATCGGATTCCTTCGTTTTATACGGGGCTTGGGATCTCTGTGAGCTTGCCGGATCGCGTGGGATACCGGTGAATTGGTGGTCTGCGGTGCGTGATGGGCGATGGTTTGCAAGGGTAGTTGACTCGTGTGTGGGGTGTGGCTACAAGTGAATTCGCCGTTAAGGGGTAAATGCCTCGGAGGTGAGGGTATGCTATGTATTTGCGTGGGTTGACGGCTTGGTTGTTTACGTAAAAGCGGTTCGGCGGGGTGGGTTGTGGGGCTTTGGGAGATGGCTGGCGCGGGCGGATTGAGGAGACGGCTCCGGGGTGGGCTGCAGGCTGCCGGTAGGGTGCAGGGTCGAACCTCGGGGTCTCTCTTTGAGCTGAGGGCTGGCGCCGGTGCTTGTAAACTGGCGTCTTTACGTAAAGAGCTGCTAGGCTAAGTCGTTCAATCGGAGGGGCGTCGGGCGGTTCTCAGTGCGGAAGTGTTCGCAACCGTAAATTAACTTGCACGCCAACGAGGGCGAAGGCTTTAGTGGTTTCGGTACGGATACGAGGAGTGTGGGTTGGAGGGTTCTCCCACTCGACCACCTCGACGAATCAACACATTTGCAACAGGAGAGTACTTCATTGAGTCATTCCTTCGACCCGCAGGATCAGGTTTACGCGCCGAGCCGGCGCCGGTTTTTGAGACAGGCATCAGCCCTCCCCATTGCCGCGGCGGCGGCTTTTAGCGTGGCCGGCTCGGCTGCGGAGGCGGAGTTGACGCCGATCAAGCGGTCGGGGGATGGGGCTTCGCTGAAGACTTCGGTGAACGCGTACTCATTTACCAAGCTGCTGAACGCGAAGATGAAGCATGGCGGCGAAGGGATGGACCTGTACGACGTGGTGGACTTCTGCGCGAAGTACAACGTGGATGCGTTCGACGCGACGGGCTATTTTTTCCCTGGGTATCCGGACAAGCTGCCGACGGACAAGTACATCAACGAGCTGAAGCTGAAGGCGTTCGAGTCGGGCGTGGCGATCAGCGGGTCGGGCGTGCGCAACCAGTTCACGACGTCGGACAAGGCGATGCGCGACGCCGGCGTGGCGCACATCAAGCAGTGGGTGGAGGTTACGTCGCAGCTGGGTGCGCCGGTGCTGCGGGTGTTTGCGGACACGCAGATGCGGGCCAAGACGTGGCACGATGTGGCGGGCACGGACACCAAGTGGGACGATGTGGCCAAGTGGATCTCCGATGACCTGAAGGAGTGCGCGGCGCATGGCGAGAAACATGGCGTGGTGATTGGTGTGCAGAACCATGGGGATTTTCTGCGCACCGCGGAGGATCAGTTGAAGCTGATTGGGATGGTGGACTCGAAGTGGTGCGGGGCGATTGTGGATACAGGGTATTACCGGACGCCCGATCCGTATGTGGATATGGCGAAGTCGGCTCCGTATGCGGTGAACTGGCAGGTGAAACAGAGCGCGTTCGGGGCCGAGAGTACAATCCCGCTGGACATGACTCGGCTGTTCAAGATTATTCGCAAGTCGGGATATCGCGGGTATGTTCCGCTGGAGACGTTGTCGACACCGGGCAAGGAGTATGACCCGTTCAAGGTGGTACCGCAGTATATCCAGATGATTCGGGACGCTATTGCTAAGACGGCTTAAGAAGGGCAAGAACGAATCACAGAGAACACGGAGAAAAAAAGAGAGCACAGAGGATGTATTTGGTGGGGCGGTTATCAGGCCCACTCAAGCCGTGATCCTGAGGGGACAAATATGGAGATTCTGGCTCTTCGAGTCAGAATGACGGCGGGAGTGGGCTGAAATAACGGAGTCGACGACGGCGCGTGGCTGGCTGGCTGCCAGCCAGAGGACTGGACTGGGAGAAGGCTGAAGTTCAGCCAGCAAAGCAAGGGAGAGTTCGTTTGATCACACTTCGCAGCAAACAAAGAGGAGCCGCAATGAGCTTTACTTCCATGAGCAACATTCGCAACTTTGCCTTCGCCGCTGCGGTTGTGCTGCTGGCTGTGCCGGTGGGGCGCGCGCAGGACGCAGCGCCGCAGCGTCCTAAGATTACGGGTATCTCGCATATCGGGTACTTTGTCTCGGATTTGCCCAAGGCGATTGCGTTCTGGCATGACTTTATGGGCTTCGACGTGTACTCGACGCTGCCGAAGAAGGACAGCACGGAGACGCGGATCGCGTTTGTGAAGATCAACGACCACCAGCATGTGGAGCTGTTCAACGAGGCGCCGACCGCGCCGCCGAATATGATGAGCCACCTGTGCTTCACGGTGGACAACATCGAGCAGATGCGGGCGTACCTGCGGTCGAAGGGGTACAACGTGAAGCCTGGTGACGGCAGCAAGACGAAGGAAGGAGACTACGCGTTCGAGATCAAGGACCCGGACGGGATGCTGGTGGAGTTTATCCAGAGTCTGCCCACGGGCGTGGAGTCGCAGGCGAAGGGCAAGTTCGAGCCGGCGACGCGGATCTCGGACAAGATCTATCATGTGGGTTTCCTGGTGGGGAATGCGCAGAAGTCGATTGATTTTTATGGCGGGATTCTAGGATTCACGGAGACGTGGCGCGGCGGAGCGAACCCGAAGGAGCTGAGCTGGATCAATATGAAGGTTCCGGACGGCGACGATTATGTCGAGTTCATGCTGTATCGGGATCAGCCGTCGAAGTTCGGGACGAAGAACCACATGTCGCTTTCGGTGCCGGATATCAATAAGGCGGTCACGGAGTTAGAGGCGCGGCCGGCGTTCAAGACGTATGGCAAGGATCTACCAATTGCGACGGGCGTGAACCAGAAGCGGCAGGTGAATATCTACGATCCGGACGCGACACGAATGGAGTTGATGGAGCCGTTCACGGTGACGGGTAAGCCGACGCCTTCGTCGACGGCGCCGCCACCGCCGCCGGCGCACCCGTAGGGTTCGGCGTAAGAGTCGTGCTGAAAAAGTTCAGGCAGCGGAAGAGAACCGACCTCAGCGGCTAAAGCCGCGTTGCAAGTAGGGCCTGTATGGCACGGATAAATCCGTGCCCTTAACAAACGGACTTCTTCAGCAGCGTCTTTAGTCGTGTCCTTAGGCAAAGACGGGGAGTTACGGAGACACTCAAATGGATTTACAGTTTTCACGTCGTGCGTTTGTTGGCGGGCTGGGCGCGGTTGCGGCTGTGTCGGCGTTTCCTGCTCTGGCTGCGGCCAAGTGGAGCGATATCCGCTTCGGCTATACGGCGATGACCTGGGGCGATGCTGAGCGCCAGGCTGTCGATGACATATCGGCGGTGGGCTTTCCGGGGATTCAGTTTCGCGCGAATGCGGTGACGGACTTCAAGCCGGCGGAGCTGAAGGAGCTGCTGGCCGTGCACAAGCTGACGTTCGTGGCGCTGTCGAGCGGCGAGGTGTCGCTGGGTGCGAAGCCGGAGGACCAGATTGCGATGCACGTGGCCAACGCGCAGTTTGTGAAGGACTCGGGCGGGCTGTATTTGCAGGTTCTGGACCAGCTGAAGACTTATCCGCGGACGGTGACGCCGGAGGAGTGCAAGCAGCTGGGCAAGCTGCTGACAGAGATCGGCAAGCGGACGGCGGCGATCGGGATTCCGCTGGGATACCACAACCACATGAACACGATCAGCGAGCATCCGGCGAACCTGGACCAGGTGCTGGCGAACTCCGATCCGCGGTACGTGAAGCTGGAGCTGGATACGGCGCACTCGGTGGCGGGCGGTGGGGACCCGGCGAAGACGATCGAGAAGTACCACGACCGGCTGCTGTTCCTGCACATCAAAGACGTGGTGGATATGCCCATGACGCCGAAGATGAAGTATCCGTTCCAATGGGTTGAGCTGGGGCGGGGAAAGGTCGATGTGCCGGCGGTTTTCGCGGCGCTGGACAAGGTCCACTACAAGGGGTGGGCGGTGGTGGAGCTAGACAAGGTGCCCGACCCGGCGCGGACCCCGAAGGAGTGCGCGATCATCAGCCGTGATTATCTGACGCAAAAGATAGGCGTGAAGGTTTAGAGTGGTTGGGCTGCATTCGGGGCGCATTCGGCTGGATGCGTCAGGATGACCGACTCGTTCAAGGCGGCGTACAAAGGCTCGAGCCGCGACCTGCTGAGCCGGGACGCGATGACCGATGTCCACTTCGCGAACATGATTGCCGGCGTCCGCACGGGCGAGCCGCTGCACTCGCCGATTATGGTGGCGAATGTGAGCGTGACGATGCTGCAGCTCTCGAACATTGCGTGGCAGGTGAACCGCGAACTGAAGCTGGAGACCAAGACAGGTCACGTCCTGAACGATCCGGAAGCGATGAAGTACTGGGGCCGGACGTACGAGAAGGGGTGGGACGGTCTAGCTGGTTCACAACCAATTCCTACAGATAACCGCACTCGACGTAGATTCTGACTTTGCAAGTCAGAATGACGGCTGCTGGGGCCAATCCGGAAGCCTGACTCTTTCCCCCCAATGAGCAGAACTCGTAATCGCGTGCCGCAATTCTCCACTGACCCGGATAGAAGGAACGGGACTTTGTCTTCAGCGGAGCCACATGATATATGCATATCTTTACGTTAAAAGAACGAGTTGCAAGCTGGTGATTTTACTGGGGCTCCGGCAGGTGATAACCGCTCTGCGACTTTTATCTGTGAATTCACTTGCTGGAGCGCTCTTCGCGCGCGATTAATTATCCTCCATCACGATTACGGTAAAAATACGCGCGCTGTAGCACCGCAAGAAACACAAGGAAAAGGGAGATTTTGGAAATGCGATTTTCAGCCGGGAAGTTTCTGGAGCGTGGGATGTGGATGGCCGCGGCCATTTTGTTTGTAGTATCAACCATTGCGCCTGGGCCGGCGGCGTATGGGCAGCCGGGCGCGGCGCGCATTACGGGCATGGCGCACATGGCGTACTACGTGAGCGATCTGAAGTCGGCGCGAGACTACTACGAAGGCTTTTTGGGGTTCCAGGAGGCGTTCACGCTGAAGAACGCGAACGCCTCGGACCACGTGGTGTTCATCAAGATCAACGACCACCAGTACATCGAGCTATATAACGAGCCGGTGAAGAACTACGGGTACATCCATGATGCCGGCTTTGAGACCGACGATGCCAAGGGTATGCGCGACCATCTGGCGGCGATGGGGGTGACGGTTCCGGAGAAGGTAACCAAGGACGCGACCGGAAACCTGAGTTTCGAGATGACCGAGCCATCCGGATTCACCATCCAGATCGTGCAGTACTTGCCGGGCAGCATGACAGGTAAGACCAAGGGTAAGTTCATGCGAGCGACGCGGATCTCCGACCACATCGACCACATCGGGTTGCTGATCAAGGACAAGGATGTGACCTGGAAGTTCTACAACGAGGCGTTCGGGTTCGTGAAGGAGGGCGACGGGTCGAAGATGGCGATTCCGGGCAGTGACGATCGCTTTGAAGTGGGCTGGGAACGGAAGGAGCCGGTGGAGGCGCGCTTTCACGTGAAGGACCACATCTGTCTTTCGGTGCCGGATGCGCCGAAGATGACGGCAGAGTTGAAGACCAAGTCCCAGATCACGGAGTTTCCGGCTGCGATCGCGGATATTCACCAGCTGGGCAATGGGAAGAACGTGGTGGAGATCTACGACCTGGATCATAACCGCGTCGAGACGATGGAACCTCCAAAGCCGGGCGATCAGGCTGGGCTGTAGAGGGGGATTGGGTTTGGGGAATAAGTGCAGAGTTGGAGCGGGGGGACGGCTTAGGGTTCCCTCCTGCATCCCCGAGTGAAGCGATGGCAATGGCATGGCGACGGCCGGCCAGACGGATAGATGACACAGCAACCAGAGAACAGCACCAACAATTTCACCATGAAATGGACGCCCGGTATGTGTAGAAAAAACTTCTTGAAGCTTACTTTGCAGATTGTGTTGGGACTGCTTGCGTGGGGTGGGATCGACCTGGCGGTTGCGCAGGCGCCCACTGCGACACTGGTTGGACAGGTGACGGACTCGACCAACGCGAGCATGGTTGGGGCGACGGTTTCGGTCCGCAACACGGCGACGAATCTGATGCGCACGGCGCAGACCGGACCCGAGGGCGAGTACACGGTTTCGAACCTGCCAATTGGCACGGTCGATGTGACGATTTCAAAGACAGGATTCGTCGAATTGAAAAAAACGGGATTGGAGTTGGCGGCGGATCAGACGGCCCGGCTGGATGCGACGCTGAAGATCGGCACGGCGATGGAGACGGTGGCTGTGACCGCAAACGTGGGGTTGCTGAATACGGAGACTTCGACCAAGGGCGACCTGATCAGCCCGACCGAGATTGCGGAGATTCCGCTGAATGGCAGGAACTTCAATGACTTGGCGTTTACGGTGGCCGGTGTGCAGCCGTCGGAGGTTGGTTTCAAGGGAGCGGAGTATGTGGCCGGTGGCTCCCGCGCGGATTCGAGCGGGGTCTACGTGGACGGCATCAACGATGAGAGCCCGCGCGACGCCGGGGCGCAGGTGAATCCTCCGCTGGACTCGCTGGAGGAGTTCAAGCTGGAAACCTCGAACTACACAGCGGAGTATGGGCGGCTTTCGGGGAGCGTGGTGAACATGGTGACCAAGAGCGGCGGCAACCGCTATCACGGGTCGCTGTTCGACTACATCCGCAACGACCTGTTCGATGCGGAGCCGTTCGATTTCAGCCCGGCGCCGGCGCCGGCGAAGACGAAGCTGCGGCAGAACCAGTTTGGCGCGGACGTCTCCGGGCCGGTCACGATACCACATTTCTACAACGGCCACGATCGGACGTTCTTTACCGTTAGCTTGGAGGACGTGCGTGCGGTGACCGGCGTGATTTCGGACACGATTGTGCCGACTCTGCTGGAGCGCCAGGGAAACTTTAGTCAGTCGTTAGCGGGTCGTCCGTATTACTTTCACAATCCTGCGGTGAACACCAAAGCGCCGTGTACTGCCAATGGCGGGACTGGCTGCCTGTATCCCGCGCCTTATTACCAGATTCCGACGCTCGATCCGGTGGCGCAGAAACTGCTGACTTACTTTCCCATGCCAAACATTACCGGCGCGGCTATTGGTCAGAACAACTATCAGATTGTCACCGATAAGGACACGCTATCGAGCAACGGCTTGTTAAAGGTTGACCAGAAGCTGGGTGCGAAGGATCAGCTGTCGGGCCTCTTTCTGAGGTTTTATAGTTCAGCCACTAATCCGACATCCGGTTCTCCGACCGGGCTTTTCGGCGACAGTACGGATATACACAGCACGATTATTGCTCTTTCGGAGACGAGGATCTTTACCCCGAACCTGGTGAACGACTTCCGCTATGGACGCACGCGGACGGTCTCGGTGGAAGGCGCGAACGACGCCGGCATCGATTGGGCGCAGCAGTTGGGAATTCCGGGAACGACGACGGACCCTGCGTTCCTCGCATTTCCGAGCTTCAAGCCGACCGGGTATGCATCGGTTGGCGACAATGCTTCCGATCCCGTCACGTTCATCGTGAACGACTTTGACGGCAGCGACCTGGTGACCTGGAACCATGGCAAGCACACGTTTAAATTTGGTGGCGACATTCTGCATGTGCAGCTGTTCCAGCCGACTAACACGGACAAGAACGGCGCCTTCACCTACAACGGCAAGTTTACCGATACGACCACGACGGATGCGCTGGCCGATCTGCTCGCGGGGTATCCGGCGACCAGCCTGCTGATGTCGGGCGGCATCGTGAACCACCTCTTCCAGACGAACTACGCGGGGTTCGGGCAGGACGACTACAAGGTGTCGCAGAATCTTACGCTGAACCTGGGCTTGCGCTACGAATTGCAGACGCTGCCATCGGAGGAGAACGGGCAGCTTTCGAACTTTGTGCCCTCGCTGGGGCAAATTGTCTATAGCAATGCGTCGTCGGTGCCGAATATCGCTGCGACGCTGACGCAGGCGGGGCTTCAAAATTATTATGTGTCGGCCGCAGCGGCGGGATATCCAAATGCGTTGATCCACGCGAATCCTCTACGGTTTGGGCCGCGTCTCGGATTTGCCTACCGGCCTTTCAACAACGATCATACGGTGATCCGGGGCGGCTATGGAACCTTCTATACGGGCATCCGGCTTTCGGTGATCCGTACGAACCTGACTGGGCAGTTCCCGTTTGCGGAACAGACTACCTATACCGCGGTCAATCCCACTTCGTCGGCCGCGGGCTCGAGCTTGATCTCATCGACCAATCCCTTTCCATCCGCCGGCGGTGCGCTGGGTGGGATTCTTACTCCGAACGGGTACGATCCGAACGCGCCCTCGGCGAATTTGCAAAGCTACAACCTGACGATCGAGCGGGATCTGGGCAAGGGGCTCGGGTTGGAGATTGCGTACGCTGGTTCGAAGGGGACCCATCTGGCGCAAGAGACGGACTTGAACCAGGAGCGAATTCCGAATACGAACTCGTCGCGGCCGTACCCGGTGTTTCAGGCGATCACGATGGAGTATTTCAACGGGGTATCGCACTACGATTCGGGCCAGGTAACGCTGCGGAGAAGGTTCTCGCATGGCCTGTTTTTCCGGGTGAACTACACCTTCGCCAAGTCTCTGGACGAGCAGTCGGGCGCGAATGCAGCGGGCACCAATGGCTACTTCGGCAACCAGAACACGCTGGACCCGGAGGCGGAGTATGGGCGGTCGGACTTCGACATCCGGCAGAACTTTACCGCGACTTCGGTCTATCGCACCAGTTCCCGGTTCTACGTGTTGCGTGACTGGCAGGAGAGTGGCAACATCCTGGCTTACAGCGGACAGCCGTTCACGCTGAAGGTATCGGGTACGCAAGACCTGGGCGTGGCAACGCGTCCGAGCGAGACCTGCAACGGGGCAATGCAAGGGTCCGCACGCAATATCTCCGAGTGGTACAACCCAGCCTGCTACTTCGTTCCCGCCTCGGGTTTCGGCGACGTGGGACGCAATACGATCAGCGCGCCCGGCAGCGTGGTGCTGAACCTCTCCGTGGGGCGCGTGTTCACGATGCCACGGGAGTTTGGCCGCTTCGAGTTCCGGCTGGAGGGATTCAATGCGCTGAACCATCCCAGCTTCGCGGCCCCGAGCGCGACGATTGGCAGCACGACGACGGCGGGCGTTATCTCCGCCACGACGGGAAATCAGCGCCTGGTGCAAATGAGCGGGCGCTACTCCTTCTAACTGCAAACAGGAATTAGGAGAGTTTCGAATCGTTATGAAAAAAAATGTACCCGCGTTGTTGATTACGGCGCTGGCTGGCTTTGGGCTGGTTGGTGTTGGGAACGGATTGTGGCGGCGGTGGGCATGGCGAAATATGTTCGTCTTATGTTCGCCTATCCGGTTCGGAGTCTGTCAACTGCCCGTTGCACCGATATCAGGGCGTTTAACCGTAACTCTATGAAGGAACGAAGGATAAAACTTAACCCTTTTGGAGATACGATACATGCAATTTGACGAGGGCGAATAACAGGCGAATATGGCACAATAAAATATCGGCTGGTCAAAGACGATCGGGAGCCCGTATGTCGGTTAGAGCAATCTCCAGCGAAGACCCGCTTGTAGAGGCAATCCGGCCGTGTGAACTGGGAAGGAATCTCCTGCTGAAGTTTGCGGCTGCGAGGCCGACCGACTATAGCTTTCTTGAGCCGCGGGATTTCCTTGACCTTCAGAACTCCGCCTTCTCTGGAATACCGGAATGGGACGCTTTCGCCGAGCACGTCTCTGAGTGCAGCCAATGTGGTGCGGTGTAGATGTGAGCATCGACCATCTTCAGGCTCAGGAGAGCATCTCCGTCCGCAAGATCGCGCATGTCGACATGGATGCTTTCTATGCGTCAGTAGAGCAACGTGACAATCCTGATCTGCGCGGTCGTCCGGTCGTTGTGGCCTGGCATGGCCCGCGCTCCGTTGTGTGCGCGGCCTCGTATGAGGCAAGGAAGTTTGGGATTCGTTCCGCAATGCCAGCGCTCCGTGCTGCACGCCTTTGTTCCCATGCGGTCTTTATTCCACCAGATTTCACGCGCTATAAGGCCGTGTCTCTGGCTGTACGCGAAATCTTCAGTCGCCATACGGACCTGATTGAACCTTTATCGCTCGACGAGGCCTATCTGGACCTCACGGTGAATAAGACGGGCCTGCCAACGGCAACGCGGGTCGCCATCAAGATCCGTGAAGAGATCAGGCAAGAGCTGAATCTAACGGCCTCGGCCGGCGTCGCGCCGAATAAGTTTCTGGCAAAGATCGCTTCGGACTGGAAAAGCCGGACGGCCTTTTCGTCATCCAGCCTCATCAGGTTCAGGATTTCTTGAGAGAGCTTCCCATCGGACGTATCCCCGGCGTCGGCAAGGTTACCGAACAGCAGCTGCTCGATGTGGGGATCAAGACAGTCGGCGACGTTCAGGAGATGGATGTTGAAACGCTCGAGGCACGATTCGGTCGATATGGGTTGAGGCTGCACGAACTCTCCCGAGGGATTGACCATAGTCCGGTAGTTCCGAACCGCGTGCGAAAATCGATCTCTGCTGAGGATACTTTCCCGGAAGACATCCCATTGCCCGAAACGGAATCTGCAATACGTCGACTGGCTGAGAAGGTTTGGTCGGCGTCGCGCGAGAACGCCCGGGGAGCGCGCACGGTCGTGCTCAAGTTGAAGACGAAGGAGTTCAGCACGCTAACCCGCAGTCTCACCCCTCCAGAAATGCCTGGAAGTGCAGAGGGCCTGGCTGCTGTGGCGCTTTCGCTGTTCGATAGAGTCGAACTCGGAGCGGATCAGCTCTTTCGTCTGGTCGGGGTCGGCCTCAGCAACTTTCAAAGCGCCGAAGAGCCTCCACTATTCTCAAGGGGGGATGAAGCCTCCGATGGGGAAGGGCTTGCATATCTACCGGTCTCTTGACGAAGCATCCATGTGAAATGGGAATGGGTAAACAGAAGCCGACCATCCGGGAGTTAGCCCGCAGGTAGGCCTCATAGTTCTGCTGGCTGAGATTGCTGCCGGATCTGCTCTACATCCCGAAGTGGCGGGGCTCCAAAGAGACGGCTGTATTCGCGGGTGAACTGGGAGCGGCTGACATAGCCAACGTGATACGCCGCAGCAGACGCATCCATCGCGTCGGTCAACATGAGCCGCCGAGCCTCCTGCAAACGAAGGTGTTTTTGATATTGAAGGGGGGTCATGTTGGTGAGCGTCTTGAAATGATGGTGTAGTCCAGAAGGACTCATGTTCGCTTCCTGGGCGATAAGCTTAATCGAAAATGGCTTATCGAAATTCTCTTTCAGCCAGGTGACGGCCTTCACGACGCCGCTGGCATTGCCATCCGCTTGTGCCATTCGCTCAAGTTGCTCACCTTGCTCGCTACGCCACAAACGGTAAAGGATCTCCCGCTGCAACAGAGGTGCGAGTACAGCACTGTCTTCCGGCTTTCCGAGGAGCCTGAGCAGACGGAGTACCGGATCGAGTAATTCCGGCGTCATTCTGCTGAGGAAAACACCGCGATCAGGCTTCTTCGCCCGTTGGATCTTGCCGGAGGTCCGAAGCGACGGAATTTGTTTTACGTCGAGGTCCATGTGCATCCCGAGGAACGGCCTTGCTTTCGAGGCACTCGTGACTCTTCCAGAGACCGGTAGATCGAGTGAAACCACCAAACAGAAGCCGGGGGCGTAAGTGAAAACCTCGTCACCCAACATGAGTTGCTTGCTTCCCTGGGCGACGATGGCCAGAGTTGGACACTGAACCACACCCTGACCCGGCTGCGTCCGCGAGGAATAACGAGAGAGGTGCAGACCAGGAATTGGAGTAGGAAAAGTACCATCGATTCGCGTGTTTGCCTCGATCAAAGATGCGAGCTCGGATGACATGGCACTTCTCCCTCATTACATACTCCCAGAAAAGAACGCTTGAATGGTGGATTGCGGCTCGACATCTGGAGGATCAGGCAAAAAGTTTGCAGGATCAGATACCCCAGGCAAGCCCCTGCTGGAATCTCATAGAAGTGGGTCAGGAGCGCAAGAATGCCCATGAAGTGTTGTAAGGTGTCGCTGTCAACAGTGCATCACCTGCGAGGAGAAACGCATGCCTGAGTTTTCGCACATCGCCCCCCGGAGCGCCGCACTGCTGGTGATGGACTATCAGGTCGATGTCCTTACCAAGTTCATGACGGCTGCGCAGTCCGCCGATGTGATCGCGTGCGTGCCTGACCTGATCGCCACAGCGCGAGACGCGGGCATGATGGTAATTCATGTCGTTGTCGCATTCCGGCCCGGCTATCCCGAGGTCAGCCCCCGTAACCTCCCGTTCAGAGCGCTGAAGGCAAACGGAATGCTGGTGGCCGGGAGCGAAGGTGCCGCGATCCATCCTGCCGCGGCGGCACGAGAGGGGGAACCGATCGTGGTCAAGCACCGCGCCAGCCCGTTCGTTGGCACCGACCTGGAGACACTGCTGCGCGCCAACGGGATCGACACGCTGGTGCTCGCCGGTGTCCACACCAGCGGCGTCGTCCTGTCGACCGTTCGTTACGCCGGCGATTTGGATTATCGGTTGGTCGTCGTCCGCGATTGCTGCGCCGACCCAGATGCAGAGGTGCATGCGGTGCTGCTCGACCGCGTCATCGCGAAGCAGGCGGCCGTCGTCACCACGGCGGAGCTCGCTGGTGCCCTGTCTGGCAGGTCTTCATGCGAAGTGAAGAGTGAGGAATCTTAGTAATGAACATTGCTCTGTGGATCTTGCAAATTCTGTTTGCTGCGCTCTTCATGCTGCATGCGGTGCTGCATCTGTTCCCGCCTCCCCGATTGAAGGAGATAATGGCCGAGCAGAACATTCCGGTCAAACGGACGATCGCCACATGGGCGGAGATCGCGGCATCGCTCGGACTGATTCTTCCGGGCGCGGTCCGTATCGACCCGTGGCTCACGCCGTTGGCTGCGCTCGGTCTCGCGGTGGTGATGGTTGGGGCGACTGTGTTCCATGGAGCACGAAAAGAGACTCCCGCAGCGGTCGCCGCCGCGTCCCTCGCGTTGATCATGATCTTCCTCGTGTGGGGCCGTACCTTCGTGGTTCCGCTCCACTAGATGACCAATTCCAAGGGGGCACCCGTTGGCGTAGGCGGCGCGCTGAACAAGTCGTGCAAACGCGGCGGCGGGTGGTATCACGCTTAGCGCCGCCGACTCTTACTTCGCTAGCACCGCGTCCTCGGACAATACGCTTCCCAGATACAACGTCAACACCTTTTTGAATTCAGCCACAACCAGGACTTTCTCTTTGGTATCTGCTTCCTCATAGAGTGTCATCATGCCTCTGACTATCTGGAGAGATGCATTTGCAGCAAGTAGAGACTGTTCCTTTGAAAGCGACGGATTCTTCGCCTGAAAGGCCTTTGCGATTGCGATTCGTGAAACCTTTCGGGCGGCAGGGTCGCGGCGAAAGCGGATTGGCGCGGCCAGCAGGCTCAGATAAGCGGGACGCTTCTGGGCGAATTGGGTGATGCGCTCGATGAACTGATCGGCGAACTCGGCATGCGTCAGTGTCTCTGCCTGTTCCATCAACGGCTTCCAATGCGCCTCGACCTCTTGGGCATATTGGTTCACCAGCGTGAACGCGATGGACTGTTTATCCGGAAAGTAGTTGTAGAGCGCGCCGATCGAAGACCCGCTTCGCTCCGCGACCGCCGTCATAGTCGCTGCTTCGTAGCCAACTTCGACAAAGAGTTCCGCGGCTGCGTCCAGAAAACCGGCCAGCCGGCGCGTCGAGCGTTCCTGCTGCGGTGCGACGCGAACGGGATTTGACGAAATCGAGGGCACCCTCATATTCTAAATTCAGGAAAATCGAGGATGCACTCGATTTTCAAACATTTTCAACAAAGAGGAGCCATGGTAGAACTCCAGCTCGACCCCCAAAAGACCGCACTCGTCCTCATCGACCTGCAGAATGCCGTCGTCGGCATGAACCCCGTGCCGCATACGGCCGCACAGGTTGTCGAAAACTCTAAAAAACTTGCCGACGCCTTCCGCGGTCAGGGCGCTCCCGTCGTCTACGTCCGCGTCGATCTGAACGACTTCATGAACCTTCCTGTCGACCAGCCGCACAATCTGGGCGACAAGCCATTGCCCGCCGCAGCATCGGAGATCGCTCCTTCCGCTGGTTTTCAGCCCGGCGACATCCTCGTCACCAAGCGGCATTGGGGCGCATTTGCCGGAACGGACCTCGAGCAGCAGCTTAAATCCCGAGGCATCGACACAGTCGTCCTCACAGGCATCTCCACCAATGTAGGCGTCGAGTCCACCGCGCGTCAGGGTACGGGCCTGGGCTTTGCCTTCGTGCTCGTCGAAGATGCCTGCTCCAGCCAGAACGCCGAGCATCACCGCTTCGCCTTTGAAAATATCTTCCCGCGTCTCACTCGCGTTCGCTCCACCGATGAGGTCCTGGCCGCCCTTGCCTAAGGTCTCTGTCGAATCCGGCGGGCTCGACCCATTGGTCTGGAAGATCACGGCCGTCGCGGTACTCGGCTCTTTTCTCGCGCAGCTCGATGCGACCATCGTCAACGTATCGCTCTCCAGTCTCGCCGTGAATCTGCACAGCAGCCTCACGGCGATTCAATGGGTCACCAGCGGCTATCTTCTGGCACTCGCTCTTATGCTGCCGCTCAACGGCTGGCTGGTGGAGCGCATTGGAGCCAAATCTCTCTACCTCTGGTGCTTCTCCACCTTCACGCTCTCCTCCGCCTTATGCGGTCTGGCCTGGTCGGCGAACTCGTTGATCGCATTTCGCATCCTTCAGGGCATGAGCGGCGGCCTGATGGCTCCGATGACGCAGATGATGATGGCGCGTGCTGCCGGAAAGCATATGGCGCGCCTCATGGGCTACGCGGCTGTGCCAATCCTGATGGGGCCGATCCTTGGTCCGGTCATCGCCGGTGCCATTCTGCAACACGCCTCCTGGCGCTGACTCT
>JBEKGF010000037.1:0-48588 GCA_050012935.1 Edaphobacter sp. | reverse complement strand
GCGGCGGCGTCCCCAAGAACTTCGCCCAGGACATCGTCGTAGCCGCCGACATCCTCGGCGTCGATGCCTCCATGCACAAATACGCCATCCAGATCACCGTAGCCGACGCCCGCGACGGCGCTCTCTCCGGTTCCACCCTCAAGGAAGCGAGTTCCTGGGGCAAAGTCGACCTCACCTACGAGCAGATGGTCTACTCCGAGGCTACCCTGGCCCTGCCCCTGATCACCGGCTACGCCTTCCACAAGCAGGCACACGCCGCCCGAACCGGAAAAAAATGGGCCGCCATCCTCGATCAGGTAGCGGTTCCCGCATAACTCTCCAACTACCCCAAAAATCTCAAAAAGCGCCGTCATTCCTGTAAAAAAATGGCGGCGCTTCACTCTTTGGTTAGACCCTCAGTAACTCCCACCTTATTGTCACTGCTGACACCCCCCTTAGGTGTTATTGCCGCTGCAACGAAATTTCTGTCATCCTCAGCGTGCTGGAGTCTAACCTGCAAACCTAACAAAGCAGGTACGATCTTCTCGTTCAACCAAACGGGAGACCAGCCTCATCAAGGGACCCGACGGCCATAAAGGCTTTTTTATCCGATCAACAGGCATTTTGCAGTAATCGCAGAACCCTAGGCAGTCAATGAATTTGTTACAAATTTTTGCATGGTCACCGCACTAAAGTTACCAATTTTAGGCGTAAATAGTTACTATAGGTCACCGGCAATCCAATGCATATCGTTCCACTACTTGGTTATCTCTCTCTGCTCTCGACCTCGACGGTTCTCCTGATCGCATTTCTGCGCGGGCAGCGCACCATACGTGAGCTTGCCGAACAGCTCACGCAGGCGCGGGAGCAGCAGTATCAGCACACCCTCCAGCTCAATCAGCGCTCGGAGCTCGACACACTCAAGGACGAGTTCATCTCCACCGTCTCGCACGAGCTGCGCACTCCCCTCACCAGCATTCGCGGAGCCCTCGGTCTGCTCTCCTCAGGCATCATAGGCGACGTCGACGCCAAGGCTCTCAATCTCCTCCGCATCGCCGTCACCAACACCGACCGCCTCATCCGTCTCATTAACGACATCCTCGATCTCGAGCGCATGGAGTCGGGCCGCGCTCCCCTGCAGATTCGCCGCTGCTCCTTGCGCGATCTTGCCCAGCAGGCCATCGACACCATGACTCCGATGGCCGATGCCAGCTCTGTCCATCTCGTCCTCGAACCCTCCACCGTAGCCCAGGCCGCCTACCCCGAAGCGCTCTTCTTCGATGGCGACGCCGACCGCATCCTCCAAGTCGTCACCAACCTGCTCTCCAACGCCATTAAGTTTTCGCCAGTTGCCTCCACCGTCCGAATCCATACCGAAGCGACCTCCGACTCCATCCTCCTCAAAGTCGTCGACGAAGGCCGCGGCATCCCCACCGACAAGCTCGACACCATCTTCGACCGCTTCCAGCAGATCGAGCCCTCCGACGCACGCCAGAAGGGCGGCACCGGCCTCGGCCTCGCCATCTGCCGCAGCATCGTCCAGCAGCACTCGGGCTCTATCTGGGCACAGCGCAACCTGGGCCTCGGAACCACACTCTACGTCATGCTTCCCCGCACCACCCGCGCCGGCGACATCGTTGTTCCATCCTCTCTCCCGGCCCGCGGTGAAGGCGCCATCCTGGTCTGCGATGACGATGCCGGCATTCGCACCGTAGTCTCCGAGCATCTCAACCGTCAGGGCTACACCGTCATCGAAGCCGTCTCAGGCGAGCAGGCTCTCGTCCTCGCAGCCGAGCATCACGTCGAAGCGATCCTGCTCGATCTCTACATGCCCGGCCTCAGCGGTTGGGAGACCCTTCAGCGACTTCGCAACAATCCGATCACCGCCAACATCCCGGTCGTCGTCCTCAGCGTGCTCTCCTCCACCCTCCGCCCGCAGCTCACCGGCGATGCCCAGGGCTGGGTCCAGAAGCCCTTCAACGAAAATCTCCTCTTCGCCGAACTGGGTCGCGTTCTCCATCACGGCGACGGTCCCGCCTACGTGCTGCTCGTCGAAGACGATGACGATCTGGCCAGCGTCCTTACCGCCAGCTTCCAGAACGCCGCCGTCCGCATCGATCACGTCTCTTCGCGTCAGCAGGCGATCCGGCAGTGCATCACCCGCCCACCCGACCTTCTCATCCTCGACCTCACCCTCCCCGACGGCGACGGTTTCTCGCTCGTCGAGTGGCTCCGTCAGCAACCCACCCTCCGCGCCCTGCCTATGGTCGTCTACTCCGGTCGCGAGATCTCCGAAGTCGAAATGAATCAGCTCCGTCTTGGGCCCACCGAGTTCCTCACCAAAGCCAAGGTTCAACCGCAGGAAGTCGAAGAGCTTGTTCTCTCCATGGTCCAGCGCATTCGCACCAAGTTCGCCGACCTCGTCGCCGCAGGTCCAGCCGCCTAATCAAGCCCGAAGCTCCGGGCGAAATCAGCAAGTTACCTCCCCAGCAACGCGTCGCATGAGAGAATGGATTCGCTCATGCGACGCGTTTTGATCATTGACGACGAAGACGATATCCGCGAGGTGGCCGCCCTCTCTCTCGAAGCCACAGCAGGCTGGCAGATCCTCACCGCAAGCTCCGGCGCCGAAGGCATATCGGTCGCCGCAGCCGAGAAACCTGACGCAATCCTCATGGACGTCATGATGCCCGGCGTCGACGGTCCCACCACCTTCGGAGCGATGCAGCAAAATCCCGCCATCGCCAACATCCCCGTACTCCTGCTCACCGCAAAGGTTCAGGGCGTCGACCAGCGCCGATTCGCCGGACTAGGCCTCGCCGGCATCCTCTTCAAACCCTTCGACCCCCTCACGCTGGCCGACCAGATCTCCGAAGCCCTCGGCTGGAAGGATTAACCGGGCTCCCAATGAAAGATCCTTCCCCTAAAGAGATCGATTCCAAGATTGATTCCAATATTGATTCCGAGATCGACACAGTCCTCACCCAGCTCTGGCAAAAAAACCTTCCCACCATTCGCGAGCGCCTCGATCTCCTCGACAAGTTCGGCTCCATCGCAGCCTCGGGTAAGCTCGACGAACCCTCCCGCATAGAAGCCCTCAACATCGCCCACAAACTCGCCGGCTCGCTCGGCATGTACGGCTACCAGCAGGGCACCGAAGTCGCATCCAAAATGGAGCACATCCTCAAATCCCCCACACCCGAGACGTTCCTCACCCTCCGCACATTAGCCGCAGACCTCCGCAAATCCCTCGCAGGCGGCCTTTGAGCTGAAACTGGCGACCCGAAACTGACGATCCGAAACTTGACAACCTTCCTCGGTGTCGCGCTTCAAAAGTAGACAGAAGACCTTCGCGACACAGCGAAGTCCAGACCTAAAGTCTCTCCTTCGAAGACTTTGCGCACTATTTGCGGGTGGGGAAAGGCCCAGAGGCCCGAACCGCCCATCCCGCCAGATCGATCGCTGCCGCAAACCCGTCATACTCCACGGGCAGTCGATTCCGCCGGTCCACATACTCGTTGTAGACCCAGGGATCCACCACGGCAAACACAGTTCCCTTCCCATACTTCGCCACAGCCATCAGCACATCGCCCTGATCAGTCAGAACAGCCTTCGCCGGCCCCGAAACCCGAATCGTACAAATCTCCTTCAGATAAGCCTTGTGGGGATGCTCAAACACTCCAGTCTCCGCCGGAATCATCACCGTCCCCATCTCCCACTTATCCCCGTCCACCTTATTCCGGATCACCGGATTGAAATGAATCCCGAACCGCTCGCTCATCGTATTGAAGTGCTCAAACTCCGAGTTCGTCACATCATTCTCCATCAGGATCAGCACTCCACCCGCCTTCACCCACCCCTGAATCACATCCCCACTCGCCTTATCCATGTAGTTAGGCGCAGGATTTCTTAGCGGAATATCCGGCGAAGCGATCACATAAATCTGCGCCCTGTTCAAATCCGCCAAAGTAGGCGCAGTCGTTTCAGTCGCCAGATTCACTCCATACCGCTGAAACGCCCTTCCAAAGAAAGAAAACCCGCTATTGGCATCATCGTCCCACTTGTAATGAAACAGCTCAGTCTGCCCCGCAGCGTTCTTCCGCGTCTGCGAGTTGAACCACGCATCCAGCAAAACCGTCTTTCTCGCCCCAGCCTGGTTCGTGATGGCTAACTTATCCTTCGAGCCAACCAGCAAATGGCTCGCTCCCTCCTGTCCCATCCCAACCGTCGTGACCTGCTCCATCTCCGAACCCGCCAGCAAGAACGCCCCAATCCCCTTCGAGTCGTTCGCCTGTGTCTTCTCGCCAACGTAGTACTCATACGTGCCTGAACGATAAGGCGTCCCACCCAGTCCACCCACTTTCACCGTCCCATTCAGCACCATCAAGCCATCCGAACCGGTGGTCACAAACTGCTTCTGAACTCCCTCCCAACCACGCTTCGCATTCGCCTCATCACTCTGCGGCAGATACCCCATCCGCACCCCCTTCGCCAGCGAATAAACAAACATGCAACTCGCCGAAGCCTCAGGATAGTTATCGTTCCATTCACCCTCGCCGGTCATCGCATCTCCGTGGCTGGCCTGAGATCCTCCCGTCGCTCTCGCCCCATCAACCGTGAGAGGCGGCCCGTTCGGCTGTTGCCCCATCGTATGAAAATTCCCTCTCGATGGCGCCCGATTCATCACCTGCCACCACAGGCCTGTCTCGTGATCCTGATATTCGACCACTCCCACCATCGTCCTTCGCAACACCTCCACTAACGCTGCCCTCTGCGGATGGTCCTTCGGCATCCAATCCAGCACATCCACCAACGCCATGCAGTACCATCCTACCGCCCTGGACCATACCTCTGGGCTCAAACCATCCCCCTTGTCTGCCCAGGCCATCGTCTTGGACTCATCCCACCCATGCTTCAGCAACCCACTCTTCGCATCGCGCATATGCTCATCCATCAACAGCAACTGCTTCGCAATGTCATCAAAATCCCCCGGCTCCTGAAACGTAGCCGCATATGCCGCACGAAACGGCTCCGCCATGTAAGCCCCATCCAACCACACTTGGTTCGGATAGATCTGCTTATGCCAATATGCCCCGCTGGCCGTCCGGGGCTGCAGCGTAAGCTGGTCATGCAGAAACTTCACCGCCTTATAGTATTTCGCCTGCTGAGTTACCCGATACACCAGCAACACCGCACGTCCCATCTCAATGTCATCGAGCGTATGCTCATTCACTTTGTATCCGGTAATTGCTCCATCCGGAGTTACATATTTATCCACCGCATCCTTGATGTACTTAAAATCCTGACCATCCGCGGTCGAATGCCACTCCGCCGCCATCCCATCCAGCAGCACACCCTCTTCATACGCCCACACCCCTGGATGCGCCGTCGTCAACACTGACCCATCCGGCCACATCTTGATCACCGTAGTTGCCATAGCGCGAGAAGGCGAATTTTCCGCAATCACACCCTGCGCAAAGCCCACCCGAACCGCCAAACCAATCACTGCAAAAATCAGAAACCGCTTCATCCGCGAAACCTCAAACCGCTTAAATAAGACACGCACCAGCATAAACTCCGCTCGCTCGTCGCCTACACGAAGATTAGGCGCAGAGTGTTCACCCGGCGTTAGACAGGAGTCGTAACGAATCGACTCTTCACACCTAGGACCCAAGGCTGGTACCCAGGGCTAAAGAGGTGTCGAAAAAGTCTATTCGATTGAGACAGGTTAGCTGATAAGTGGGTTTGCGTAGCAATAAGAGGTTGCAGGACGAGGGCGCTGGCCCAGCTAGAGCCGATGTTTAAGAAACTTCGGCCAAAACCCCGAATTCAGCCATACGGGGAATACTTCTCCGCACGGGAAATTCGAACTCCTTGGCCGTAGTTCCTTTTTCTTTATTTCGAAACCTAAGCAATATTGCTCTTCAAAAATGCCAGACTACGCTCCCGCGCCAGTTTGGCCGCCGCCGGATTGTAACTGTTTGGATCCACATCGCGATTAAACGCATGCCCTGTGCCTTCATACACGAAGATCTCGACCTCGGGATGAGCCGCGCGAACCGCGTCGATCTGCTCCTTCCCGATATGAGAGTCCTCAGCCCCGAAGTTCAGCATCACCGGGCAGCTAGGCTCCTCCTTCGCAACCGACCCAATCCCGCCCGCATAGTACGCCACGCAGCACGAAGGCTGCATCTTGTAGTTCTCTCCGCGCGTAGCCGCCAGCCACGACACCAGACCGCCATAGCAAAATCCGAGTACGCCGATTCCCTTCCCGGCCTCCTTCGCCGCTTCATAGGCCGCCGCCACATCCAGCAACGTCACGTCAGGCTTCAGGCTCGGATACAGCGCAAACGCCCGCTTCATGTCCTCGGGCCCATATTGCAGCTCCAGATCGCGCTCGAACCTGTCGAAGATCGCAGGCGCAACTACCAGAAACCCATCCCTGGCATATCCATCCGCAACACTGCGAATATGCGCATTCACGCCAAAGATCTCCTGCACCAGAACCAGTGCTCCAATCGCCTCGCCCTTGGGGCGCGCAACGTACGCCTTCAACTCATGACCATCGCTTGCTTTCAACTTAATCCATTCGCTCATGTTCTACATCATAACGAGTGCGATCGATAATTAGTGCGCACGCTTGTCAAATAAAAGTAAAACAATCTCGCGAGATTCCATCGACTGCCGTCGCACTACGATCTCTCGCAGGAATTCGCATAGCTCTTCATCTCCCGCGTCCATCGCAGAAATCTCAGCAGTTGTCGTTTTTCCTTCCAAAACAAATTCCAGAAATCGCGCGCCTGGATCGTCTCCGCCTTCTGGCCCGAATACGTCTCCAGCCGCCACCGCAGATAGGGACTTCGCCAAGGCCGCAACCGGTTGCCGCGCGTCGCATTCCACAAAAATCTAAACTCTTCACCCATTCCATCCATCCCTCATCAAGTATAGGCATCCATCACATCTGTAAGCCAGTAGCCGGTGAGCCGCTTCCCTACGACGTAGAGCTGTCCGATTGCCAGAAGATGGGGGACAGCAAGCACGTTTGGTCCGCATCAAACTACCTGCACTCGGAACAAAACCGCACAGATGCAACTAAGAAATGAAATAGAACGATCGGGACCGCAGAGGTGATTGCGCGGGAAAGAACTAATATTTCCTGGACGATTTGTCGATTCTGGACCCTCCCGTTCGTCGTTATAGTGAAGGCAGAGCAACGGGCCCCTGAAAAGCTAACTTAGAGTGTCTGCGATGACTTGGAGAGACTGCGCGGCAGCCAGTGGAGGACCGATATGTCATTCTTTCGTGATTTAAAGATTGCAGTCCGATCGCTGTGGCGCGTTCGAGCGCTATGGATCACCGTCTCCCTGACACTGGCTCTGGGTATCGGCGCCAACGCCGCCCTCTTCAGCGTGATACGCGCAGTGCTTCTGCGTCCGCTCGCGAACCGGGACGAAGACCGCCTTCTCTACGTGCGACAGAGCGCTCCAGGGCTCGGCGCCGATAACACCGCATTCTCAGTACCTGAGATAGATGACCTTAGCAAAGGGCTGAAGACGATCACGGATCTGGGGACGTTTTCACAAATCGGCTTCACCATCGTCGGACTCGGCACGCCACGCGAGATTCCCGCAGGTGTGGTGGATGGACATTACTTTGAAGTGATGGGGCTGCGCCCGGTGCTGGGGCGGCTGCTGACGTCCTCCGATGATGGGCCCAATGCTGCGGGCGCGGTTGTGTTGACGTATCGTTTCTGGAGCGAGGCGCTGCACTCGGACCCAAGCGTGATTGGAAAGACGGTGCGGCTGGAGAGCGTCTCCGGGGCGCGTTCGGCGACGATCGTGGGGGTTCTGGAACCGTCGGTGCCCTATCCGGTGGAAACAGAGATTATCGCCAACGTTGTGACCAGCCCACATCATCTGTCGGCCACGATGGTGACCGGTCGTGAGCACCGGATGACGGAGGTCTTCGCGCGGCTTGCACCGGGAGCCACTCTCGAGGCCGCACGATCGGAGCTGAGCACGAGGCACTCGGCAATATTAGCTGCGCATCCGGAGGTCTATAAGTCAGCGGACCACTACAGGATCGACGTAACGCGGATGCACGACCAGATCAATTCGCGCGCCAATACGGTTTTGTGGGTGCTGTTTGCGGCCTCGGGGCTGCTGTTTGTGATCGCATGCTCGAATGTGGCCAATCTGGTGCTCGCACGAACGGTTCGCCGCGAGTCGGAGTTGGCTGTGCGCTCGGCGCTTGGAGCCAATGCCGCGGCGTTGCGACGATCGCTGCTGGCGGAAAGTCTGGTCCTGTGCGGAAGCGGAGTGCTCGCGGCGCTCATCCTTGCGTGGCCGACGGTGGCGGTGCTGGGACGATATGCAGCGCGCTTCTCGGTGCGGGCTGAGGGATTGAAGCTCGACTTCACCCTGGTATGGTTTGGCGTTGCGCTGGCGCTGACGGCAGCAGTGTTCCTGGCGCTCATTCCGCGGCTGCCTTCGGGCAGCGCGCCGTTAGCCGCAGCGCTCACCAGTGGCGGGGCAAGAACGACAAGTAGCAACAGCCGGCGCCTGCGCATCTTCGCCATTATGCAGATCACGGCTTCGTTCCTGTTGCTCACTGGAGCGGCTGTCCTGATGCGGACTTTGTATGTCCTCGAGAAAACTCAGCCTCCGTTCGACACCGCGCGCGTGCTGGCCGTGAATCTGCCTGTGATGTCGTATGGACGAACACCGGAAGAGGTCCAGAACTTTTACCACGAGGTACAGCGCAAGGTGAGCGCTCTGCCCGGAGTGGCCCATGTATCGACAGGTTTCAGCGTTCCGTGGAGCGACGATCGGGAGCTGAATATCAGCTTCGCCTTTGCTGCTCAGGGAGCGGCGCGAAAGAACGCGCTCGATGACTGGCATGCGAAATTTCGGTCGGTATCGCCTGGTTACTTTGAAACGCTCGGCCTGCCGATTTTGGAGGGACGCGATTTCAGGGACGCGGACAAGGACGGTTCGGAACGAGTGGTGATCGTGAACCAGAGCCTGGCACAGACGCTGTTTCCCGGGCAGGAGGCGCTGAACCGCGAGTTGCGGTGGACGGACGGCGTGATGAAGTTCGTCGGCATCAGCATGGAGCCGCGGCGGATCGTCGGAGTAGTGCCCGATCTGGATGACGAGAACATCATTCCTTCGCCAGCCATGATGGTCTATCAGCCGACCGACCAGGAGGGATGGCAGGGGCGTCTCTTGGTGCGCACGGATCAGGATCCGTACACGCTGGCTCCCGCCATCACGCGCACGATTCGCGATATTTCTGCGGAACAGCCGGTGGAGAAGGTGACCACGCTCAAGGACATTCGCGCCGAAGTGTTGACGCCGGACCGACTGAATGCGGTTGTGTTCGGTGGGTTCGCGGCGGTGGCGCTTCTGATCTCAGTGGTTGGTGTAGCAGGTGTGCTTGCGTTTTCCGTGAGCGGACGCACGCGCGAGTTCGGCATTCGCATGGCACTCGGCGCGCAGCCGCGGAACATTCTGACCGATGTGCTGTTGCAGGGTCTGACGATTGCCGGAATCGGCGTGGGCGCGGGTGTGGTGTTCGGCATTGCCTTCGCGCGCGTCGTCGGCAGGTACGTGACGGAGGCGCATCTCCCGGGAGTGCTGACTTTTGTCGCGTCGGCCTTCGTCATTCTGGCGGCTGCAGTGATCGGTTCGGCCGTGCCGGCAGCGCGCGCAGCACGAGTCAATGCAGTGGAAGCACTACGCTCAGAATAGTTTACCGAGAACGTTGACCTTTTTCAGCGTTTTCAGCCCAAAAAACGCATGTCAAGTCCCAAAACCATCTAACCCAATTCCACGCAACAACTTCCGAGTGGCGTATTAGTTATCATCAACCCGATATAATGGATATATAGATCGGAAAAGCAAGCTAGCCCCGTGGGGATTATATCCACCCTCCGGGGCTAACTCTTTTCTGGACAGGACTTTACAAGTAAAGTCTCTGTTATCAGCACTTTGCAGTTGGAAGTACAAGCCTAAGCCTTTTGTTAATAGGACTTTAGCGCAATAGTGGTACAGGGAGGGGGGCCAAATCTAATTCATCAGACTAAACAGATCGGAGCTTCCCAGTGCATGGATGACACTCAGCAAAGCCTGGTTTTGGGTCTCGGCCTGGGACAACTGGCTCGCCACTGTCGCCGGATCTGCCGACACCAGACTGCTCTGCGCTATGGTCAACTGGCTCTCCTCGGTCTGCACATATGTGCTGGTCGACTGCAATCGGCTCAAGGAGCTATCCAGCGTGCTGCGCTGCGAGGAAAGCTGACCGAGCGCCGTCGTCAGCGCCGAGGTGTCCGTCGTCAGCGTGGCGCTCGTCGCGCCGCCCGAAAAGTCGGAGATCAACTGGTTCAGCGCGCCCAGCACACCCGAGCCACCGGAACCGAACACCGCGGATCCAGGGAGATTCACCTGAATATTCTGTCCACTCGGAGTTTGGACAAACTGCAGTGCCGTATCGCCGTTATAGGTCGCCGTTGCGGGATCGGTCGAGGTGTCCAGCGTGAAGGGAGGCGTAGACCCTTGGCTGCCTCCAAACAGGTACTGTCCCTGGTAGCTCGTGTTCGCCAGCGACAACACCTGGTCGCGGATTCCGCCAAGCTGCTGGGCAATACTCGCGGTATCGCTCGCGTTCAGGGTTCCGTTGTTGCCCTCAACCGCGAGGGATAACGCAGAAGTGATCTGTGTGACCACATCGCCCAGGGCCGAATCGGCGACCTGCAATTGGGAGGTTTCGCCCGAAGCTGTCTGGACGAAGGTGTCGTCCTGGGAGATGGAGCTACCCAGCAGTGTGCTCTGCGCCACAGCGACGGGATTGTCCGACAGCGAGGCAACGGCAAGCCCGCTAGACAGCTCGGATGTCAGGGTATCTTCCTCGGCAGTCGACTGGTCCAGCGACGCAGTTAGATTGGTAACGTAGTTCGGGTCCACGCGCATGATTGTGCTCCTCAGCTTAAGTCTTGGAATTCGGTATTGGTATTGGCTCATCGGCGGCTTAGGTCACGGGCGTCTCCACGCCAAGGTTCACTGCGCTGGCCATCACCGAGTCGGCAATGTTGAAGACCTGCGCCGCAGCCTGGTACGCCCGCTGATACTGCGTAAGATTTGCGGCCTCCTCGTCGAGTGATACGCCGGAGAGTGAATCACGCTGCGTCGTCAACGCTGTCAGCGTAGCCTGTTGTGCCGTATTGTTGGTCGTCGCTGCGGAGGTATCGCTGCCGATCTGCCCCAGAAAGGAGGCAAGAAATCCCGTAGCTGTTTGACCGCTCACAATGTTGGAGGTCGAGAGCGCGGCCAGGGCCGTAGCGTTGGTGTTCCCCGCGGAACCCTCTCCCGTCGCGGCCGCTGCCACTGCGGACGGATCGGTCGTCGCGACAGCGATCTGTGCTGCCGCGCCTGTTGTCGTCGCCGGCAGGGTAAACAGAGCCGCGCCGGGATTGCCATTGCCGTCGACGCCCTGCTCGTTCACCTGGTTCACCTGGGTTCCAATGGAATTGGCAAGTGTGTCGAGCGCCGTCTGGTAGCTTGGCAACTGCTGGTCCCGCACCTCGATCGCTCCGCCAAGATCGCCGCCGGTAAGACTGGAGGTAATATCCTGACCGCCGGTGCCGGCAATTACGTCGGTATTGCCTCCTGCCTGCGCCGTGCTCAGGGCAAACGATTGGCTGCCTGCGACCAGGACCGCACCGTTGCTGGTCGTGAGCGTAATGCCGTTCTGTTGGGTTGAAATCTGGTCCAGTCCAACCAATTGTGAGAGCTGTGCAATCGCCTGTTGGCGCTGGTCCTCCAGTGTTCCCGCGTCCGAGTTGGGGCTTTGGCTCGAAATCTGCGCATTAAGCGAGGCAATCGTCGACGTAAGACCGTTTACCTGGCTGACGTCGCCGCTAACTTGCTGGTTGAGATTCGATTGGATCTGCGTCAACTGGTTCGCAGCCGAATTGAAGGCGCCGGCAAGACTGGTGGCTGTCGATAACACGTTTTGCCGCGTGGCCGTATCCGAGGGATCGCTCGTCAATGCCGAAAGTGCGCTGAAGAAGGAGCTCGTTGCGGTGCCCAGGGCAGTCGAGCTGGCGTCAGTAATCGTTGCAGTCAGACCAAAGACGTTTTGGATCTGCTGGAGAGCAGTGAGAACCGCCCCGGACTGTGCCTGCGTCTGTGTCTGCTGCTGTACCTGCTGCTCCAGTACACGGTCTCTCTGCGAAGTTTCACTCGCCGTAACGCCTGAGCCGAACGTACTGCCGCTCAGCGTGACCGCATCGACCGACTCAAAGCTCACCACTTCTCGCGTGTAGCCGGGGGTGTTCTGATTGGCAACGTTGTTCGCCGTCACGTTCAGAGCCTCTTGATCGGCCATGAGAGCTTGCTGAGAGATATCGACGAGTGAGCTTATTGTGCCCATTGTTTCCTCACATTCCTGGCATGGAGCCGAGTAAGTGCATCGAGATTGACTTGAAAGTTTTGAAGGAGGATTCCAAGAGCGCGTCTCTTCGCCAGCAGCACGCCGATGTTGTCCCGTTCCTCGTTCGCGCTGAAACCTTTGAGCAGAAGAATCCGCTGCTCGGCTGCATAAAGCCTCGTTAGATCCAGATTGCTGAGAGCGTCGATGGTCTCATCAAGGACATCTGTTAAAGCTTGATCGTCTGTCATGATTAGCGCAGGAGAGACTGGATTATTTTGTCGGCCACGTCGGATGACGACACGCTGTAGTTTCCAGCGGCAATCGCCTGCTGCAAAGCCCCAACCTTGGCAGTCCGTACATCGGAGCTCGCCAAAGCCTGAGCCACCAGACCTCCGGCAGAGCTCAGCTCCGCTTGATCGCCATGCTCCACATTGGCAACCGTACCTTCACTGGCTTCATCCTTAGGGCCGGCCGGCCGGATCGGATTTGTTTCCGAGGGGGCGGCGGGGGCAACTCCCTGCTGCAAACTACCTAAACCGTTTATGTGACTCATCGTAAGCTCCGTCTACTTGAATGTATCGGCGATAGATTGGCAAACTTTAGTACTAATGCGTCTTCTTTTCGGAATCTTTTTGATGCTCCAGTGTTACCTTCGAGACAATTAGCTTAGCCAGCCCGAAACCGCCTCCTTTAGAAATGGCCTTCGCAAGCATCTCAGTCCCAAAACTTCCTATCGTGTCGGAAGCGGAGTCATCGCTCTTCTCATCGCCCCAACTGTTCTGACCATGCTGCATCGGCTTCATCAACTCCTGTAGCATCGTCGCTTCAAACTGTTCAGAGGCGTCAATCAGCTTGGCTTGTCTCTGCCCTCCGTCGCTTGCCGGCAGACTCGAAACATCTGAGTTGATCTTCATAAGACCTCGATCTCCGCTTCTAGCGCACCAGCCGATTTCATCGCCTGAAGAATCGAGATAACGTCGCGTGCCGAGGCCCCGATCGTTTGCAGGCTGCGGACCAGGTCATCCACGGTCGCCCCTTGCTTCAATTCAATACGGCTGACAGGCTTATCCTGCGCATCAATTCTCGTCTGCTGTACAACCTGAGTTGTGCCTCCCGAAGAGAGCGCGTTTGGCTGCGACACCTGAAACTCGCTGACCACATTAACCGCCAGGCCGCCATGCAGAATAGATACCGGCTGCAAGACAACGGTCCCTCCAATAACCACCGTACCGGTACGCTCATTGACAACAACTTTTGCCCGGGGGAAGACAGGTACTTCAATGGATTCGACTTGAGCCAGCAATGCCGGAATCTCCTCACCCTGCGCGACCGACAAGTCGACTCTTCTACTATCCAGTACACGAGCGGCAGGCCGCCCGAGCGTTTGATTGATTGCGTGAGCCATAGCCTCTGCGCTGCGAAAATCTGCATCATTCAGCAACAGTGAAAACTGGTTTTTACCTTCCAAATCCAACGGAACTCCACGTTCCACGATCGCACCGAAAGGGATCCTGGCCGTATTGGGATGGTTGAACTGCTTCACATTCCCATTAGCGGTTACCGAATACCCTCCGACGACGAGCGATCCTTGCGCTTGAGCGTAGATCTTTCCATCTGCTCCATAAAGAGGAGTCATCAAGAGCAGGCCACCTTCAAGACTTCTCGCATCGCCGGCCGAAGATACAGTGATATCCAGCTTTGTCCCGGAACGGGCAAAGGGAGGCAACGTTGCCGAGACAAAAACCGCGGCAAGATTTTGTACGCGGATCGAAGATGCCGGAACACTCACACCCATTCGGAGTAACGTTGCTGCCAGTGTTTGGATTGGGAAGGCCGTCTGCTGACTGTCGCCAGTTCCCTGAAGGCCTACAACAATACCGTATCCGACCAGCTGATTGTCCCGAATCCCCTCAATCGAAGAGATATCTTTGATGTGCGCTTGCTTTTGCCCCCCTTGATCCAAAGCGAAAGCAGAAGTGGAAGCAAAAAACAAGAGTGTAAACGCGGCGCGAAAATAAGCGTTACCAACTAACACTTGCGACGTTTGTGAAGCTTTCGATTTGGCTGACCTAGAACACATAGTTCCCCACTAGAAGATCAATATTTTTTGCAGAAGCCGTACAAGTGCATTCTGGCGATGAGTGTAGTCGTCTATGATTCCCTTCCCTCGAACCTCTAATTCAAGGCTTGAGATGGCCGTCGACAGAACTTGATTCTGTTGAGAGATATCTTCAGGCCGGACCAACCCACGGAGAACGATAGTCTGTGTTTGTTGACTAAACTCGACCTGCCTGGCTGCCTCAATGACAAGCATCCCATTTGGAAGCACTTCAATAACTTGTCCTCCGAAGGTCGTGCTCAGGCTTGAATTTGTTGCACTCGTACCTTGCGCGTTCAATCCCGAAGACGACGTCTGATTAATTAGATTCTGTAGAGCATTGCCTGCATGCAACGTCCCGAATAAGGCTGATATTGCGGAACTCGCATTGGAGGCACGCGAGTTTTTTACTGTCCCATCAGTGGAGGCTGCAAGGCTTTCTGAGACCACGACTGAGATCAGATCATGAGGTCGCATCGCGCGCACATCGGTAACCATGCGGGTGAATCGTCCGCTGTCGGTCCAGATAGCGCCTGGCGCTGCCTGGATGTTTGAGCTTTCGGCTCTCACTCTCTCCAAATAGGACGACAGTGACGCGGCTGCAACATTGGGTTTTGACTCAACAATCTTATGAGTTGAACTGCTCTGCGCCTGGAGCAGCGAGCCCATCGATAACAATAGCGATAGAACTGAAATTAGAGTTAAGGGTCTCATTACCGTTGTATCTCCACATTGGAAGAACCTCGAACAATCCCTAAAAGATGCTCCGTTGCAAATTGATCTTCGGAGTTTCTATGTAACAGTCGCACTCGAATGACTTCGCCCAGGCCACCGCTTTCTTCTGAAACTCCTGGAGTATCGATACGCAGGGAATTTTCCTGACTCCATAGCTGTACGATGTCACCAGCGTGCACTACAGGAGGCGCCTTAGCGTTTTTGACTGAAGAAATCGCAGTTTCTTGAATTCTGTCTATCGACATCTCTCCGGCCACTGGAAGAGCAAACTCAGGCCATTCTGGGTGCAAGCAGTTAGAGATGATTGCCCATTTCTGTCTCAGCACCGAATCCAATTCGATCTTCGTCACTTTGTAACCGCCATTCTTCAAGGCTGGGGAAAGCAACGAGCTTGTTTTATCTGCATAAGTTTTCAAGGGAGATGTGTCGTAGCACGCCACCTGCGCGAAACTGGTTAAAGACACCAATCGGAACATGAGCAAAAAGGTAACGCCTACGTGTTTAGGACGTGAGTCGAGACTATTGTTCATGACTTCCTATCGGATCAGGCCGTTAATTTGTGAATACATATCGTCCGCAACATGAATCACCTTGGAGTTGCTCTCATAAGCGCGCTGCGCGAGGATCATCTGTACAAACTCTGCGACGACGCCGACGTTCGAGTTCTCGAGATAGCCTTGTTGCAATGTGCCCATTCCGGTGTTCCCTCCGGGTACATCGGTAATTGGGTTCCCGGAAGACTCCGTCTGCTGCAGAAGATTGCCGCCGGTGGAGTTCAAGCCTCCGGGATTGACAAACGTTGCAAGCTGCATTGTGCCAAGTTGCGCGGGATTTGTTTGGCCGGGAATCGTAGCCGTTATGACCCCGTACTGGGAGATGGTGACCGAAGTTGCGTTGGATGGAATAGTAATGGCGGGCAAAACCGTGTTGCCGTCGGCGGTTACGATCGTCCCCTGATTATTTACCTGGAAGTTGCCTGCTCGCGTATAAGCGATAGTGCCGTTGGGCATCGACACCTGGAAAAAGCCCGCTCCCTGGATGGCGAGATCAAGCGTGTTGCCGGTCTGGTTGAAGTCCCCCTGCGTCATGATGACTTCGCTGGCCGCGGATTTGGTTCCGAGACCGACCTGCAAACCGGCAGAGAGGGTTTGCTGCGTCTCAGCGGAGCCGGGAGTGACGAGATTCTGGTAGATCATGTCCTCAAACTGCACCTGTCGCTGGTGAAAGCCCGTCGTTGCAGAGTTCGCCAGATTATTGGCGATCGTATCCAGATTCGTCTGTTGGGCGCTCATTCCGCTTGCTGCTGTGTATAACGCTCGAATCATTACAAGCTCCTTTTCTTTGGCAATGCAGTGCTGCTCATGGTTGGCTCTAAACCCTGGGAAGATCCTCAGAAGCGGTCTTGTCGAAGTCGTTGTTGAATACGCTAAGCGCTTTCTGCATCATCTCTGCCTGCCGTTGAACCAGCACCAACTGCATTGTTCCGTGAATGGAGTCTTCGTTGGCTCCTTCGACAGAGCCTTGCTCGATGGAGGCATTTGCTGGAATCGGCTTTGCGCCGTTGGCAGAGAATCGGTTCGCTCCTTCCGCAGTCAAAACTGATTTTTGTGCGAAGTCGAAGGCACCCACCCTGCCTACGATGGCACTGCCGTCGGGTGTAGAGACCGAGATGCTGCCGTCTGGGGCGACGTAGACGGTGCCGGTGGGAATAGTGATGGGTTTCTGGTTGGAGTCGAGTACAGGCTCGCCCTTGGCCGTCTGGAGTACGCCAGTGGGGGAGCGGGAGAAAGCACCGTCTCGCGTGTAACGGATGCCGTTGGATGTCTGGATGGCGAAGAAGCCCTGGCCCTGGAGAGCCAGGTCGAGCGGATTACCTGTGGTCTTTATCTCTCCCTGCCCAAGATCAAGGCGATTACCGCCGAGGACACCGAATCCGTTCACGGACTGGCCTACCTGCGAGGCGGTTTCGGGATTCTGATCGACGCCTCCGGCGAGGACTCCGCTGAAGTAGTCGCGTTGGGCACGGAAGCCCGCGGTGCCTGCGTTGGCGAGGTTGTTAGCCGCAGTGTCGAGAGCCTGGGTCCGCGCCATGAGACCTGTATAAGCTGCGTAGAGTCCGCTATCCATGCACAGGCTTATGCAGGCAGGTGGCCGAAGTCTGCCTGGCGTTGGTTAGAAGACGCTAAGGCGGCGGCGGCTCAAGGTTGGGGATGGGATGCCGATAGTGATTTCAGACCAGATACACAGTCTGGGGTGCAGATTCAGGGAGGGGCGGTTGCGAGCTCTAATTGTTGATGATTCGGCGGTGATGAGGAAGGTGATCGAGCGGGCGTTGAGGCAAGCGGGCCTGGAACTCACCGAGGTTTTGCAGGCCTCGAACGGCGAGGAGGGGTTGCAGACTCTTCGAGAGAATCAAGGTGCGTCGGTTCCTCTGGCTTTGATTCTGAGCGACATCAATATGCCGGTGATGGATGGGCTGCAGTTTCTGGAGGCGCGGCGGCAGGAGAATCTGGCGCCGAACGTTCCGGTGGTGATGATTACGACGGAGAACAATGAGGGGTTTGTTTTGCGCGCGATTGCGGCGGGCGCTCAGAGTTATATCTGCAAGCCGTTTACGGCGGAGCAGGTAAAGATGCGCGTGCTGCCATTGCTGCGCGCGGCTTAGATGGTTTAGCTGCTTAGTGAAATCAAATTTGAAGCGGGGAAGAGGATAAACGTGACGAATGTGCGTGATGAGGCAGTGACTCGGCTGGATTCTGCGGTCTCGGAGGTGTTTGAGACGATGCTGGAGCGAAGCTGCGATCCGATGGAGGGCGATGTTGACACGATCGGAGGAAGAATCGTGGCAAGGATTCAATTTACCGGCGCTGTCGCCGGCGAGTGCCTCCTGTATGCGAGTCAGGCTACGGCATCGGTTACGGCGGAGGCCTTGCTCGGAACACCTTCGGAGCCACATGACCCGATGGTCGACGATGCGATTGGAGAACTTTGCAACATGATCGCCGGCGGTTGGAAGAGCAAGCTGGCTTCGCCGGATTCGAACTGCTCTATCTCGACTCCTGCCGTGACCCGCGAGGGGCTCGATGGATACCGGACACAGTTCGGGACCAAGTTCAGCCGTAATTACTCCTTCCAGGGGAACGTGTTTGGGGTCGTTCTGGCGTTTTGACGGAACCTCCCCCACCTGGCCGTTTTCTGCTAAAGTCTTCATAAGATTAGGCTTACCCTTGGACCTCCAATGCAAAGTATTGTAAACAAATAGTTTAGATGTAACGTCTTGTTTTTAAACAAGTTAGCCCCGGAGGTTTCTCCGGGGCTTTGTTTTCATCTATATAACATATTATAACGGATGGAGCGTATCTAATTTGCCAGGCGGATGTTGTTGGCTAGCAATCATTTAGGTCCTTTTGGGACTTGACATGCATTTTTTGGGGTAAAAATGGCAAAAGAAAATAAGCTAAAAGTGCAAGGTCAATAGAATCAGCAGTCTAGCGCCGCCTAAACGCCGCTTAACAAAGAACTTTTGGGTCCGGCTTTATTTCTGTGCTGGGATGCAATGGTACGGTTACAGCAATCTGAGCCTTCGATCATTCATGACGGAGAGCTTCCACTGGCTCGACCCTTGACGCCCGGTGGGCGGGGACCCAACCTGCGAAAACCGCGATCAGTAGAAGCAGAAGCGCCGATCCCGCGAGGGTGAGTGGATCGTAGGGCTTGAGGCCGTAGAGCATGGACTTGATGAGCCGGACGAGCAGGAGCGCGACGCCGAGACCCGCGAGGATGCCTGCGGCGGCGATCCATCCGGTCTCGCGGAGCACCATGGAGCGGATCTGGCCGCGAACCGCGCCGAGTGCGAGGCGGATGCCGATCTCGTTGGTGCGCTGCGAGACGGTGTAGGCCATGATGCCGTAGATGCCGACGCAAGCGAGCGTGAGAGCGAGCAAGCCGAAGCCAGCGGTGAGCGAGGCGAAGAGACGCTCCTGCTGCATGGTGGCATCGATCTCCTGCTGCTGCGTGCGGACCTGCTTGACCGGAAGGTTTGGGTCGATCTGCTGCACGGCGCGGCGCAGCGACGGAAGCAGGACCTGCGGCGTCAGGCTGGAGCGAACGATATAGGTCGCGCTGCCCATCTCACTGGATTGGCGGTATGGCTGGAACTGGATCGCCGCCGTCTCTTCTTTCAGGTCGTGGTAGTGGGTGTTGGCGCAGATGCCAACTATCTCGACCCAGGGCGCGGCGTCCTTCTTGCCGTCGCCGACGCGGAAGCGCTTGCCGATGGGATCGGTGTTGGGAAAGAACTTCCGGGCGAGCGCCTGGTTGATGACGGCGACGTGGTGCGAGTTCTCCGTGTCCTGATCGGTGAAGCCACGGCCGGCAAGGATGGGAATCGACATCGTCGAGAAGAAGCTGCTGCCGACGGCCGCCCGATTCGCTGAGTCGCGGCCGATCTCCGCCTTGGTGACAGCTGCCGGTGCGCCCTCGACGAGGAAGCCAGAGCTCGAATACCAGCCGGCGACCAACGGCATCGAGCTGAGGGTTGCGCTCTGGCTGCCGGGGATAGCGGCTACGGCTTGCTCGATCCGGTGGAGCGTGGCGATGTCCTTCGGCGCGGGATACTGGGCCGCGGGCAGCGTGATGCTGAACAGCGTCAGGCCGCCCGCGCGGAAGCCGGGGTCAACCGACTCCAGATTCATGATCGTCCGGACGAAGAGCGCCGAACACACGACGAGCAACGTGGAGAGCAGGATCTGGAAGGCAACGAGCGTCTTGCCGGTCTTCGAGCTGCGCGCGCGGGTGGCGGCGCGGTTGCCCTCCTTCAGGCTGGTGTTGAGTTCGGCGCGCGTGGCTCGCATGGCTGGGGCGATGCCAAAGAGCAGGCCGGTGAGCATCGCGGCGGCGGCGGTAAAACCGAAGACGCGCCAGTCGAAGGGAATATTGAATTCGCCGCCCTCCCAGCCGGTGTGTATCAACGCAGGAATGAGGTTGCGGCTGAAGTAGGCGAGCACAAGCCCGAACGCGCCGCCGGCCGCCGCGAGCAGCAGGCTCTCGGTCATCAACTGCCGCAGGATGCGTCCGCGTCCGGCACCGAGCGCCAGGCGGACGCCCATCTCGCGCTGACGGAAGGTGGCACGGGCGAGCATGAGGTTGGCGATGTTGACGCAGGCCAGCAGCAGCACCAGGCCCGAGAGCGCAAGCAGGATATAGATGGGTTTGGCGAGATCGCCCTGATCGAAGTCGTCGCCGCGGCTGCCGTCCTGAAGCAGCAGCCGGGGGATGGTATCGCCTTTGTCCAGCGTGATGGTGCCGCGGACGGCGGCGTTGAAGACGGCGTTCAGGGCGGCCTCGGCGCGCGCATCGGAGACGCCGGGACGGGTGCGCGCCATGAGCGTAAGCCACCAGAGCGCCGGGCCGACCGGGTCGCTGTTGCCACGGCCGGGGTTCAGGACCGAGACGAGGGAGAGTGGGAGAAAGAGTTCGGGCGAGGTGAGTGAACCGGCCTGCGCACCGGTGTACTCGGGGGGATTGACACCAACGATCGTGAGCGGAAGGGTGTTGACGCGGAGGGTCTTGCCGAGCACCTCGCGCGAGCCGCCGAAGGCGCTGTGCCAGAAGCGGTCGCTGAGGACGACGACCGAGCCGGAGCCGGGAGGGCCGTCGTCGCTGGGCAGGATGCCGCGGCCAAGCTGGGGCCGGAGCTGCATCTGGGCGTAGAAGTTGCCGGAGACAAGCTCGCCCGGGCCGGTCTCGGGCGAGCCGCCGGCGGTGATGTTGATGCTGCGGAGGTCTTGGAAGGCCACGACGTCCTGGAGCACAGCCTGGAGCGCGGGTTTGCATTGCAGAAATTGCTGGTAGATGGGGTACGTGAACGCATCGAGATGCGAATCGGCAGCCCCGATAATGCCGCTGCCCCAGAAGTCGTGGACGACCATGTGCTCGTCGCCGCGCACGGTGAAGAGGCGGAGCTGTTCCGGGTGCGGGACGCCGAGGCGGACATAGAGCGTCTGGTTGGCGTAGGAGAATATGGTCGTGTTCGCTCCAATTCCGAGCGCCAGCGAAGCGATTGCGATGGCCGTGAAGCCGGGGCTCTTGCGCAGGATGCGCGCGGCATAGAGGAGGTCGCCCCAGAGTTCGTCTATCCAGCGTAAGCCAAGGGTATTGCGGATGCTGTGCTTGTGCGACTCAATGCCGCCGAACTCGAGCTTCGCCTGCCGTGTGGCTTCTCGCCATGTGAGACCTTCGCGGATGAGATCTTCCGCGCGGCTTTCAAGGTGAAATCGGAGTTCGGCGTCCATTTCGGATTCAAGCCGCTCGCGGCGCAGGATGGAGCGGAGAGACGACCGGAAGCGAGCGAGGAGCTTGCTCACAGGCCTGCCTCAGGAGCTGTCGTAGTGCGTAGGATGGCGCTTACGAGCTTTGCCATGCGTGACCATTTTTCGGTCTCGGATTCGAGCTGCTTTCTTCCCGCAGCAGAGAGCGCGTAGTACTTTGCACGACGATTGTTGTCACTCTCTCCCCACTCGGTGAGGAGCGCGCCATTGTGTTCCAAACGGTAAAGGGCCGGATAAAGCGACCCTTGCTGGATGATGAGCTGATCTCCGGAGATCTGCTGGATGCGGAGCAGGATTCCGTAGCCGTGGAGGCGTCCGAGCGAGACAGCTTTCAGAATCAGCAAGTCCAAAGTGCCTTGTAAGAGGTCGACCGGTTTGCCCATCATCTCTCCTTTTGCGTCTAGGGGAATCATGACGCGACTCTCCTAGTCTGTCAAGGAGGATGGCGGTGAAATACTCTCCGGCAGGCAACTAGCGTAAAAAGCCCGGCTCTCTCGCAGATGCGAGGGCCGGGCGTTTTACTGGATGACTCGCTTGTTCGCTTATTTGACTACGGACTGGAAGAGTGGCGAGGTGAGCAGGCTGGCGAACTGGCTATCCGAGGAGGAGTAGGAGACTGTCAGGGTTCCTGCGTTCGAGTCGATGGTGGTCTGATCGAGCGCGGACTTTTCGAGAGGCGAGCCGGCGGTCTTGCGCATGATGGAGACACCTTTCATCAGCGTCGCTGCCGTGGCAGCGGTGAGGGTGTCGGACATGACGACGGCCATATCGAACTTGACGCCGTTCTGGAAGTCCATGGTGTAGCGGCTGCTCTTCATGCGGTTCTTGACGGTGTCGTAGTCTGCGAGCTGAGCAGCGTCACCGAGAACGCCCTTCATCATGGTCTGAGTGCCCTTGGCGTCAAGGAGACTCCAGACGGCCTTGGTGTCGACTGCGGCCATCTCGTTAACCATGTCGGTGTTGGAGAGGAAGTCGGAGACCATACCGTCCCGCGCGTCCATCGCCGCTTTGACTGCGTCAAGGTCGCCGAAGACCATCGTGGTCTGGTTAAGAAAGACGACGCTCATGCCGTTGGAGCCCATGGGATATATGCTGTTGTTGCGTAGGGTGGTGGGCTTGGTTTTGTTCTTGGTGAAGTTGGCCATGATCTCGCGGGTGTGGAACTGACCCTGGGCGATGCCAACGATGCGTGTTCCCTCGCCTTTATCGCGGAATGCGGCGAAGCAGAGGACATCGGCATCCTGATCGACTTTGAGGCCGGAGGTCTTGAGGGCGCTCTCAAGACGCTTGAGCTCAGGCGGGAGGATGCGGTCCTTCAGCTCCATCGCGGCGGGTGAGTTCTGCATGGCGTGGTAGTCGACGACGATGAGCTGCTGAATGTCCTTGGGGATGGATGCCTTCGCGTCGCTGGAGAGCTGGGCCGCAGAGGCAAATGCGGGGGCCATGATGGTCGCGATGGCGACGGCGGCGGTGAGGAGGTTTTGCGAGATGGTTTTCATTATTACCTTTGACTCCTTGAGCTACTTCCAGTGTAGCTTGGGCTACACCATTGTTCCGTGAATATGAGACTGTTTGCAAGCGTGGATGGGGAGGTGTTCGTTACCAGAATGCTACTTTTGTGGTACGTCAATCGGTTTTGTGCCTTCTACTGGTTTGGCCAAGCAATGGGGGCGTGAAGTTTGCGTTCCAATACCTTTCCTTCGGGATCGAAGCCAGTTATTTGACGTACCCATTCTGAATCCGGCTCATAGGCCGCCTCGGGAATCAATCCAATGAGTTCGGCGTCTTCGATGAGGACCCCGTGCCGGTGGGCGAGATGCTGGATGGTGGCATGGACGTGGCGCATGGGGGTGAGATTGAAGTCGGTGATGTTCATGCTGACCTGGGCGCGGCCGTTGGCGAAGACACCAATGGCTTTGACGCCGTGGAGTCCTCCGTTGGCAGCGCGGATGTCCCGGGCGATGGCGCGCGCGGCGGCGATGTCTGAGCCTTCGAGGTGGACGTTGTAGGCGATGAGGAAGCTGCGCGCACCGACGGCGCTGGCACCGGCAGTTTCGTGGAGTTCGGGGCCGCCTATGTCGGGGCGGCGGGAGGCATCACGGCGGGAGGCATCGCGGAGGCCTTCGAACTGGCCCTTGCGGACGTCTTCGAGCTGGACGCGGTCGGGGCGGGCGGCTGCGGCTCCGTAGAAGTAGACAGGGACGCCGTAGCGGCGCCAGATGAGGAGGCCGGCCTGGCGAGCGAGAACGGCGCACTCGGCGAGGGATGCTCCGCTGACAGGGATGAAAGGAATGACGTCGGCTGCGCCGATGCGAGGATGAACGCCGTTCTGTTGCGTGAGGTCGATGAGCTCGGCGGCTTTGCCTGCGGCGCGGGCCGCGGCTTCGACGATGCCTTCGGGAGTGCCAGCGACGGTGACGACGGAACGGTTGTGCGCTTTGTCGAGAGACCAGTCGAGGAGGCGGACGCCTTCGACCTGCATGGAGGCGACAATCTGGCTGACTTTGGCGGCGTCTGTGCCTTCAGAGAAGTTGGGGACGCATTCGATGATGGCTTCGGGATTCATTTTGGAGCAACGGCTAGTGACTAGTGTACGAGTGTTTTATTTCCACCATGTGTAACCGAGGGAGAATTGTACGCTTGCGTTGACGCCGGGGTTGCGGTCTCCGAGGGAGGCGCTGGAGATGTGGACGCCGTTGGCAGCGAAGTCGATCGATCGGCGAGGGTGGATGAAGTAGTGGACGCCGACTCCGCCTTGCGGGGTGAAGTTCCAGACGCTGGCGTCGGCGTGGGGGCCGTCGTTTTGCTCGTTGTAGGGCGGTCCGCCGAAGGCCGGGTATTTGTGATTCGTCCAGAGGAGGCCGCCTGCGGCTTGTCCCCAGAAGGAGAAGTGTTTCGTGCCGGCGAGATTCCAGCGGAAGATGACGGGGGTGATTGATATTCCGGTGAAGGTGCCGCCTACGGTGTAGAAAGCGGTGCACTGCGGTGGTGTTCCGATGGGATTGGTGCAGAAGGGGCGCTGGAACTTCGGCGTGTAGGACTGCCAGAAGGGGAAGGCCTGGCCGGCCATCTCGAAGTTGCCGCGCCAGGCGCTGTGGCCGTGACTCGAGGCGATGACTTTGCCGATCTGTGCGCCGACCATCAAGAACTTGAAGCCGTCGCGGTCTTCGGTGAGGCCCACGCCGCCTTGAACGATGGGGCCGATCTCGAAGGGGAGGTGGCCGGAGTCGTCGTGGAAGGGTGTGACGTCGGTGGCGACTGTTTGGGCTGAGGCGAGGCGGGCTGAGAGCAGGAGAGCGAAGAGCCAGATGGCCATTTTGGTGATGGGATGCGTACTGTTGGTCAAGCTGGTCTCCGGTTATTGGTTGGCAGAAGAAGGCCGCCGGTGAACGGCGGCCGTTGGGATTGGCGACCGGTGAGTTCGCGTCAGGCGCTGGCCACGGCGGCTTCGTCGAAGTCGAAGTTGGAGTAGACGTTTTGCGTGTCGTCGAGGTCCTCAATGGCTTCGAGCAGACGGATCATGGCGCTAGCCTGAGTGCCCTCGAGTTTCGTGTAGGTCGAGGCGATCTTGGTGATCCCGGCGTGCTCGGGCGTGATCTTCGCGGCCTTGAGGGCTTCGGTGACGGCTTCGAAGTCCTTGGGGTCGGTGAGAACTTCCCAGTTTTCGCCTTCGTCGGAGAGGTCTTCAGCACCTGCGTCGAGGACGATCTCGGTGAGTTTGTCTTCGCCGGCTGCGGACTTGGCTACGGTGATGACGCCCTTCTTGGTGAACATCCAGGCGACTGCGCCTTCCGCGCCCATGTTGCCGCCGTTTTTGCTGAAGGCGTGACGGATTTCGCTGACGGCGCGATTTTTGTTGTCGGTGAGGACTTCGACGATGAGGGCTACGCCGCCGGGGCCGTATCCCTCGTAGGTGATCTCCTCGTAGGAGACGCCTTCGAGTTCGCCTGTGCCGCGCTGGATGGCGCGCTTGATGTTTTCGGCGGGCATGTTCTCAGCTTTTGCGGCTGCGATTGCGGTGCGGAGACGCGGGTTGCCGTCGGGGTCGCCTCCACCTCCGGTTTTGGCGGCTATGGTGATTTCTTTGATCAGGCGGGTGAAGATCTTTCCACGCTTGGCGTCGAGGGCACCTTTTTTGTGCTTAATTGTTGCCCATTTTGAATGGCCGGACATGAATTTCCTCGGTGGTGATTTTGCGGTGCAACTGTGCGCAACCTTGTGAGTTTAGCATGTTCGACCCTGTTGATGCGACGTGAGTCCAGGGCACTCCCCAGCCCCGGCAAAAGTGCGCAAAGTCTTCGAAGGAGAGACTTTAGGTTTGGACTTTGGGTAGGGGAGAAGGCTTCAAGTGTTCGCGACACCGCAAACTATGGGGCTACCCTATGTCAAGCACGCTTAGAGACTCGAATTGGTCTTCGTTGGAGGCGGCGCGGGGGGGGCTGCCGGAGGCAAGACTGCCAAAATTTCGTAGGTCTCGGACTCAATTTTCTTTCCATCGAGGCTGACAGGCCACTCAAGTTTGGCAAGTTTTCCTTTGAACTCGACCTGGATGGTGTTGACGAGTGGCATACGGCAGCTACGGTGATTTCCTTCAGGTCCGGCAAAGCGCTCTTTGAACTTGCTTGCACAGTTGACCACTGCTACTCGGCCATCAGGTAGAAGAAGCGCAAAGGTTGCGCCGGTTACGTTGAACGACACATCGTGAGGCGCTGTCGTCGTCGTATTAGTTGCAGATGATCCTGAGCAGTTCGCGTTCGTCGAACCTCCGAAGGTAGTCGCGCTACATCCAACTCCACCATTTGTGGTTGAGTAGGAATGGCCAGGAACTTGATAGGAGTAGTTGGTCTCGCTGGTGCGCCGGTCGATGACAGTTACTTCCATCTTCTGAGCGCGAATCAAAGGTGTAGATAGGATGATGGAAGCAGAAAATATAATAAGACAGCGCATAGGTCGTTCCTTCAAGCTCAACTTGGTACCAAAGTATCCCCCTTACCTTCAAAACTTGTCCAATGAATTCTTAGCCGCCATTCCCTTGCCCGATGAAGCCCAAGCTGATCTCTCACAAAAACAATAAAACCTAAACGATGATCGAAAGTCGGGACGATTTTAGTGAGCGTCTGGGAGGCCGAGGAATTTGAAGGGTTCGGCGGGCTTGAAATCTTTGACGGCGTTGCCGGAGAAGATGTTTCGCTGGTCGGGGCCGAGGTCGAGCTTCATAACTTTGCCGGTCTCGTGGGAGAAGTCGACTTGCTTGAGATCGACACAGAAGGTGTTGGGGGTGATTCGGTCGAAATGACTAGTTTTTGGGTGTAGTAACTGTGAATGCAACCGCAAAAACAAATGCAAATGCGGGGGTCCTTCGCTACGCTCAGGATGACAACGAAAAACTTGCAACATCAACATCAACAACAACAACAACAACAACAACATCAACATCAACAACAACAACAACAGCAACAGCAACAGCAACAGCAAAAACAACAGCAACAGCAAAAACAACAGCAACAGCAAAAACAACAGCAACAGCAACAACAACAGCAGCAGCAACAGCAACAGCAACAGCAAAAACAATAGCAACAGCAACAGCAAAGACAACGGCAACAGCAAAGACAACGGCAACAGCAAAGACAACGGCAACAGCAAAGACAACAGCAACAGCAGTGGCCTCAATGCCTGGGGCTAGCTTAGGAGTTCGGGGGCGAGGAGGTCGCGCATGGTTTCGCGGCGGCGGATTAGTTTTGTGGATTTGCCTTCGATGAGGACTTCGGCAGGGCGGGGGCGGGTGTTGTAGTTGGAGGTTTGGGACATGCCGTAGGCTCCGGCGTCGAGGAGGACGACGAGGTCTCCGGGTTTGACGGGCGGTAGGGCGCGGTCGCGGGCGAAGAAGTCGCCGGACTCGCAGACGGGACCTACTACGTCGACCGTAAGTTGATTCGGCGACTTCCCTGCCGGTTGTTTTGTCGGCTGCTTTGCTGGTTGTTTTACGGGGATGATCTCGTGGTGGGCGTGGTAGAGCGCGGGACGGATGAGGTCGTTCATCGCCGCGTCGGTAATGACGAAGGTCTTTGCGCCGTTTTTCTTGACGTAGAGGACGCGCGTGAGAAGCGCGCCTGCTTGCGCTACGATGAAGCGGCCGGGCTCGAGGAGCAGGTGCGCGGATTCGCCGGCTAAACCTTCGGTTATGGCTGCTGCGTATTTTTCTACCTGCTTTGCGGGAGCATTCGCAGGATTACTCGCAGGACTATTTGCGGGATTGTTCGCGGGATTTGGGGTTGCGGCGTTGTAGTCGATGCCGAGACCACCGCCGGCGTCGACGTAGCGGATGTTGTGGCCGTCCTTTCTCAGGTCGGCGATGAGGCTGGTGACTCTTGCCAAGGCGGCGGCGAAGGGATCGACTTTGCGAATCTGCGAGCCGATGTGGACGGAGACTCCGGTGGGATCGAGCCACTTCGATTTTTTTGCGGCGTGGTAGATGGCGCGGGCGGCTTTGATGTCGATGCCGAACTTGTGCTCGCTGAGGCCGGTGGAGATGTAGGGGTGGGTTTCGGCGAAGACGTCGGGGTTGACGCGGAGGGCGAAGCGGGCGATTTTGCCGAGGGCCTGGGCGCGGGCGGCGAGGAGGTGGAGTTCGGCTTCGGATTCGACGTTGAAGAGGAGGATGTTGGCGCGGAGAGCGGCGTCGATCTCCCAGATTTGTTTGCCTACTCCGGAGAAGACGACTTTTTTGAGGGCGGGTTTGTGGGCTTTGCGGACGCGCTCGAGTTCGCCGCCGGAGACGATGTCGAAGCCTGCTCCCTGCTCGGCGAGGAGGCGGAGGATGGCGAGAGAGGAGTTGGCTTTGACGGCGTAACAGATGGTGTGAGGACGGGCTTTGGGACCGTGCGTGAAGGCTTGCTGGAAGAGCTGGAAGCGCTCGATGATTTGAGCGGCGGAGTAGACGTAGAGCGGGGTGCCGTATCTTTCCGCGAGGGAGGTCAGGCCGACTTCGCCGCAGTGGAGCGAGCGGTTGCGATAGACGAAAGGGCGTGAGTTGGCGTGGCGGCGCGGCTTTTGTGTTGCAACTTTGTTCGGCAAGCTTAAATGCTCTTTGCGGGAAGCGCGTAGGGGGCTTCCGGGATGATGACCCAGGCTACGAGATAGGCGATGGCTCCGACGCCCGTGAAGATACAGAAGAGCGCGGTGAGGACGCGGACGAGAGTGATGTCCCAGCCGTAGTGGAGGGCGAATCCGGCGCATATTCCGGCGATGACGCGATTATTGCGGGAACGGGTGAGCTGACCTGTGGCGGGATAGTAGCCCTGCTGAGGCGGCGGGGGGACGGCGACAGCGGCTCCGCAGGCTGGACAGAAACGGGAGGATGGATCGACTTGTTTGCCGCATTTGGCGCAGAACATAGGGGTCTCCGGAAGATTCTATTTTGCCATAGAAGAGACTGGGGACTACGGCGAACCATGCGGAGGTATTCGCGTGGGTAGCCGGTTGGTGGCCGGGGGCAGGTTTGTGAAACATTGCCTGAGGCGCGCAAGCTCCACTGATTTTGCTTCATCCCGAGCGGCGCGGGCGTGCCCCTTGAGCAGAACTAGCTTGCCGAGGCTTATTTGCCGGTGTAGGGGGTCTTGAGGTAGCGGCGGGCGGCGTCGGCCTGGGATTGGTCGCCGCCTCCGGCTGATGCGAGTTGGTATTGCCTGATGGCTTCCGCGCGGTTGTGGAGGAGGTCGAACATCTCGCCGGCGTTAAGTTGGGCGCGGCGACGAATCCAGTCGCTGCAGGTGGGTTGCGCTGCTGCGTCGAGATAGTTTTGAGCGGCTTCGGCGATCTGATTCTGACCGCGTTGGGTGTCGGCGAGGCCGAAGTAGGTCATGTGGAGGCGCGGGTCGATGAAGTAGCCGGGCTTTTTGGCGTCGGCGAGGATTTCGCGATAAAGGGCGATGGCGGCGGGGCCGTTGCCGGAGTCTTTGGTGAGGTTGGCGACTTCGAGGCGGAAGAGAAAGTCGTGGGGGTATTGGTCGGCGAGGCTTTTTTGCACAACGATGGCTTCGGGATAGCGGGCGTCGTGGCGGAGAAAGAGCGAGAGTGCGGTGCGGGATTCGATGGGGGTGACGATGCCGTGGGCTGCGGATTCGCGGAGGAGCTCGAGGCCTTTTTCTTTGTTACCGCCGACTCCGGCGATACCGACGATCATTCGGACGAAGCGTGGGAGACTGGCAACGGCGAACTGCTGGATGCCGATGGCCATCCTGGCGTCGGCATAGTTGGGGTCGATCTTGAGGGCGGCTTCGCTGTCGTTGCGGGAGGAGAGCCCCTGGCGTGCGGCAGCGACGAAGCTGTGGTCGCAGAGGGTAATGAAAGCGGCGTGAATGCCGCGGGCGTATCCGCGGGCGAAGTAGGCGTTGGCGTCGTTGGGGTTGGCTTTGATCTGCTGGTCGGCGAGAGCGATGGCGGAGTTGGTGAGTTGCTCGATGCGGTCGCGCGTGGCCTGAGGCACGGGAACGTTGCGTTTGGAGGTGAGGAAGGAGTCGTGAGCGTAGTAGGTGGTGTCGAGGAGATCCTGCTGGTAGAGCTCGCGGAAGACGAGCGTCGTCAGGATGTAGCCGGTGGCGATGGAGGACTGGGGGTTGGCTTTCTGGATGGCTTCGAAGCGGGAGAGCGCGCCTGCGTAGTCGAGGTTGTAGAAGCGCTCGAGGGCCTCGTGGACCTGCGGGGTGAGGTTGATCGGGTCAGTGTGGTTTGCAGGGTTGTAGGTGTCCGCAGGGGACGGGCTCGCAAGAAGGAGAGCCATGAGGAGAGTGAGGGTTTGGGCGCTGCGTATTATCGTGATTCTCCAAGGCCAGGGATCGTTCGTTTTGGCATACATGCGCTTTGATGCAGATGATAAGCGAGGTGCTGCTAATACTGTATTGGACGGACGGCGCGATAAGCTATACGCTTTGATACCGGAATGTCCGGTGCTGTTGCGCCTTCATTTGTTTGAACGGATCTGAGTATGACAAGGGTCGAGTTGCTTCAGTTGCTGGTTGGTCAGGCACGCAATAACGGGTTTGAGTTTCGGAGATGGTACGTCGGCAAAGTGGGGCTGCCGTGGCATGGCGCCCGGCAGGCGGTGGAGACGCTGGCGGCTGAGCGCCGGTACTATGCTCTGCTGTTTTCGCATGAGTTTGCGTCGACCTTCTGGAAGCCGGGTGAGGTGATGACCTTCCAGGTGCCTATGCAGACGTTTACACGTCGGATGAAGGATGGGACGATTGGCACGGTGAAACGCAAGGGCTATACGCGGCGGAGCGCCCGCGAGGATGCCTGGCTCTATCACCTGAAGGAGCTTGCGACGTCTGAAGAGCCGCTGCGGTATATGCGGCGCTACCTGCGAGTCGAGGATGATCTGGTGGAAGAGGACGTCGAGGTGGAGGACGGCCTGGATGAGTAACTTTACACACTTCCCTCTATTGCTGATTGCCTAAAGGTTGTGCGCTTTGCGTATGGCTGCGATCTGTTTGAGATGGTGCCTGCCGTGGATGAGTTGAAACATGCGCCATTGATCGGCACTGAGCGGACCGAGGACCATGTGGCTGGCGCATTGATTGTCACCGAAGAGGCTTTTTGCTTCGGTTGAGAGTACGTCAATACGCGACAGGTGTTGATGAGTGGCTTGAGTTAGCTCGCGCCCGGATCGAGGAGGAACGACGGTGGGCGGCGTGACTGCGGGTGGAGCGGGGCGGCCGGTTGGCAAGTAACTCAATTTCAAGACTGCGTATTGTTGCACCCGCTGCCTGAGGCTGGGCGTTGCCTTGGTTGGAGAACGTTTGGCTATGCGAGCGTTGATCGCTGCCTCTGAGGCAGAGTAGGTGAGCAGAAGATGCTCGATGATCTGCTGGATGCTCCACTTGCCGGGATTTGCAGGGGGCCGGAGTTGGGTTTGGGCGGCATCGAGCGAGTTGAGAGCGGATGCTATTTCAGTTTGGAGGGTTTGGAGAATGGGATTCATCGGGACGGAACTAAATTACACCGTCCGGCGGTGCGGCGAACCGGCTTCTGCTGCTTTATTTTGCTGAGTTATTTATTAAGCTCGGCGAGGGATTTTTTGGCGTCTTTGGCCTTTTCCCCGTTGGGATCGAGTTTGAGATAGGTCTGGTACTCGGCGATGGCCTCGTCTTTCTTCTTCATCTTCTCCGCGATCTGGGCGAGGGCAAAGTGGGTGTCGGAGTATTCGGGTTGGATTTGGACGGCATCTTTTGCGCGGAGGTAGGCGCCCTGGTAGTTTTCATCCCGCATGTAGAACTTTGCTACGCTGAGGTCTTCATCGACGCGCTCGTCGTCGCTCTGGATATGCTTGGGTTTGGGAAGTTTGCGATGGACCGAGGTGCCTTCGGGCGGATTGTCGCCTTTGAAGGCTTGATCGTCGGGATGAGTTGGGTCGGAGTCGTCGTTGCTGCTGCTGGAGCTTGAGCTACTGCTGCTGGAGTCGTCGCCGGGGAGCTTTGGGGGCGGCTGCGTGGGGAATGGGTGTTGCGCGGCAGCGTCGGAAGGGGTGGTGGCGCCTGGGGTAGGTGAGTCTGGCGGGGTTGCTGGTTTGGCGGTTTGGCCTGGGAAGGGGAACTGCTCGGCTGTGGATTTTTTGGCGGCGGGGGGACAGGGCTTGGTTGTTTGGTCGGGCGTCTGGGTTGCGGTCTGATTAGGGGTTGGGCAGGGAGCGGCTGGAGGGCTTTGTGTGGGCGCGGTCTGGGCTGCGCACGCGACGGAGAGGAGAAGAGCTGCCATTATCGCTCGAGTTAGGGGGTGATTTGGCATCTGATCCAGAGTACTCGTCTTAGACTTTGACGTTGTTGCGACGGGGTTTGTTATAGTCAGCAGACCCGGAGTGCTTTTCTACGGTTATTTTATTGGATGGAAGTTATCTGATTATGGTTGATGGGCTGATTATTCGTTCTTCGTCGATTCATGCGGCGGGCTGTTATACGACACGGGCGATCAAAAAGGGCAAGCGGGTCTGCGAGTACGATGGGCCGCGCTTCAGCAAAAAAGAGGCGGATGAACGGTATGAGGGCCGGGAGATCACGTATCTGTTTAGCTGTGGGGATGATGGAACGGTGATTGATGGGTTTGGGATTGCGATGTTTATCAATCACTCGTGCAACCCGAACTGCGAGTCGGACAGCGTGGATGGGCGGGTGTTTATTACGGCGATTCGCGATATTGCTGCTGGCGAAGAGCTGACTTATGAGTACAACCTGTTCGATAGCGATGAGGATGATGCAGATTGTTATTGTGGAGCGAAGAAGTGCCGGGGGACGATGTTCAGTGAGGATGAGGTGAAGCGGCGGACGCGGAAGGCTCGGGCGAAGGCGAAGAAGGCCTCGAGATGATGGAACGCCAGGCTTTGGGTGACAGAGTTTTGCTCTGTCGTTGACGATACAATCGATAGTGCCAATGGCTTATCAAGTTCTTGCACGAAAATACCGGCCACAGCGGTTTGCGGATGTTGCGGGGCAGGACCATGTGACCGTGACGTTGATGAATGCGCTGACGCAGAATCGCATTGCGCATGGGTATATCTTCAGCGGGCATCGCGGGATTGGGAAGACGACGATTGCGCGGGTTTTGGCGATGGCGTTGAATTGCCGGAACGCGATTGGGTCGGCGGTGCGGCCTACGGCTGAGCCTTGCGAGGTTTGTGATAGCTGCACGGAGATTCGCGCGGGGAATTCGGTCGATGTGATCGAGATCGATGCGGCGACGAATCGCGGGATCGATGAGATTCGTGAGTTGCGGGATGCGGCCCGGTACCGTCCAGCAAGGGATAAGTACAAGATCTACATTCTGGATGAGGCGCACCAGATTACGGATGCGGCGTTCAACGCGCTGCTGAAGACGCTGGAGGAACCGCCGGATCATATAGTTTTCATGATGGCGACGACGCAACCGGAGGATATTCCGCAGACGGTGCGGTCGCGATGCCAGCACTTCAGCTTTCATGCGGTGAAGCTGGTGGATATTCTGGGTGAGCTGCGGGGGATCGCCGAGCGTGAGGGTGTGGATGCCGATGAGGGTGCGCTGAGTTTGCTGGCGGAGGCTGGGGATGGGTCGATGCGGGATGCGCTGTCGATCATGGACCAGGCGATTGCCAGTGCGCCGATGGAGGATGGGCGGGCGCGGCTGGATGCTGGGCAGATTCGTGAGTTGATGGGAACGGTTCCGAACGCTGTGTTCGAGAAGGTTCTGGAGGCGGTGGATGGCGGACGCAGCGCCGAGGTGATTACGGTTGCGAATCAACTGCTGGATGCGGGGAACTCTCCGGCGCAGTTGGCGCGGCAGTTTGTGCGGTATCTGCGGAACTGCGTGATTGCTAAGATTGCTGGAATTGGTGTGGATGGGGCTGGAGCGGATGGCGCGGCGGGAGAGTTGCTGCAGATCTCGACGGATGAACAGCGGCGTGCGGGGCGGTCGGCTGCGTTGTTTAGCGAAGAAGAGCTGACTCGGTTTTTGCAGGTGATGCTGAGGACGTTCGATGAGCTGGGGTATCGGCAGGAGCAGCGGTTTCACTTTGAGCTGGGGTTGCTGAAGCTGGTGCATCTGCGGCGGCTGCTGCCGATTGAGGAGGTTTTGAGCCAGTTCCCTGTTGGTGGCGGGGGTTCCGGGCAGGCCCGGGTGAGCGGGGCTGCGAAGGCTGGGGGTGTGCCTGCTGCGACGAACGCCAGGATTGGGAGTGGGGTTGCTCCGGCTCGTGTTCTTGAAGTGCGTGCTGCGGCGGATGCTAAGCCGGCGTTTTCTCCGTTTGAGCAGGATAAGGGACGTCGGTTTGAGGGCGCTAAGGTTGTGCCGGTTGTTGCTGTGCCTTCTGTGACTGCGCCTGTGCCGGCGATTAAAGCGGTGGAAGCGGTGAGGACTGTTAGCGAGCCGGTTGCTTTGCAGGCTGTGGCTGTTTCTGAAGAGATCGTTCCTGAAGAAACCAGAGTTGTGGATTTGCCACCTTCACCGTTACATAATGTTGAGGCTCTGCAGAAGGCTGCGGTTAAGGCTTTGATTTCAGCAAAGAGCCAGGAGACTGCGGCGGATGCCATGGCCGATGCGGAGTGGGCGGTGGCGGACGGGGAGATTCGGGTTCAGACGGAGATCTCGAAGACGATGCTGCCGATGGTGATCAATGCCGAGGCGGAGAAGCTGATCCGCGGCGCGTTGCGGGAGGCGGGCTCGGGGACGTTGAAGCTGGTTTTGTTGCCTGGAGTGAAGAATGCCGCGGCGGCGAAGAAGCCTAAAGCAGTGAAGTCGGGGAGCGCGCAGGCGTTGGCGATGGAGCACCCGATTGTGCAGCGCGCGCAGACACTGTTCAACGCTGAGATTCAGAGCGTGATCGATCTTCGAGACAACGACTAGGGGATGGCGATTAGCGAGGGATTATGGATTTTTCCGATCTGGGCAAGATGAAAGAGATGATGGGTCAGGCGAAGCAGATGCAGGAGCAGATGGAGAAGAAGCTCGCTGCAACGGTGGTGGAGGCTTCGAGCGGCGGGGGCGTGGTGACGGTGCGGATGAATGGGAAGAAGGAAGTGCTGCGGTTGAAGATTGAGCCGACGGCGATGGGTAGCTCGGCCAGCGACCTGGAGTTGTTGGAGGATTTGATTGCAGCGGCGGTGAATGAGGCAGGGCGGCGGGCGGATGAAGCGATGAAGTCGAGCGTGGCGGGGATGATGAGTGGGCTGGGGCTGCCCGATCTGCCGGGGTTACGGTAGGTGGCAGGTTCGTTCGGTAGCGGCTCGAGCCGGTTTGCGGAGCCGATGGCGCGACTGATCGAGGAGTTCAGGAAACTGCCTGGGATTGGGACGAAGAGCGCGCAGCGACTGGCGTTTCATGTGCTGCGGTCATCGGCTGAAGATGCTGCGGCGCTCTCGGAGGCGATTCGCGAGCTGAAGCTGCATCTGCGGTTGTGCTCGGTGTGCAACAACATTACGGATGTCGATCCTTGCGTGTATTGCACGAATGCGGTGCGGAATCAGCGAGTGGTTTGCGTGGTGGAAGAGCCGACGAATATTGCGACGATTGAGAAGACTCGGAGTTATAACGGGGTCTATCACGTGCTGCATGGGACGCTGTCGCCGATTGGCGGGGTGGGGCCGGAGCAGTTGCGGATTGCGAATCTTCTGACTCGGCTGGGCGAGGTGGATGAGGTGATTCTGGCTACTTCGCCGACGACGGAGGGTGAGGCTACGGCGGGGTATCTGGCGGTGGAGCTGCGGAGAGCCAAGGGGGAGTTGAAGGTGACTCGGATTGCTACGGGGGTTCCGGCGGGGAGCGATATCGAGTATGCGGATGAGGTGACGATGACGCGAGCTATGGAAGGGCGGCGGGAGTTTTAAAGGCCCGGCCTCACTTGTAACTCACGTGCTCGGGTGTGTGGTGGAAGATGAGCGTCTCTGCTACCTGGACGATTGCTCCGTTGATCGCGGCAAGTTCTTTGGTCACTCGACGGATCTCATACTCGGGTATTCCACTATCGCGGAGAACGGCCAGGGCGAGGTTCAGATTAGGAAACTTCTGAGGATCGTGGCCATCTTTGCCATCGTGGGTCGAGATGTAGGTCGTCTCTGCTGCCGAGTTTCTGTAGATTCGATAACGGGTCAAAACACTCTCCTTTCCGTACTGCCGGCCCTCCTGGGATTGGAGGTATGGGTACTTAACTCTATCGGCGTTTCACGTCGTGAAGATGAGTCTTTTGCTAAAAAACGGTGCCGCACCGGGCGTCATCGATAATTTGCCACCAGCGCCAGAGCGGTCGCCTCGTCTTCCTCGTCGGAGATGAATTGCGTCGCCGGCAAAGGCTGGACGGACTTCTGCTGTCCGGATTCGATCACAGCGTCGGACACTGCGTTGAGTGCGAGGCCAGCGATCCACCGCTCGACATATCGGCTGGCATGAGCCCTTCCACAGAAGTGTCGGGTGCGCCGCAGCATTTTGGTATCCCACTTTGGGAGGATTACCAGGTTGCCGTTCTTTTCGTACAGCATCACCCAGTGGTTTGCGAACGACTTTTGCATGTCGCATTCTTCACATTTGCAGGTCTGGATTAGAGACATCGGGCTTGTCCTTTCGCCGATTGGCGCGCTTTCCGGTACCGCGTTGGCGGATAGCGCTATTACCTTTATCGGCAGCATTACTTAAAGCACTATCTCTGACAGCAAACGTTGTGGTCCGAGCGACACAAAGACTACATAAATTCATCTCCGCGTGAGACTTGCGGGTGGCGATCTGCGTTTAATAGGTAAGGGATAAAAGGAACCAATGAGCTCGATTGAGATGTTGTCACGCCGCCGTTTTCTTCGACAGAGTTTCGCTTTTAGCGCGTTGGCTGGGCTTGGTTCCCTGCCCTCCTTTGCTGATTCCGGGCAAGGGCCATCTGATGGTGGTGGGGCTCACCTTTTGATGGTGGGCGACTGGGGGTATCAGGACATCGAGGCGCAGAGCCGCGTGGCGAAGGCGATGCAGGGTTATGTGAAGGAGCGTGGGTTTACGACTGAGGCCTTGCTGATGCTTGGCGATAACTGGTACGGGCCGCTGCCGGGTGGGGTGAAGGATAAGCGGTGGCAGGTGCAGTTTGAGGAGATGTATCCGAAGAGCGTGTTCGATTGTCCGGCGTATGCGATTCCGGGGAATCATGACTACCAGAGAATGCCGGAGAGCAAGGTTGCGGCGGAGTTGGAGTATGCGAAGTTGCCGGGGACGCGGTGGACGATGCCTTCGCTGTGGTACAGCTTTACGTTTCCGGCGGAGAAGCCTTTGGCGACAGTGATTGCGTTGGACAGCAATATGCCTTCGGAGAGCGGGAAGTGGGATCGCGGGACGGATTTTACGTTGCGGCCGGAACAGCAGGCGGAGCAGTTGGCCTGGCTGAAGGCGGAGTTAGAGAAGCCGCGGACGACTCCGTTTCTGATTGTGATGGGACATCATCCGATCTTTTCAAATGGGCCGCATGGGGATCATAAGGTCTTGATCCGGGATTGGGAGCCTCTGCTGCGGGAGCATAAGGTTCATCTTTATCTTGCGGGTCACGACCATGACATGCAGCACCTGGAGTTTGACGGGCATCCGACTTCGTTTGTGCTGTCGGGTGGGGGTGGGGCGGATCTTTATAACTTGAAGATTGAGCAGGCACAGCGTGGGCCCATGGCCGAAAAGGTTTATGGGTTTAGTGAGTTGGTGGTGGCTCCGGAGATGCTGACGGTGCGGCATCTGGATGAGCAGGGGCGGTTGATTCATGCTTTTACGAAGAAGGTGGATGGGACGGTTGGGCTAGTCACGTAAGGATTCGACGGAGGATCGCGAAATGTCTTTGAAAGCCGCAGGCATTTACTGTTTACTCTTCGGATTTTGTGGATCTCTGCTAAGCCAACAGACATTTCAAGATTCCAATGCCGATGCAACTCTGTCGCGCGAAATCGCGATCGTGATCCGTCTCGTCGATTCACTCCATCCGGGGATGACTCGCGCTGATGTTCTCAAGAACTTTACGACTGAGGGAGGGCTCTCAGCGCGGAGTTGGAACCACTATGTTTATAAAAAATGCCCGTTCATTAAGATCGACGTCACGTTTGCCGTTGCTGCTGAAGAGAGCCTGACGAACGAGGCTGCAACGGACAAGATCGCTACAGTGTCCAAGCCCTATCTTCAGTTTTCTATCTACGATTAGCCGATCAGGGGTTGCGGAGGTTGCCTCCGGTCATCTGGTTGGGTTGGTCCAGGTTGAGCAATGACAGGATTGTGGGGGAGATGTCGCGGAGGCTGCCGCCTTCTCGCAGGGTGGGGCGGTTTCCTTCTTCGGTGATGTAGAGGAACGGGACTGGATTGGTGGTGTGGGCGGTGTGGGGGCCTCCGGTGGCTGGGTCGATGAGCATCTCGGCGTTGCCGTGGTCGGCTGTTACGAGGAGGCTGCCTCCGCGTTGTTTGATCTCTTTGTAGATGCGGCCTAGTTGGGTGTCGACGGTTTCGACGGCGCGGATGGTGGGTTCCATCATGCCGGAGTGGCCGACCATGTCGGCGTTGGCGAAGTTGACGATGATGACGTCGAAGGCGGTGTCGCTGATGGCTTTGATGACGGCGTCGGCGATGCCGGAGGCGGACATCTCCGGGGCAAGGTCGTAGGTGGCGACTTTTTGTGAGGGGACGAGCGCGCGGTCTTCGCCGGGGAAGGGTTTTTCGATGCCGCCGTTGAAGAAGTAGGTGACGTGGGCGTACTTTTCGGTCTCGGCTACGCGGAGGTTGCGGAGATTGGCCTGAGACATGAGATTGGCGAGGAGGTTGTCCATCGATTCGGCGGGGATGACGATGGGGAGCTTGAAGTTTTTGTCGTACTGGGTCATGCAGACGTAGTGAAGGTCCGCTGGGACTTCGTTGAGTGGGATCTCGGCGTCGAGTTCGGCGGCTTTGGGGAGCATGTGTCCCTGTGCGCCCACCGGGTCGGCGGTGAGGCCGGAGCGGCGGGTGAGGACGCGGGTGATCTGACGGACGCGGTCGGCGCGGTAGTTGAAGTTGATGACTACGTCTTCGTCGCGGATGGGACCAATGGGATCGCCTTGCGGGTTGATGCAGGTGAAGGGAGGGATGAACTCGTCGGTGATGCCGTTGTTGTAGAGTTCCTTGATTCGCTCGATGGGATCGTTGTAGGTTCCGCCTTCGGGATGGCCCGTGACGAGGGCGTCGAAGGCTTGTTTTTCTTTCTCCCAACGGAGATCGCGGTCCATGGCGTAGTAGCGGCCGCTGACAGATGCGATTTGGCCGACGCCTGCTTCGCGGAGGGTTTGCTGGAGTTGCTCGAGGTAGCCGAGGCCGCTGGTGGGCATCGTGTCGCGGCCATCCATGAATGCGTGGACGAAGACGTGAGTGAGGTGGTGCTTCGCGGCCATGCGGATGAGGGCGTCGAGATGGCGCTGGTGGGAGTGGACTCCGCCATCGGAGACGAGGCCAATGATGTGAAGGGCTCTTCCCTTTTGTGCGGCTAAATCGTAGGCGCGGACGAGGGTGGGGTCGGTGTAGAGGCTGCCGTCGAGGATGGCGGTGTCGATGCGAGTCATGTCCATGCGAACGATTCTTCCCGCGCCGAGATTTAAATGGCCTACTTCGCTGTTGCCCATTTGACCGTCGGGGAGGCCGACGAAGTGCTCGCTGGCGCGGAGGAGGGTGTTGGGGTAGTCGCGTAAGAGGGCGTCGTAGGTGGGTTTGCGGGCCTGGGCGATGGCGTTGCCGTGGGTCTCGGGGCGGTAGCCCCAGCCGTCGAGGATGGTGAGGACGATGGGTTTTGACATGCCAGTTAAGGATAACAAGGAGCGTGGGCTTCGGGAGGCTGGCGCAGTGTCAGTTCGCCCGATTCAGCGTGAGTCGCTGATGAATTTTCGGGAGGTCTTTCCACGGATCGCGTTGCAGGCGGGTTTGCCATTCGGTGAAGTTGGCGACTTGAAAGATTGGGCGTGCAGGTTGCTCGAGTTCTGTCCAGTTGAGGGGCATGGAGACGGCTGCTCCGGCGCGGGCACGAGGAGAGAACGGTGCGACGGCGGTGGCGCCGCGTTCGTTGCGGAGATAGTCGAGGTAGATGCGGTCTTTGCGTGCGGCTTTCGTCATTTTGGTGAGGTAGAGGGTGGGTTGTTGCTGCTCCATTGCGAGGACGAAGGTGTGGGCGAACTGCTTGATGGCGGGCCAGTCGTGTTCGGGTTTGATGGGGACGACGATGTGGAGGCCTTTGCCTCCGGTGCTTTTGAGGAAGGATTCGAGTTTTAAGTCGGTGAAGTGTTTGCGGACTTCGAGGGCGCTGTCGGCGAGAGTGCGCCAGGAGACGGCGGGGTCGGGATCGAGGTCGATGATGATGCGGTCGGGATGCTCGAGGTCGTCGTTGGTGAATCCCCAGGGATGGAGTTCGAGGACGCCTAGTTGAGCGAGGGCGGTGAGAGCTTCCCTGGTGGAGAGAGTGATGTAGGGTTCGATTTTTCCGTTTTTGTCGGCGATTTCTACGGAGTCGATGCCTGGGGGAAGTGTGTTGTTGACGTGTTTCTGGAAGAAGCAGGGGTGGCCTGTGCCTTCGGGGCAGCGCACGAGTGAGAGCGGGCGGTTGGCGATGAAGGGGAGCATGTGAGAGGCGATGGTCCAGTAGTAGTCGGCGAGTTGCTGCTTGGTTAGGTGGGATTCGGCGTCGATGATTTTGTCTGGATGGGTGAGGCGGATTGGGGCGTGTTCGGTTTCGGCTGCGGGGAGCGGCTCTTTCTTCGGGGATTTCTTTGAAGTTCTTGCGGGTGCGGTTGTTTCTTCGTGCGGTGGCTTCGATGAGCCGAGGGTTTTGGCGGCTACGGGTTTCGAGGTTGTGTAGGAGGCGCGTTTCGATTCGGATTTTGGGATGGGGATGGCTTCTTCGCGGACGACCTCGGTTGCGTTTTTGTCTTCGCGAAGGCCTTTGAATGCGGCTTGGCGGACGAGGTTGTCGGCGGTCCATGTGGCGAAGTGGACCTGAGCGACTAATTGCGGTTTAACCCAGACTGCTCCTGCGCGGGCTTCGGCTGGCGGCTTCTCGAATGGAGTTGCGGTTGTGCGGAGCTTTTCGAGTTTGGTGCGGATGATGTTGTGGGTCTTCTGCGTGAAACCGGTGCCGGTGCGGCCCGCGTAGATGAGTTTGCCGTCGCGATAGTAGCCGAGGAGGAGTGCGCCGATGCCGTGAATTCCAGCGTGGCCTTTGGCTGGAAGAGTGAAGCCGCCGATGACGAACTCCTGCTCGTGAACGCATTTGATTTTGAGCCAGTCGCTGGTGCGGCCGGAGATGTATTTGGCCTCGGCGCGTTTGGAGACGATGCCTTCGGCGTGGAGTTCGCAGGCTTTGCGGAAGATCTGTTCGCCGTTGGATTCGAGGTGCTCGCTGAAGCGGATGAATTGGCCTGCGTTGGCGAGGAGATGGGCGAGGATGGCTTTGCGTTCGATGAGTTGGAGATCGCGCAGGTTGCGGCCGTTGAGATGGAGAAGGTCGAAGGCGAAGTAGGTGAGAGGTTTTTTGACTCCTTCCTGGAACGCGGCCTGAAGGTCGGCGAAGCTGGTGTTTCCGTTTTCGGCGAGGACGACGACTTCGCCGTCGAGGAGGGCCTGCCGGCATGGCAAGGTGGCGACCTGTGCGGCGATGGTCTTCATGCGGTGCGTCCAATCGAGTCCGGTGCGGGTGAGGAGTTGAACGCGCGAGCCTTCTTTGCGGGCCTGGATGCGGTAGCCGTCGAGTTTGAGTTCGTGGAGCCAGCCGCTGTTGGATGGGGGCTTATCGGACTGTTGGGCTAATTGTGGAGGGATGAATTCGGGGAGGATTTCCTTTGGAGTTTGTGCGGGTGGCTCGATGGTTTTGATTTTGGGCTGTGGTTTGTATGGAGTTGGAGTCGATGCTGCGGGTGGGTGTGGTTGCTCTTCAATGCGTTTCCAGGCTTTTCCGGTTGCGGTGTCTTTGGAGTGCCAGACGTGATCTTGGCTGGCGGCGATCTGCTCAATGGAGCGGCCGGTGACGACGCTGTTGGGAGACTCTTCGGTGATGGGCGGATCGCTTTCGGCGCGCTCGAAGCTGTCGTGCTCCTTGATGAGGAGCCAGTTGGGTTTGGCGGCGTTGGCGAATTTTCCTCCCATGCGGATGAGCGCCCACTTCCCTTTCATCTTGGCGCCATGCATGATGAATTTGAGGCTGCCGGTGCGGAGGCCTTCGTCGATATCGGTGTGGCCCGGCTGTGGTTCCCAGGTACCGTTGTCCCAGAGCATGACGGTGCCACCGCCGTATTGTCCCTTTGGGATGATGCCTTCGAAGCCGCCGTACTCCATGGGGTGGTCTTCGACCTGGACGGCGAGGCGCTTGTCTTTGACGACGTAACTGGGGCCTTTGGAGATGGCCCAGCTTTTGAGGACGCCGTTCCAGCCGAGGCGGAAATCATAGTGGAGGTGAGAGGCGGCGTGCTTCTGAATGACGAAGGGGAGCGCGGATGTTTTTGGGGAATTGGAGACGCCGCTGGGCTCCGCGGTGATCTTGAAGTCGCGCATAGAGCGATAACGGGCGAGTTGCTCGTCGATCGCGTTGGAGGCTTTGGCGCGGGCTATGGTAGTTTTTTTTGCGAGTAGAGATTTTGGCTGTTTTATGGGCGTAGCGGCACTTTTTGGCGCTGCTGCTTTTGTCAGCGTTTTTTTGCTTGCGGATTTGGGCTTTGCCGTCATATGGGTAATGTGATCGATAGATGCTTGTTTCCGTTGCAGGGGATGGTAACAAACGCCGGACTTTTCGCCGTTAAATCTTCGATTGCGGTTTTTCCTCCCCGGTGATTGTTCTTCGGAACGGATGTAGTCTGAAACGGTGACTGTTGCATGGAGCTAACCATATGCCAAAGACGTTTTTCCGTTTGAGTTTCTCCGCCTTGCTGCTTGGCTTTGCTGTTTCGACTCCGATCCGCGGGCAGTCCAGCTCTGAGCCGCAGCCGATCAACATCGTTGTCGATACGCGGGACGCTGGAACTCCCTTTCCGCATTTCTGGGAACAGATCTTTGGATCCGGCAGAGCTGTTCTCTCGTTGAGGGAGAGCTATCGCGAGGACTTGCGTTCGGTGAAAGAGGCGACGGATTTTGATGCGGTGCGCTTTCATGGGATTTTTATGGATGACGTGGGGCTCTATGATCCGAATGCGCAGACGCAGAATCCGGGGCAGGCTGCACAGGCTGCGCAACCGGGACAGTCTCCTTACAACTTTTCTTATGTCGACCAGATCTATGATGGGCTGCTGGCGAATCATGTGCGGCCTTTTGTCGAGTTGAGCTTTATGCCGAAGAAGATGGCGTCGGATCCGAATGCGCTGCATGCGTTCTGGTATAAGCAAAACGTTTCTCCGCCGAAGGATTATGCACTGTGGGATGCGATGGTGACGGCGTTTACGCAGCACCTGGTGGAGAGGTATGGGATTGAGGAGGTGTCGAAGTGGAAGTTCGAGGTTTGGAATGAACCGAACCTCGACTTCTGGGTAGGTAAACCGGCTCAGCCTACTTACTTTGAGTTGTACGACCATACTGTGCGGGCGGTGAAGAAGGTGAGCGACCGGCTGCCTGTGGGTGGGCCTTCGACGGCGCAGGCTGCGTGGGTGGCGGCTTTTCTTGAGCATTGCAGGCAGAATCGTGTGCCGGTGGATTTTGTTTCGACGCATGTTTATGCGAACGATACTGCCAAGGATGTGTTTGGCACGGATGAGCAGATTCCTCGGGATCGGATGGTGTGCCGTGCGGTGAAAAAAGTTCATGATGAGATTGCGGGGTCTTCGTTTCCGAAGATGCCGTTGATTTTCAGCGAATATAACGCGAGCTATGCGAATGAGCCCGATGTGACGGATAGCGTTTATATGGGTCCGTGGCTGGCGGGAACGATCAGCCAGTGCGATGGGTTGACGGAGGCGATGAGTTACTGGACATTTTCGGATGTGTTTGAGGAGCAGGGAGTGGTGAAGACTCCGTTCTATGGCGGGTTTGGACTGGTGGCGGAGGATGGGATTCCGAAGCCTGCGTTCCATGCGTTTGCGATGCTGCATCAGCTTGGGGACCGGAGGCTGAAGGTTGATTCGGATGCGGCGCTGGCTACACGGGCGACCGATGGGTCGATCGTGATTGCGCTGTGGAATTATGCTCCGCCGTTTGGGACTGGCGCCGGGTATACGCCTCCTCCGGCCAAGCCTGGGCCGGGAAAGAGATTCACGGTGACGCTGAATGGTGTCGCGGCTAATTCGCATGTCGAGATGTGGCGACTAGACGCCGATCACGGAAATGTCATCAAAACTTATGATGCGATGGGCCGTCCTGCATTTCCGAGCCGGGAACAGATTGTTGAACTGCGGGCAGCGGGGAAGGCTTCCGCGCCTGAGAGCAATTCGCTCAAGGAGGGCAAGATCTCCATCGATATTCCGCCGCAGGGACTCGTCCTGATTAAGGTGGCTGGTCGCGCGACTGCTCACTGAAACCATTTCTTGTTTACCGGGTTTTATGAAGTTGTAGCAGGCAACGTACGATCTATTGCTAATGAGTGCAAGCTCCTCGGCTCCGCCACGGATAACTCGACGCAGTGCAGCGAAGTTGCTGGGCGGAGCTCTTGTTACGAGCGTCGCCGGCTCGCCTTTGTCGTGGGGGCAGCAGGCGGCTGCTCAACAACCGGCGTATACGCGGCTGCTGAGCGATGAGGATATCCAGTTTCTTGAGGAGATGGAGCACTCGGCATGCCTGTTTTTTGGCGAGCAGGTTGATCCTGCGACTGGACAGGTGCTGGACCGGGCGAGGAATAAGAATCCTACGGGGGAGTTGGATTCTTACTTTGTGTCGAGCATCGCGGCGACGGGGTTTGGGTTGACGGCGTTGTGCATCTCGGACATACGTGGGTATTTTCCGACGGACCGGCTGAAGAAGCAGGTGGTGGCTACGCTCGACTTCCATTTGAATAAGATGCCGAATGAGCATGGGTTTTATTACCACTTCAACGATGTGAAGACGGGCAAGGCTCTGATCAACAGCGAGGTGTCGTCGATCGATACGGCGATTCTTATGTGTGGGGTGCTTACGGCGCGGGCCTATTTTAATGATTCGAAGATTACAGATCTGGCGACCCAGCTTTATAACCGAGTGGACTGGCCGTGGATGCTGAATGGGGGGAAGACTTTTTCGATGGGGTGGCGGCCGGAGACGGGGTTTATCTCAACTCGGTGGGATCACTACTCCGAGTTGATGATGCTTTATCTGCTGGCGATTGGGTCGCCGACGCATCCGGTTCCGGCTGAGTCGTGGAGCGCGTGGACGCGGCCACCGATGACGTTTGGGCCTTACACGTATATCAGCGGGCGGGATCCGTTGTTTGTGCATCAGTACTCGCATGCATGGTTCGATTTTGCCCGGCAGCGGGATGGGTTTGCGGATTATTTTGCGAATTCGATTACGGCTACGCGGGCGCACAAGGCGTTTTGTCTTAGTTTGAATCGCGGATATACGGATGAGTACTGGGGCGTGAGCGCTTCAGATTGGCTGCATGGATATACGGCCTGGGGAGGACCTCCGCTGATGGGTCCTGTGGATGGGTCGGTGGTACCTTGCGCATCTGCCGGCTCACTTCCTTTTCTTCCTCGCGACTGTGTTCATGTTTTGCGGGCGCTTCGGGATAATTTTGGCAAGGATGCGTGGGGGCGGTATGGTTTTTGCGATTCTTTCCATCCCGATCTGCATTGGTATGACCCGGATGTGCTGGGGATTGACCTGGGGATTGGGTTGCTGATGGCGGAGAATCTGCGTACTGCGTTTGTTTGGGAGACGTTTATGCAGAACCCCGAGCCGGTGGCGGCGATGAAGGCCTGCGGGTTCCATAGCGAGAGGCAGCCGAGTGCGGCGGAACCTAAGACAAGCTCTCCTTCCTGATGGGAAGCAGGCCAGTCAGGCAGCCAGCTAGCGGATGGAGTGGGTGGCGATGGGGTAGTGAGTGCCGGTGGTGATGAGAGTGGCGATGTCGTCGAGGGAGTGGATGCCTCCGCGGGCTCCGACGGCGGTGCAGTTGAGAGCTGCGGCGGCGCAGGCGAATTCCAGTTGGCGGGCGAGAGGCCAGTTCTGCAACATGGCGTAGATGAAGCCAGCGTGGAAGATGTCGCCGGCGCCGGTGGTGTCGACGACGGGGACGCGGTAGGCGGGAGTGTGGAGGAGTTGGTTGCCGTCCCAGGCGAGGACTCCGTCTTCGCCTAATGTGGCTGCGGCTAGACGACACGAGTAGCGGCGGTGCATTTTGCGTAGGGCTTGTTCGAGGTTAGGTTCGGCGGTGAGGCGAGTGGGAAAGTCGCGGCTGACGATGAGGTAGTCGACGTTGGCGATGAGGTCGTCGACGTTGGGATAGAGATCGTCGAGGTCGGCGATGACGGGGATGTTGGCGGCGCGGGCCCAGGTGGCGGCTAGGATGGCGGCTTCGGTGTCGTGGCCGTCGACGTGGAGGGCGCGGGCGTTGATGATCCATTCACGGTCGAGGTCGGCGGGATGGAGGGTGATGCGGTCGTCGCGTCGGCAGAGGACGGTGCGCTCGCCCTGGGCGTCGACGAGGATGAGAGATTGGGCGCTGGCTGCGCCGGGGACGGTGATGATGCGCGTGTCGACACCGGTATCGGGGCCGGCGTGGGAGAAGGCTTCGCGGTGGAGGGTGGCGGCCAGGTCGTCGCCGAGCTTGCCGACGTAGCGGGTGCGGAGACCCCAGTGCTGACAGGCGACGACGGTGGTGGCGACTTGTCCGCCAGGGAGAGTGGTGACGGTGGAGTATTCGGTCTTGGAGCCGCGGGCGGGATAGGTGGAGAGAGGGATGACGGTGTCGGTGGCGTTGAGGCCCACGCCGACGAGGTCAACCTTTGACACGTTGGGCATAGGTGTCACTTTATAGGAAGCGGCTGGGTTGTGTTGGAGCTAGGTTTTGGCGAGGTCTTCGAGGATTTTGGGAAGGGCTTCGGTGGCGTTGCTGAGAATGACTTCGTCGAAGGCGTGGGTGTTGAGAGGCTCCTCGGGGCCGATGTAGATGGTGCGGATGCCGCCGTGGTTGGCGATGTCGACGAATCCTGCAGCGGGATAGACGGAGCCGGAGGTGCCGACGACGAGGAGGGTGGTGGCGCGGGCGAGTTCGCGGTAGATGGTGTCCATGTCGAGAGGGATCTCGCCGAACCAGACGATGTGCGGGCGGATGGAGGCGTGGCAGGTTTTGCAGATGGGGAGGTTGTTGGAGTCTTCGTAGAGGGCGTAGTCGGAGAAGTGCTCGTTGGAGCGGGTGCAGCGGGATTGGAAGAGGCTGCCGTGCATGTGGTGGATGCGGCGAGAGCCGGCGCGCTCGTGCAGGTCGTCTACGTTTTGGGTGCAGAGGTAGAAGTTGTCGGGATTTGTTTTGGTGAGGTGCTGTTCGATCTTGGCTAAGGCTTCGTGGGCGGCGTTCGGTTTGGCGGCGAGAGCGTCGCGGCGGCGCTGGGAGTAGAAGCTCCAGACCAGGGCTGGGTTGGCTTGCCAGGCTTCGGGGGTGGCGACCTCTTCGACGCGGTGGCCGTTCCAGAGGCCTCCGCTGCCGCGGAAGGTGGCGAGACCGCTTTCGGCGGAGATACCGGCTCCGGTCAGGACGAAGAGGCGGTCTTGAGGGGTTAGGCGCATCTTGTGTCGATCAGGGTGAAACGTTCGAAGTAGACGAGCTTTTTGATGTTGCCACTGCGCGGCGCACGATAAAACTGTGCGCCGCTTCGGTCGAGATGACGCTTCATTGGGCGCGAGTGCATTTTTTGAAGCACCGCAACGGCAACAACAAAAACAATGACAACTACAAAAGCAACTGCAACGGCAAAAGCAACGGCAACTACAAAAGCAACGGCAACGGCAAAAACTATTCGCCGAAGTTGACGGATTCTATGCCGAGGAATTCGGCGGACTGGCCTAGTTCTTCTTCGATGCGGAGGAGTTGGTTGTATTTGGCTATGCGGTCGGTGCGGCTGGCAGAGCCGGTTTTGATCTGGCCTGCGCCTGTGCCTACGGCCAGGTCGGCGATGAAGGTGTCTTCGGTTTCGCCACTGCGATGCGAGATGATGCTGGTGTAGCCGAAGCGGCGGGCCAGTTCGATGGCTTCGAGGGTCTCGGAGACGGTGCCGATCTGGTTGACTTTGATCAGGATTGAGTTAGCTACTTTTTGCTCGATTCCCTGCTGGAGGCGGTTGGTGTTGGTGACGAAGAGGTCGTCGCCTACTAGCTGAACCTTGTCGCCGAGGATCTGCGTGAGGTGTGCCCAGCCAGCCCAGTCGTCTTCCGCGAGGCCGTCTTCGATGCTGACGATGGGATACTTGTTGACCCAGTTCTCCCAGAAGGCGGACATCTCTTCGGAGGAGAGCTCGCGCTTGTCGCTCTTCTTGAAGACATACTTGTTTTTTTCTTTATCGTAGAACTCGCTGGAGGCGGGGTCGAGGGCGATGGAGATGTCTTCACCAGGGGTGTAGCCGGCGAGCTGGATAGCTTCGATGATAAGGT
>JBEKGF010000036.1:0-49351 GCA_050012935.1 Edaphobacter sp. | reverse complement strand
GCCCTGGGCAGTGCGGAACTGGCGCACGTTTCATGTCGTTCAGCCGCTTGCGCCACGCTATGCAACCGATCCCGGCGAGTTAGTCCCGCTCGGCTTTCAGCGTTGGTATCGCACCTGGGCCATCGACTTCGCGTCCACCGAGGAGGTGTACTGGAACTTCGATGGCGCAGCGATTGCGATCGGCGATCTGCCCGCGCGCGCCTTCGACAACGGCGATCAGTATGCGCGGACTGCGGCGATCCTCGACGAATATAACCGCAACTTCAACCCCACTGCGGCGCTTGATGCCCGGTTCCAAACTCTTGCCGAAGAGCGTATGCACGACGATCCGATTCGCTACTATGTCGCTCTGCCCGTGGCCCGGCTTCTCAATATGCTCTTTCGTCCCCGCGCCGAGATGCTGAATGTGCCTCTGGAGTGGTGGCGGTGGCGCGAGCATCCGGAGACGACGCTGCTTGCGGCGGGACTGGCTGCTCTGAACCTCGGCTACTTCGTTCTTGGCGGCGTGGGCCTGTATCGCTGGCGGCACGATCGTGGACTCCACGGCGCTCTGGCGGCGGCGATGCTGGCCTTTGCCGTTCTGCGTTGCGCCCTGCTGCTGACGCTCGATAACTCGGAGCCGCGATACACGCTGGAGTTCTTTCCGTTGCTTATCGTTTGGGGCAGCTTCCTGTTCGCCGCGCGATCCCATGCGGTCAACGCTGCTCCCGGCGATGAAGCTATTTAGTGCTGATCGATCGTAGTGTTTTTATCGGTCTTGAACTGATACGGCTTTTCGTCGAGCTTCTTCTGGTTGTACTTGATGTTGGAGTAGACCGCCGTGCGATAGTCGCCTGAAGGCATGTAGAGGCTCTGTTTCAGATCGAGGCCGCGAACCGGGTCGACCCAGATGGTCATGTGAGTGAAGTTGCTCCGTACGGCAGGGTCTTTGGCCACCAGGTCGAGCTTAGCCGTCTTCACGCCGTCGATCGTCTCGTCGCCCAGGTCCGCGATCGTCCATGCGTTCGCCAGGTCCTTTCCGCTGCCGCCGAAGCCGACGGTAAGAAAGCTCTCCAGTTGGGCCTTGTTCTTTGTGCCATTGATGATCGTCTGATGGTTTTGACCCGGGGCAAAGAGACGAAGGATGCCATTGCGGAAATCGAGGAAGGTGATTGCAGGCGTTACGATCTTCGCGCCCATCACCGTGGAGGAGCCGTCCTTCTTGAAGTAGATGGCGCCGGTCTGGGTCGTCGTCTCCTTCACGACCTTTTCGTAAAAGTCCCAGCGGAAATCGGTCTCGGCGGACTGAAACTTCTTGCTCGCTTCGTCCATCTGGCGCAGTACCTCGTCGAGATGTCCGGGTTTGGGCTGCGCGAACAAAGAAACAGGCGTTATCGCCAGAACCAGCGCCGAGCAAACGAGCGATACAGCAATGCGTTGAGCGGAAATCCTGGAAACCTTAATCATCAGTCGAGTACTCCCCTTGAATTTGGATGCTGGTTCCTGGGCCGATGTCAGCGAAGCACCCAGGCGTTGTAGGCGACGACCTTGCCCTGCGAATCGCGGACGGCCTCGTAGCGTTCGAGCGTCACCTCGCCGGAGATCGGTTCGATGACGCGAAGCATGGCGGCCTTGCGCTCGGCATCGGTGGTTGCGGAGCCCATGTCGTCGGCGCGAATCTGGTACATGAAGCGGCCACTGGAGCCGGAGCTGCCCGCCTCTTTGACCAGCACTTCGCTGGCGTGCAGGGCGACGGTCTCGACGGGCTTGTCGTGGTAGTTGATGAAGAGCGGAGAGAAAAACATGAAGAGGAGGATCGCCGTCACCATGATGTCGTAGTGAAAGCTGCCGCGCTCGTAAGACCAGAAGATGTAGCTGCGAATGAGTTTGAACATTGTTAAATCCTGCCCGGTTGCTTGCCGATGACGGTTTTGCCGTTCATGTAAGGGACGAGTGCCTCTGGAATTTTGATGCTGCCATCGGCCTGCTGGTAGTTTTCGAGAATTGCAAGATACGTGCGGCCCACGGCGAGGCCGCTGCCGTTGAGAGTGTGGAGAAACTCGCTCTTTTTCGCGCCCGCTGGTTTGTAACGAATGTTCGCGCGCCTTGCCTGGAAGGCCTCGAAGTTCGAGCAGGAGCTGATCTCGCGATAGAGCTGCTGGCCGGGGAGCCAGACCTCAAGATCGTAGGTCTTGGACGAAGCGAAGCCCATGTCCCCAGTGCAGAGAAGCATGCGGCGGTAGGGAAGTCCCAGCTTTTCGAGGACCGTCTCGGCGTGCCGGGTGAGCGCCTCGTGCTCGGCGGGTGAGTCCTCGGGTTTAGCGAATTTGACGAGCTCGACCTTCTGGAACTGGTGCTGGCGGATCATGCCGCGGACGTCTTTGCCGTAGCTGCCTGCTTCGCCGCGAAAACACGGAGTGTACGCACAGAAAGATATGGGTAGCTCAGCCTCTTCGAGCGTCTCGTCGCGGAAGAGATTCGTGACGGGGACCTCTGCCGTCGGGATAAGCCAGTGGTCGTTATCCTGATAAACGCCGGTCTGGTACGGGCCTTTGTCGTCGCAGTGAAAGAGATCCTCGGCGAACTTGGTGGGCAACTGGCCCGTGCCAAAGAGCGACTTGGAGTTGACGATGGATGGCGGCAGGACCTCGGTGTAGCCGTGCTCGCGAGTGTGCAGATCGAGCATGAAGTTGGCGAGGGCGCGCTCGAGGAGTGCTCCCTGGCCGAATTGGACGACGAAGCGAGCGCCAGAGATTTTGGCGGCGCGGTTGAAGTCGAGGATGCCGAGTGCCTCGCCCAGCTCCCAGTGCGGTTTGGGGGCGAAGTCGAACTTCGGCAGTTCGCTCCAGACTTTTTCTTCGCGGTTGCCATGCTCGTCCTTGCCAACGGGGACGCTGTCCTGCGGCAGGTTCGGCAGAGTCTGCATGATCTCGCGCAGACGATCGTCGGCTGTGGCAGCCACAACTTCGAGCGATTCAACCTCGGCCTTCAGCGTCTTCGTCTGCTCGGTCTGGGTGGTGGCGTCGGCCTTTTCGCGGCGGAGCTTCGCGATTTCTTCGGTCAGCTTGTTACGCTGGGCCTTCAGGGTCTCAACCTGGGTGATGGCTTCACGCCGTTCGCGGTCGATGGCAGCGAAGTTACCCAGAGCAGCGGCGGGATCCAAGCCCCTGGAACGCAGTTTTTCTTCAACGAGGGCCAGATTCGCCCGGACAAACGCTAAATCAATCATTACGGAGTATTTTAGCGTCTTGTTGCCGAAACGGAGACTTCATCATAAGGAACAAGAGTGAATACAGTTACTCTAGAAAAGATGACTTGTCACATCCAAGAGGCGGCAGATGGCGACAGCAACGCGCGATAAAGGGCCTGACATGCGCGTGACTATCGCCGGCGTGGAGCTTCGGTCGCCGGTGATCGCCGCAAGTGGAACCTTCGGCTACGGTGTCGAATTCGAGGACGTCGTTGCGCTCGATCACATCGGCGGGTTCGTCACCAAAGGGCTCTCGCGGGAGCCGATGGCGGGCAATCCCTCGCCACGCATCATCGAGACGGCGGCGGGCATGATGAATGCGATCGGGCTCCAGAACGTGGGGGTAAAGGCATTCGTCGCGGAGAAGCTGCCGAAGCTGCAAAAGCTGAAGGGCACCGCCGTGATCGCCAACGTCTTCGGTTTCACCATGGACGACTACCTCGAGGTGATCCACGTCCTGAACGATGCGCCCGGCATTGCGATGTATGAGCTGAATGTAAGCTGCCCGAATACGAGCCACGGAGGCATGGTCTTCGGCACCGATCCGCCGTCTCTGTGGGAGCTGGTCGCTCGAGCGAAGGCCGCGGCGCGACGTCCTCTGATGGTGAAGCTTTCTCCGAACGTTACCGATATCGGCCTGATGGCGCGTGTAGTCGCCGATGGCGGAGCCGATGCAGTCTCGCTGATTAACACCTTTGTTGCGCTGGCGATCGATGTGGAGACGCGCCGTCCGCGCATCGCGAACATTACCGGCGGACTCTCCGGTCCGGCGATCAAGCCGATAGCCGTGCGCATGGTGCATGAGGTTTCCAAGCAGGTGATGATTCCTGTCGTCGGGATGGGCGGAATCGTGCGGGCCGAGGATGCAGCAGAGTTCATGATGGCAGGAGCGACGGCGGTAGAAGTAGGCACAGCCAGCTACGCCGATCCGCGCGCCGTCGAGAACATCGCCAACGGCCTGAAGCGCTGGTGTGCGGCGCACAATGTAACCGAAGCTCGCTCGCTGACAGGATCGGCTGAAATCTAAAAGACAGTTGTTGGTTGCAGGTTGACAGTTGCAGGTTGACAGTTGCAGGTTGTCGGTTTTCCAAAGCGCTGTCAGGAACTACTGCGTCTTTACCAACAACTGTCAACCTGCAACTGTCTTAGAATAAGAGTGATGATTGAGCACAGTCTTGATTCCTCTGCACCCCCGGCCGACCTTCGCCCTATCCGCCGGGCTTTACTCTCTGTTACCGACAAGACGGGCCTGATCGACTTCGCGCGCGCTCTCTCTTCTTTTGGCGTGGATCTGGTTTCAACCGGAGGGACCGCCCGTGCGTTGCGCGAGGCTGGCCTTCCGGTACGGGATATCAGCGATCTGACGGGCTTTCCGGAGATGCTCGACGGGCGTGTGAAGACGCTTCATCCCAAGGTGCATGGCGGCATTCTGCATATTCGCGACAACAAAGAACACATGGCCTCTGTCATCGAGCACGAGATCGAGCCGATCGACATGGTGGTTGTGAATCTCTATGCGTTTGAGAAGACCTCGCAGCGGCCCGGCGTCGCGTTTGCGGATGTGATCGAGAACATCGACATCGGCGGCCCGTCGATGGTGCGCTCCGCGGCGAAAAACTTCTCTGACGTTGCGATTGTTACCTCGGCTGCGGATTATTCCGTGCTCGCCGAAGAGATGAAGATGAACTCCGGCAGCCTGAGCCGTGCGACGCGGTGGCGGTTGGCCAAGGCAGCCTTTGCTGTGACTGCGGCCTACGATGCAGGAATTGCCACGGCGCTCGAAAGCATCGAAGCGCCGGGCGGCAAGGCGGTTTTTTCCGAGGTGAAGCTGCCAGAGACCATCCGCGTGATCGAGCCGCTATGGAAGACGCTTCGATATGGTGAAAATCCTCATCAGCAAGCCGCCCTGTACACGGATGGGAGCGGCAAGGGGGTTGCGAACGCGAAGCAGTTGCAGGGCAAAGAGCTTAGTTACAACAACATCGTTGATCTGGACGCCTGTTGGGAGCTGGCCGGCGAGTTCGATGAGCCGGCGGTTGTCATCATCAAGCACACCAATCCCTGCGGGGCTTCGACCGGCGCGACCGTTGTGGAGGCCTATCGCCGCGCGCTGGAGTCCGATCCGGTCTCGGCGTTTGGAGGCGTGATCGGCGTCAATCGCAGGGTCGATGCCGCGGCAGCCGAAGAGATTGCGAAGCTCTTTGTGGAGGCAATCGTCGCGCCATCATTCACAGCGGAGGCCCTGGAACGCTTCTCGGCGAAGAAAAATCTGCGGTTGCTCGAGATATCTCCCGCTGAGACGCCACGGGTATTGAAGCAGGTCTCGGGCGGCATGCTGGTGCAGGACGCCGACCGGTTGCGCATCACCGAGGCAGAGCTTCGGATCGTCACCAAACGCAAGCCAACCGCCGAAGAGACGCGTGCCCTGCTATTTGCGTGGAGGGTGTGTAAACACGTCAAATCGAACGCGATCGTCTACGCCCGCTTTAGCGATGGCCATGGGCAGACGGTCGGGGTTGGCGCCGGACAGATGAGCCGGGTCGACGCAGCAAGGTTCGGCGCAATGAAGGCCGTTCTTCCGCTCAAGGACACGGTGGCAGCCTCCGACGCATTCTTCCCGTTTCCCGACGGTCTGGAGACGATCGCCGAGGCAGGGGCGACGGCGGTAATTCAGCCCGGAGGGTCGGTGCGCGACGCCGAAGTGATTGAGGCGGCAGACCGGCTTGGCGTGGCGATGGTCTTTACCGGGGTCCGCCATTTCCGCCACGGATAGCCTGCCAAGAATGGCTGCGTTTTTGCGGCAGAGGCGGCTATAATCATCCCTGCTGTGCAAACGGCGAACCTTTGCCGCCTGCATCCAATCTGTGGGCTGCGTCGTCTAACCCTTGTTTGGCTTTGTACGCTCTCGGCATCCATTCCGTCGGCACAGGAAACTACCACTCATGACCTTGCTCTCGCGTGCCTCTACCTTTCGTCATCTGCGCTTGATTCCCGTTGCCGCTCTTCTTTTTGCGGCGCACACCATGGTCGCGCAGGCTCCGCCGGCGGCCAAGCTTACGCCAGCTCCGTCTGCGCCGGACCGCTCGTCCTCGTACTACCACTACGGTCTTGCGCGGCTCTACGAAGATATGGCTGTGAACGCGGGCCGGTCGGACTACGCGAGCCAGGCCGTGGAGCAGTACAAACTCGCGCTCGACGCCGATCCGAACTCCCCTCTGTTGCAGGATGGCCTGGCCGATCTCTACTTCAAGATCGGACGCATCCGCGAGGCGGTTGCCGCAGCGCAGGATCAGGTCGGCAAGAATCCCAACGACGTTGAAGCGCATACCTTGCTGGGCAAAGTCTACCTGCGCTCACTCGGAGACATGCAGACCGCGCAATCTGCTGAGATGTTGCAGCGTGCGATTGGCGAGTACGAAAAGCTCGCGCAACTCAAGCCCGATGACATCGAGACACATCTCCTGCTGGGACAGCTTTACGGCTTGAATCATGATTCCGCGAAGGCTGAGGCGCAGTTCAAGCTCGCGCAGGGCATCGACGCCAACTCGGAAGAGGTCGCCCTCAATATGGCGCGACTGTACAGCGAGCAAGGCGATCCGAAGCGGGCGGCCGAGGTGCTCAGCGGAATCCCGGTGGACGACCGTTCCCCGCGCATCGAGTTCGCTCTTGGCGCCAGCTACGAGCAGATGAAGAAGAACAAGGACGCAGTCGCTGCCTACCATCGCGCGCTCGATCTTGATCCGGACAATCTGGATACGGAGCGCGCCCTCGCGAATGCTCTCTCAAACGACGGGCAGTTGGACGAGGCGTTGAAGGTGCTGACCGGCATCGTCGCGGCCGAGCCGCAGGATGGCCAGTCGCAGCTTCGCATCTCCGACATTCAGCGGCGGCAAGGGCATTACGACGACGCGCTGAAGACGCTGGAGAAGGCCAAGCCGCTGGCTCCTGACCTGGTCGAACTTAGCTACAACGAAGCCCTGATCTACGATTCGCTGGGCCGCTACGACGAAGCGATAGCCGTGCTCACCAAACTGGTGGCAGACACCGAGCGTGAGGATGGAAAGTATTCCGATGGAGAGAGGTCGAATCGCTCGATCTTTCTCGATCGCCTGGGCACTTTATACCGCGAAGAGAGCAAGACCGCGGAGGCCGTCGCTACCTATAAGAAGCTGACGGCGCTGGGTGGAGACTACGTTAAGACCGGTTACTCCGACCAGATCGACGCCTATCGTGACGCGCATCAGTGGAAAGAGGCAACCGCCGTTGCTGCCGAAGTGGCAAAGGCGATGCCGAACGACCACTCGATTCAGTTGATGTACGCCGGACAGCTCGCCGATACGGGGCAGGTAGAGCAGGGCGTCGCACTCGCGAAGGCGCAGCTTGTCGTTACAGCAGGTTCACCGGACGAGCGCGATTCGCATCTTGCCCTTGCGACGATGTACACCCGCCTGAAGCGATGGCAGGATGCGTCGTCCGAGCTGGACAAGGCCGATGCGCTGGCGGCCAAGCCGGACGAAAAGCTCTATGTGTATTTTCTGCGCGGCTCGCTCTACGACCGCCAGAAGCAGTACGACGAGGCGGAGGCGGAGTTCCGCAAGGCTCTCGCCATCGATCCGCAGAACCCCACCGTCCTCAACTATCTCGGCTACATGCTTGCCGATCGCGGCGTGCGTCTTCCCGAGGCGTTGACGATGATTCGCAAGGCGGTCGAACTCGATCCGCAGAACTACGCGTTCCTCGACTCGCTTGGCTGGGTGTACTTTAAGTCCGGCCAGTACGCGCTGGCCGAGGAGAACTTGCGCAAGGCAAACGAACGCGGCAACTCCGATCCTACGGTTCACGATCATCTGGGTGAGGTCTATGAGAAGACCGGCAACCTGAAGATGGCGGTGACCCAGTGGGAGCGGTCGATGACCGAGTACGCGAGTTCGCTGCCCGCCGACGCTGATCCAGCCGATGTTGCCAAGGTGCAGCACAAGTTGGAGAACGCGCGCGTGAAGCTGGCCAAAGTTGCGGCCGCGAATCACTAATTAACCTCGCACTCCCGTTACACTGAAGCTGACTATGGCACTCGATCTCCATCGGTGCGCGGTTACCGGAGATCCCGGCGATCTTCTTCTGACCCGCGTCTATCCTGCACCCCTCCGCACTTCGCGCACGGCCTTTCAACGTGACCGCGAGCGGATCGTGCAGTCTCGTGCCTTCCGCAGGCTGGCGGGGAAGACGCAGGTGTTTACCAGCCGCGCCTCCGACCACTTTCGCAGCCGGCTTACCCATACCATCGAAGTCGCGCAGATTGCCCGCGCCGCGGCCAGCGAGCTTGGCCTGAACGAAGATCTCGCCGAGACGCTGGCGCTTGTCCACGACATCGGCCATCCACCCTTCGGACACGCCGGCGAACGCGCGCTTGACCGCTGTCTCACCCGTCACGGCCGCCGCTTCGATCACAACGTTCACGCGTTGCGCATCGTCGAGCACTTCGAGCAGCGCTACGCCGCGCACCGCGGTTTGAACCTGACACTCGGGGTTCGCGAAGGCATCATCAAGCACTCGCGCGACTACAACGTTGAGCAGCATCCGGAGCTCGCCGCCTACCTGCTGGACGAGCGGCCGCCGCTCGAGGCGCAGTTGATCGATCTTGCCGACGAGATCGCTTACCTGACGGCAGACCTCGACGATGGCGTGGAGTCCGGTCTGCTCGAGATCGGCCACATTCGCGAGCACGTCGACATCCTCGGCCGCTGTTATCGCATGGTCGAGAAGGAGCACGCCGGAGTCGATGAGAAGTACCTCTTCAACGAGGCGCTGCAACTGATGCAGAACGTCCTCACCGACGATCTGATCGCGACGACGCGCGAGAACGCAATCGCCATCGGGGCGGAGAGTCTTGCAGATATCCGCCGGCATCCAATGCGGCTGGCAGTCTTTTCGCCGCAGGCAGAGGCGGAGCGCCTGCAGGAGAAGCGTTATCTCTACGACATGCTCTACACGTGCGAGCCGCTCGAGACCGAGCATGACAAGGCGGAACAAGTGGTCACCGCGCTCTTCGACTACTGGATAAACGATCCCGAGGAACTGCCCATGAGCCACTTCGACGCGGTAGAGAACGAGGGGCTTGCGCGTGTGGTGGCGGACTATATCGCCGGCATGACGGACACCTTCATCCTGCAGCAATACGCGCAGATCAAGCGTGCTGTCCGTTTCTAGGCTCGAAACCTTCGATTAATCGCGAGGAAGAGTTCTCGATGGGCGTAGAATTTCAGCCACATGAGCTTCAGCCCGGCTAACATCACGGCGCTCATCGTCGCTGCCAGCTTCGCGGCAGGATTGAATATCTATGCCACGGTGCTGACGCTGGGAGTTCTCGCGCGCACGCAGTGGGTTGCGCTTCCGCCCGGGCTCGACTCGCTGGGCCACACCTGGGTTCTGGTAGTGTGCGGCATCATGTTCGCGCTTGAGTTCGTTATCGACAAGATTCCCGCCTTCGACATGGCGTGGAACGTGCTGCACACCGTGGTCCGTGTTCCGATTGCGGCGTTGGTCGCGTACCACGCCAGCTCGCAGCTCACACCGCAGATGCAGGTGCTGGCGACAGCGCTTGGAGCCGCGGTTGCTCTTGCTGCGCATGGCTCGAAGACGGCTCTGCGCGCTGCGGTCACACCAAGCCCCGAGCCGATCTCCAACATTGCCCTGAGCACGACAGAAGATGCTGCCGCGATTGGACTGACGTGGTTTGCCACGCACCATCCGGTCTTTGCAGCCTCCATTGCGCTGCTGCTGCTGGCCGGTGCGATCATCGCGGCGCGGGCGCTTCTGCGAGCGATCCAAAGGCCGCTTCGGAAGCTGCTCGGCACCGATGTGGAGGAGCAAAAGGCGCCTCCCAGGCCTTTGACCTGAATCTTTCGATTCAGAGCCGCGCGGTAAGAAATAATCAACCCAAGGAGTGAAGATGAGCGCTCTCGAAGATTTTCCTCGCATCACGCCGTTTCTGTGGTTTGACTCGAACGCTGAAGAGGCTGTGGACTTCTACCTCACCGTATTCAAAAACTCGCGCCGTCTCGAGGAGCTGCGCAAGCCGGAGGGCGGCCTCCTGACCATTGCCTTCGAACTCGACGGCCAGAAGTTTACCGCGCTAAACGGCGGCCCTGCCTTCAAGTTCACCGAGGCAATCTCGCTCACGGTGCGGTGCGACTCGCAGCAGGAGATCGATGAGTACTGGTCGAAGCTGTTGCCGGGGGGGAAAGCGATTCAATGCGGATGGCTCAAGGATAAGTTCGGGCTTTGTTGGCAGATTGTTCCGGGGAAGCTGCCGGACCTGCTCAAAAAACCGAAGGCCATGGAGGCGATGATGGGCATGGTCAAATTCGACATCGCAGAGCTTGAGCGCGCGGCACAGTCGTAAGCGGCTCCCGTCTTGCCGTGCGCAATGAGGGCAGAGACTCCCGAGGCGGTGATATTCTAGCCAAATCAGGCAAGAACGAGGCACGCAGCTTTTCATGTCCAACCCGAACACTCCAGAGAACACCTCCGCCATCGAGTCCGCAGAATTCACCAAAGCCGAAGAGTCCACTGAATCGGTCGAATCCTTCGATACCATTCTTTCGCAGTTTGAGCAAAGCCACTCGCGGCGCTCCGGCGAAGGTGGAAGGCAGATATCCGGAACCGTGGTCGCCGTGTCCACCGAGTATGTCTTCGTCGACATCGGCTACAAGGCCGAGGGCGTGCTGCCGATCGCGCTGTTTGAGAACGCGAAAGAGACGGTAGAACCAGGCACCAGACTGCAGGTCTCCGTAAAGGGCCGCAACGAGGAGGGCTACCTCGAACTCTCGCGTCTGCGCGTGGAACAGCCCAAGGACTGGAGCGCGCTGGAGCGGGCGTTCGCAGAGAGATCGATCATCGTCGGAACGGTGACAGCAGTCGTCAAGGGCGGCGTCACCGTAGACATTGGAGTCCGTGCGTTCATGCCTGGCTCGCGCAGCGGCGCGCGTGATGCAGCGGAGATGGAGAAGCTGGTCGGGCAGGAGATTCGCTGCCGCATCATCAAGCTCGACGCTGCTGAAGAGGACGTGGTGGTGGACCGCCGCGCCGTCGCCGAGGAAGAGGACCGTTCGTCCCGGGAGCGGCGCTACGCCGAGATCAAGGAAGGAGACACGATCTCCGGCACCGTCCGCAGCCTGATGGACTATGGCGCTTTCATCGATATCGGCGGAGTCGACGGGCTGCTGCACATCAGCGATATCGCCTGGGGACGGATCGACAAGCCCGCCGATGTGTTGACCGTGGGCCAGCAGATCGACGCGAAGGTTCTGAAGATCGAGCCAACCGGCAAGCGCATCTCGCTCGGCCTGAAGCAACTGCAGCCGCATCCGTGGGACGCAGTTTCAGGCAGGTACGCCGCAGGCGAGCGTGTCCGCGGCAAAGTGACGCGCGTCACCGACTTCGGCGCTTTCGTCGAACTCGAGCCGGGCATCGAAGGCATGGTTCACCTCTCCGAGATGTCGTGGGCGAAGAAAGTTCGCAAACCGGGCGACATGGTGAAGCCGGGCGATGTCGTCGAGGTGATGATTCTCGGCGTCAATGCTGCAGAAAGGCGCATGTCGTTGGGGCTGAAGCAGACGCTGGGCGATCCGTGGGCTGATGCAACGGAGAAGTTTCCCGCAGGCTCCGAAGTCGAAGGCCCGATTACCAGCTTCACAAAGTTCGGCGCGTTCGTGCAGCTCTCCGAAGGCGTAGAAGGAATGATCCACGTCAGCGAGATCAGCGCCGAGAAGCGGATCGAGCGGCCGCAGGATGTGCTTCGCGTTGGCCAGCTGGTGAAGGCGAAGATCCTTGACGTGGACAAGGAGAAACGCCAGGTCAAGCTGAGCATGAAGCAATTGATCCCAACTGGCCTGGACGAGTACATCGTCGAGCACAAGGTCGGACAGGTGGTTACGGGACGCCTGATCGAAGTCTCCGGCGACAACGGAACGGTCGAGCTGGGCGAAGGGATTCACGCCAGCGCACGCCTCGTTTTGGAAACTGCCGTCAAGGAGTCCGCACCCTCCGGCGCGCCCGATCTGTCTTCGTTCAGCGCAATGCTGGCTGCACGCTGGAAGAATGGCCCTTCCGCTGAAGAGGCGAAAGTTGAGCCCGTTCGCGCCGGCCAGATCCGAAGCTTTCGCATCACGATGGTCGATCGCGGAGCCAAAAAGATCAAAGTCCAACTGGTGTAAGCAGTTGTGGCCGCACAGTTTGAAGATTTCGTTTGACAGCAGGACTTGAAACTAAACTCCGCTGGCGGCGTCCAACGTTTATCAGCAGTCCTGCGATATATTAGGTTCAGCATGAGTCGTCCCAGCACAAGACCGAAGGTGCAGAGTTCGTGGAGGTTACTCCTCGCGCTGCTGTGCATCTCTCTGGTCGTTGCCTGCGGGACCATTCAGGTTGTTCACGTCCATCCTCAAGGCGACATCCACTCGGACTGCCCGCTGTGCGTTTCAGCGCATGTAGGGGTGCAGGTTGTCGAGGCGCCAGTTGTGCTTCACATCGCGCCTATTGTGTCGCCTGTCGAGACGCTTGTCGCGCCTCCGCTCAAGGGAAGTTTTTCGATCTTTGCACTCTTCACCCGGCCGCCCCCTGTTGACTTCGTTCTCGCGTAGAACATCGTCAAAAAAAATCAGGGAAAATTAAAGGGGGAAGTACATGCACACGTCGATAAGGCGAGGCATCTTCGCAGCACTTGCGATCATATTTTTATTTAGCATTCCTGGCCTGCGAGCCCAATCCGCTGGCAGCGCCGGAACCATTCACGGCTCAGTGACAGACAGCTCAGGCGCGATCGTACCGGGAGCGACAGTCACCATCACCAATCCCGTAAGCGGGCTGAACCGAACCGCAACGGCGGACGCCGACGGGAACTATCAATTTTCCAACCTGCCGTTCAATCCTTACCACCTGTCCGTGTCGATGAAGGGCTTTGCGTCAAGCAGCCAGGACGTCGACGTTCGTTCGACGGTTCCCGTCACTGTAAAGACGGCGCTTGGAGTTGGCCTGGCTTCTACGGTTGTGGACGTCACAGCCGGTGGCGATCTGGTGGAGAACGACTCGACTTTTCACACCGACATCGATCGCGATGCGTTCAACAAGATGCCGCTCGAGAGCCAGTCGTCCTCGCTGAGTTCGCTGGTGACTCTCGCTTCGCCCGGTGTCGCCGCCGACTCCAACGGTCTCTTCCACGGCCTCGGCGATCACGCATCCAACTCCTTCTCCATCGACGGTCAGCCCATCACCGATCAGCAGAGCAAGGTCTTCTCGAATCAGCTTCCTTCGGACTCGGTGCAGTCGCTTGAGGTGATCTCGGGAGCGCCGCCAGCCGAGTTCGGCGGCAAAACCAGCCTCGTTATTCAGGTCACGACCCGCTCCGGCCAGGGTGTCACCAAGCCAACCGGCGCCATCTGGACGTCGTACGGCACCTTTGGGTCGGCGACCGGTGCAGCTGACCTGAGCTATGGCGGAAAAAACTGGGGCAATTTTATTGAGGTCGACGGATTGAATACCGGACGCTTTCTCGACGGGCCCGAGTTCGGGGTCTTTCACGACAAGGGCAATGAAATTAACATCTTCGATCGCATCGACCGTCAGCTGACCTCTGCAGACTCCATCCATCTCAATCTGAACTACAGCCGTTCGTGGTTTCAAACGCCGAACTCATATGACAATCTGAATGTGCTGAATGTGGTCAGCGGCGGAACCGGCGCAAATCCCGTCCTCGGCAGTGTGGGCAATACCGATCAACGCTCGAAGATTGGTACCTTCGACATCGCCCCTACCTATACTCACACCCTTGGAAATAACTCAGTCTTCAACTTCAGCCCCTATGTGCGCAGAGATGCGTACAACTACTACCCGAGCAACAATCCCCTTGCTGATCTTGGGCCACCCAGTCTACAGAACCAAACCATCGCTCAAACCCGTTCCCTTACGAACGCCGGCGTGCATTCCGACATTTCGTATGTGAAAGGGGTAAACAATATCAAGTTCGGTGCGATGTACTCACAGACATTTCTGCGAGAGAACGATACGCTCGGGATCGTTAGCTCGACATTCAATTCGCCTTGCGTGGATATCAACGGTAATTCGTTACCTGGACTCACCGATCCATCGCAGTGCGCGGCGGTTGGAGATCTCCCCAACGGCAACTTCAACTCCGTTCTTCTGCCGTACGATTTGACTCGCGGCGGCGGTCAGTTCAACTTCATCGGCCGTACGGATGTGAAGGAGCTTGCGCTGTACCTTGAAGACCAGATCACGCTCAAGAACTGGCTCTTCAACGTTGGTATCCGCGGAGATCTTTACAATGGACTGGCGATTGCCCGTCAGGCGGAGCCGCGGGTGGGGATCTCTTATAACATCAAGCAAACCGCTACGATCCTGCGTGTCTCCTACGCTCGTACCCTGGAGTCACCCTTCAATGAGAACCTGGTGCTCTCCAGCCAGGGCTGCAGCAATGAGGTACTCGCGCCGCTGCTCGCCTGCACCGCCGGCGTTGGCACAACTCTTCAGCCCGGCCAACGCAACGAGTTCCATGCCGGGTTCCAGCAGGCAGCCGGCAAGTTCCTCGTCCTCTCCGGCGAGTACATCTGGAAATACACTCACAACGCCTTCGACTTCAGCGTGCTCGGCAACACGCCAATCACGTTCCCAATTGATTGGCACAATTCAAAGATCCCCGGCTACGCTCTGCACGCGGACGTGCCCACCTTCCACGGGGTGTCGGCTTTTGTCGTTATGTCTTCGGTGGCCGCTCGCTTTTATGGGCCGCAGGTCGCCGGAGCCGGGGCCACGGGTGGAGTTGCGCAGGGAACAACCTTTTACCCCTTCCGCATCGACCACGACGAGAAATTCAACGAGACCACCCATCTCCAATATCAGATTCCCGGAAAGCGCAGCCCTTGGTTTGCCTTGAATTGGCGCTACGACAGCGGATTGGTGGCCGGATCCACACCTTGCTACCAACCGTCGTCGAATGATCCCAACACTGCCTGCCCGAATAGCTCCCTTGCGCCCGACGGCACCCCTGCGGTGCTCAACGGTCAGCCCGCAGTCGTCCTGGTGGACAACAATATACCCGCCGGCACCAACCCCGTAACCGGAGGCCTTTCCTACCTGCCGCTGAGCGCCGACCAGGAGTTCCAGGCCGGATTCACCTGCAGCGGAGTCAAGGCAAACGGGCGCAACCTGCTCGGAACACCCATCTCCGGCACGCCCTACTACGAGTGCGTGGCATCACAGTTCACCTCCAGTCTGATCAACGTCCCCACTCCGGGGACGGGCAACAACGACCACAACCCGCCTCGCATTCAGCCCCGTAACCTCTTCGACGCGTCTGTCGGCCAGGACAACCTCTTCAAGGGCGATCGGTACAAATGGAGTCTCCGCCTGACCGCCGTCAACATCACCAACAAATACGCGCTCTACAACTACCTTTCGACGTTCAGCGGTACGCACTACGTTACACCGCGTGCTCTGACCGCCGAGCTAGGATTCCACTTCTAAACTGAAATTTAACGATCAACAGGCGGGCAGCGGGATCAATCCTGCTGCCCGTTGTCTTTCCCCAGTTTTAGAGCGGTTGCGTGAGTTGTTGCCAGATCTCCGGATCGACTGGAACTCCGAGACGAAGGTTCTCTTCGCGGAGTTGCAAGGTCTGTTCGCCAGGGTAGCGAATTGGGTTTGCGGGATCGGCGCGCGTAGCTTCACGCAGCGAGTCGAGGATACCTTCGACAATACGAGTGAGTTCGTGCGGCTCGGCGATTGACTTCGGATCGACGGCAAGGAATATCTGCGAGAGTCCGGTCTCGCGGGCAGGTTCGAGCGGAATCTGATGAGTTGCGAGGCCTCCCGAGAGCATAGCCGCGAGCATATCGAGCACAAGCGAGAGTCCTGAGCCCTTCCAATATCCCACCGGTAGAGCACGTTGCGACGCTTCAATAGCCGCTGCATCCTTCGTCAGATTGCCTGTCGCGTCAAAGCCTCCATCGACCGGAAGAGGCTGACCGCGTTTACTGTAAGCGGCAAGCGTTCCATAGGAAAACTGCGACATGGCCATGTCCAAAACCACATGTCCACCGGGGCGAGGCACTGCGACGACCAGCGGATTGTTGCCCAAGGTGGGCGTGGTCGCTCCCCATGCCGGAAGATTGGCCAGGGTATTGGTCCAGCAGATGGCGAAGACCCCTTGCTCGGCCGCATGCCAGCCGTAGCTGCCACCGCGCATCCAGTGGTTGGTGTTTGCAAGCGCCACTCCTCCGATGCCGTGTTCTCTGGCGAGGGCAATCGCCCGGTTCATACACGCAAGAGCGTTGAGGTTGCCAACTCCGCGATGACCATCCCAGCGTTCAAGCGCTCCAAAACCCGCAGTCTTCGTCGGCTCCGCATTGACTTCGACGCTGCCATTGGCGATCGCTTCCACGAAGCGGGGAAACCGATTCAGCCCGTGAGTATAAACGCCGTCGCGAGTAGTCTCGGCAAAGAGTCGCGCACACTCAGAGGCGCGGTCATCAGTCAGGCCAAGGCGCTGCATGCCGCGGCAAAGCGCAGCGTAGAGATCGTCGTAGGGAACTCGAAGCATTCAGTCAGTGTAAAGCGCCAGTTACAACTCTTTCCCGGCCTTGAAGTGAGCAGCCGCCTCTTTCGACTGCTCGAACGCCTTCGTCGAATGTTCATGAGCCTGCTTCGAAAGCTCATGCGCGGTAAGATGATCGCCTTTGCCGTGGGCTGTGGCTGCAGCCTGGTGAGCGTGAGCAGCCTTGTTGTGATACTCGGCAGCGCGGTCGTGTGGACTCTGTGACATGGCGTTTCTCCTATCTCTGTTTAGATGCAGTTTTCCGGCGCAGAACTACCGGCCCATCCATCCGCCATCTACCGTAATGACGGTGCCGGTGACGTAGTCGCTTGCCGGCGCGCTAAGAAAGAGCGCAGCCCCGGCGAGATCCTGCGGCTGCCCCCAGCGCGCAGCAGGAATGCGCTCGAGGATCTGGCGATTCCGCGTCTCGTCCGCCTGCAGAGCCTCCGTGTTCGTCGTAGCAAAGTAGCCCGGCGCAATCGCGTTGACCTGAATCCCCTTCGGCGCCCACTCATTGGCCAGCGCCTTCGTCAGTTGCGCGACTCCGCCTTTGCTGGCCGCGTAAGCCGGCACGCGGATGCCACCCTGAAAGCTCAGCAGCGACGCGATGTTGATGATCTTGCCGCAATTCCTGCCGCTCCCTCCGCGCGGAATCATATCCCGCGCCGCAAGCTGCGACAGTTGAAACACGCTCGTCAGATTAACCTGAATCACCTGCTCCCAATCCGCCAGCGTAACCTCCTCCGCCGCAGCCCGCAGAATAGTGCCGGCGTTGTTGACAAGAATATCGACCCGCCCAAACTTATCCTTGACCTGCGTGAAGAGATCTTCAGCGCCCGTAGTGGAAGAGAGATCTGCGCGAAAGGCAGCAGCATTCCCGCCGATCGCCGCAGCGGTCTCCGTCGCCGCCCGGCGATTGCCATGGCACGCCACGGCGGCTCCGGCCTGTGAAAGCGCAATAGCGATAGCCGCGCCGAGACCGCTCGCGGAACCGGTTACAAGAGCAATTTTGTTGTCGAGTCGAAAGCTGTCAAGAATATTCGCTTGCGTTTTTGGCATATTAAGGCAATGTACGCGGTGCGCTGTGCCAGGGCAACTCGAGCGGACGTCTTACGACTTCAGCGGACTCTCAATGGAAGTCAGTGTGAACGTAACGCTCTCCTCCGTGCTGCGTTTATGCGGAGTTCCGCGTGGAATAATCAGCACGTCTCCTTTATGCAGCGTCACTGTGCTCGCGCCATCCGATGCAGGCGCAAGCCACTCGCCCGGTTTGGTATTGCGCGGGTTCTTCGGAGTTCCCCCAAGCTGATAGCTCGTCGAGCCCTCGATGATATGAAAAATATGGTCGCGCCCTTCGTGGTACTCGAACTCCGCGCCGCTCTTCTTCTCCTCCACCGTCATGACGATGGAAAAAGGCAGCGTCTTCGAGATGAACAGGTTGTCATTGCCCGGCTTGGCCCGCAGCGTTCTCACGGCATCGACAAACTTCTCCTCCGGCAACACCTGAAACGGCTCCGGGGCAGTTGTCTGCGTTCCATCCGCGGCAAACGCGATCTTATCTGCAAGAGGAAGGCTGGCGGCGGCGAGAGGAGCTGTCCGTAGAAAGTTGCGGCGAGTCTGTTCGATGGCCATTGAGAAAGTGAATCACATCTCTCCGCTTCCTGCCAAGACTCGCCAACCAAGCCTAAGGAGCAGGCACAGCAACATGCGGCTGCCAGTGCGCCCCAGGTCGAGCGACCGCGTACATCTCGGCGCTGATCTGATCGAACAACGCCATACGATCCTGCCCCACCACGTAGAGATCGAAGTGAGTACGCCCCGGCAAATAAGTAAAGTGCGGCTCCGCGCCAAGCCGCGTCAGTACCGCTTCCAGCCTACGCGCCGGACCATCGAGGTAAAACGTATCAGCCGTTCCAACCAAGAGATGGATGCGTCCCGTGAGATCCGGTTTGAGCCGCGGCCAGTTCGCTTCGACAAGATGAGCCAGGTCGTAGTGCTCGTGCCAGTACGCGACCACCGCCGGATCAACGTCTCCCGTAGTGCGGTTGAACATCTGGACCGGGGCGCCGCTATTGGATTTTGGCGAAAAGACCCACTCGAACGACGCGAACTGTCCTCCGTACGGTCCGAGGACTCGTTCGAACCTCGCAAACTGCTCCATCGTGACGAGGACCTTTCCGTCCATACGGATTATGGGCCACGGCGAACCGTCCGGCTTGCGATACATATTGGCGTTCGGCGCATACAGATCCGGCCCGGTGAAGTCGTGAAAGTCGCTCGAGTCCGGTGAGGTCGACCACGTTCCTCCAAAGATCTTCGGATAGTTGATCTGCAGTTGCAGCGTCGCCCACCCGCCGCTGGAGTGCCCATTGAGAAAGCGGCCATTGGTGCGCGCATCCATGCGGTACTTGTGCTCAAGATAAGGAATGAACTCTGTTGTCAGCGCAGAGCCCCATGGGCCATTGTTCACCGAGTCGGCGAACTCATGCGTCCCCTGCGGACACGATTCGTCGAGAATCACCCAGATCATCGGTGGCACCTTACCGTCCTTCATACGGCCGTGCAGAGCCAGCCCTGAAGTGAGGATTGAATCCAGCTTGCCTCCGAAGCCGTGCGTCCAGTAGACCGTGGGGTAATGTTCGTCACTGTGTTCGGCGTATCCTGGCGGCAGAATCACCCACGCTCGAATCGAGATAGGCCGCCCCCAGAAACGCGTGAGCGCAGCGCTCTGCAACTCTTCGAGCTGCGCCACACCGGGCACCACCTGGGCTCGCACTTTCGCCAGAGCAGCCGTACGCGCGGCATTCTCTTCCGGATGCCCCGTCAGTTGCAGCACAGGTTCCGCGCCTTCGCCAGCAGTCCAATGCGAAAGAGCGACCACTGGGCTTATCCAGTCGTCGGGACTTCTGCCGCTGTAGTTATAGGTGTGATCTACGTCGAGCACTGCCTGAACCTCGTAGTCGCCAGTAGGAATGGAGGCGAACGGACCAGGCGAAGCAATTCCTCCGGCGTCCGGATCGACGTCAACCGAGCCGCCTGCGCCAAGGCTCTGCACCTCTCTAGCCCCAATCCACGTGGCTATAGGATTCATCTGGTTCGAATCAACCTCTTTGTCTCCCGAACCAGGCTTTAGAAAGATCAGCAACCGTCCGCTGATAGGCGCCGAAAGGTTCGATGGAGCCTGCACGATGAAATGAACATGGCGAGTAGGAGGAGGCGACTGTGCAAACGTGGAGATTGCGACAAGAGCAAGAACGGCGGCGAGTTGGGTGACGCGGCGAAGCATCGACATAGGTGGACCTGCTGAATTGAGGAGAATGGTAGCAGGAGTTTTAGAATTTGCACGCGCGCAAAACAAAATCCTTCGGTGGCTATACTGGAGGAGAATTTTGGAGGAGAAGATTCATGCGGCTTTATCAGATGGCAGACGCAGTGCGGTACGAGATGATGAACACCGACGAACTGCGCGAAACGTTTTTGCTCGAAGGAATGTTCGAGCCCGGTGAGATTGAGTTTGCCTACGTCGACCTCGACCGTACCGTGATTGGATCGGCGGTTCCAGTCAGCGAGGAGTTGCAGCTCGAAACCGAACCGGAGCTTCGCGCAGAATACTTTCTCGAGCGCCGCGAACTTGGCGTCTTCAACGTCGGCGGCGCAGGCACGGTCGTCGTTGATGGCAAGAGCTTCGAAATGAGCAAGCTCGATTGCCTGTATGTAGGGCGCGGAAACCGGGTAGTCACTTTTTCGAGTAAGGACTCCACCAAACCCGCATACTTTTATCTGCTCAGCTATCCCGCGCACAAAGAGTACCCAACCGAGATGGTGAAGTTCGCCGATCTCAAGGGGCTCGAACTCGGAAGCCTCGAGACATGCAACAAACGCACCATCTACAAAGCTATCTATCGCGACGGAATCAAAAGCTGCCAGCTTGTCATGGGATTCACCCTGCTCGCTGTAGGCAGTAACTGGAACACGATGCCCGCGCACACCCACATGCGTCGCAGCGAGGTCTACTTCTACTTCGACGTCGACCCGGCACACCGCGTCATGCACCTTATGGGACCACCCGACGCAACGAGCCATCTCATCGTCGCCGACAAGGAAGTAGTCGTCTCACCGGGCTGGTCAATTCATGCCGGGGTCGGCACGAAAAACTATAGCTTCTGCTGGGGCATGGGCGGAGAGAACCAGGCCTACGACGATATGGATCCGGTTGCGATTGCTGATCTGAAATAAGGAAAAGTTAAACAACGGTCATTTTCAAGACCAGAAGGGAAGAGGCAGTGACAAGTTCGAACGATATCGTGGTTCGCAAGAAAGACGAATGCAAATGGGACGAGGTCAGCCTCGGCGAAGTGATGCTCCGCCTCGACCCCGGCGATGTGCGCGTCGCCACAGCGCGTCAGTTCCAGGTGTGGGAGGGCGGCGGGGAGTACAACGTCGCACGCGGTCTCCGCCGATGCTTCGGCTTGAAGACCGCCATCGTGACGGCGCTCGCCGACAATCCTGTAGGCCGCCTGCTCGAAGACCTCATGCTGCAAGGTGGAGTCGATCAGTCGCACCTCGTCTGGACAAAATATGACGGTGTAGGCCGCACAACGCGCAACGGCTTGAACTTCACCGAGCGCGGCTTCGGCGTACGCGCAGCGCTGGGCTGTTCCGACCGTGGCCATACCGCAGTCAGCCAATTGAAGCCGGGACAGATCGACTGGGATGAGATCTTCGGCAAAGAAGGCGCCCGCTGGTTCCACACCGGCGGCATCTTCTGCGCGCTTAGCGAGACAACCCCCGAGGTCGCGAAGGAAGCCATGGTCGCCGCACGCAAGCACGGCACCATCATCAGCTACGACCTCAACTATCGTGACTCGCTCTGGAAGTCGATCGGCGGCAAAGCACGAGCCACCGAGGTCAACCGCGAACTAGCCTCCTACGTCGACGTAATGATCGGCAACGAAGAGGACTTCACTGCAGCACTGGGCTTCGAGATCGAAGGTGCAGGCGAACAACTCGGCGAACTGGACTCAGGCAGCTTCCGCAAGATGATCGAGAAGGCCGTAGCAACCTTCCCCAACTTCAAAGTGGTTGCCACCACGCTGCGCCATGCAAAAACCGCAACAGTCAACGACTGGGGCGCAGTCTGCTACTACCAGGGCAAGTTCCACGAAGCGAGACCAATGCCCGACCTCGAGATCTTCGACCGCGTAGGCGGCGGCGACTCCTTCGCCTCAGGCCTTATTTACGGTTTCCTAACGGGCCAGGGTCCGGAATGGGCCGTCAACTGCGGCTGCGCTCACGGTGCTCTAGCAATGACCACACCAGGCGACACCACCATGGCCACCTTCGACGAAGTCCAGCGCATCATGAAGGGCGGCGGAGCCCGCGTGCAACGATAGAACACGGCAGCGTAAGAGTCGGGACAGAGCAAGAACCAAAAAACAGGAGTCAGGAATGGAAAAGGTTGCAGTACTGAAGACGTTGCGGGAGATTGGCTTGGTTCCCGTGTTGCGCGCGCAGTCGGTGGATCAGGCAATGGCGTTGGCCGCGGCAGTCGCCGCAGGAGGTGTAACCGTCCTCGAGATCACCATGACGGTCCCCGGTGCGATTCAAGTGATGCGCAAGCTGGCAGAGCAGCGGCCCGATATTCTGATCGGCGCAGGCACGGTGCTCGATGCCGAGACGGCACGCATGTGCATTCTTGAAGGCGCACAGTTTGTCGTCAGCCCCGCTCTGAACCTCAAGACCATCGAGATGTGCCATCGCTATTCGATTGCTGTTCTGCCGGGCGCGCTGACGCCAACTGAGATTGTCACCGCATGGCAGGCGGGAGCCGATGTCGTGAAGGTGTTTCCCGCCAACGCAATGGGCGGCGCAAAGTACTTGACATCGTTAAAGGGACCGCTGCCGCAGGTTGAGATGATTCCAACCGGTGGCGTGATGTTAGGCACGGCAGTGGAGTTTCTCGAAGCAGGAGCGTTTGCGCTCGGCGTAGGCTCCGACCTGGTCGCTGCGAAGGAGATAGAAGCAGGCAGACCCGAAGTGATTACCGAGATCGCAAAGAAATACCTGGCCATCGTGAAAGAGTTCCGCGAGAAAAAGAAGAAGTAGCGGAAGTCAAAAAATAAATTTCAGAAAAGTGGCGTGTTTTTCGCTACCTGCAAACGTGCGTATAAGAACCACGTTATGACCACACAAGGACCACAAACTACCAGCGAAAAACCACGTATTTTTCCTGTGGAAATCGCGAATCCCCCTGTAAAACGCCAATCTCACCACAAAATAAAAATACCCCAAAAATTTCAGACTGAAGGCTTCGGACGAGTCACCCAGAGCAGAGGCTGCCGGATAGGAAACGTCCGCTGAAGCTCAGGAACCGGAGGATCAGGCTTCAGAGTCTTCCAAAGCTCTGCATACTCAGGCCGGTTATAAGCGCGCGCCGCAAACAAGAGACTAGGCGGCCGAATTGGCAGGTCTTTAAAGTGCTCAGCATCAGCGAGATATGGCCATGTTCCCCGATCCAGGATGCAAGGATAAAGACGTGCAATCACAGTACGCATGCCAGGCCCATCCTGCAACTCATAGTCCCATACACTCTCAAACCGGGTCGAAAGCAGAAGACAAACTCCGGCAAACATATCGAGATTGAACAGCGTATTCCGATAAGGATTCGCCGTACTGAGTTCACGAGGAAACGTGCCATTAGCCACGATCTGCGCACGAATCGTGCTCGATTTGAACTGATGTCGCAAAGTAGTGAGCGGAGCATCATCCTTGATTTCATTGAGATGCGCGATCGCCGCAGCCTGCAGCAACCATGATGTCCCGTGATGGTTCCTGCTGTCCCGCGCGAGCCCGGCGAGACGAGAAGAGTTGAGCCACTCGAAATAATCCGCAAACCACTTCTGGATCGCGGCGCGATCCGCATCCGCAAATTCCTCAGCGCTGGCAAGAAAAGGGATGCACAGAACAACTTCCGCAAGGTGTACGGCTTCCACAACGCCGTCAGGTCGTCCACTCTTCGCAGGGCGAATCGTCTGCCCATACATCAGACTCGGTGTCATTCGCGTCGCAGGATCAACGAACCAGGCGCGCAGATGCAGAACAGCATGTTGAACATACTTTGCTTCGTTCGTGAGCACAAAAGCCGCTGTTAATGCGGGAACGCAGATGCAGAGATTAAGCAAAGCGTCGCGATGCGCAACGAAGGCATCAGGATTGGGCGATCCAGTACGCGCGACGAATGGGCCTGTGGGATTTGCAGGATCGGGCCAGTAATCTTCCGCCTCAGAGTAAAAATCCTGTGGCGATCCTGGGCTGCGTGGGCAGGGAAGAGTGCCGAGGGTGCTGGGCTTCTCCGAGAGATAAGCGTTGGCTTGCGCTAGTATGCGGTCGTGATCGATTGCAGCCACGTCGGGATGCGATGTGGCCTTTGTCTGGGCCAGTAAAAGGCGCGGTGTGAGCAAGAGCGTGGCGGCTTGGGAACAGAAGGTGCGGCGCGTGGTTGCCATATCAAGTTCGGTCTTCGCGGAAGAGTATCACGATGCGCGAGAGATGTCCGCAGACCGTGATGTTGCTGCGCCGGCCTGACGGTAGGATTGTAGGTGATGCGCGTACGGTTGCATTTTGGACTATGGATTGCCGGGCTGATGTTCGGCGCTTTGCCGGCTCGTGCAGCTTCGCGTCCAATCGTAGTCTGCGTGCAGGATGAACGAGGTCAGCCTGTCGTTGGCGCGCGTGTGCAGGTGCAGGAAGACCCGGCGCAGGCTGCAATGAGTGATGCGGGCGGATGTGCGACCGTGAATGCCGGGACATCGGCAACCGTGGAGATTACAAAGGATGGATTCGGCCGCGTAACACGTGCTCCTGGGAACGAGAGCCGCTTATTGGTGGAGATGCATGTCGCTGCATTCGTCGAGGAGATTGAGGTGACGGCTGCACGCGCGCCGTTAGCGCTGGATGCGAGCGCGAGCAGCGTGCGGACGATGACCGGGGAGCAGTTGCGCGAGGCACCTGGATTTACGTTGGATGACCGGCTACGGCAGGTTGCGGGGTTTCAGTTGTTCCGAAGGACGAGCTCGTGGGTGGCGAATCCGACGACCGAAGGGACAACGTTGCGTGGGCTCGGCTCCACGGCTGCGAGCAGGACGCTGGTGTTGAGCGATCAGGTTCCGTTGAACGATGCGTATGGAGGTTGGATTCACTGGAGTGAGATTCCTTCGCTGGCTACGCGAGATGTGGAGTTGATGCGGGGTGGAGCCTCGGATTTGTATGGGTCGAGCGCGATTGGTGGCGTAATCGATGTCGTTCCCGTTGTGCCGAAGAACTTTGATTACGGTTTGAATGTAGCTGGTGCAAGTGAAGATACTTCGATCGTCGATGGTTTGTTGACCGCTGGTACGCAGGGGTGGAGTGGGTTGGCGGCGAGCAGTCTGTTTCGCACGGCTGGGTATATTTTGACTGCTCCTGAGGTGCGTGGGCCGGTGGATGTGCCTTCGAACGATCACTCGCAGAGCGGCAGGGTTGAGTTGCGGCGTGGTTTGGGCACGGATGGCGATGTGTTTCTGCGAGGCAATGTGTTGAACGAGGCTCGCAGCAATGGGACACCATTGCAGACGAATGGGGTGCGCATCTGGCGTTATGTTGCAGGCGGCGATTGGTCGGTGGATGGCGCCGGGAGATTTCTGGTTCGTTTGTATGGGACGGACCAGAGCTTTCGACAGAGTTTTTCTGCGATCAATGCGGCCCGTACGTCGGAGGAGTTGACGGCGTTGCATATTGATCCGTCGCAGCAGGTGGGTGGGGCGGTGCAGTGGGCTCGGAGTTATCGGCAGTGGACGCTTGTGGCCGGCGGCGATGTGCTGGATAACCGGGGGAACGATCTGGAGGAGATATCGCAGGTGAGTCTAAGCGCTCGGCAGCGGGGTGAGGGCGTTTATGGCGAGGTGCTCTGGCAGCCTGCGACGTGGTCGTTTGCCTTCTCGTCGCGGTACGATCACTTTGGCAGCTTCGATGCGCGGCAGAGTGGCGGGACGCCGCAGCCGCTGCCGAGTATCAGTGAGAATGTTTTTGATCCGCGGCTGGGGGTGGTGAAGAAGATTAATGGTGTGCTGTCGCTGACGGGGTCGGGATTTCGCGCGTTTCGCGGGCCGACGATGAATGAGCTTTATCGTCAGGGGCAGGTGGGGCAGCAGATTACGCTGGCTAATCCGAGTTTGCGATCGGAGCGGGCTACGGGGTTTGAGTTTGGGGCGCTTGCGAACGTGGGGCGGTTGGGGTCGGTGCGGGGGAGCTACTTCTGGACGCAGGTGAACCGGCCGGTGGCGGCGGTGACGTTGAGCTCGACTCCTACTTCGACGCTGCTGATGCGGGAGAATCTGGGGCAGTTGACGAGTAAAGGGCTCACTGCAGAGTGGGAGGTGCGTCCGGCTCCGTGGATGTCGGTGATTGGCGGGTATCAGCTGGCGTTTTCGACGGTGACGAAGTTTCAGGCCGATCCGACGCTGGTGGGGAAGTGGACGCCGCAGGTGCCTCGGAATATGGCGACGTTGCAGATGCGATTTTCGCCGGGGCGTGTGGGGATTTTCAGTGTCGATCTGCGAACCAGCGGGCACCAGTTTGACGATTCGGCGAACCAGTTTCGGCTGGCTGGGTATGGGCAGGTGGATCTGTATGGCGAGCATTCGTTCGGGGAGCGCTGGCGGATTTACCTGCAGGCGCAGAATCTGCTGAACCAACCTGTGGAGGCGGGACGGACACCTCTGCTGACGCTGGGGTCGCCGATCACGGTGACCGGAGGAGTGCGGTTTTCGCGATAGACCCCTCCCTCCCCACCAAATGTGCGCAAAGTATTCATTCCTTTAGGCTTAGGGTTAGACTTCAGGCGGAATGTCCCGCTTTTCGCTGCGAATTTGTTGCAAAGTTATGATTTCAAAGAGCATGTACAAAAACAAAGGCCCCGGATTGTCCAGGGCCTCATCTCTTGACCTGTTTTAATTATACCGAGTCTGTCTAACTTAAATGCCACGTCGATGGGTGTAAATATACTTGACACACCACAGCCTTTTGGATAGTATTGGTTTATGGCAAACCAAGACATTCCGAACAGCCTCATTGAAGTCATCCGGTACTTCTCGGATGTTGATGTATGCATTGAGTTTGTGGCCTATTTGCGGTGGATGGAAGGCACTGTTTGCCCTCACTGCGAGAGCAAGAATGTCGGCTTTCTGAAGACTCGCCGCATCTGGAAATGCCGTGGATGCCGGAAACAGTTCTCTGTCAAGACTGGCACCATTTTCGAGGAGTCTCCCATTGCCCTCGACAAGTGGCTCATGGCGATCTGGCTGGTGGTGAACTGCAAGAACGGAATCAGCAGCTACGAGATTGCGCGTGATCTGAAAGTCACTCAGAAGTCGGCATGGTTCATGTTGCATCGCATTCGTCTTGCTCTCAAGAATGGCTCATGGGAGAAGATGGGAGGCGGTGAGGGTGGGGCTGTAGAGATTGATGAGACCTTCGTGGGCGGTAAGCTCCGCAACATGCACAAGAGCCGCGCCAAGGCTCTAAAGATGGGTATGCAAGGGCAACCAGCGAACAGCTATCACACCCGTCATGCAAACAAGACTGCGGTATTCGGCATCCTTGATCGTGAGTCACGGCAGGTACGGGCGAAGGTTGTGCCGAACGTAAAGCGTGAGACATTGCAGAACGAAATTCTAAAGAACATTCATCACGGCTCTGCGGTGTACAGCGATCAGGCTGTCGCCTACGACAAGCTGAAAGAGAACTACATCCATGAGACTGTTAACCACGTCAATGCCTACGTCGAAGGCAACGTCCACACTAACGGGCTAGAGAACTTCTGGTCGCTGATGAAGCGCAATCTCGCTGGCACCTACGTGGCCGTCGAGCCGTTCCACCTTGACGCCTATCTTGACGAACAGATGTTCCGATTCAACAACCGCGCAACCAAAGACAATCCACTCAACGACGCGGATAGATTCATGCTGGCTGTATCGCAGATTTCAGGGAAGAGACTGACTTATGCAGAACTGACTGGCAAGGTGTCGGAAACGGCGTTCTAAGATTTACCAAAAGAAGAACGAACTTTGGATGAAGCGGCAGAGCCGAGGGAAGCGCCCTTAGAGAGTCGCTTTCCACTCTCTTTATGCGCCTCGATTCGCGTTTGCATTTCGCCCTTGGACACTTTAAGTATGTCCTTTACGGCGGAGGTGAAACGAGTGAACTCAGGCGTAGCTGGGGGCGTCTTCATAGGACTAGAATAATGCGAGATAACAAAAGCTAGACGTGGCACCCTCGTCATTCTTGGCAGAGGGATAGGGGCGCATACCGTCTCAACTCTCAGAAATGAGGGTAGAACTGATGTGTGTCCAATGTCAATACGTCAGTAATTGGAGCGCGGTGATGATTTTCGCCTATGGCGACGAAAGCATGGACGAAAAGAAGGAGCGGGTTTGCACGGTAGCCGCTCTGATCGGAACTAGTGATCAATGGAAAGTGATTCAGGCAGGATGGATCGAAAGAACAAAAGGCATCCCCTTCCACGCTAACAACTGCGACAGCGACAGGGGCGATTACGAGAACAGTCCTCACCTTGAAAACAAGGCTCTGTATCGCGACCTCATTATCATGCTGGCTAACAGCGGCATCTGTGGCTTTGCCGCGACCATCGATCTAGTTGCGCAAGCGAAGACTTTTCCATTGGTAAACCGAGCTACCCTAACCAGCAGGACCTACTTTCAAGCTTTTATGGAGGTGGTGGCACAGATGGCTGGCTTTGCCGAACACGCAGATGAGATTGCCGAAATAACCTTCGATTCGCGCATCGAAAGCGAACACAACGCAGCGATACTTTACGCGAACATGCGGGAATTGAATCCAGGTTGGACCTCGCGGGTCGCTTCAAAACTCATCTTTGACTCTTCCCGGATCAATCCGCGTATTCAGGTGGCCGATCTGTTTGCGAGAGAAGCGATGAAGACATTTGATAACGAATTTGGGCCGGTCAAGAGACCTATTAGGAAGTCATGGGAAGCACTAAGCAGCACTGGCCGTTTTCCCGTATTTGGGTATGGCGAACAGTGGTTTGCGGACCTAAAGGTTGATATCGAAAGAGGCGTCCCCCAAGAGGCATTCGATGGAGATGGCTACCTAAAATGGCTCGGAGATAGACAAGACAACATGACTGCATTCATTGAATACACAAAGATTCTTTTCAAGAATCGCACCTCGTCGTAAGAACCCCACTGCCCTGTCACGCCCACTTTGGCCTAACAGGTTTTGGTGTGTCAAGTATGTTTATGCCCGTCGATGTTGTTGTTGCGTAATAGGTTAGGTGGTTTAGGGGCTTGACATGCCGTTTTTGGGTAGAAAGCACGGAAATAAATATTTCTGTCAGTCTGCGGAGACGGATTGCAGGTTGGTGCGGTTCTCCATCCTGTGTTTGCGGCGACGCTTGTCGGCGAGACGGCCGTAGGTGGTTTCGAGCTGGCGGTGCATCTTGGCTGCGGCACCGGAGAATGCTGCTTCGATGTCGGTTGATTTGTTAGAGACGACGAGAGGTTGATGGCGCTTGGCACGAGCTTCGAGTACGCAGCGTTTGTCCTTCGGGCCGGCTTTCTTCATGTTTTCGCCGGTCAGATGAACTTCGACCCTGGTTAGATAAGGGTCGAATCGTTGCAGGAGGTTGTTGATATAGGCTCCGATGGAGTCGGAGAGTTTGTTGTGCATTGAGATCGTGCTGTCACTGTTGATCTGAACCTGCATGAACATCTCCTTTTGCTACTTACGAGATGAGATGCCAACAAGCTTTGTGGAGTGGTCAGAAAAAAATGCCAGTGATGGCGTCCATTTTTTCCAATAGTCAGCAAGAAATATCCAATCACTATTGGACCGGAACAGGTCACAGGACGAGTCTGTTTCGAAACACGTATACCCAGCCCCGCGCCTTTGCGAACGGGTTACTTCCGAGAAGCCGACTTATAAGGGCTGACTCTTCACAGTGCATACAGCAGGCTCAATCTATTTCGCCATGTGCCTCGCCAGGAACTGTTCCGCCACTGCGGCAAAGTGCTGAAGGTTTTCCTGATGCGCCAGCCCATGACCTTCGTTTTCAAAGACGAGGTAAACGACATCATTCCCCTTCGCCTTCAGCGCCTCAACCATCTGGTCGCTCTCCCGTTGCTTCACTCTGGGATCGTTGGTGCCCTGCACGATCATGAGCGGAGCATGAATCGATGACACTCGATACAGCGGCGATTGCGCCTTCAGAAACTCGGTGTCTTCGCCCACGCGTTCCAAAAACATCTTGCGCATCGGCTCCCAATACGCCGGAATTGACTCCATAAACGTCGTCAGATCGGATGGACCGACGATATCGATGCCGCACCGAAACGCATCGGGGCTCCATGCGAGCGCGGTGAGCACAGCGTAGCCGCCATAGCTCCCGCCCAGGATCGCGCACCGTTGCGGATCGGCAAGACCTTTTGAAATCGCCCACTCCCTCGCATCCAGCAGGTCTGTTCGCATCGCGCCTGCCCACTCGCGGTTCCCCGCATTGAGGAACGCGTTGCCATACCCGGTAGAGCCACGAAAGTTCACCTGCAGCACGGCATAGCCGCGGTTCGCAAGCCACTGAACAATCGGATCGAACCCCCAGCGATCGCGATACCACGGCCCGCCATGGACGAATAGGACCGTGGGTAGCGCCTTGACCTCAAGACCGATTGGCAGCGTCAGATACCCATTAATTTTCAGCCCATCCCTTGCGTCGAAGGCGATCGGCTTCATGGGCGCTAGCGCATAATAATCCAGCAGCTTTGGACTGCTCTGAAAGAGCAACGACACTGAATCCTTGTCGAACTTGTACAAGTGGTACTCGGCGGGCATCGTATCCGTCTGGCATCGGAACAGTAGCGCGCTTCCATCAGCCGAGCCAGTAATAGTCGAAATCTCGCCGTGGACTCGTTCCGTAAAGTTGTTGAAGGCCTTTTTCATCGCGAAGTTCATCGGAGTCCACACGAGCTTGTCCTCCAGAACAGCAATCGCGCCGATCTCGCACGAACCAGGATCCATGTAAACCGTGGCGACATCGAATTCGGGATGCTCGAAGAGCGTTGTATGAACGCCGCTTTCAAGCTCGTACTTCACGAGTCGGCTCGTCTCCGAACCCTTGGCTGTAAGAACATACAGGTAATCATTCTCGGGTGAGAATGCGATGAGGCGAGGCATGCCTTCCTCGAAGGCATTCTCCTCCAGAACGGTCCACTCAGAATTCGCATCGTCTCGTTTGCGAATCGCATAGCTCCCGTCAGCTTTTTTCGCGATTGCCGCGCGGACATTTAGCTGATTGTCAGCAAGCCAGAGAAGGACATCGCCCGGATTCTCCGTATCCACTACCATCTCACCGGAAGGAAAGTGGATGCGATGCACGTCCATCAGACTCGGCTTCCGTTCGTTCAACGTAATCAGTACCTCATCGGGAAAGCGCGCATCTATTGCCAGCGGGAGAGCTCGCGTTCCGGCACCGGAGGTTAATCGCTCCGGCGCGCCCCCCAAAAGATCAACGCGGAAGAGATCATAGTTCTCGTCGCCGCCCCGGTCCTGGAGATACAGCATGTGTTTACCGTCGCCCTGCCAGCGAGCCCAGTGGATGGGGCGTGTCGGGTCGTAGACTATGGGTCTGTCATCATCGCTTCCCAACGTGCGCACCCAAACGCCGAGCTTGCCTTCAACGGGTGCCAGGTAGAGCAGCAGTTTGCCGTCCGGGGACAACCGCCCCTCATCCTTTTCTGGTTCTGCGAAGAGAAGGTCCAACGGGATGCGCGGCACGGAAGTTTCGGTGTTCTTGTTCATATATGCGAATGTATCATCGCATTCGCTAAATTTGGCATTCGATCATAAACTTTTCTTTATGACTGAAGGATTCATCAAGCCACAGCAGCAGCGCAGCCGCCAGACATCGGCCAGGCTCATCGCCGCCACACTGAAGGCACTCGAAGAATTTGGCCTCGAAGGCACGACCATTCCGCGCATCGCCAAGATGGCAGGGACCGCTCCGGCCAGCGTCTATCGACGATTTCGAGACCGCAATGCGCTATATCGCGTGGCTCTTTTGGAGGAGATAGAGAGGCTGATACTCGCAGACCGCTCGATGGATACATCCGGTGCTCGAACGCTTGAGGGCCTTGCCCACTTGATCGTCAAAGACACGCTACAGCAGTACCGGCTGCGGCCCGGGTTCATGCGGGCAATGACAAGGTTTGTCGAGACCGACACGGACGAGGAGTTCAGGAAACGCGCCATGCAATCCATCACAAGCGGCTACGAGCACCTTGCCGGTCTGGTGCTTGCACACCGCGCGAGAATTCAGCACAGGGATCCCAAAAAAGCTGTTCTCTTCGCGCTGCTGACCATGGCCACCTTGGTTGAGGTCCGCGAGTTATCGGAGGTCTCCGTATGGAAGGAACTCAGCCGCGCAACGGATAAGCAGTTCATCGCCGAGGTCACAAAAAACTTTCTGGGATATCTTCTGTACCCGGCCTGAAACAAGTAACGATAACCGCCGTTCTCGCCATCTGGCTTTGGGTGGCCAGAGAAGAGGCCAGGTTTTTCCTTTGAAGTGAGAGTGTCGTATGCTCGGGGACATGTCTATCAAGAAGATGGTTTGTTCTGGAGTGGCGCTTTGTCTTGCGTTTTCGATCTGCAATGTCGGGCGTGCCCAAGCGAACAAGGACGCGGTGGTGCTTCCTTCGGCGACTGGAGCGCAGACCGAGACTGATGAATATACGCGGTATGAGCTGCTGGCTCCCGAGACGGCGAGCTTCAAGATTTATTACGAGGTGACTGCGACTACGTCGGGGGCAAAGTTTTTTTACAACCCTATTCGTAAGGGAAGTGTGGCGAGTGATGAAAGTGTGTTCGATGCGATGACTGGCAAGCCGTTGGAGTTTGCGGTGGTGAGTGGGGCGGAGGCGAAGAAAGATCCGCTGATGGCGAAGGCGGATGAGGGGACGGATTACATCAAGGTGACGCTGGCGCGTCCGGTGCCGGAGAACGGGCAGGGGCGCGTCGTGATTGTGAAGACCTACAAGGATGCGAAGAGTTACTACGTCGAGGGGAAGACGATTGTGTTCAATCGTCCGCTGGGGATCAGGCGAAATAAGGTGGTGCTGCCTGCGGGGTATGAGGTGGTGGGGCTGACGGTGCCTTCGCAGATCAGGACTGAGAAGGATGGGAGGATTGCGATCAGCTTTCTCCATGCGGGAACGGGTGAGGCTCCGCTGGTGTTGAAGGCAGTGAAGGATGCGCAGACGGGCGCGGCGGCGATGCCGAAGGAACTGACCGCTGCGAAGAGTTGGGAGTCGCCGTTTGCGGGTGAGAGCGAGCGGGCGCGGTTGTCGGAGCGGGCTTATCAGGACCGCGACATTGTTTATTTTTTGCAGCAGCCGGAGACGCATGCGTTCAGCCTGTATCACGACTATACGGAGAAGCGGCCGGGGATCAATGGATATGCGAATGTCGTGCGGACGGGTAGCGTGGCTAGCAATCCTTCGGCTTATGTATTGGACACCGGGGAGAAATTGAAGACGGAGGAGATGAGCGGGGCGGAGATGGTGGCTTCGAAGATCAATGCGGGAGAGACGGTGGATGCGAAGGATCGCGTGGTGGTAATTCCGTTTCCTGCGCCGGTGAAAGAGGGTGAGACGCTGCGGCTGCGGATTGCAGAGACGTATACCGCTCCGGTGAGTTATTGGCTGGATGGTGATGAGCTGGTGTTTGATCGGAGCCTGGGGCGGCCTCGGAATGCTGTCGTGTTGCCGAGTGGGTGGTATTGCACGGAGAGTGCCGCTCCGGCTACGGTGACGCAGTTGCCGGATGGGCGGGTGAAGCTGGATTACTGGGATGATCGTGCGGAGGCGGTGGATGTTTTGTTGAAGGCGAAGCGGCGGGTGAGTACGGAGTAAGACGGTTCGTGCTTCGCACGAAGTCCCACTCGCGATAAGACCGCACGAATGGGGACCGCGCTGGGCGTGGGGAGTTTTTGAAGATACCTGTGACTAAGTGATTCCTGTCGATCCATCTGGAACTTTTGGATGTAGTCTCCGTAGCTAAGCGCATGATTGAAAAAACATCGATGACTGTTGCTCAGGGCAAAGGACAATCTTTTTTTACATCGGGAGTTGCCATTGTTGCGTGTGTTGCCTTCGTGCGACTCGTTCTCTACTTTCTGGCTGGGCCTAATTATGGATATTTTCGCGATGAGCTGTACTATCTGGCGTGCGGGGAACATCCGGCGTGGGGGTATGTGGATCAGCCACCGCTGATTGGATGGATTGCGTGGCTGTTGCAGCACACGATCGGTACTTCTCTGTGGGCATTGCGGCTGCTGCCCGCTCTCGCGGGGATTGCGACGATTGTTCTGGCGGGGTTGCTTGCGCGTGAGCTGGGAGGACGTCGCTGGGCGATGTTTCTTGCGTCGTTGGCGGCCCTGATGGCTCCGGTATCGCTTGCTCTGTCCCATCTATTTACGATGAATGCCTTTGATCCACTGCTTTGGACGGTGATTGCTTACCTCCTAGTGCGAATCGCTCAAAGAGGTGACGAACGGCTTTGGCTTGTCGTAGGCGGATTAGCGGGGATCACGATTCTGAATAAGTATGGCGTGCTCTTCTGGCTTTCGGGTGTGATTGTGGGCATGTGTCTGACGCCGCTGCGCTCGAACCTGCGACAACGTTGGTTCTGGTTCGGCTGTGCGCTTGCAGCGTTGATTGCGGTGCCGAATTTTTTGTGGCAGTGGCGACATGAGTTTCCATTTCTTCAGCTAATGCATAACGTGCGTGAGAGCGGACGCGATATTGTGCTTGGTCCGGTGGCTTTCCTGGGGGCTCAGGCGCAGATGCTGGGATTTGTTGCTGCGCTGTTGGTTCCGTTTGCACTGCTGTTTTTCTTTTCAGAGCGTGGGCGCAGGTTTCGCGTATTGGGATGGGCCTACGTGATTTTTCTGTTGGAGCTGATGGTGCTGCACGGGAAGATGTATTACGTTGCACCGGTGTATCCGATGATGTTTGCCGCTGGAGCGGTTTGGATCGAAGGCGTGACCGCAGGCAGGGGGTGGGTATGGGTGAAGCCGTTGCTGGCGCTGGCAATTGTGGCGGTAGGGGGCATCTACGCGCCGACGATTTTGCCGATGCTGAGCGTTCCTGATTTCGTGGCCTATGAGCATAGGATGGGCATTGAGCAGCAGAAGTTCGAGCATGTGCCGGAGGGTGTGCTGCCACAGCTCTATGCCGATATGTTCGGCTGGGAGGGGATTGCACAGCGAGTAGCGGCGTACTATCACACGCTTTCGCCGGAAGAGCAGCGGAAGACCGCCATCTTCGCAAACAACTATGGCGATGCAGGGGCTATCGACTTTTTCGGGCCAAAGTATGGTCTGCCGAAGTCGATAGGGAACCACCAGAATTACTGGATCTGGGGACCGCGTGAGTACACAGGTGAAAGCTTAATCGTGCTGGGAGAGGGACACGAGCGAAACATGCAGACCAAGTGTGCCAGCTACTCAATTATTGGCGAGACGAATGACCCTCTTTCTCGTCGTGATGAGTGGATGCCTATCTACCATTGCCGGGGCTTCAAGTGGAACCTGAAGACTATTTGGCCGGAGATGAAACGCTGGAATTGATTGACACCGAACCGGCGGTCTGAGGCTTGATTGGTTCAGACCGTCGGAGTTTATGCGATGGCTTTGGTGACCAGCTGCTGGGCTTCGGTTTGGATTTGTTTTAGGTGATCGCGGCCTTTGAAGGATTCGGCGTAGATTTTGTAGACGTCTTCGGTGCCTGAGGGGCGGGCGGCGAACCAGCCGTTTTCGGTGCTGACTTTGAGGCCGCCGATGGGGGCGTGGTTGCCGGGGGCTTCGGTGAGGATGGCGGTGATGGGTTCGCCGGCGAGGTCTTTTGCGGTGACCTGCGCGGCGGAGAGCTTGGCTAGCTTGGCTTTTTGTTCTTTGGCGGCTGCGGCGTCGATGCGTTCGTAGACTGGGTTGCCGTATTTTTTTGTTAGCTCGGAGTAGATTTCTCCTGGGTCTTTGCCGGTGACTGCCGTCATTTCTGCGGCGAGTAGGCCGGGAATGAGGCCGTCTTTGTCGGTGGTCCAGACCTGGCCGTTGCGGCGGAGGAAGCTGGCGCCGGCGGACTCTTCGCCTACGAAGCCGAGTGTGCCGTCGAGGAGGCCTGCTACAAACCACTTAAAACCTACGGGCACTTCCAACATGGGGCGGTTGAGGCCTTTGGTGACGCGGTCGATGATGGAGGAGGAGACGACGGTTTTGCCGATGCCGACTTTTGCGGACCAGTCTGGGCGATGGGTGAAGAGGTATTGAATGCAGACGGCGAGGTAGTGGTTGGGGTTGAGGAGGCCGGTGGTGCGGGTGACGATGCCGTGGCGGTCGTGGTCGGTGTCGGCGGCGCAGGCTACGTCGTACTTTTCCTTGTTAGCGATGAGGGATGCCATTGCATACGGGCTGGAGCAGTCCATGCGGATGCGGCCGTCCCAGTCGCAGGTCATGAAGCGGAAGGTCTGGTCGGTGTAGGGGTTGAGGATTTGTAACGATGGCAGGTACTTTTCTGCGATGCGGGGCCAGTAGTGGACGCCTGCTCCGCCTAGCGGATCTACGGCTAGTTTGAGCGTGGTGTTTTTGAGCGGGGCGAAGTCGATGACATTGGCGAGGTCGTTGACGTAGGCGGTGATGTAGTCGTGGCGGTAGGTCTTGTCGGCGGAGAGGGCGCGGGCGTAGGGGATGCGCTTTACGCCGTGAAGTTTTTCGGCGATGAGTTGGTTGGCGCGGTCTTCGATCCATTTGGTGGCGGTGGTGTCGGCTGGGCCGCCGGTGGGTGGGTTGTATTTGAAGCCGCCGTCTTCAGGGGGGTTGTGGGACGGGGTGATGACGATGCCGTCGCAGCGGTGGAGTTTGAGATTGGCGTTGCGCGTGAGGATAGCGTGCGAGAGGACGGGCGTGGGAGTGTAGCCGAGGTGCTCGTCGATGAGGACTTCGATGTCGTTGGCGACGAGGACTTCGAGGGCGGTGACGAAGGCGGGTTCGGAGAGGGCGTGAGTGTCTTTGGCGAGGAAGAGTGGTCCGGTGGTGTGCTCGGTGGCGCGGTATTCGACGATGGCCTGGGTGATGGCGGCGATGTGGTCGTCGTTGAAGCTGGCGGAGAAGGCGCTGCCGCGGTGGCCGGAGGTTCCGAAGGCTACGCGCTGGGCGGGGATGGCGGGGTCGGGGTGGAGGGAGTAGTAGGCGGTGATGAGGCGGCCGATGTCGGCGAGGTTTTCTGGGAGGGGAGGGTGGCCGGGTTGGTTGGGTTTGCGGGTTTCGATGGTGCTCATGCCTGTGTGCCCCTCGTTGGTTGGTGTGCCTCTCGGCCACTATATGGGATGCGGGTTGCAGGTGGAAGATCTCGGCTGTTTCTCTTCGAGCGGGTGGGACTCGAATAATACGAAGGCGGGAGTGAAAGAGTGCTTGTGTTTTGGGCGTTGATGACCTAAAACGGGAGTGCTCCCGTAGTTTGTTTCGTTTTGGAACGCATTGGGCCGGGTGGCAACTCGCCGGCGACGTGCATCGCAGAGTTTGGATCGTTGTTGAGGAGTTGGATTGGGCCTGGTTTGGCGGAGATTTCTGTCTGGGGTGGGGCTCGCGGTGATGTGGGCTGGTTTGCCGGCGTTCGCGGTGGAGGCGACTCTGGTGGCGGATGCTCATGTGAACAGCGCGCTGCCGGCGGTGAATAGCGGGGCTATTTCGAATTTGAATGTCGGCGGCGGGTATACGGCGCTGCTGCAGTTCGATCTTTCGACGCTGCCCGCTGGGACGACGGCGGCACAGGTTTCGCGGGCGACGCTGCGGCTGTATTGCAATCGGATGGATACGGCGGGGTTGGTGAGCGTGCAGCCGGTGAGTGGTGTGTGGGGTGAGTACAGCGTGACGTTTGCGACGCTGCCTTCGCTGGGAGCGGCGGCTCAGGTAGTGCAGGTGGGGCAGGCGGGGGCTTATGTTGCCGTCGATGTGACGACGCTGGTGCAGGGGTGGGTGACGACCCCGGCGACGAATAATGGGATTGCGCTGACGGCGGGGACTGCGGTGGTGCAGTTCGACAGCAAAGAGAATGATCTTACGGGGCATGCGGCGGTGCTGGATGTGGCTCTGGCTTCCGTGGGGCCTGCGGGAGCTATCGGGCCTGCTGGTCCTGTTGGCGCTGCTGGCCCGGTTGGCCCGGCCGGTCCAGTTGGGCCGGCGGGTGCGACTGGACTTGCCGGACCGCAGGGGCCTTCTGGTGCGGCGGGGCTGAATTACCAGGGAGCTTACGCTGCGGGCGTGAGTTACGCGCTGCATGATGTGGTGACGTTTGCCGGGTCGAGCTATGTGTCGTTGACGGGGGAAAATGAGGCGAATACGCCGGGGGTGACTTCGCAGTGGGCGGTGCTGGCGCAAGGGGGAACTGGCGGATCGAGTGGCGGCGTTGGCGTGGCGTATCAGGGGACGTATGCCTCGGCGGCGGACTATGCGTTGAATGACATTGTTTCTTATCAGGGATCGAGCTTCATCTCGCTGGTTGCAGGGAATAGCGGGAATACTCCGAGTGCGAGTCCGGGGCAGTGGGGCGTGTTGGCGATGGGGGCGGTGGGTTTGCCTGGGCCGACCGGGTTGCCCGGGCCACAAGGGCCTCCGGGTTTGACCGGGCCGGCTGGACCGACTGGTGCGGCAGGACCGACGGGGGCTACGGGGGCTGCGGGAGCGGCAGGGAGCCCGGGGTTGGTGTATCAGGGGGACTATGCTTCGACGACGAACTATGCGCTGGGAGATGTCGTGCTGTTTCAAGGGGCGAGCTATGCGTCGCTTTTGGATGGGAATCATGGGAATACCCCTTCGTCGAGTCCGGGGCAGTGGGGTGTGCTTACGGCGCAGGGGCCTGCCGGACCTGCAGGAGGGCAAGGACCGCAGGGTTTACCGGGAACACAGGGTCCTCCAGGATCGGTAGGACCGCCGGGGCAGACCGGGGCGCAGGGAGCGCAAGGGATTCCAGGGCAGGCGGGAGCTCAGGGGTTGACTGGGCCGGCTGGAACGCAGGGTTTGTCCGGGCCGATGGGACCGCAGGGGCCTGCAGGACCGGTGGGGATGACGTTTCAAGGGACGTACTCTTCTGCGGTGAACTATTCGCTGGGCGACGGGGTCATCTTCAATGGCTCCGCTTATGTCTCGCTGGTGGCTAGCAACGTTGGAAACACTCCTGACCAGAGCCCGGTACAGTGGGGATTGTTTGCGACGGGTTCGCCGGGGGCAACGGGTTCGGCGGGGCCACAGGGGCCGCAAGGTGTGCCGGGAGTCGCGGGATTGCCCGGTGCAACCGGGGCGCAGGGAGCGCAGGGTCCGATTGGGCCTCAGGGACCGGCGGTCGCGAACTTCACGGGGAACTATGTTTCGACGACGAATTATGGGCTGCATGATGCGGTGAGCTTCGATGGGTCGACTTATGTTTCGTTGATCGCGGGGAATGTGGGGAATACTCCGGATCAGAGCCCCGCGCAGTGGGCTGTGCTGGCGGCTCAAGGGCCGGTTGGCCCGGCTGGATTGCCAGGGCCGGCTGGATCGCCGGGGGCTGCGGGTGCTACTGGCGCGATGGGGCCAACAGGGCCGCAGGGGCCTCCGGCGAGTTTTCAGGGGACGTGGCTGGTGGGGACTGCGTATGCGGTGGGAAGTGTTGTTGGTTTTGGCGGGTCCAGTTATGTGGCGTTGACGGCGAATGTGGGGCGGGAACCGGATGTTAGTCCGACGTTCTGGGCGGTGCTGGCGCAGGCGGGAACGGCTGGAGCGCCGGGAGCTGCCGGGCCTCAGGGGCCTGCAGGCGCGCCGGGAACGGTTGGAGTGACGTATCGCGGGACGTGGGTGGCGGCTACGGCCTATCAGGCGAATGATGTGGTGGTCTTTGGCGGAGCGACGTATCTGGGGACGACGACCTCGTTGGGGTCGGAACCGGATGTGTCTCCGGCGCAGTGGTCGGTGTTGGCGGTGAATGGAGCGTTGGGCGCGAGTGGGCCTGCGGGAGCTGCGGCAACGTTGAGCGTGGGGGCGGTGACGACAGGGCCGGCTGGTTCGCAGGCGAGCGTGACCAACACTGGGACGGCGAATGCGGCGGTCCTGAATTTTACGATTCCGCAGGGTGCGGCGGGTGTGGGCGGCGGCGTTGGAGGAGGCGGAACGAGTGGGATACCGTTTGCCTCGCTGTATCACGCGGTTTCGTTCAGTTTTTCGTTCTACTCGGTGAATAGCGCGAGTTCGTCGGCGAGCGAAGACGATTCGGTGTTGACGTGGGTGCCTGCGGGATGCACGGCGACGCAGTTGAGCGTGTTTTCGCGGCAGTCGAATGCGGTGACGGTTACGCTGCGGCAAGGGACGCCGGGGAGTATGACGGATACGGCGCTGGCTTGTTCGGCGGCATCCGGCGCGGCGTGTACTGCGACGGGAGATGTGACGATTGCCGCTGGGAGTTTTGTAGATTTCAGCGTAAGCGGGGCGAGCGGGACTGCGGCGGGGGTGTGGATGGCCTTGGCATGTAACTGATGTGTCGATGAGAGTTTTGGTTTTGTTCTGAGGGATGAGAGGCCGAGAGACCAGAAGGCTTTACGGCACTTGAGTTGAAGCATTAAGTTGGGATTTAAGTCTCTCCCTTTCAAAACTATGAAGTGCGATCGTGTTGCAGCACATTGCCGCGTTTTGACTGCGGTGCTATCCTTATGTAGACACTACGAGTGAACTAGAAGATTTGAGGAGCAGAAACAGCTGTGTTGGCATCCGCTAAAAAGACAGACATTATTGCAAAGTTCCGTACGCATGACTCCGATACCGGGAGCCCAGAGGTTCAGATCGCGATTTTGAGCGAGCGTATCGGCGAGTTGACGGAACACTTCAAAGAGCACAAGAAGGACCATGGCTCGCGCCGCGGACTTTTGATGCTTGTGAGCAAGCGGCGTCGTTTGCTGGACTACCTGAAGAAGTGCGACGCAGACCGCTATCGCGAGGTCATCGGCAAACTGGGAATCCGCAAGTAATCTCACCGCCCTCCGGAGATACCGTTCAAACTATGGAAGTACACACGGCCCGTTCTCATTCGGCTGCAACCTTGGTGCAAGATCAGGCAAGATCTTGTGGTTGGAGTTGCTGACGATGAGAGAGAATGGCGTTGTCTCCGCGGTTTGTGGTTTTGACGATCGCACGACCCTAAACGACCTATACCAGCGTAGTTCTCTGGCGGCACGATAGCTGCCAGCGGAACTGCGCTTTTTCGCGCCCGCTCTACGGATGACGCGACCCAGGCTTAATCGAAGGAAAAAGAGAGAAGAGAGGCAACATGAAACAGGATGTGACAGTTGAGCTTGCCGGCGGCAAGCAAATTAAATTTGAGACCGGACGCATGGCAAAACAGGCCTCCGGCGCGGCGCTCACTTCAAGTGGCGACAATGTGGTTCTAGCAACGGCTGTGGCTTCGCCGGACCCGAAAGAGGGTATCGACTTCTTCCCGCTGACTGTGGAGTATCGCGAGTTCACCTATGCTGGCGGGCGGATTCCCGGCGGGTTTATCAAGCGTGAGGGAAGACCGAGCGAGAAAGAGATTTTGACGAGCCGTCAGATTGATCGGCCGATCCGTCCGCTGTTTCCTGAGGCGTTTCGGAATGAGACACAGGTGGTTGCGTTTGTTTATTCGGCGGATAAGGAAAACGATCCTGATGTGCTGGGTATCAACGGAGCGAGCTGCGCTTTGGCTTTGAGCGATATTCCGTTTCATGGGCCCGTGGGCGCGGTGCGGATTGGCATTGTGGATGATCAGTTTGTGGTGAATCCCTCGTATGCTGAACGCGCCAAGAGCAAGTTGAACATCATGGTCGTCGGCACGAAGGACGGCATTGTGATGATCGAGTCGGGCGCGCAGGAGATTGAGGAAGGGCGCGTCGTCGACGCGATTGAGTTTGCGCATGAGCAGATCAAGAAGATCTGCGCAGCGATTGAGGACCTAGTTAGCCGCGCCGGTAAAACGAAGAGGCTGGTGAGCGCGGTTGAGATCGACCATGAGTATCTGAATGGGCTGACGGCGAAGATCGGCGCGAAGTTGAGAGACGCGCTGGATACGCAGAAGTATCCGAAGTTCGAGAGCTACGCGCAGGTGAAGGCGATCAAGGATGAGTTGAAGAAGGATTTGCCGGAGGGTGACGCGGATGCCGCGAAGAAGCTGAGCAAATACTATGAGCTGCTGCGCGAGAAGATCTTCCGCGACCAGGTACTGCATGACCGGATTCGGCCGGATCATCGGGCGTTCGATAAGATTCGCGATCTGACGATTGAGGTTGGAGTGCTGCCGCGAGTGCATGGATCGGCACTGTTTACTCGTGGCGAGACGCAAGCGCTGGTGAGTGCGACGCTGGGCACGACCGATGATGCTCAGCGGCTGGAGAGCTACGAAGGCGAGATTAAGAAGCGCTTCATGCTGCACTATAACTTTCCTCCGTTTTCTGTTGGTGAGGTTGGACGTATGAGCGGCGTGGGTCGTCGCGAGATCGGCCATGGAGCATTGGCTTCGCGTGCGATCGAGGCGGTTCTGCCGGCTGAGGATGAGTCGCCATATACGTTGCGGGTGGTCTCGGACATTCTGGAGTCGAACGGGTCGTCTTCGATGGCTACGGTCTGCGGAGCTTCGCTTGCGTTGATGCAGGCGGGTATTCCGATCAAGGGCTCAGTGGCCGGGGTTGCGATGGGTTTGGTGAAGGAAGGCGAGAACTACGCCATTCTGACGGACATCGCGGGCGCGGAGGATCACTATGGCGATATGGACTTCAAGGTCGCCGGGACGCGGAAGGGAATTACCGCGCTGCAGATGGATATCAAGATCATGGGGATCACTCCGCAGATTATGCGTGAGGCACTGGAGCAGGCGCGGCGTGGCCGGTTGTTCCTGCTGGATACCATGGATGGAGTGATTGCGAGCGCGAGCCAGGAGAAGTCGCAGTTTGCTCCGCGGATTCATACGCTGCAGATTCCGACGGACAAGATTCGCGATCTCATCGGGCCGGGCGGCAAGGTGATTCGCGGAATCATCGATGCAACCGGCGTGAAGATCGATGTCGACGATACGGGCCGGGTGAATGTGGCTTCGAGCGATGCCGATGGACTTGCGCGGGCGATCCAGATGATCAGCGACCTTACGGCTGTGCCGGAGATTGGCAAGACTTATCTGGGCAAGGTGGTTCGGCTGGCTGAGTTCGGCGCGTTTGTCGAGATATTCCCTGGGACGGATGGTTTGCTGCACGTCTCTGAGATTGCGGAGCATCGCGTGAAGGAGGTCAAGGACGAGCTTCGCGAGGGTGATCAGATTCTCGTGAAGGTTCTGGCCATCGAAGGGAACCGGATTAAGCTGTCGAGGAAGGCGGTCTTGCGGGAGCAGCGCGCGAAGCTCGGGCTACCGGAGCCGGGGCAGATTGGAACGGATGGCGGGCGCGTTGAAGCAGGCGCTGCACCACATGTTGCTCAGCCTTCGAATGATGGGGATGAAGATGGCGAGGATTTCGACGATGAGGGTGAAGAGGCCGCGGATGAGCCTAACTTCAACCGCGCCGATGGAGCGCCTCCTGTTCCGGTTGCTGCCGGTGGTCAGAGGCCGAACGGGCCTGGCGGGCAGAGGCGGCCAGGTGGTCGACGACGCCGTGGCGGACGCAGGCCGGGTGGTCCGGGCTCCGGCGGGCCGCAGGGTGGCGGCAATCGCTAGAGTTTCATCATTGTTCATCACAGAGGCCGCGCATTTGCGCGGCTTTTGTGTCTTTGCGGCGAGAAGATTTCGAGGCGCCTTGCTGCTTTCTATATTGCTGCTTTGTTGCCTGCGGTTCGCTTCAGGACAGGATGCACCTCCGCAGCGGATCGCCGATGGCGTGTGGTTTTTGATTGGTGATTCGAGTAAAGGGTATAGCAACACAGCCGTCATTGAGATGGATCGTTATCTGATTGTCGTGGATGCGAATTATCCGGGGAGAGCGAAGGAGCTGTTGCAGATAGTGAAGAGTCTGTCGAAGAAGCCGGTTCGTTATGTCTTCGACACGCATGCGCACGGAGATCACTCGTATGGCAATTCGGTGTGGACTGAGGCAGGAGCGACGACGCTGGCTTTCCGCGGAGTGGTTGATGAGATGAATCGCTGGGAGCCTGTGCGATGGCAGGCGGCTATGACGAAGCGGGAGGATGTTCGAGAGACGGGGGAGAGCGATGTGCAACGGCCGCGGAAGGTGATTGAAGGGAATTCGTTTGTGTTGAAGGACAAGACGCGTGAGGTGCGGTTCCTTTTTCTTGGGTGGGGGCATACTCCGGGCGATGGCTATGTGTGGCTGCCGAAGGAACGCGTGCTTTGTACTGGGGACGCGGCGGTGAATGGCCCGAGGAACAAATTGCTGGATGCGAATATTGCAAACTGGCCGGATGTTCTCGACAAGGCTCTCGCGTTGAGGCCTCTACGTGTTCTGCCGGGGCATGGCGCGGCAGGCGGAGTGGAGATAGTTACGGGGCAGCAGAGATTTATTCGGGATCTCTATCACGCGGTGAAGCTGCAGACCGATGCAGGAAAGGCGCCTGCCGAGATGCGAATCACGCTGCCGGAAGGTGATAGCAACTGGGTGCCGAACCGTCCGGATGGATTGCAACAGGATATCGAGACTGTTTACCTTGAACTGACTTCGCATGCTCCGGCGGGATCCGTGCCTCATGTGTGGAAGTGATTTTTAATTCGGGCTGAGACGGGATAACTCTTCGTCATGCGATGGATTGTATGGATTGGTTTTTTTACGCTCTGCATCTTGTCAGGGACGTCGTGGGCGGTTCCGGAGGCGATGCCTGATGGATTGTCTCCGCTGGAGCAACAAGGAATTGTCTTCGGCGCGATCCGGTTGATTGCACTTTTGTTTGCTGGGCGCGGTGCGCGGGGGGCGGGTGATGTACGGTATGCGCGATTGGCCGCGGCTGCCGTGAGTTTTTTTGGGGTTCCCAGTGTTGTTGCTGAGTATGCTCAGCGTAGCGTGCCGGCAATCAGCCGATCTGCACTTTACGCCATGGTTCCCGTAGTCGTGGTTCTCTCGGTTGCGGCCGGTGGAATGGGCACCGCTGAAGAGCGAGGTGCGAGGCAGTTTATGGTTCCGGCTCTGACGGGGCTTGGGGGTCTTTTGCTGTTGCTGCCCCTGGGGATTTCAGGCTCCCCATATGGGTTGTTAATGCTTGGTTTGGTTTGCCTTGCGGTCATTCTTGTGGGAGTTGCAAGTGTATGGCTGTACCGTCTGCTGCAGGGAGTTAGTTTTGCGGTTGTGGTGGCTGTGGCAGGGCTTGCGAATGCGGTGTTTTTGTTCTACTGGAGTGCTGTGCGCGGGGAGATGGTGTGGCGATGGAGTGGGGTGACTTCGGTAGTTTCGATTTCGTCGATGGTAGATGTCGTTGAGATACTGCTGATCCTTTGGTTGCTTCGGGAGATGTGGCCGGTGCGCTTTACCGCACGTTATCTGGTGATCCCATTGCTGACTGTCCTGGAGAGCTTCGTTTTGATGCGGCCTGAATTGACAGTGAGGATGGTGTTCGGGACGGTCCTGCTGGCGGTTGGTGCGGGGCTGCTTTTGTTTCTGAAGGCAGGCGAAGAGGAGACGGTGTTGTCGCTTCGGTGATACTTTTCTGCGCGTGTTTTGCGCGGTACACTGCGATCAATGGCTGCTTCGATGTATATCGTGGTTGAGGGTGAGGACCCTGGGTTCGATATCTTCGTGAACGGGCGTTCGCTGGCTCGGCATGAAGATGCGCTGGAGCGATTGGCGCTGCGACTGGGGGTGCGCCCGCTGATCGAGTTCTTCTCCGCGGATGAGAATTCGATGTCGCTTCTGATTGAAGAAGGCGCGGGAAATCAGGAGCTGATGCGACGGTTGCCACCTCCGCAGTGGTACTCGCCGGAGGATGGGTTGCGGACGGTGCGAGCGCTTTTGATGGCACTGGAGTCCGATCCGCAGCAGTTAGGGACTGAGGGGGAGCAGGTGCTCTCTGAACTGCTGGAGTATGCACATGTGCTGGAGAAGACGATGGATCGGAAGATGCGATGGCATCTTGCGGTGAGCTGGCGATAAAACTTATTAAACGTACAAGCGAGTCGTGTTGTTCTGTTCCAACTGAAACAACGAGGTGCCAGCCGAATTCATGAAAAGTTTTATCTCGCGTTGATGCGGGATAGGACTTTCTGCCTGGAGAGGTTTTTATTCGACGTCGCTTACTTTGCCGGCTTTGAAGGTGATCTTCATATCTTTGTAGACATAGATCTTCTTCGTGCCTAGATCGATGATTCGTGTTGGTTGTCCCATGCTTGCGGTTACCTGATCGACTGTTTGCCCGAGAGCGATCGTAGTCGGGGCGGGGGCGGGGGCTGCAGGAGGTGGAATGGGAGCTGAGATTGCTGTATCCGATGGACCAGAAACGGGGGTTGCGCTTGCAACTTCCTGCTCTGCCTGATCGGCGGCCTGAGTCTGCGCGGCGATCTCTGTGGATGCGGTCTGGTCGGGCGGGGGAGCGCCGACAGTGAAAGCTGCCTGGACTGGGGCGGTCTGAGCGGAAGGTGGAGCGGGAGGAAGACCACCTTTGCCTTGCTTGGATTGCAGATCTCCCATGCCTGTGTCGATGGTTTCGCGCATGTGGTTCTGCATATCCTGGAGATCGTTGAAGGCTATGGTGATGTGGTCGGATTTGGCGCATTCTTTGCCGCCCTTGCTGGCGAGGACGATGGCGGTTGCTCCTTCCGCGTCGGCTGGAGGCGCGGAGGCGACCTCAACGATGTCGCCCTGGCTTATGGGACACTCGACTCCCGCGGCGTCGACTACGTCGAGATCGGAGCCGGCGATGAAGACGTGGGGTTGATTGTCACCCAACATGCGAGCGATGCTGCTGGAGGCGGGATCAAGCTGCTGGCTCTGCGCGTTCGCGGCGGCTTCGGCGTTTTCAAGCGCGATCTGACGCTTCACCTCGTCGGCGACCATCTGTTTAATGTCGGGTGTAACTATTGCCTGAGCATTAGCTGCGGCTACAGCATCTGCTTGCGCTTGTGCATTGGCAGCTACTTGTGCGGTGTAGGCCGCCTGAAGGCTGGTGGCGATGAGGTAGTCAGTGAGCCAGAAGGCCGCGCTGGGATAGACCGGGTAGGGTGCGAAGTACGCGCCGTAGTAGCCGTACCAAGGCGCTGCGCCCCATCCCCAGGAGTAGGCGATGGGAATGGCCCAAGGATTATAAGCCCAACCGTAAAAACCTACGGGGTAGTAGCGAACGGGAGCGTAGACATCCATGTAGACGCCGCGATAGGCGTAGCGATTGTAGTAACGGTCGTAGTAGCGGCCGTGGTCGTAGTAGGTGCGATGACCGTATTCGCGGCCATGGTACATGTAAGGGTGCTGAACGTAGCCGCGGCCGCCCCGCTCGGCGTAGACGCGAGAGTGATCGGCGCGCTCGACGGAGATGCGGCGATTGCCGTCAAGGCCGTGATGAATGTCCATGCCGCGGCGTGCGTCGTGAATATCGGCGCGTGAGCCGTTGGCGCGGGTGCGAACGACGCTGCCGTTGGCGGTGCGGACCTCATGGCTGCCGACTGGAGTGCGGCCTACTGGTCCGCCGGTGTGCGACACGGTGGTGGTTCTGGTGGTCGAGGTTGAAGTGACGGTGTGTCCACCAGCTGTTGTCGTTGTGTGAGAGGTGGTGGTTGTGGTGTGGCTGCCTGTGGTGGTGTGGGCCGCGGTCGTCGTTCCTCCGGTTGAATGGGCGGCGGGTGTTGCGGGCTTGGCAGCAGGCGCGGCGGGTTTGGCGGCAGGAGCGGGGGTAGTAGGCTTTTTGGTTTGGGCGTTTGCACTTAGCGTGAAGCCCAGGCATGCAGAAAAGGTCAAGGCAGCGATAGACAGACATGGGACGGATTTAGTGGTGCGAATAAGCGAGAGGAACACGACAATCTCCTTGAATTATGCGTCTTCTGATAGTGCTGGCTGCTCCCCGGTAAAAATCACTGGACGTCGGTGACCTTGTTATTCACAAAGGTCACTTTCATGTCGGGGTAGTAATCGATCTCCTTGGTGCCGAGCTTGACGATCTTCGTTGGGGGGCCGAAGTTTGCGACGACCTCATCCTTGGTCTGGTTTAGCGCGATGGTTTTGGGCGCAGGCGGCGGGGTGTCGGCCGGTGGCGGTGGCGGTGCGATCGGGGCCATTGGTGCGGGAGCTGCTGCCTCCGCGGGAGCAGCAGGAGCAGGGGCTGAAGCTGCTGCTGAAGAAGCTGGTTTGCCGTCGCCCTTGCCTCCCTTGTTGCCTTTGTCGTCGGCTGCTGCGTCGCCCGGATCGACTTTGAAAACTTCGCCAACGCTGGTGTCGGCATCGTCCGGGGTGGGTAGCGTGCCCTTGTTGAATGGGAACCTCAGGGTCGAACAGTAACGAACATCCGATATGGGATCGCTTAGAAGATCGAAGATGACGCCATCGGGATTTACGGTTATCTTGGTGACCCAGAATTTTTCACCGGCTACGAAGGTTCGCGTCTGAACGGTTGTGTTCGGACTGGCGTGGGAGACCAAACCGCCAAAACCGGGCATTTTGGCTATCTTCCAGATACCTTGCGAGATCTTTCCATCACGGTAGGTGTTCGCAGCCGGGCTGCCGGTGGAGGTGGCGCTCATGAGGAGGCCATCCTTTTTCAGGACGAGCACGGCGCCTGCTGTGACGATGTCACTTTTGTCGGCTGCGGCCTTGGATACGGTGAAGTCCGACTCGAGCTTTTGCTGGATGCTGAGGGGAGTGGTTGCCGTCTGGGCGATCAGTGCGAAACAAGGGAGTAGAAGGGCAAGGGCAGCGGAGCGTGTGGCGATGAAACGGAGCGGGATCATGGCATCCTTCTCAACGATGAATCTATAAGGCGCGGCCCAAATGCAGGTGGAATGCGGAGAAGAATAGCACCGTCCAGGGTCCGCTGCAAATGAGTTTGAACGTTAGTAAATGAATTTTCGCGGTGGCTTAGCGAGGTTCTACTGTAGACGCGCCATTGTCGATTGAGTAGGTAATGGATCGGGATATGCCGACAGTAATAGTTACTCTCGGCCAAATTTCACGAAGGCTTCCCGGTATTGGTTTTGGCTTTGGCGGTTTCGCTGGTGAGGAAACGGAGGGGGCGGTCGGCGGCTTTTGAGAGGCCTATGCGCGGGGTGGTTTGGATTTTGGTGGGGTGGGTGCCGTCGTCGGCGATCTGGATGGGGGAGTCGGGTGAGGTTAGGTCTAGGTCGTTGGAGTTTTTGCGGGTGATGTCGAGGGCCTGGCAGAGGCGACCGGGGCCTCCGGTGAGGAGTTTGGGCTTGGCGTTGGGGGCGAGGCGGCGGAGGTGGGCCATGGTCTCGATGCCGTCGATGGGGGTGATGGCGCGGATGAGG
>JBEKGF010000035.1:0-50100 GCA_050012935.1 Edaphobacter sp. | reverse complement strand
AGCTTGAGAACCCCCTCGCATTACGCTACAAGGGTGTGCTGATTACTCCGGTCGCCTTCTTCGCGTTTGAAACTGTTTACCGTCAGCGCTCCTTAAACTCGGATGTCAATACACCGTTCAACTCCACTCCATACCCGGGCGCGGCTCAGGCGAACACGAGCGAATTGAACTTCTCTGGCCGTCAGAGCCGTATCGGTGGCCTCTTCGAAGGCAACACCGGTCCATTCAAACTCACCGGCTATGTTGAAGCTGACTTCCTCGGTGCCGGTATCACCAGCAACGACAACCAGAGCAACAGCTACGTTCTTCGTCAGCGCCAGATCTGGGGTCAGGCAGCCATGAACAGCGGCTTGAAGGTCACAGGCGGACAGATGTGGTCGCTCGTAACCGAGACCAAGCACTCAACCGACGCCCGTACAGAGAACCTTCCGCAAACAGTCGACGCGCAGTACCATGTCGGCTTCAGCTGGGAGCGTCAGCCTGGCATCCGCGTCCAGCAGTCCTTCGGCGGCTTCACCGCTGCCTTGTCGCTCGAGCAGGCAGAGATCATCGAATCGGCAACCAACCCAAATGCCAACTTCTTCATCGGAAACCTCGGTACCGGCGGCGGTCTCTATAGCATCGCTGCCAACTACTCCAACAACGTAGCCCCTGACCTCATCCTCAAGGGCACCTACGATGCGCGGTATGGACACTTTGAAATCGGTGCCCTCGGCCGCTGGTTCCGTGATCGCTACTATCCGAACGAAACCCTCGCGGTTGCTTCTGCTGCCGGCGCTACGAACAACACCAAGATGGGCGGCGGCGGCTTCGTCAACATCCGCGTTCCGGCATCACACTACCTTGACATCGGTTTCCACGGCCTTGGCGGCACTGGCGTGGGCCGGTACGGAACCTCCCAACTTCCCGACGTGACGGTCCATCCCGACGGCACCCTCGAACCCATCAAGAACTGGCAGGGCCTCGTCTCGATCGAGACTCACCCCTTGCCGAAGCTTGACTTCGACCTCTACGCTGGCGGCGAGTATGCTCAGCGCACGGTCTACCTCAGCACTCTCAACTCTCCAAACAAGCTGATCGGTTACGCGCCGCTCTCCAGCTTGAACACAGGGTGCAACATCGAAACGTTGCCGACCTCCACTGGTAACGGATTAGCGGGTGCAGCTCCCTACAACCCCGGCACACCGGCAAACTGCCTCGGCGCCACCCGGGTCGTCCTTGAAGGAACTGCTGAGCTTGTCTACCGCTTCTACAGCAGCCCCAAGTACGGCCGGTTGCAGGAAACCCTTCAGTACAGCTATCTCACGCGTGACGCGTGGGCGGGCGTGACGAGCGGCACCTTCGGTTCTCCCACTGCAACCTACGGTGGACCCAAGGCGACCAATAACATGGTCTTCACCAGCTTCCGTTACTACCTACCCTAACCCAGTTACAGCACCTGAAAAAGGGCACCCTTTGAGGGTGCCTTTTTTCGTTCTGAAAAATAGCTGCAGCATGTGACCGCATGTTGCAGCTTTATCTTAAAAAAGATCGACTATCGGAGGAATTGTAAGAACTCCATGAAGAACATCTCCGGCGTATCGCCACCCCGCGCTAGCCGAATTCAACAACAAGCCTGTCCAGGAACGGCCCTTCATACATGGCCTTTCTAAAGCGCCCCGACCCGCGCCTCAAATTAGGCAGCCCCACAACAGTTCGAACTAACTCCGGAAGTTGTACCCCATTGATCATGGCTCCATAGCAAGTATGCATCCCGTAGCCAAAATGGAGGTAATGATCCAGCGGCCGATCCGCACGAAAGCGATTCGGCTCCGGATAGACGCTCGGGTCGAACATCGCCGAGATCGTCAGTATCAGCACCGTGCTTCCATCCGCCTTCGAGTGGCGCAGCAGCGCCGGAGTCTGTGGTTTGAATCGCATCGCCTCATACACGCACTGTCGCAATTCGACTGGGTCCTCAGACTCCGCAGCCAACCGTGTCAACCGCATCGCATCCGGCTTGGCAAGCAGCACTCTAATAGCATTCGTCGCAGCCGTAACCGTAGTATCGATTGCTCCCACGATGATCCCAGTAATATTGCGGCGAATCCCATCAGGGTCCAACTCCCCGGCACGCACCAGCCTGCTCAGAATGTCATCCCCTTGTGCGCCTTCATTTGCGCGCTGAGCGATCAACCCGCTCAAATAATCCCGCAACTCCGCAGCAGCACAATCTGCCGCACGTCTTACCGGCGCCTCGTCTTTCCGGTTCAAAAACACATCCCAGAACAGCGTTCGCAGCCACTGCATCAGAATATGTTCTGTCGGTCCCGGCACTCCAAGATACTCCGCAACCACGCGCGCAGCCGAAACCCGCGCAAAATTCCCCGAGACATCCAGCCTCCCATAAGGCTTCGCCGCCTCGACCATCGATTGCGCCGTTCCGCTGGCAATCCGCCGAACCCAATCCAGGTCGGTCGATTTGATGATGCTGTGAATCGCTGCATTCTCGCGGTCATACTGTGCTCCCCGGTCCATCCCGAGGACAAACGGACCCGAAATCCTATCCATCCGCGCCGCATTGATCTCCGCAATCGTAAACTCCTGATCCGCGCTCAACGTCTTCGTGACCTGCTCGTAACCGGAGACCACCTTCGTCTGCCCCAGCCGCAACACCGGCTTCACTCGCAAAATCTTCGAAACCAACCGCAGCAATACCGGACTAGTCAACGCACGTTGAAACCACCGCGACAAACTCTGCCGCCACGTTACCCCAACCACAGCCGAAGTATTCGCAGCGTTGTACTTCGGCCTCCGGTAATCGCGGTACACGCGCAAAGCATGCTGGCCCGCAGGCGTCTCCCTGACTGCCAGAACCGTTGCCTGCATCGGCGGCGGAGAATCGGAAAGAGCAGGGAAGGGCGCTCCATACTCAGGCGGCAAAGTAATCGGCGCAGTACCCGCTGCAAACACCAGATCAGCCACACTCAACCGATCCCCAAACAGAAATCCATCCGGCCCCACACGCTTCGAGATCGCATCGAACGAACTCAGAATATTAACCCTCGCCGCCTCAGTAGAAGCAGGAGTAATTAGCAACACCTTCCTCATCGCCGCCTTCTGCAGAGGATAAAAAACTTTCACAATCACCCGTTCCCACCATGGCGACCGCGTCGTCATCAGGCCGCCCGTCATAGGATTGGGCAGCATATTCGAATACGCATACAACCGAATCGCAATCGCCAGATCCGTCAACATAGACTGGACAAAAGCATCCATCTCCACCAGCTGAACAGGATCGGCAGGGAACAGCTTCTCATCCGCGCGCGCCCGCGCATCGATGTACTTCAAAAACTCGGCGATCTGAAAGGCCGCATCCGGCACACACACCGCCGGAACATTCACCGTTTTGGCAGCAGCTCTCGTGTACGGAACATTCCATATCGGAGCATGGCAGTCCTCGTCGTAACAGATGCCCTGACGCTCCAGCATCCAACGCGCAAGCTCGCAAAACGGACTGATTCGGACAGACGTCAACTGGTAGGGGAATCCCAAAGTGCGCCTCCGGAACGGTGCGGGATACTCTACCACATCCACAGGACAGCAAAGAGACTCGAGCCTACCGGCATAAATTCCTTCATTTGTTCGGGGTGCGACGAAATTTGATACCCTTCCTGTGCGGCGTTTTCGAACGACATCGAGCACTGAGAGGTAAGGATGAAGATTCTGGATGCGAACAGGTTGTTTCCTGCTAATGGCGAGGCTCGCTCTGTAGCCGCAAGATTGTATGAAACAGTCAGGGATCTCCCCATCCTCTCCCCGCACGGTCACACCGATCCCAGCTGGTTCGCCCTCAACCAACCCTTCCCCAATCCCGCTGCGCTCCTCATCCAGCCCGACCACTACATCTTCCGCATGCTCTACTCGCAGGGCGTCTCGTTGGAGTCCCTCGGCGTCCCTCAGGTCGACGGCAAGCAGAGTGCAGATCCCCGCGAAGTCTGGCGCATCTTCGCAAAACATTATTACCTCTTCCGCGGCACCCCCACCCGCCTCTGGCTCGACTACGCGATGGAGAACCAGTTCGGACTCAACAAGCGCCTCGGCCCGGAAAACGCAGACGAGTACTACAACATCATCGCCAAAGAGCTCGAGTCTCCCGAGTTCCGCCCCCGCGCCCTCTTCGAAAAATTCAACATCGAAGTCCTCTCCACCACCGACACCCCACTCGACACACTCGAGTACCACAAAGCCATCCGCGACTCCGGCTGGAAGGGCCGCATCATCCCTGCGTTCCGCCCCGACGCCGTCGTCGACGCCGAGTACGCCGGCTTCATCGGCAACATCGAAAAGCTCGGCGAGATCACCGGCGAAGACATCGCTGCCTACAAGGGCTACCTCAACGCCCTCCGCAACCGCCGCGCCTTCTTCAAATCCATGGGCTGCACTTCAACCGACCACGGCCACCTCACCGCTGGCACTGCCGACCTCGATCCTGCGACCGCAGCCTCGCTCTATGGCCGCATCCTCTCTGGCCGCTCTGTTCCCGAGGAGCAGCAGCTCTTCCAGGCCCAGATGCTCACCGAGATGGCCGGCATGTCCATCGAGGACGGCCTCACCATGCAGCTTCACCCCGGCTCCGTCCGCAACCACAACCGCCTGGTCTACGAAAAGTTCGGCCGCGACAAAGGGGCCGACATGCCCTCGCCCACCGAGTACACCCGCAACCTCCGCCCCCTGCTCAACAAGTACGGCAACGATCCACGCCTCACCTTCATCCTCTTCACCCTGGACGAGACGTCCTACTCCCGCGAACTCGCCCCGCTCGCTGGCCACTATCCCGCGCTCAGGTTAGGGCCGCCGTGGTGGTTCCACGACTCGCCCGAGGGCATGAAGCGTTTCCGCGAGCAGGTCACCGAGACCGCGGGCTTCTACAACACTGTCGGCTTCAACGACGACACCCGCGCCTTTCTCTCCATTCCCGCACGCCACGACGTAGCCCGCCGCATCGACTGCGCCTTCCTCGGCCGTCTCGTAGCCGAGCATCGCCTCGACGAAGACGAAGCCTTCGAAGTCATCCAGGACCTCACGGTCAACCTCGTCCGCAAAGCCTACAAACTCTAGCCTCAGAAGGTTAGTTTCAGCGCCAACTGGATTAAGCGCGGATTGTTGACGGTTGAATTCACCGAACCGAAGAATGGCGACACTGTGCCCGAGGCCGGCGAATTGAAGTTGATGTCGGCGATTGGCAATCCGTACTGCGGGTGATTGAACAGGTTGAAGAATTCAGCGCGGAAGTTCAACCCTATCTCGCGAGGCAGGCGAAATTGCTTGATGGCTGAGAAGTCCGAGTTGACGAAATCGGGTCCCGTGGCAGGAACACGATTAGCATCGCCGAGCTCGTCTGGAAGCGGCGCGGTAAAGCAAGCGGCGTTGATCCATTGGAACTGCGGCGAGCTGTGATTGGCCGCGTGCGTATTGCAGCCCGCAACCTGGTTGGGCCGGTTGAAGTTGTTGCTGTTGCCCCCGGCATTGAAAGTAGTGCCCGACTGGTTATTCGTGTCGATCAGCGGAACCGGGAAACCGGAAGAGATTCTTTCAATCAGCGTGACCTGCCAGTCGCCGAAAAGCGTGTCGGTCACTGGGCCCCAGCTGCTTCCGAACGTCTTGCCTTTGCCGAATGGCAGATCGTAGATGATGCTCGCGGTGAAGCTGTGATTCAGGTTGATCTGCGACAGGCCCCAGTCGAGGTTTTGCCAGTTGGGCAGCGGGAAATACGGGGCGCTCAGCAACGAGCCCAGGCCGTCGCTTAGACCATTGTCGTAGGTGCGCGAGTAGGTGTAAGCCACCAGCGCGTAGAGACCGTGCTTGGGTGTCTTGGTCTCTGCTTTAATCTGCAGCGAGTTGTAATGCGTCTTGCCTACATCGCCAAAGAGCAGGATCGCGTTAAAGTTGTCGGTGGGGTAGGGATAGATGTAGGGTGCGCCGCCGGGCAGGCAGCCCAGCGTATAGCCGGATATGGTTCCGCAACCACTGGGGCTGTTCACGTTCAGGTCGTTGCCGCTTACCAGGATGTGGCCGCCGACCGCGCCGGCATACCCGGCCGTGAGCAGAACGTCGCCCGGAAGCTCTCGTTCCACGTTGGCGTTATATTGATGAACCCTGCCTGGCTGGAAGTTGGGCGGTTGATAGTAGAACGTGCCTTGAAATGTGCTCACATTTTGTGGCGTGGGCAGAGAAGGAAAACCGGTGGAGAGGAAGAAGGGCTCCGAAGGTGTCTGGCCGCCTTGAATGGCACAGTAGGAAGTTGCAAAGGCGCAGCCCGCGCCGGCGAACTGATCGGACTCGCCGAGGTTGGGCGGATTTTGCCACAGGCCCTGCGCGCCCTGGCTCCAGACCGAATCGTGATATATGCCGAAGCCGGCGCGGACAACTGTCTTGTCGCTGCCGAGAACCTTCCAGGCGAGGCCCACGCGAGGTTCGTACGCGCCTCCGAACATATTGATGCCCGCCGACCGGCTCACTCCGTTCTGGCCGGCAATCAGAAGATCTCCGGTCGAAGGAATGTAGTCCGCCATCCGGTTATCGACCTCGGTAATCGGAGTGGTGATGCCCCACGCCAGGCCCAGGTTGAGCGTCAGCGACGGGGTTACCCGCCAGTCATCCTCGACGAAGGGCCGTATGATCTTCCAGCGGCGGCCGGTGACGGAGCCATTGTAGGTCTGGTCGTGGATCGCGCCTCCGCTTATGCCCATCAGCAGGTCGGCCAGCGGATTGCCCGGGGCCAAACCTCCTCCGCTGAAGTTTCCGGTCACTCCAGGCAGCAGGAAGCCGGCTCCAAAGGCCTCTGTGCCCACATTCATCTGATTGGCGCGGAGATCGATGCCGACGTGAATATCGTGTTTGCCGCGGATCAGGTCGAGATCGTCCTTGAAGGAGAAGATGTTGGTTCCTCCCTGAAACGGGGAGAAGCCGCGATCGCCCAGTGACCAATAGCCGCTGGTGGGCTCCACGGAAACCACGCCTTGACTGTAAGAGTTTCCGGGAAGTGGGGTGCCGCTGGCCGAGCACCCCAGATTGGCATTGGGGATGCCCAGCAGCGCCGATCCGCAGGTGAAGTTGCCTTGCGAGGCAATGTAGTCGAAGATGCGGTCGTACCCGAAGGTAGCCTGGTTCAGCGTCGTGGCCGCGAACACGTGGCTCCAGCCGATGCCGACATTGCGTGCGTGGTTGATGAGGTTTTCATTGCTGCCGAAGGCATTGGCTTCGGCAAGGGTGGACGCGCCGCCGGGCGCAAAAGTGAACGCCTGGTCGTAGCTGAAGCGGCCAAACAGGTTGTCCGAGGCCGTGAGCGTCTCGTCAAGCCGAACATCGAATTTGGTTTCGTTCAGTATGCGGACCGGCTCGTTGACATAGTTGAAGCTCCCGCCGGAAGCATTGGGAACAGGATAGATATTAATCAGTCCCTGGCCGGCGCTGTTGATCAGGTTGGAAGGGATCTTGTTGCAGGGGGTTCCCGGTGCCTGGCTGCCGTCGGCGTTCGCGGGTATCGGATTGCCGGCGGCGTTACATTGGAAGTAGATGGCGTTACCGGGGGCGCCCACCGTATTGGGGTTGGCGATGGCGAAACCGGAGATGGGGTTGCCGAAGGGGTCGGCCGAGAAGTCGCCGTTGTGCATGGCCTGTGAAGGAACCAGGCCGGTGAAGGTGATTCCCTGACGCTGATACTTCTGTTCGCCGTCAACGAAGAAGAACGTTTTGTTGTGGAGGATGGGCCCTCCGATAGAACCGCCAAATTGGTTCAGATTGAACTTCGGGGTTGTCGTGTCAAAGTCGCCTTTCGAGTCGAGGTCGGTGTTGCGGACGAACTCGAAGAGAGATCCGTGGAAGTCATTTGTCCCCGACTTGGTTGTGACCAGTACAGTGGGGCCGGCGCGGGTCCCGAACTCCGCGGAATACGTGAAGGTGAGCACCTTGAACTCCGCGATATCGTCGATCGAAGAAAACACGCCAATTCCGCCCGCTGTCAGTTCGTTATTGTCGACTCCATCGAGGAGCCAATCGGTGCTGTTGGGCCGGGAGCCGCCAACCGACAAGGAGTAGGAACCGCGCGCGGCCACCTCGCTGTCGGGGCTGGAGTTGGCAAAGCTGTTGGGGTTGGTCTCTGCCGTTGCGCCTGCGGTGAGCGTGGCGAGTTGGACGAAGTCGCGGCCGTTCAAGGGAAGCTGCGACACCTGCTGTGAGGTGATGACCTGGCCGAGAGAGGGATTGGTCGTCTCGGCAGCCACGGCGCTTCCGGAAACCGTCACCGTAGACACTACGGTCGCGGGCGAGAGGTTGAAATCCAGTTCCCGCGCCTCGTCAACCTGGAGATGGAGATCTTTGGATTCGGCGCTTTGAAAGTTGGTGAAGTCGACGCGCACGCTGTAAGTGTCGACGGGGAGCAATGGGATCAGGTAGTGGCCGGCGCTGTCCGTCTTCGTTGTGCGAGACAGTCCAGTTCGCTGGGAAGTGGCGGTGACAGTGGCTCCCGAGACGCTTGATCCGGATTTATCGAGGACGTTGCCTGAGAAGCTTCCCGTGGCCTGTCCGTACATCGCCGGAGAGACGGCAAACGCGAGAAAGCAGGCAACTGCAATCAATACCCTGCGCTGTATCTTGTTTCGAAAGTCTTCCGTGGATTTCGGACACCATGCGCCAATCACTGTGCGGTTCATAGTCAAACCCCTTTCGATAACTGCGGATAAGGCGGTTCTTGCGTTGAATTCGCAAACTCAATAACTGCAACAATTTTGTCGGTGAACGTCAACGTAACCCTGGCTGACATAGCAATGCCACGGCATCTAAAGTCATTACGGATGACTTTGGGCGGGGAGAAATCCGGAAACAGAACAACAAATATAACCGGCGCCTCAGAGGATACTAATAGGCGGTCACCTCTGCCTGCCAATTCAGCGCTCTAATGGAAGTCATTCGACTGAAGATCGAGTTCACTGGCCTAACACGGCGATAACTGAATCGCTGTGGCGGGATCATATCATTCCTCATTCCGGCGTTCCAAATCTCTCAAAAGTTGGAGCCATAGCGCCTTACCGTGTCTGTTTCGCATCCTTCCAGAGCGAAAGGGAGTTGAGCATCATAAAAATTGGTCCGGCCAAAAATAAAGTTGAAAAAAGTGGCGTGTTTTTCAACTCCGGAATAAGGCCCGCTAAGGACCACGAAAATGCACTGATTCACCACGTTATGACCACAAAAAAACCATCAAAAAACCACCTCGTTTTCTCAAACCCCCTTCAAAAACGCCTGTAAATCAATAAAAAATGGCCCTCGCAGACCTCATAAATTTTTTCTGCAAAAAAGCCGGAATCTGAAGCCGGAATCGATTGGCCGCACCGGGAGTAAGATCAACACAGATATGAGCCTTTACTTCGCCGCCGGAAGCCCAACCACCGAGATGTCCCCCGAGGAAGTCCGATCCAACCTCTTTCAGGCCCTCGACAAACTCGGCCCACGCCGCAAAGTCCTCGCCGTCCCGCCGGATTTCACCCGCATGCACTCCCAGAGCGGCGTTCTAACCGAACTCGCCTGGCAGTACTACAAAGACAGTCTCGTCGACGTCCTGCCCGCATTGGGAACTCATAAAGCGATGACAGATCAGGAGATCGCCACCATGTTCGGCGCGACTCCACGCTCTCTCTTCCGCGTCCACAACTGGCGCAACGACGTTGTCACTCTCGGCGAGGTTCCCGGCAGCGTTATGTACGAGGTCAGCGAGGGAAAACTCGACTACACCTGGCCCGCCCAGGTCAACAAACTCCTGCGCGACGGCGGCCACGATCTGATTCTCTCGATCGGGCAAGTCGTTCCTCATGAGGTCGTTGGCATGGCGAACTACAACAAGAACATCTTCGTCGGCACTGGCGGCTCCATCGGCATTCACCGCAGCCACTTCCTCGGAGCCGTCTACGGCATGGAGCGCATGATGGGCCGCGCCGATACGCCCGTCCGCCGTGTCCTCAACTACGCCAGCGACCACTTCGCCAAGAATCTCCCAATCGTCTACGTCCAGACCGTCGTTGGCAAAAACGATCACGACAAGCTCGTTATCCGCGGCCTCTACATTGGCGACGACACAGAATGTTTTGAACTGGCAGCCGCGCTAAGCCTCCAGGTGAACTTCAAGATGATGGATCGCGAGGTCAAAAAAGCCGTAGTCTTCCTCGATCCCCACGAATTCAAGAGCACATGGCTAGGTAACAAGAGCGTCTACCGCACCCGTATGGCGTTAGCAGACAACGCCGAACTGATCGTCCTCGCCCCTGGAGTCCATGAATTCGGAGAGGATGCCGCAATCGACGCGCTGATTCGCAAATACGGCTACTGCGGGACTCCGCGAACGCTAGAAGCAGTCAGGGAAGACCCCCAACTGGCCGGTAACTTGAGCGCCGCAGCCCACCTCATCCACGGCTCCAGCGAAGGCCGTTTCACCATCCGCTACTGCCCCGGCCATCTCACCCGCGAAGAGATCGAATCTGTCCACTTCGAGTACGGCGACCTGGCCCAGATGACAGCAAAGTACAACCCGGAAACTCTGAAAGACGGCTGGAACACAGTAGACGGGGAAGAAATCTTCTACATTTCCAACCCCGGCCTCGGCCTCTTGGCCTACCGTAAGCGCTTCAATAGCTAACGACCATTCCAGAAATTTATTCTGTTGCCTCCAAATTAACCTTCCGCAATTAATTCAATTTGCGGCCCACCCCGCCTAACGAGTATTCTGGGACGGTTAATAATTGGTTAGACCATTAAGATTGAAGAAGGGCGTGGCAATGAGTGAATTGAAGCTTCCGAAGTTTTCGGTGGGTGTGGGTGACCGATTTGCGCATCAGGCCAAGGCGCAGCTTGCTGCTTATGTGCTTGCAGCCGAGGCTGGGGTCGAGGTGGTACCGGTGTGGAACAAGTCCAATCGTGAGCATATGATAATCGGTTCCGAGCCAAGCGAGACGAGGTTGGAGGCCGACGCAGCGGTGAAGGAGCTTGGTTGGACCAAACCGTACTTCCTCGATGCGGATCATATCAATTTGAAGACGGTCGGGAGATTTTTGAAGCCGTGCGATTTCTTCACGCTCGACGTGGCAGATCTGATTGGACAACCAGCGGATGCTGGAGAGGTTTCGGCGTTTGTAAAACGGCATCCGGAACTCGTTGGAACAGTAGTGATTCCACACATTGCGGAACCATTCAAAACAGAGACGGCTTTCGTTGAAGGCGTGGCTAATAAATTCCTTGCGGCGGTGCAGCACGCGGGAATGATTTATCGCTTCTTAGCCGAGAACAAGGGGGCAGGTCAGTTTGTTGCTGAAGTTTCGATGGACGAGACCGATTCTCCGCAGACGCCGGTGGAACTTTTGATTATCCTGGCGGCAATTGCAGATGAGAAGATTCCCATCCAGACAATCGCACCGAAGTTTACGGGGCGCTTCAACAAGGGCGTGGACTACGTGGGCGATGTGGCCCAGTTCAGCAAGGAGTTCAATGAGGACCTGGCAGCGATTGCGTTTGCAGTGAAAACATATGGGCTGCCGGAGAATTTGAAGTTGAGCGTGCACTCGGGTTCGGATAAGTTTTCGATATACAAGGCGATTCATAGTGCGACAAAGCGGTTTGATGCTGGCGTGCATATGAAGACTGCTGGGACGACATGGCTGGAAGAGTTGATCGGTTTAGCCGAGGCTGGAGGATCAGGACTTGAGATTGCGAAAGAGATTTACGCGCAGGCGTATGAGCATAGCGAGGAACTTTGTGCTCCCTATGCAACGGTGATCGATATTGACCCGACTAAACTGCCGACGCCGAAAGAGGTCAACAGCTGGACGAGCGAGCAATACACATCGGCGCTACGGCACGACCAGAGCAATAAGGCGTATAACCCAAATCTACGTCAGTTACTGCATGTAGGTTTCAAAGTGGCGGCGAAGATGGGAGACCGGTACCTTAATGCACTGGAAGCGAACGAAGAGGTCGTAGCACGCAATGTAACTACAAACCTGTTTGAGCGGCACATCAAGCCGGTATTTCTTGGCGCATAGTAAAGGATTGAAAGAATTGGTCAAATTGAGCGTAACTGTATTACTGGAAGTGAACCCGGTGCTTGCGCATCGAAAAAAATGAGGAGGATTAACGTCGTGAATCTTGGCTTCAAAATCTCTGAACAGGGATCACTCGATCTGCTTTCGCTTGGGGCACTGGTCAATCGGCTCGACCCCGGCATCATTCCGTTTCGCAAGGCGCATTCGCTCGCAATCCACGTGAGCGGAGGAGAGTTTAACGTAGCCGCGAACCTGTCGGATGGGTTTGGGTTGCGGACGGGCATCGCGACGGCGATGGTGAACTATCCGATCGGCGACCTGATCGCAGAACGCGTGCGCGCGATGGGTGTCAAGCCTTACTACAAGCATTTTGCGCACGACGGCACCCGCGGGCCGAATATGGCGACGGTGTACAGTGACCAGGGCCTGGGGGTACGGGCGCCGGTGGTCTTCTACAACCGCTCCAACGAGGCTGCGGCGATGTTGAAGCCGGGAGACTTCGACTGGAAGGAGATCTTTGGCCAGGGGGTTCGGTGGTTCCATAGCGGCGGCATCTTCTCCGCACTGTCGGAGACGACGTCGGAGCTGTTGATTGAGGCGTTGAAGGAGGCCAAACGGCAGGGGGTTATCTGTTCCTTCGACTTGAACTATCGGGAGAAGCTCTGGAAGTCCGTCGGCGGGATGGAACGCGCGCATAAGGTGCTGGGCGCCATTGCCGACCACGTTGATGTGCTGGTCGGCAACGAAGAGGACCTGCAGAAAGGTCTTGGCTTCAAAGGCCCGGATGTCCATTCGAGCTCCAAGCTGGATACAGGTGTCTTCCTTTCCATGATCGAGCAGGTGGTGGCGAAGCATCCGAACGTCAAGATAGTTGCAACTACGCTGCGTGAGGTGCATTCCACGAACCATCACAGCTGGAGCGCGGTTGCGTGGGTGAACGGGAAGGCTGTTCATGCTCCCACGACAGAACTGAATGTTCACGATCGCGTTGGAGGCGGGGACGGTTTCGCGTCTGGGTTCATCTATGGGCTTCTGAATGGCGAGACGCCGGAGGAGGCGATCAAGCTGGGATGGGCTCATGGCGCTTTGATGACGACGTTCCCCGGCGATACGACGATGGCGACTGTCGATCAGGTCAAGGCGTTTGCCAGCGGCGGATCGGCGCGAATCCAGCGTTAGGCTGATACGGAGCGCGCTGGTGGCTCGATCAGCGCGCTTCCGAGTTTTCGGGTCCATGGAGAAGGGATGATTGTGGTAGTGATGGGCGTAAGCGGTTCCGGAAAGACCACGATCGGCAAACTTCTTGCTGAGCGAATGGGGTGGATTTTCGCCGACGCCGATAATTATTTTTCGCCAGCCTCCAAGGAAAAGATGGCGGCCGGGCTTCCCTTGACGGATCAAGACCGGGCTCCGTGGCTACTAACCCTGAACGGGCTGCTGAGGAGATGGGACACGGAAAGGAGCAACGGAGTGCTGGCGTGTTCTGCGTTGAAGGCGAAATACCACGAGACTCTGGAGGCAGGCATACCGCCGACGCATATCCAGTTTATATTTCTTGATGGACCCAAGGAGTTGATTGCGAAGCGGCTGGCGACGCGGAAGCATGAGTATATGAATCCGATGCTTCTCGACAGCCAGTTGGCGACTCTGGAGAGGCCGACGGATGCTTTTCGGATTGTGAACGACCGCCCCCCGGATGAGATTGTGAACCATCTACTGGAGAAGGTTCTGGCGGTGCAAGATGTGGCAACACGGCAGATTTCAAAATAAGAGAGGAAGTTTTCAATGGGGCATCCGTTGTTTGATCTGAATGGTAAATCGGCCGTGGTGGTGGGTGGTACCTCCGGGATTGGATTGGCGATAGCGATCGGGCTCGCGGAAGCGGGGGCTGATGTGGTGGCCAGTTCGCGGCGGCAGGAGCAGGTGGATGAGGCGGCGAAGGCGATTGAAGCCACTGGGCGTCGGGCGTTGCGCCTGACCTCGGACGTGGCAGACCGCTCGAGTTTGCAGGCGCTGCTGGATGGGACGGTGAAGGAGTTCGGCAAGGTGGACATCCTGATCAACAGCGCGGGAAAGATCAAGCGGGAGCCTACGCTGACCGTCTCGGAGGAGACCTGGGACGACATTATGGATACGAATGTGACCGGGACGCTGCGCGCGTGCCAGATCTTCGGGAAACATATGCTCGATCGCGGATATGGGCGGATCGTCAATATCGCTTCGCTGAATACGTTTGTGAGTTTGAAGGAAGTGACCGCGTATGCGGCCAGCAAGGCTGCGGTGGGTGCGTTGACGAAGTCGCTGGCGGTGGAGTGGAGCTCGCATGGCGTGACGGTGAATTCGATTGCGCCTGGGGTTTTTCGCACTGCGCTGAACCAGAAGCTGCTGGATGAGAGCGATCGGGGTAAGGAGTTGTTGATGCGGACTCCGATGGGCCGGTTCGGGAAGACGCAGGAGCTGGTTGGATCGGCGATTTTTCTGGCTAGCGATGCTTCGGCGTTTGTCACGGGCGAGATCCTGGTGGTTGATGGTGGATTCCTGGCTAGTGGCGTGAATCAGTAAAACGGGGCCGGGGCTTGGGCGGCACAGCCCCACCTCGTCAAAGTTGTGCAAAGTCTTCTAAATAAAAGACCTATGTCTGGACCTCTCCGGTTAATGTTCGTGGGTTAAATGAAGAAAGTCCGGCTGGTCGCCGGACTTTTTCTTTCCTACTATTTAAGAATAGCAGATTGGATGTAACTTATACGCCAAGTGGAAGTTGCTGTTGCGTATAGGGTTAGGCGCTTTTGGGGCTTGACATGCGATTTTGCTGGGTTTTTCGCGAAATCTTCCATAAAAAGATTGTTTCTCGTCTATTTGCTTTACTCTGCCCGCAATGCATTGACGGGGTCGACGGTCGCGGCTCGACGCGAGGGCAGATAGCAGGCCAAGTATGCAGTTGCGACGAGGCATACGGTGATTGTGAGGTAGGTCATCGGGTCGACGGGGCTCACATTAAAGAGGATTGACGACATCAGTCGCATGGTAATGAACGCGACGACCAGACCGCTTACTACGCCGATGCCGGTCAGCCACAATCCCTGGCGTACGAACATTGTGGTTAATGTCTGTCTTTGCGCCCCGAGCGCCATGCGAATGCCGATCTCGCGTGTTCGCTGCGAGACTGAATACGAGATGACGCCGTAGATTCCGATGATCCCAAGAAGCAAGGCCATGGCTCCCGCGACGCAGAGCATGACGAGGGTGAACGAGGTGCGAGCCATTGATTTTGTATAGAGCTCGCCGAGGGTGGTTGGTTCGGCCAGCGGCACCTCGGGATTGATCGACCAAACCTTTTCCTGAATTTCCTTCATAAAGACCTGCGATCCAGCGCGCGGGCTGCGGACGACAAACGCGATTCCGCGGTGGACCATTTGCTTCTCTCCTTCGAAGTTGTCTTGCATCAGGGGCCAGTAGACGGTGGTAGGCGCGGGATGATCGACGCCGTCATCGTGGACGTCCTGGGCAACACCGACGATCTGACGCCAGTCGTCTGTGCTCGCAACGCGAATTCTCTTTCCGAGTGCGCCGTTGGCGTCGTGCCAGTATTCGCGTGCAAAGTTTTCAGAGATGATTGCGACCGGGCGTCTTTCGTTGATGTCCGTCCAGGTGAGATCACGACCGGCTACCAAGGGCGTGCCCAGAGTTGCAAATGATTTGGGTGAGATGAATTTGAAGCGGCGTATAGGTGGCAACTCGCCCTCGGCCAGGACGTGGTCCTGCGCGTAGAGAACATCGTTGCTATCGTACCCATCCAGAGGAACGCAGCTTGAGGTGCTGACCGACGATACGCCGGGGACCGCCGCTATTTTGTCTGCGATGTCCTGCTCCATGTGGATCAACTTTTCGCGCTGGTTGTCAGGTATCTGTGTATCCGGAACGTAGAAGCGAAATGTCTGAAGCGAGTTGGGTGAATCGAAGCCGGGAGAGACATGCATGAGAGCGCGGAAGGTGCGGATCATGAGTCCGGAACAGATAAGCAGGACGAGCGCGAGGGCGACTTGCACGACGACCAAGGCTTTGCGCGCACGATGTCGCTCGCGACTCTGGCTGAGGGCGCGGCCACCTTCGCGGAGGCCGGTGTTTACGTTCGGTCCCGCGTATTTGATGATGGGAATGAGGCCGATCAGAAGGCTGGTGGAGAGAGCGAGCGCGAGGGTAAAGAGCAGGACGGGAAGGTCGATGCCGATCTCGTGGATACGAGGCAAGCCAGTAGGTGCGATTGCAACAAGAAGGCGCAGTGCTCCGTAGGCAAGTGCCAATCCGATCAGACTGCCGGAGATGCCAAGGACGATGCTCTCGACGAGAAGTTCCATGGCGATTCTGCCGCGGCCTGCGCCCAGAGCTGAACGGATTGCCAGCTCCTGCCTGCGGCCTTCCACGCGGACCAGCAACAGATTGGCAACGTTGGCGCATGCTACCAACAGAACCAGAGCGATAGAACCCATGAGCACCCACAATACGTTGCCCACATCGCCAACAACATCCTGCTTGAGCGGGCGCAGATTCGGAGCTATCCTTGCCTTTTCAAAGAGGCTGGGGCTGAACCCCTCGGGCGCTGGGAAACTGCGAAGGACAATGGGAAGCAGACGCGCCATGTCCGCGCTGGCCTGTGCCATGGTCACTCCGGGCTTCAGTCGGGCGATCGCTCGTTCACTGAAGTTGCCTAACTTCGTTTTGGTTCGATCCCATTGGAAGGGCTCGATGATGGCGGCATCCTGCTGATCGAGAAAGTGAAATCCCCTGGGCAGGACGCCGAGAATCTCGCGCGGTTTTCCGTCCACAGTGATGGAACGTCCGATGACGGATGGGGAGCCGTCGAATTTCTTCTGCCAGTATCCATAGGAGATCAGGACGGTCGCGGGTGCTCCGGCCGAGTCGTCCCTTCGGGTAAAGAGACGTCCCAGCGTGGGTGTGACACCAAGGAGTGGCAGGGTTCCGTCGGTGACGTCGAGACCTCGCACATGCTCCGGTTGACCTGCGCCAGTTACGTCCATGGAATCGTCGCTGTAGACGCCGATGTCCTGCAGGGTAGTGTTTTGCTCGCGGTCGATGAAGTAGATCGACGGCGCCATGTTCAATTCCTTGAGGCCGATTCCAGGAGCGGAGTGCCATACGCCAATCAACTGCTCAGGGTGCGGATATGGCAGAGGCTTTAGGAGGACACCCTCGATGACACTGAAGATCACTGTATTCGCGCCTACGCCGATGGCGAGGGTGAGCAGAGTGATCACGGTAAACAGCGGCGCACGGCCAAGCCGGCGTAGAACCTGCGTCACTTGATCGGCGAACATTGCCATGTGCTGAGTCTCCGGTTAATGCGCGATCGGACCCGGACAGAGATAAGCCTTCTCACGCCAGACCCTGTAGCGTCTCTACGTTGAGAGGGCACAGATAGTTCCGAGCCTCGAACAAACACAACTCACCGAGGACGTGCGGTTGGAGTTAGCGAACCGTGGAGTTGCCGTTGTTGTTGAGATGTTTTGGAGGGAGGAGCCAGGGATAGAGGATCGCGAGGTTCGGCGGGACGATGGTCAGGAAGAGGAGGAAGAGACCTACGACTTCGGGAATATGGAGGGAGTTGTGAGTCTTGAGAAGGTAGGCCAGGATAACGAGGCCGAGGATGGTTGCGCAGACGACCACACGAGCTACGGTTTTGGCCCAGGGTTTATCGGCGTTCGGGAGATTCGGGAGATTCGGAAGCATCTCGGGTGCTCCTTTTGCACTTTGATGCAAAGCTGCTGTTTTTTAGATGCGTCCCGCGGCTGTGCGGGCTATTAACACGGCAGTGTAGGCTGCGCCGAAGCCGTTGTCTATATTTACTACGGTGACGTTTGGGGAACAGGAGTTGAGCATTCCTAAAAGGGCGGCGGCGCCGTCGAAGCTGGCACCGTAGCCGACCGAGGTAGGGACGGCGATGACGGGAACGCCGACCAGGCCTCCGACGACGGAGGGGAGGGCCCCCTCCATGCCGGCACAGACGATGATGACGTTGGCGCCGGCGAGTTGATCGCGGACGGACAGGAGGCGGTGGAGGCCGGCTACTCCTACGTCGTAGAGGCGGGTGACTTTTGTGTTGAAGAGTTCGGCGGTGACGGCCGCTTCTTCAGCGATGGGCTGGTCGCTGGTTCCGGCGCTGAGGATGGCGATGTGGCCTTTGGGCTCGCTTGCCGTGGATTGTTTGAGCGTGATGGCGCGGGCTTTCGGGTGATGGACGGCTGTGGGCACGGCTTCGACGACGGCTTCGGCGGTTGCGAGATCGACACGGGTGGCGAGGACGTCGGAGCCGGCGGCGGCCATGCGGGTGAAGATTTCGGTGGTCTGCTCGGGGGATTTGTTTTGCGCGTAGATGACCTCGGGGAGACCGGTGCGGAGGGTGCGGTGATGGTCGATGCGGGCGTGGCCGAGGTCTTCGTAGGGGAGATTGGCGAGGCGCTCGGTTGCGGCGGCGGGGGTGAGAGCGCCGGATTGGACTGCAGCGAGGAGTTCGAGGAGAGTAGCTTTGTTCATGACTGTATTCAAAGATACGGCAGTTGTGGCGCTAAACTAAACCACGACTGCCCTTCAGCTTTGGCGTACATGAGCATTTGGAACAATGGCTCGGACAAGAAGTACTTGGGAAATCTCGGAAAAGCGAATGGGATCGAGCTTTTGCAGGTAGGATGATCGTTCTGAACGGAGTTGGAGAATGAGACGAAGAGTATTTTCCTTGTGCTTCCTTGCCGCGTTGTTGGCGGCGACTGCCTTTTGTCAATCCTTTTTGAGCCAGTATAAAGGCTTGCCTTATCACGACGATCACTATCAAGGCGGTGCGCAGAAGATACCGGGGCGAGTGTTGTGCGCCTATTATGACCTGGGCGGAGAAGGAGTGGCGTATCACGATGCCGATGCGCAGAATCATGGCAGCGGAGAGTTGAATCCGGCCGATGGGACCTACCTAAATGAGTTTCGAATGCACGAGGGAGTGGATATTTCCTATACGAAGTTCGACCGGAAGCCGGATCGGATTGACGACAATCCCTTTGACAAGATCGTTCCTCCTCGTAACTTGCTCTATGTTGGGTGGACGGAGCCGGGTGAGTGGTTCAACATAACCGTGGACGCGGCGCAGGCAGGAACGTACGCGGCGGATTTTCTTTATACGTCGAATCGCGGTGGGACGATAGCAGTGGATGTGAATGGAAGAGACGCCACAGGGCCGGTGCCGATCAAGTCCACCAATGATCCTTTGGATGCGGTGGCCTGGCGTCAATGGCACCACTGGGATCTGGCGTTGCGACTTTTCACGGTTCGTCTGGACAAAGGGAAAAATGTGCTCACCGTACACATTGTGACGAACGGCAATATGAACCTGGCTTATTTCGATTTCAAGCCGGTTCATGTGTAGCGACAATGCCGCGACGGCAAATGCCTGGATGCAGTTTGGATGATTCGATCAGCTTAGATAGGCGGCGATTGCGGCCTGCTGGACTTGCTTGACGGGGACGTTGTGCTTTTGCGCGGCGGCGCGGCAGTCTTCGAACTCGGGGGCTGCGTTGTAGGTTTCGTTGTTGCGGGAGCCGATTTTGATGCGGATTTCGCCGTAGGGCGTGGCGACGGTGGTGTGGGTGCGGTCGAGGCAGGAACGGCGCTCGTGGTGGATGCGGACGCCGAGGGTGCTGGTTTCGCGGAGCAGGAGATCCTCGAGTGCGGGGACTTGCGCGTCGTCGGCGAGGATGGTGAGGAGAGTGCCGAGGCGGCCTTTTTTCATCTGGACTGCGGTGGACATAACGTCGAGTGCGCCGAAGGCGAGGGCTCGCTCGGTGACGTGGGCCAGGATCTGGGGGCTGAGGTCGTCGATGGCGGTTTGGAGTACGGCGACGGCGGAGTGTGTGGCTTCGTTGGATTCGCCGATGCTGAGGCGGAGGACGTTGGGGAAGCCGTCAGGGTTATGGGTGCCTGCTCCGTAGCCGATCTGCTGGACGCGCATGGCGGGTTGCGGTCCGAAGGTTGGCGCGAGTGTGCGGATGAGGGCTGCTCCGGTGGGAGTGACTAATTCTTTTTCGACGTGCGCAGAGTAGGTGGGAAGGCCGCGGAGGAGATCGGCTGTGGCGGGCGCGGGGACGGGGAAGCGGCCGTGGGCGCAATCGACCATGCCGCCGCCTACGTTGAGGGGGGAAGAGTGCCACTTGTCGATGGCGAGGGCGTGGATGGCGGCGGAGGCGGCGACGATGTCGACGATGGCGTCGACTGCTCCTACTTCGTGGAAGTGGATTTTTTCGATTGAGACGTTGTGGATTTTGGCTTCGGATGCGCCGAGGAGCTCGAAGGTGTGGATGGCCGTTTGCTTGATGGGCGCGACGAGATTGGCGGCGTTGATTAAGTCGCGGATGACGGTGAGGGAGCGGCCGTGGGTGTGCTCGTGTTTGTGTTCGTGGCTGTGTGGATGATTATGTTTGTGCGAATGCTCGTGCGCGTGGGTGTGTTGTTCGGTTGGATGATGAGCGGCCTCGGCTATTATTTCTCCTTCGTAGACTTGGACTTTGGTGGAGGAGATGCCGCTGCGGTCTGCCTTTTCGATTTTCAGGGTGGCGTTGAGGTTCAGGGCGGCTACGGCTTCGTGGAGGATCTTGGGATCGACTCCAGCGTCGATGAGGGCTCCGAGAAACATGTCGCCGGAGATGCCGGCAAAGCAATCGAGGTAGGCGATACGCATGGGTTTATTGTTTCACGACGTGTCGGATGGGGTAGGAGAAGCGGAGGACTGCGAATATTTTTCGTGATGAAAGTCAGAGGATAGGTATAGACTTCTGGCGTTCCCGATTACCTCGCTTTCCCGGCCCCATGCTTCGAGCGCCTCTCCGCGTCGTTTCGAGGTCCGATGTGTGTTGCCGCAAATCTTCGTACCTGAACTGTTTTCAAAGAGCCAAGGAGGCTCGCACGATGAAAAAGTTAACAGGATCTACCATTTGTTTTATTTTTTCCGGGTTGGTTGTTGGTGCAGGTGTCGCTGTGGCGCAGGAGACGATGGGGCCGCCGCCGGTGTTGGTGATCCAGCGGGAGTTTCTGAAACCGGGTAAGGCCGGGGCTGTGCATGAGAAGAGCGAGAGTCAGTTCGTGCAGGCTTTTACTGCGGCGAAGTGGCCGACGTATTACCTGGCGATGACATCGATGTCGGGGCGTTCGCGTGCTTTGTTTATGCAGGGATTTGAGTCGTTCGCAGCATGGGAGAAGGATAGTCAGGCGATGCAGAAGAACGCGACGCTCTCGGCTGCGCTCGACCGCATCAATGTTGGCGATGGGGAGTTGCAGACGGAGTATGAACAGAGCGTTTATACGTTTAACCCGGAAGGTAGCTTGAACGCGGGGAGCGTTGTTCACTCGCGATACTTTGACATCACCCAGTTCAAGATCAAGGAAGGACACCATGCGGAGTGGATGGAACTGGTGAAGATGTATCACGACGGGTTTGCGAAGGTACCGAATGTGAACTGGGCGTTATACGAGAGCCACTTCGGTCAGGACAACGGCGGGCTCTATCTTGTGATCTCGAAGATGACGTCGCTGAGCGAAGAGGACCGGGGTGTGGGGGACTTTAAAAAGTTCGCCGAGGTAATGGGAGAGAGCGGGATGAAGAAGCTGGAGGAGCTGTCAGCTTCCTGCATTGAGTGGGACCAGACGAATCTGTTTGAGTTCAGCCCGAAGATGAGCTATCCGGATCCGGATTGGGTTAAGGCCGATTCTTTCTGGAAGCCTAAGATGGCTACTCCGGCTAAGACTGCTACTCCGTAGTTTTCGTCTGGCTAGATTGTGATTGGATGATTCCCACCTCTGTCGCTTTGCGATGGGGGTGGGATTTGTTTTGCTGGATTACCGGGTGGCTGGGGTGATAGCGGAGGTGGGTAGGACGGCGTTCATGCTGCCGGAGCGGTAGCCTTCGGTGTCGAGTGTGACGTAGAGGAAGCCGAGAGGCTTGATGGCAGCGGTGATTTTTTCGAGCGTGGGGAGCGAGAGAGCGCGGGGGAGATCTTCGCGGGCGATTTCGATGCGGGCGAGATCGCCGTGGTGGCGGACGCGGACCTGCGGGAAGCCGAGGTCGTGGAGAGCGGCTTCGGCTTGTTCGACCTGGGAGAGATTTTCGCGGGTGACGGCGCGGCCGTACTCGATGCGTGAGGCGAGGCAGGCGGAGGCAGGTTTGTCGGCGAGAGAGAGGCGGGCTTCGCGGGCTAGCTGGCGAATCTCCTGCTTGGTTAGTTGCGCGGTGACTAGCGGGGCGACGGCGTGGTGTTGGATTGCGGCTTGCTGGCCGGGGCGGAATTCGGCTACACCAGGGGAGCGGTCGTCGAGGTTCATGCCGTAGGCGATGTGGGCGAAGTTGAGCGTGGTGCGAGCTTGCTCCATCTGGGTGAAGAGCTCGTCTTTGCAGTGAAAGCAGCGGCGGGCGTCGTTGCGCTGGTAGTCGGGGTTTTCGAGCTCGCTGGTGTGGAGGATTTGCGTGGGGATGTTGTGTTCGGTGGTGAAGGCAAGGGCGGCTGCTAGCTCGGCGCGAGGTAGGGAAGGGGAGTCGGCGATGACGGCTAACATTTTTTCGCCGAGAGTTTGATGGGCGGCGTAGGCGAGGTAGGCGGAGTCCGTGCCTCCGGAGTAGGCGACGAGGACGCTGCCTAGTTCTCGCAGAGTGGCGCGGAGTTTCGCGGATTTGGCGGCTAGATCCATCTGGTTTGATTGTAGGCCAGATGGATTGCAGTGTGCTGGCGCGTGAAGTTGCTTCAGTTGTGTTTGAAGAAGTCTCCGGTTGGCGTGGAAAGTACCGTTTGGCTGTGTCCAAAGGTGCGGTTTCTCGTCCAATTTCTATTACGTTGGTTGCGGTTGCTTGTGTTTCATGGATTTCCAAGGAGTTTCTGATGCGTCGACTTTCCTTCCTTGCCCTTGGTTTGCTGCTCGGAATTGCGTTCAGTGCCTTATCAGCGCATGCTGGCCCGTTGATGCCATGCATTACTGCTACTCTTTCGGCGAATCACAGAATCCTTGTCTTGAACGAACTCACTTATGACGATCCGGATGAAGATCATCCTCGCATGCCGAAGACTTCGACCTTTCGCGTGCTTAGTCGCAATGATGAACCAAACGAAGGGCTCCGTCTGAATGGGCCTGATACGTATTGGGCAAATACGCTCTGGAGTGTAGTCTTTACAAACAATGGTAGGCCTGTCATTGCCTGCCCATATGCGTTAGTGACAGACGACGGGGAGTACCTCATCCTTGTTGGCAGTTATTTCGAAGAGCCTACCCTATCCATCTACCGTCGACGCGACCATCCCGGCCAGCCTTTCGGTGGTCCTGGTCCAGATCACGGTGTACTTGTAAGGCAGATTCCGCTGCAGGATCTATGGTCGCAAGAACAAATTCCAATGATGATAACGGACCACACGCCGCAGTGGTTTGCGAGCGGAACTTTCGCATTTTCGCCCGACAATCGAACGCTCATCCACAAGACACGCTGGGGCAAGACTTTTCAGATCAGCTTAGCTACAGGCGAGATTAAGCACCAGTGAAACTAGTGAACAGAGTTAGTCCGGAATCTGCCAGCCTACGGGGGTCTGGGCGAGAGTGGCTTTGGCGGTGACCTGGCTGGTGGTGGCCTTGGCCATGTCGGGGAATGCGGCCTGGATGTTGTGGCCCAGGGCCCAGACGGGAACTTCTTTCATGGTGTAGCTGTAGGTGACGGTGGTCTCTTTGAAGCCGTCGACGACTGCGATTGGAGTGGAGCCGTCGATGCTGGTGACCTCGCGGTGGCCGTAGCAGAAGTGAGGAGCGAAGCGCGTGCCGGCAGGGGCGATGGTATAGCGTGCTACGTGAATGCTGTTTTCGACAGACCTGTCGAGGAGATGGGCGTCGACGAGTGCGTCCATCTGTTTCATTTTCGCGGAGTCGCTGGTCTCGAAGGGAAAGCGGGTGTCGGAGAAGAGGCAGTCGGTGTGGTCGAGGAAGTGATTGTTGATGGCGGCGGTGAAGTTCCCGGGTGTCGGGGCGGATTTGCCTCCGTTGCAGCCAGTGGCCAGGACTACGAAAGCCAACGCTGTGGCTTGTAGAACGGCTGAGGTGGAAGTTGTGCGAACGATTTTCATCGCTTCTCCTGTTTATCGAACTGGTTGGATGCGGCGGTGAGAGGTGAGTTGTTGGCGTCGATCTGTTCGAAGATGGGATCGAGATCGCCGATGGTCTTCATGGTTGCGAGAGTCTTCAGGTTGGTCTGGACTTTTGCCCAGTCATTCGGATTGTTTTTGGTGATGATGGGCGCCTGCGGGTCGGCATAGTAGGCGATGAGGTCGTGCTTGAGCTGCGCGGGAATTGAGTTGCCGGGGTCGCGGGTGATTACCGACAGGAGCTTGGCGTAGGTCTTGTCGGTGAGAGGATAGCCGCCGGGTTTGACGAACTCTCCTGTGTCGAGGTCGCGGTTGACGAGGTAGTGGTCGAGGTGGTCGTAGTCGTTGAGGACTCGGCGCAGCATTTTGATGGATCGGTTCATGCTTTTGACGTAGAGGTCTTCGGTCTGCTGGTTGGGACCTTTGATGGCGAGGAGTTTAAGCGCGCCTACCTTGGGCAGGATGAAGATGAAACCTGCGTAGAGATGGCTGCCGAAGCCGGGATTTTTGCGGTACGCCTCCCAGTTGTTGTCGGCTGATGCCTGAAGGAGATCGTCTCGGAGTTGGGAGAGATCGGGGCTGGGAGTGTCGGTGGGAAAGTTCTTCTTGTGGAGAATGGTTTCGGCGCGGGCGATGTTGGGGATGAAGCTGCGAACGGCGCGGCGGTAGACGCGAATGGAGGTTTCTTTGCTGCCGATGATGTCTTTGAGATTGAGGCCGTAGGTTTCAAAGAATGCTTTGCGGATGAGAGTGTTGGAGACTTCGAGGCCGACGAATTTGAGATAGGCAGAGGGAGCGAATCGCCGCTTGCTGAGTTGATTGATGTCGAAGGCGAACTCGGTCTGGACGTGGGCGTGTGGGTTCTGGGCGTAGTTGACGATGGAGCCGTAGCGCTGCTCGAGCTTTGGGAACTCGATGGGGACGGCATAGTTGACGGCTGCGCCGTGGCCGATGGTGTCGCCGATGTAGTGGGAGAGGGCGCCGATGGCGAAGGCGAGCTCGTCGGGAGTTTCGGCGTTGCGCAGGAGGCTGAGAACGAAGTCTCCAGCGCGGACGTAGTGAGTGAGATCGGAGAAGAAGACGTTGCCGAAGGGATAGTAGCCGAAGTCCTGGATGGCGCAGCCTCCGTAGGCGTAGGCGTGGGCCTCCTGGATCTGGGCTTCGGTGAGGGTAGGGAAGTGTTTGAGAAGGATGGGGCGGATGGACTGCTTCCAGGCGAGATCGATGAGTTGCTCGTGGGATTGGACGGAGTAGGGGATCGCTTGCGTCGATGTCAGGAGCAAGGCGCAGAGGGCTGTGGCGCGGAGGAGAGTTCCTGCCGGGCGCGGGCGGATCCGTTGGTTGCGAGGCTGAGGCATTGCTGACACTGTATCAAGTCGCTGTTGGGAGGGTATTGTTGATCCATGGGCGAGGCGGCGGCGGGTCGAAGATGGTTGCCGTATGTTTGGATGGCGTCGTCGTTTTTGGTGATGGTCGGCGCATGGCACTTCGGGACGCGGCAGTCGGGTGGGATTCCTGCTGTGGATCAGCGGCGAGCGATGCCTGAGCTGGCGATGAAGGAGCTCGACGGCGGGATGTGGCGGATGTCGGAACATCGCGGGCAGGTGGTGCTGGTGAATTATTGGGCGACGTGGTGTGGGCCTTGCTGGGAGGAGACGCCGGGATTGATCCGGTTGTCGCGTGAGTTGGGGACTAAGGGGCTCGCTGTGGTTGGGGTTGCGATGGACGTGGGTGGCGAGGAGAAGGTGAGGCAGTTTGTGAAAGAGTTTCGGGTGCCTTATCCGGTGGTGATGCAGGAGAAGGCTTCACAGATGGAGTATGGATTGGAGGGCGTGCCTACTACTGTTCTGGTGGATCGGAATGGGCTGATTGCCAAGAGCTATGTTGGGGCGGTGACGCAGGCGGATTTTGAGACCGATGTGAAGGCTTTGTTGGCGGAGCAGTAGTGCACCGAGAAAAGAGAGCCGGGCTTACTTCTTCCTGGCTGCGCGTTCCGCGAGCACTGCGGCGTTCTCCGCCACGGAGGCGCGGATGAGTTGCTTGAAGGCAGCTTCGTTGATCTTCTCGCCTTCGCGGAGGTCGATCGCACGCCGCACGTTTCCTTTCAAGCTGGAATTGAAGAGCTTCTTCGGGTCTTTGAGGGAGGCACCGCGAGCGAAGGTTAGCTTGACGACCTGCTTGTACGATTCTCCTGTGCAGACGATGCCGTGATGGGAGAAGACGGGAGTTCCCATGAATTTCCACTCCTCCTGGATGTTGGGGTCGGCTTCGTGGATGAGCTTACGGAGATGAGCTAGGGTGTCGCCTCTCCAGTCCCCCAGCTCTTCAATTCGCTTCGTAATGCTGGCTGAAGCGGCCTCGACATTCGGACGACTTGTCGGTTTCATATATTCTCTCCGATCCATGCCCGGTTTTTAGATTTTTATCTCTAACCCTGAGATTATGTCTTTTAGTGGCCCCATAAATGCAATTTCATTCAACGGCCCGACATTAAATTTTATGGCCCCTTGAGTTTTGTTATTGGCCTTGAAGACAAATCTAAACTCATTCTGATGAGAATATGTCTTCGATTTTCTGAAAATTGCTTCTATGCCATTGAATGAGCCTGTAAAAGTTTCAGGGTCAAAATACTCGACTAGTCCATGCCAAATTTTTCTGTTGTTGTGTTCTGCGTGCGATACGACTGCTTCTATAAATCTTTCCACTCTATAAATAACAACAGCATAATCGCCGAAGTCGTCCTCGCATTGTGGATCTATTTTGGTTTGCCTTGCTATGGATCTGTTGATTTTTGCCTTGAGAATATTCTTTTGATCTTCTGTTGAGTAGCTTTCCTCGAAATCTTCAATGGCAACTGCGTGCATGCAAAACGCATTGAAGCCATCAAAGAGTGCAGGCTGAGAGATAACGGGACCTGCCAAATCTGACTCTTCTATATTTACAGTATGTAGAATTTCGTCATTCTTATTTCTCGCACTGAGTGTAATCTTGACGTCTTTGGGTTGAAACCACTGAGAGGCTCCCTCAAATCTATCGCCCCTCCTGTTGCCGTCATCTATATTCTTGAATTCTTCGAATGCTCTGCAAAAAATTTCTCCGGTATCTAAGAACGCCTTTGCATACTCTTCGCTGTCAAATATTTTTATGAGGCAGTAAATCCTTTTGCTCACTGATACTCTCCGAGTGATCAACTTGACCACTATACGGCAGTTGCGCCTAGCCACTGCTATCTATGCGGAAAGGCGCGATATGATATCGTTCGTGAAAGGAGCGGATCGGATTGGACGCGGATACGAAGGCTTGCGAGGTGTGTGGCGAGACTATCAAGGCGGTCGCTCTCAAGTGCCGCTTTTGTAATACTGACCTACAGGCATTTGCGGCTGCAAGAGAGCTTAGGATCGAGCGAGAGATTTTTTCCGGCCATCCCGCCATCATCTATAGCGTCTACCAGATTACGCCGTTTCTGCTTGCACTTGGCCTCACTATAGCCATCGCGTACCAAGCTAACTCGGGCACCAGTATCGTCTACGCGATCCTTGGATTTTTCGTTGTATGCGTCCTCATCAGTCTGTGGTTCTGTATCAAGAGCTGGCGCAAACGATACCTGATCACAACACAGAGAATCAAAATCGAACATGGTCTGTTTTCAAAAGTGCAGGAAAGCTTAGAACTGTTCCGCATTGACCATTTCGAACTACGAAAACCGTTAGACATGCGGCTTTTGAGGCAAGCGCGGCTGCATATATTCACGTCGGATGCCGAACTGCCAAACTTTAGCATCTATGGCGTTCCCAAGATGGAGCCTCTAGCCGAAAATCTGCGCGAGTGCCAGCTTCAGCAGCGGACATTGCGCGGCGCGACGACGTTTATCAAAGCATAGCCATCAATGTATGTCTGCAGCGTCTTGTCAGGCTGGCCTTTTCGGAATGAGCCGCCAAAGGAGATGGCCTTTCCACATCAACAATCCTGTAAGGACCATGAGAGGGAAGAAGATATACCGAGCAGGAAAGGCGTACTGCGGAATCTTGTCAAACGGACTGTAGATGTAGCCATATATCGGAATGCTGATGATGATGTGAATCCAGCGAAAGATTGTACGTGGGTTCATGATGTTCCAATCCTCCTTTTCGATGACGACGTTATTCGAGCCCGGTGAGAACGCGTTCGAGGTTGCCGATGAACTTCTGCCAGCCGTAGTTCGCGCCCTTGTAGGCGGCGTCTTGATCGGGACCGAAGCCAGAGTGCTCCATGCGCACATGAGTGCCGGCACCGGCCGGTGTCAGCGTCCATGTGACGACGCTGCCGAGCCCTAACGCGCCCCAACTGTAGGAGAGTTTTTTGTTGGGTTCGATGACCAGGACTTCGGAATCGATGATGCCGTTCCAGTTGGGCACGGGCGTGGAACGGAACTTGAAACTATGGCCAACGACCGGCAGGAAGTCATTGTCCATCAGCCACTCCTTAATGAGTGAACCTTCAGTGAGAGCGCGCCAGATTTTTTCCGGTGGGTGTGGCATCTCTCTTTCGATCACAAGGGAGCGTGTTGTCGTCATGGGTCCATCCTTTTGAGCAGGTCTTCGAGGCGGTCAAACCGAGCGGGCCAGAAGCGGCTGTAGTAACTCATCCAATCAACAAGCGGTGTGAGGGCTCGCGGCTGAGCGGTGTAGTGGGTCTCGCGCCCCTCGCGGCGATGGCGGACGAGTTTGGCGCGCTTCAAGGCGGACAGGTGCTTGGAGACCATCGGCTGAGAGACACCGGCGCGCGCGGTCAAAGCGTGAACGGTCTGCTCGCCGTCGCGGGTGAGCCGCTCGAAGATGGCCCGGCGAGTCGGATCGGCGAGGGCTTTGAAGAGATTGTCAGGGGCACTCTGCATGATTGAAACAATAACCGTATGGTTATTGATTGTCAAGGAAAAAAAGGAAAATTTTGCATTCCACCGTTCTCGCCGACTGGCGATATCCCACTTAGGTGTGATTGGTTCGTTTCAGGTACCCTTTTATAAAGCAAACTGGCGGGAGAACTGTTTCTACCGGACGGGGTGGCTTGTCCTGTGTAACCAGAGGTGTGGTTGTGCCTTCTGAATAATCTCTCACTGGGAAAGGAGGGTGGGTAGAATGTGGCTCGGGAAGATGACCAGGCTGGGGTTTCTCGCGCTTTTTTCATTCGCAGTCGTTTCCGTGCAGGCACTTTCAAGCGATCCTCCGTTGCCGGCGTCCGCCATGGCCGACAAGGTGGTTGTGCTAAAGAGCTACAGGAGGCTTTTGCTGATGAAGGGCGACGAAGTGCTGAAGACGTACATCGTTTCGCTCGGAGATCCTGTCGGCCGCAAGGTCCGGCAGGGCGATAACAAGACACCGGAAGGGAGCTACGTGCTTGACCGGCATAATGCGAACAGCCAGTTTCATCGGTCGATTCACATCTCTTATCCGAATGCGGACGATATGGCGCGCGCGAGAAAACTGGGTGTTTCTCCGGGTGGCGAATTGTTCATCCATGGGCTGCCGAATGAGTTTCATGGGCATAGTGAGGCATTGGGTGACTGGACCGAAGGCTGCATTGCAGTGAGCAATGCGGAGATGGATGAGATCTGGCGAGCGGTGGCGGACGGGACGCCGATCGAGATCAGGCCCTAGCTGGGGACTTTTCGCTTTCTCTAAAAGCAAAACGTCTCTTTTTACTTTCTATTTGGGGTATGGGTAGCCGTGGGCCAGCTCGATCTCGAGAGTCCTGTCGTGGTCGTAGATGTCGCGAAAGAAGTGAATGTCTCCGTTCTCCTCTGCGACGGCTGTCAGGTAGAAGATCAAGACGGGAATGGGCGGAACGAGATTCACCTGCATGTTGTCTTTGCCGTTGTGCATGGCCTTATCGACCTTGTCCAGATCCCAGCCTGGAGTGTTGCGAAGAATATAGGCGGCGAATTTATCGGGATACTGCAAGTGGATGCAGCCGTGGCTAGCAACGCGTTGTAACTCTCCCTCTTCGCCTTCGGTTGCCTCAGAGAACATGTCGAGGCTTGCGGGGGTGTCGTGGATATAGACGTCGTGCTGGTTCGGGAATATGAATTTGACCAGTCCCATGCCATTCTCGGGGCCGGGGGGCTGGCGCACGGTGAGCCTTCCCGATCGCACCTGCTGCAACATTGCAGGAGTAACGTCTCCGGATTTGATGACTTTACCGCCTGCGCCGACGAGCTCCAGATTGAGATCGGTGAGGGAGGGATTTTTTTCGATGTCGGGGATGATCTCTTTTTTGAGGATGTTTGGGGGAGGGGTCCAGTACGGACGAAAGACGAGGTACTGGATGTTGCCTTCGAACATGGGTGTCTGGTGGTTGTAGTCCTCGCCTACGTTGACGCGCATGGTGAGGCCCACATCCCCTTTTTCGTTGAAGGCGTAGAGGCGGAACTCCGGAACGTTGATGATGATGGGTGGCTCTTTGAAAGTGGAAGGCAACCAGCGCAGTCTTTCGAGGCCCAACTGCATCTGCTCGATTCGATCGCTGAGCGGCACGTTCATTTCAACGAGAGTTTTGTAGTCGAATTGCCCGGTCGGCTGCATGCCAAAGCGCTCCTGGAAGTGTTTGACTGCATCGACCAAGGGGCCCTCGTAAACCATCGCATCCGGCGGGATGGTGACGCTGCCGGGCAGGTCTCCCAGCAATCGCAATCGCTTTGCGAGTCCTGCTATGCCTGCGTAGTTGTCGCCTGGGGAGACTGGCCCGGCATCGAGCACTTTCTCTCCGTCGCCGGTCTTCTGCAGTTCCATGTAGTGGAGCAAAGCGGCGATGAGTCGTTTGTAGGCTGCGAAAGGCGGCTCGACCGCGGCAAGTTCCGAAGGTAGATCGGAGCCGTTGACCAGGCGTTCGCGGACGAAATCAGGCAAGTAGAGTTTCTTGTTGGAGACGTTAAATTCAAATCCCAGATTTTGCGGGTCGATTCTTCCAATATGCAGGTCGGAGATGTAGCGCATGATGCAGACGGTGAGAGCGGCATCGAATCGGGCTTCGTCGTCGTCCTGGTGTGGGCTCTTCAACAGTGTCAGGCGATCGGCCCAGCGTGGTGCGTCGTAGTCTTCTGGGTGAAGGCCCTTCTGGTCGGCCTGCTGGAGCAGCTCGATCAGCGCGAGAGCCTGGGGGGTGGGCTGGCCGTCACGGATCCAGACGGGCTTGTACCCGGCTGGGCGGTAAAAGTTGGTGAGGTGTATCCGGTAGTCGGAGAAGTCTGGCCAACGAAGATCGGCGAGGTTGCCGGAGGCGACGATGGCGCTTAGCTGGGCGGATGCACCTCCGGGTTTGACCTGCGCGGGGGCTGGATCGCTGAACAGGATGGATGCGAGACAGAGCAGAAGGGAGATCTGAATTCGTTTCCTAGAATGCACGGGTCACCTTCGGGAGGTTCCTGTTTTTCTGAGTAATTCGCCGATACGAACGACATCATACTTGATGAAAACGAATGAGCGATGAAGTTGTCCAGATGCTCCAGGAGGCGGCTTTGGCTCGCTGAGAGCCTCGCCAGTGGGCGGTCGGGATTCCTTTCCCAGGCGCGGAAGGCGCGGACGCAAAACAAAAAAGGATTCGAACTTTTATCAGGCATGGTATTGCTCGTCGCTGACCTTTTCCATCCAATCGACAACCTTGCCGTCGAGTTTTTCCTGAATGGCGGTGTGCGTCATTGCGGTTGTTGGCGTGGCTCCGTGCCAATGCTTCTCTCCCGGCGAAAACCAGATCACATCACCGGGCCTGATCTCCTCGATGGGGCCACCCCATCGCTGCGCGCGGCCACAGCCGGACGTGACGATGAGAGTCTGACCGAGGGGATGCGTATGCCATGCCGTCCGGGCGCCCGGTTCGAAGGTTACGCTGGCACCTTGAACAAGTGCCGGATCCGGCGCCTGAAAGAGTGGATCGATCCGTACCGTGCCAGTGAACCAATCTGCCGGTCCCTTGCCTGAAGGCTGTGAGCCACTTCGCTTGATTTCCATCTATTCTCCTCTGCCGATCGGTGTGACTCAGGTTGTCAGCCAGGCACCATTCGCTTCCAGCACGATTCTACAAATTGTTCCGGCATGCCGCTGGTTCGCTCCCAGGTGGAAGGTGGAATTTCTCCCTGAGAGCGCATTGGTTATGCGGATTGGAGTGAAGCCATGTCGATGGAGAAGCGGTATTTTACGTCGGCTTTTAGGAGGCGATTCACTTTTCGGTTGAGTCGAGATGGGGTTTGTCTGCTACTCTCTGAAGAACCATGCCCTCACGCCATTTTTCTGTTCCAGCCGCTATTCTCCTGGCCACGGTCTCGTACTGTGTTCAAGCTCAGACTCAAAAACCCGCGCAGTCTGTGGAGGCTCGCCTTGCTGCTCAAAATGCGCTCTTTGAAGAGTCGTGGCAGACTTCGCTGCGGTTGAATCCTGTGCGGGCGACGTCGGTGGGAGATTACCGGTACAACGATCAGCTTGGCGACGATTCGCTGGCAGCGATTGCGCATCAGCATGATCTTGAGGTGGCCGATCTGGCGAAGATCAAAGCGATCGATCCGACTGGTTTTCCGGAGCAGGATTTGATCTCGCATGATCTGTTTCTGCGTCAGGCTCAGCAGCGGGTGGAAGACTACGACTTGAAAGAGTATGAGATGCCGATCAGTGGAATGGGCGGGATTCACACGGGGCTGGCCGATCTTCCGCTTTCGATGCCGTTCGATTCGGTGAAGCACTATGAGGATTACATTTCGCGTCTGCATCAGATTCCGAAGGCGTTTATGCAGACGGAGGAGGTTCTTCGCGCGGGCGTGAAGGATCACCTGGTGATCGTGCGGTTTATCGCGGAGAAGGTTCCCGCTCAGTGCGATGGGGTGATCGCGGCGAATCCTTTTGTGATTCCGCTGAAGAAGTTTCCGGCTTCGTTTTCGGATGCGGATAAGAAGCGGTTGACCGATGAGATTAATGCGGCGGTTCAGAATGAAGTCTTTCCGGCGTACAAGCAGTTCGCTTCGTTTATTACGACGGACTATATTCCTAATACGCGGACGACGCTTTCTGTTGAGAGTCTGGCTGGGGGCAAGCGACGGTACCAGGCGGCGCTGCGGCGGTTTACGACGACCGATCTTTCCGCGGCGCAGATTCATGAGATCGGCTTGAAGGAAGTGGACCGGATTACGGCGGAGATGACGGCGCTGGCCAAGGCGAATGGGTATAAGGACCTTGAGAGCTTTCGCGTGAAGATCGAGTCTGACCCGAAGTATGTTCCGGCCTCTGCGCAGGCGATTGTGGATGATTTTGCGAAGTACATTCACCAGATGGAGCCACGGTTGCCGGAGTTGTTTAATCTGCTGCCGAAGACTGCAGTGACGGTTGAGCCGATACCGCCGTTTCAGGCCGGGGCGGCGACACATTATCAGGGAGGGACGCCGGATGGAAAGCGTCCGGGGCGTGTTTCGGTGGCGGTATCTGATCCGACGCATCGTTCGTTTATCAATGATGAGGCGGTTGCTTATCACGAGGGCGTGCCGGGGCATCATCTGCAGATCTCGATTCAGCAGAGTCTGACGGGGCTTCCTGAGTTCCGCAAACATGGAGGCAACTCAGCGTATACAGAGGGCTGGGCGCTGTATGCGGAGGAACTTGGCAAGGAGATCGGGTTCTATCAGGATCCCGGGTCGGATTATGGGCGGCTGCGTTCGGAGCTGTTTCGCGCGGTGCGGCTTGTGGTTGATACCGGGATTCACGATCAGGGCTGGAGCCGCGATAAGGTGGTGGACTATATGCGGGCTTCGCATGCGATCGATGAGCCGACGATTCAGTCTGAGACGGACCGGTATATCTCCGGGCCTGGGCAGGCTTGCAGCTATAAGCTGGGGCAGTTGAAGATTCGTGAGCTGAGGGAGCGGGCGAAGACGCAGTTGGGGACGAAGTTCGACCTGAAGACGTTTCATGATGAGATTCTGAGTGGCGGGGCTCTGCCGCTGGATGTTCTGGATGCTCGCGTGACTCGATGGATTAATGCTCAGGTGGCTGCGAAGTAGGGGGCCTCTTACAGGCTAAGAAAAACGAACGCGAAGGACGCAGAGTCGACGCCAAGGAGCGCCACGTTGGTTTGGCGCTCCGTTTTATTTTTTGGAGAACGAGCGGACTAGGATCACCATGTTCCAGATGTCGTCAGGCTTCATGCGGTCGCCTTCACCGGTCATCTGGCCTTTGCCGTTTTTGATGATGTAGAAGATCTCTCCGTCGGAGAGGTCTTTGAGGACGGCGGGGTCGGTGTAGTCCTTGAGGGTGAGTTTAAGGTCGGCGACGACGTCGCCTTTGCCATTGCCGTTGGCTCCGTGGCACATGGCGCATTCGTATCCGTAGACTTTTTTGGCGTGCGCCTGGGATTCGGGAGTGGGCTTTACCGGATTGACCATGCTCTTCGCTTCGGCGGGAATGGCCGACTGGGCCGGGGATGGCGCGGGTTCCTGGGGCGGGCGGCCGAAAAGCAATAACGCGGCGAGGACGAACAAAGGCTTCAGCATACGACCCTCCTACTGCTGGATTGTCGGAGGGCATCCTATGCTTCAGGTGAGGCGATAGGAAAGCTTTATCTTTCGAGGCGATCCAAAGAGGTGACGCAGAAAGGCCGGGCTTTGGCGCCCGGCCTTTTTGCTTGCTGCTGAGTGGGTTATTTTCCTGATTCGGTGGATTTGATGAAGTTGGCTACGTCGGAGTGGAATTGTTTGAGGATGTCTTCGCGGACGTAGATCATATGTCCGGCCTCGTAGTAGTGGTAGCTGATGTTGGATTGCAGGGACTTGGGCATGGGGAGATGATGCATCTCGTAGATGCCCTCGAAGTAGGGGGTGGCCAGGTCGTAGTAGCCGCCGGCGAGCATGACCTTCATCTTTGGGTTCATCTTCATGCGGTAGGCGAGGTCGGGCATGACGTTGGCTCCGGTTTCTACGCTTCCGGGCGTGCTATTGCCACCGCCGAAGCCGCGGCCCGGGGGGGTGTGGGTCATGTTCCAGTTGAACTCGCCGCCCTGACGCGCGGACATGAGATAGGTGGCCTGGGTGGCGTACTTGAGATCGTTGTGGAGGTACTGGTTGATGGCGGTGTTCCAGGCGGAGGTGATGGCGTCGCTCTGGGGATCGTAGCCGGAGGTTGAGGCGAGGGGATCGACTTCGGGGCCTTCGTAACGGGAGTCGAGGCGGCCGGTGGTCATTCCTTCGTTGAGCTTGAGCTCTTCGGAGAAATCGCCGCCGGTGACGCGGAGGTCGGCGCGGATGAGGTAGTCGACGGGCAGGCCGATGTAGGTGTGGAGTTTTTCGGCTACGGCCTGGCGCTGCGCGTCGGGTAGATCAGAACCTTGAAGGAGAGCGGCCATGTAGTCGGTGAGGGCGTATTTCTGGACCTCTTCGAGGAAAGGCTTGAGGGCTGGCGGCTGGTTGGGAAGTTTGTGGTGATACCAGGCGGTGGCGGCGAAGGTTGGGAGCGCGAGAGCGTAGGCTTGATCGACGCCTGGGTTGGCGGTGGGGCCGTCGACGCTGTTGTCGAAGGCGAGGATCTGCGAGAGGAGGATGATGCCGTTGAGGTCGACGCTGCGAAGATCGGCGGCGAGGACGGCGGAGCGCGGGGTTCCGTAACTTTCGCCGAAGATGTACTTGGGCGAGTTCCAGCGATCGTACTTGGAGAGGAAGCGGCGGATGAAACGCTCGAAGGCATGGCCGTCGGCATCGACTCCGTAGAAGGCTTCGCCTTTGTTTTTGCCGAAGGTGCGGCTGAGGCCGGTGCCGGGGGCGTCGATGAAGACTACGTCGGCTACGTCGAGGATGGAGTAGTCGTTGTTGACGATGGTGTAAGGTGCGCCCTCCTGGTGCTGAGTATCGGGCGTCACGATGCGCTTGGGGCCGAAGGTGCCCATGTGCAGCCACATGGTGGGTGAGCCGGGGCCTCCGTTGTAGGCGAAGACGAGGGGACGCGAGGCGGGGGCGTCCTTTTTGAAGTAGGCGACGTAGAACATGCGCGCGATGGGCGGGGCGTCTTCGGCGTGTTCGGGGAGATGGACGTTGGCGTCGGGGAGCGGCTTGCCGTCGAAGCCGATGGTGGCGTCCTGCGGGTCGGTTCCGCCGACGGTGATGGTTCCGGCTATGGCTTTGTAGGCGATGGCCTGGCCGCCGACGGTGACGCTGCCCTCGGTGATGGAGTCGGGTGTGATGGGGCCGGGGGCGGCGTGAGCAGCGGCTGCCGCGGATGGGGTGGCGGGTTTTTCTTCGGGTTTGTCCTGCGCGGTTGCAGCGGCTGTAAAGAGGAAAGTTGATGCCACCGTTAACAAGACGAACGATGCACGACGACTACGCCAGGGTAAGGCCATGGAGGGAACCTCAGAGGTTTTTGGATGAATCTGAGTGTAAGTGACGTTTGGTCGTTTTGAATTGTTTCTTTTGGGGAGATTCGGGGGAGGGAAAAGGACTGCATTCGCGATTGTGTGGGGGGCATCAGACGCCTAAAGATAGTTGGTTGCCGCGGTTCTTCAATGTTTCGTCTACCTTTTCCTGCAGTTTGTTGTCGAGAACGACATCAATGCCCAAAGCGTTGAAGTGCCATCAGGATGTTCTGAGCCTCGGGAGCTTCCACGCTGGGCAGAGTCTTGTGTCGCCAACCATTCGCGTGAAAGATGCATATACCGCAAATCGAACTTCTGAATGTCGCGCAAAGTATAGGTCTTCATTTTCCATGTAGGGCTGAGGAAATCGAGATAAGGAATTTGCGAGATCGTTAGAGCCGTATGATCACAGTGGAGCGTTCATCTGAGGGCCATGCAGCTGCGCTCCATCTGAACTCCATCCAAATCAGCAGACCACCGCCAACAGTCAAAAGTCCGAGCGGAACCAGAAAGTCCGATGATCCGATTGCCGTTTGCCAAAGAGGAGCCTTTTACCCGTTCGGCCATATTTTGAAATCGTTCTTCTGCCTTGTTCAAAATCATCTGCGATTCCCTAAACTGACCGTGATAGGCCGTCGCCATCTCGATGCCCCGTAGGAGTTCTGTCTCAACTTCTGGATTGCGTGGGCCCATGCCAGTTGTGCCTGCATGCCCGTTTGCTCGTGCTGTAGAAAAGACAGCAACTGGACATTGAAGGTAGAGATGTTGATGGCCGGACAAAAACGGTGCGGAAATCTTCGTACCGTTGCGTGCCGTAAATGTTTGGGATTGTCACTCGAGGTCCGCTATAAACCTTGTACTTTCTTTGGTTTATGGCGGGGACGACGGGGCTCGAACCCGCGACCTCTGCCGTGACAGCTAGGCGGCAACACGTAACTTATAGAAAACAAGGGGCACGGATGGCATCTTTTAGCCCCCTAAGGTACGCATGGCAACTCTTATTGGACCCTTATCGTCCCCACAACCTCCGCCCTTGGAGACCTCTGCCCTGATACAGATTTTTGCACCGCTTCTGGTGCATTTTTCGCTCGGGCTCAGGAGAAGGAAAAACAAATATCCAGCGAAGGTCTCGGCGAAACTTCTGTCGTAGTTCGGCAGAGGAGATAGGTACAAAACGTCCTCTGCCCGACTCTTGTTTCCGGATCGCGCTGGACGACAGACCCTCACTTGGCCTCCCGTTGACGGCCCCATTTTACTCCGTTTTTTTGTACCCTTATCGTACCCACGACCTCTGCCCTTGGCCTCTCTGTTCGCAGCTCCCCAGACAGGAATTCGTAGTTGACCAGCACTTTATGTAACAAAACGCCTCCTTTAGAGGTGTTTTGTTATAGAGAACAGTAGCATTTGGGTTCCTGCGGTGCTATAGTCTTCATCGAAACACCTTGAATCAAGGTGTTTCGTTACAGAGAATGACATGGAATTTACCACTCGATCACTCTCGGCTCAGGAAAGCAGGATCGTTCTCGCACTTAGCGAGAATGGTCGGCGGGAGATCACACGCTCCGAAGTCGCCCATCTTCTCGGGGGCACCTCGAAGGCGGCTGACCATGTCATCGAATCGTTGCGCCGCAAGGGATGGCTGGAAAGAGCGACCTGGGGAGCTTACCTCTTCATTCCTCCCGAATATGGACCTGACGCGCTCGGCAACAGCAATCTCCTTGCGCTCGCGAGTCGCATCACAAGCCGCTATTACATCGGGTTCGGAACGGCGGCTGCCCACTACGGTCTGACGACGCAGCACCGCAATGTCATCTTTGTGGTCACCCCGCAACGGCTGCGCGACCGCACGGTCGGTGCGTCGAAAGTTCAAATCGTCACCCAGGCGGAGAGCAAATTCTTCGGCTTTTCAGAGGTCGATGTGCTGGGTTACAAGGTCGTGCTGTCCGACCGGGAAAAGACGGCCATCGACTGTATCGACCACCCGGAGTACGCCGGCGGCGTCGGGGAAGCCGCTACGATCTTTGCCACCGCGAGCCGCCGCCGTTTCGACTGGGACAAAGCATCCGACTATGTGGAGCGCATCGGCGCAGGTGCTCTGGCCCGGCGCCTCGGCTGGCTGGCGGACTTTATCAAGGCGGACATTCCGCCAACCGCCCGCGCGCGCATCATCGCTGTCGCAGCACGGAGTCGTAAGACATGGCTTGGCGCATCTCCTGAAAACCCGGTGGTTCGGGCTATCGGATATGACGAAGCATGGAAGGTCTTCGTAAACGTCGCGCCAGAAGAGCTGCATGGGATCGCCAGACTGGGCAAACGCAACGCAGTTGAAACGAAGGGATAGAAAAGTGCTCACACAACCTCAAGTTCAACGCTTCGCGATGGAATCGGGCCTGCGGGACATCATGATCGCGGAGAAGGAAGTTGTCTTGACCTTTCTTCTCCAGCTCCTTTCGGAGCGAGGGTTGCTGGATCGGGTCGCCTTCAAGGGCGGAACCTGTTTGCGAAAGATGATCGTCGGAAGTCAGGGACGTTTTTCGACGGACCTGGACTTTACAGGTCTGGAAGAGCATGACCATCAGGACGTGATTCTCGACATGATGGCGGCGTTTGAGCAGCCGTTCCACGGAATCCAGTTTGCTATCCACACGGACGATTTCTACGAGACGCAGGACACGCTTTCCTGGGGCGTGAACCCGACTTACGCCCATGACTGGAACCAGAGCGGCGACAGCGAGATCAAACTGCAAATCAGCCGCCGCGAGACACCAACTCTGCCGACTGAGTTGATGCGGCAACAGGACCAGAGCTATTTCCGCTTCCTTCCCTTCGTGCCGGCTGACATTCGCTGCCTGGCCCTCAATGAAATCCTCGCCGAGAAGATCCGGGCCTGCTACCAGCGCAATAAGGCCCGCGACATATACGACCTCGGCATGTTTGCAACCCGGCCACTCCATCAAGCTCTGATTCGCCGCATGGTCGTACTCAAGCTGTGGCAGGCTCGCGACTCCTTCCATCCGGCGGCTCTGGTCATGAAGTTTGAAGACGGACGTGACTTCGACTGGGACGACCTGCGTCAGTTGACTCGCCGGTCGGCTGAAATCGACCAGGACAAAATTACGAGAGATTGTGTGCGGGGCTTTTCGTTTCTGGCGGCGCTGACGCCGGAGGAGGAGAGACTTGCCGCTGATGCGTACCAGCGTGAACAGGCGCTCTATGAAGAGCTGAAGGCGACTCTGCCTTCAATCTGAAAAGGGTTCTTTGGCGGCTTTGTTTCACGGTACTGCTCACTATGACCGATTCGCGACAAACAGAGATAGTTCAGAAGTCCTCCGCGCTTCCCTCCGCCGCAGTTTGCTTCCTTTGTATGTGCTGCTGTCGTGCGTCGGCCTTCGCCTTCATGACCGCCTGAATCTCATCGAAGTGCCACGGGCGGAAATCGTGCGAGTCCACGCCCACATCCATCGAGAGCGCCAGCGGATCATCCGGCAGGTTGCCGTGCGAATGCCCGTACAGGTGCCAGACGCCGCGTGCGTGCTGCGGCCATACCCGCATGGCGTAATGGCAAAGGACAATGTTCTGCTTGCCGACATGGACCTGAGCCAGCAGACTCCACGACGCGAAGAGATGCTGAAGTTTCCGGGGCGTCTTGTCGTGGTTCCCTTCGATGAAATGGATGGTCTTGCAGGCCAGCCGTTCCCGGTACTCCGTCACGTACTTCGGGCTGCCGAGACAGAAGTCTCCGAGGAAGTAGAGTGTATCGTCCGGCTTTACACAGGAGTTCATACGCTCCACAATCGCCTCGTTCATCTCATGCGCGTTGGCGAATGGGCGCTTGCAGAAACGAATGATATTGGAGTGTCCCAGATGAAAATCGGACGTGAACCAAACGTCAGCCATGTTCCTATTATCTAAGAAACCGGCCCACATTTTGCGCTCGCGACCTCTGCCGCTCCTTATGCCGTGCGGCCCGGAGCCGCCGGCCAGATGATTGATAGTCGATGGGAAAACCGTTCACCGAGCTTATGAGCGAAATGTGTTTGGCGATAGAAGACTCTCGAAGTCTCGATCGCCGTGTATTGGTTCTCGACTGGCAAGAGATTCAAATAGAAGCGAAATCCATATAGCCGGAAATTTCCCATGGCGAGGTTTGGGCCTTGGGCCTTCGCCGTATAGCCGAAGCCGTGCTGGAGATCGAAGGTTTCATTGTCACGGAATGCGGTGTACAGACCCCGACCGTGGGTAAACTCCTCAATACCGAAGGCGATCCTGACGAGGTCGTTCGGAACTTTCCCCGGCTCATGAGCGCGTGGCCCAATAATCAACTGCCGATTGAAGCTGAAATTCAGCAGAGTCTTGAGGCACCATCTTTCAAGTTTAGGACCATCGATCGTGAGTTCCTTTGGAGCCCAATTCAGATAAGGCATGGCTTGTCGCTGATTCGTCGTTGCCACATAGTCTTGTATCGACTTGAAGGCTGCGCCGGCGGCAGCATCAAGCTCGCTCAAGGCGGTGTTGTGGTGTTTGCAAAGAATCTTTGCGGTGAGTCTTTCAATGCGAATCTCTTTTGCCTTATCGAGACACCAGTCCAACCCCTGCACGAAAATTGACTGGTCTGGAAACACAGACTGCGAGACATAGTGCTCGCGGCTGATGCCACCTCCACAATCGCCAAGCGACCATGCCCAGCAGTCTTGGGCATATTTTTCAGACTCAGTTTTCATTGTCGAGCATGGCCTCATAGACATCGTTCAGCCGATAACGCCGCGACTTCTTGGCGGGGTCGGTCACTTCGAGAAATCCGCTCTCGACCCAGCGCTGGCATAGCAGCGCGGCGGTACGCGGCTGGAAGCCAAAAAGCGCACCGATGTCTTTCGCCGTGACTTCCCGTGAGCGCCGGAAAAGCGCCAGCGCCTTCCTTTGCCGGGCGTCAATGTTCCGTAGCAGCTTTGTTTGGTCCTTGCCGCCTTTGGTGGACTCGCTCTCGGCCTGGCCGCGCACCTTCTCGAACGAGACCGCCATGCCCTCAATGAAGTAGGAGACCCACCCTGTGATGTCCGCCTCGACGCGTCCCATGTAGTAGTTATGAGACGGGCCGACGGTCAACGCCTCGTAGTAATCCTTGAGGCCACGGGCGTAATACTCCTCCAAGGCATACAGTCCCTTAAGGTCATACCTTCCGAGATGCAGGATGAGTGTCGTCAGAAGGCGCGCGGTCCGGCCATTGCCGTCGTAGTAGGGATGGATTGTGGCAAATTGATAGTGTGCGATACCAGCTCGGATCGGAACTGGCAATTCGTCCTGTCGGTTGAGCCAAGCGACGAGCTGCTTCATCAGGGGCGGAACGTCTTTCGCCTCTGGAGGCATGTAGACGATACCGCTGGAACGGCTGTCGCGAATCACGTTCTGGCCGTCCCGATACGGTGTGGGCCGCACACGGGCCTTCCCTCCGCCCATCACCAGAGCGTGAAGTTTCTGCACGGCGGCCTCGGTCACCGTTTCCTGCCGCTGTGCTGCCCTCTCTACCTCGTCGAGCGCCGCATAGTAGCCCTTGACCTCGCCCTCGTCGCGCTCGCGCCCCGGAAAGTGCTGTTGCTCCCCGATCACCTGAAGGACTTGCTCCTGCGTCAGGCGATTGCCTTCAATCATTGTGGAGTAGTGGGTGGAAAACAACCGGGCTGTCTCCCGCAGGCTGGCCAATACGCGCGGCGTGATGGGCAGCGATTGGATCGCCTGCCTCACAGCTTCAATGCGCATGAGATTAGCAGCAATGGCCGGCGTGATGGTGAAGACAGGATTGAAACTCGTTTGCTTCTTGGTCGCCATCCAACCTCCACGTCATGCCGATACCACGCGGTTTCTATGCCGTTATTATACCGATAACTTGCCGATAAAATGGACATCATACTGCGGCACGCACCAAGCCCGTCGGGTGGGCGGGCATAGTCGCTCCTGCTTTTCAGGAGCAACGCCCAGGGTGGGAAGAAGGTAGACCACAAACAACTTGCCGATGGAGTCGTTGTCCTTGGCCTTCTTGATGCCGTGCTGGCGAGCCACGGCGACCAAGCGGTTCTCATCCATGAGCGAGACAAGCCGCTCCGCGATAAAGAGCAGGTCACGCTTCATCAACCGCACCGGAACGGCTGCGGTGATGGCCTCGAAGACACGGATGCTGGTGGTACTGGCAATCGCGGCCTCGCGGCGTTCCTTCTCCTGCTCGGCCTTGTATGAAGCGTCTGCGTGTTTGGTCTGCTGCTTCGGGTGATGGACGGAACACGCGGGATTGGCGCATACCTTGTGGACAGTGCCAACGTCGCTGCCTTCGGTGATGATGGCGTCCGTGGTGAACTTGCATACTTTGAACTCCGAGCGCTTTGCCTCGTCCGTGGACTTCGGCTTGTCATCGCGGATAGCCGTGTACTGATTGCGCGGGAGACCGACTCCGATTTCACCGTAAGGCATGAGTCGTTGGATTGCTTCTCACAAGCTGATTTGTCGTTACGCTCTAGGTGCGACGTCTGAGACCGTTCAAGAGCCTTGTCCAGCAGCGGTTCGTTGCGCTGAGAGGTTCTTCTCAAACGAGCGCTCAGCCGAATCGATCGTTGCTCGATATCCTTGCGGATCGACCCAGACTGCATCGCCCTCTTTCGGTAGGCGGCTCAACTTTCCAAGAAGTTCAAAGTGTTCTCCGTGATCGGCTAGAAAAATATCGCAAGGCAGAGAGCGGTACAACAAGAAGGTTCGTCTGAAGTCATCCGCGATGCCGGGGTAGGATTCTCCCTGCTGGTTGGTTGAAATGAGATGATAGTCCGACCACATCGTGTATCCGCCCACAATCACAACATCACGCGTGCGTCCCGCAGGATCGCTAGGAAGATGTACTCGCATTGTCCACGTCGTGCAGCCGCGAGTGTGACCTCCGGTGCGATGAGCTGTCAGTATTTGATCTCCCACCTTTACAGTGTCACCGTCGTGGAGCACGCGGTCTACGTGAGCGGGAGGAAACGGGAGAACGGAACCGGAGGCTCTCAAGAAGTCGTTCGTGCCGCCAGCTTTCATGACCTCGGCGTCGTACTCCATGACTTCCAGCTTGGCATGCGTCTCTCGCTGTATCTCTGCGGCTCCACCCGCATGGTCGAAGTGTGCATGTGCTACAAGCAGCACCTTAGTATCTTCCCAGCGAAATCCAAGCTTTTCGACGCTCGCACGGATCTGAGCCGGTGACGAGGGGAGGTTGGCGTTGATCAGGATGTTTCCCTTTGGTGTGGTCACCAAGTACGCAGCGAGGTCTTGGCTCCCAACGTAGTACAGGTTATCGGCTATCCGAAAAGGTGCAATTGGAGTCGTCCAGATCGCCTTCACCTGAGCTCTCGCTCCAAGAACCAGCGCCCAAGCGAGCAACATCAGCACAGCAATGCTCGTCGTCTTCTTCATGTACCTCTTAGGCTATCGCACCGCTTGTTGGTTCTCGAAAGGTAGGTAACGACAAACGCGCTCGCGTTCTGCAATACATGCTTCTATAAAGGGCCTAAAAAGTGAAATTGTGCCAGCTATCCTGCGGATCGAACTCGGACAGGATATGGGCGATTTTTCGTCGCCGAGACCGGTGGCTTTCGCTTTGGCAACTCAATAGGAACTTGCTGCCGCTTCTTTTCCAAGTATGGACCGCTTTCGCTCAAGCCAGCACGCAGCCCTTCCACAAATGAAACGGCGAACTCGGTGTCGTTGGTTCTGTGAACAAACACTGTCTCCAATGGCGTAATGTCGGTGACGTGGATTGCTCTCACCTGACGCGGAATGTCTTCACACGCGCCTTCCGGGAGCAGGACGTAGCCGACGCTGTTCTGTACAAGATCGAATGCTTCCGCCGGCGATGCCACTTCCGCAACAAATTTGAAGTGAAACCCATTCGCCGCGCATTCTGCAGCGAGTTGCCGGAACATGGAAGGATGCGTGCGATCCGCGCCATTGGAAATGAGCGGCAGTCCTTTGAATTCGCCAAGACTCACGGTTTTGAGTTTGCCGAAGCGGCTATTTGCTGGCACAACAGCAAACCAGCGGTCGCTTCTGATGGGGATGACTCCAAGACCAGAATGGTCTACCGGAGCGAATGTAATTCCGGCATGAACCAGTTCGGATTCGATCGCTCTCAAAAGATCACTGGTCGGAAAGATGCGAAGCCTCAAGTTGAGATTGGGAAATAACCGCTCTTGAATCTTCAACGCGAGATGGCGCATTCGCATGGAAGCAAACGGAGAATGAGCGATGCTCCATTCAGAAGCGACCTGCCTGCTGATGGCTTGTCCACGCTCAATCGCTCTCTGAAGGTCAGCTTCCGACTGTTGCAAAACCTGCTTGATGTCTTTGACAAACGCTCTGCCGGCTTGGTCAGCGAGACGAAGTGATTATCCCGGCGAAAGATTTCAAACCCAAACTCCTCTTCGCATTCCCGTACCTGACGGCTGAGAGAGGGCTGTGATACATGCAGCTTCTCCGCTGCCTTGCGGAAGTGTAGGTCCTGCGCTACGGCGAGGATGTATTGGAGCTTCCGGTTTGATGGAATTGCCGACATGCACAGACATCCTGCTCGACAGATGCAATGGCCGCCATGTACTCAGGCACCGTGGCTACTACTTCCAGATGCGATTGAATGCAAAAGAGTTGCCTCGATTGAGGCTGGCGATCATGATGCACTCAGGTTGGCTTACTGAGCTGTGCAGGAGATCGTAAATCGCTTTTGTCGGCGTCCTGAAAGTTCCGATATGTGCCTGAAAGCTCCTCTGCAATGCCCTCGAAGCATCAAGATTGACTGAAAAAGTCTTGGACGCCTGTGGAATTTGCGGGCATTCTCTGGAAAAGGAGGTCGGTTATGGCACGATCATTCGCAACCTACTCACCCCGTGCCGAAAGCAATTTTCCATTCGGCATAACCGATTTTGAACCTCTACTCAACAGTCACCAGGCCGCACAGCTTTTGAGCATTCATCATAAGACCCTGCAAAAACTGGCTCGGCGCGGAGACATCCACGGAACCCATGTCGGCAAGCTATGGCGCTTCCGAGCTTCAGACTTGAACGCGTGGCTGGCTCAGAACGAGTAAGTGAGTTGGCCTGCGATCACGGAACGTTTTGCTTCATCACTCGGCGGTATCGGCGCTCTTGCCGGTAGCGACTTCGCACGTTCCCGTCTTGAAGAAAACGCTCTCGACCTCTGCCCATTTCAGCGGTACGCTTGATATAAGCCATCCGTGCTGCCTGAACAGGAGAAATCATGTCAAGGCGAACACGGTATCAACAAGGAAGCGTGCAACGCGAAAAGCGGCGGAGCGGCCCGGACGTATGGGTCTTCCGTTGGTGGGATTCTGCACCAGATGGCAGTAGTAAGCATCGGAAGGCAATCGTAGGAACAGTCCTGGTATTGCCAACCGAAGCGATGGCCCTCAAAGCAGCCCGCGCGTTGCGCATTGACGCCAACCAACAAACCCCGCAAGTAGACAGCGGACCAACCACCATTGCCGAACTCGTGGCTCACTACAAGCTGAAAGAGTTGTCCGATACGAGCCGCGGACGGAAAGCATTCTCGACGCGTTCCGGTTATGAATGCTACCTACAGAACTGGATTCTGCCCCGCTGGGGAGACTTTCGGCTCGACCAGGTAAAACCGGTTGCAATGGAAGATTGGCTGGACAGCATCAAGCGGGCACGGGCCACACGGGCCAAGATTCGGAACCTGATGAGCGCACTTTTCAGTCACGCGATGCGGTACGAGTGGGTGAGCACCAATCCCATCAAACTCGTGCGCCAGAGCGCGAAGCGGGAGCGCGTACCTGATGTTCTCGAACTCTCAGAGGTTCAACTCCTCCTCGACAAGCTCCAATTACGGGAGAGGACGTTGGTTCTGCTGGACGCGGCGACCGGACTTCGCGTGAGCGAATTGTTGGCACTGCGCTGGGAGGATGTGGACTTCAAGAATCTTGAACTGAGTGTGACTCGCTCCATCTGGCACCAGATGATTGGGGAGTGCAAGACAGAAGCGTCCGCCAAGCCGGTTCCTCTCGATAGCTATATGGCAGAGGATCTGTTGCGCTGGCGGCGTCTCAGCCCCTATCCGATGCCGGGGGATTGGGTCTTTGCCAGTCCGTCCATGAACGGCAAGCAGCCGTACTGGCCGGACAATCTAATGAAACGCTATATCCGGCCGGTTGCGAGAGCAAACGGCATTCACAAACGAATCGGCTGGCATACTTTCCGCCACACCTTCGGCACGTTATTGAAGGACAACGGAGAGGATGTGAAGACCGTACAGGAGCTTCTGCGTCACGCGAACAGCAGGATCACGCTGGATGTTTACACCCAGGCGGTGAACTCGACGAAACGCGCCGCACAGAGCAAGGTTGTAAGGATGATGGTGCCGGACGTGGGTAAAACGGACCGTGCAATGTCCCCGCAAATCGTGCAGTAGCGGGCTTATTGTACCCTTATTGTACCCAGATTTTGTTGTCACTGTAGGTCGCCATAGCTTCTAAGTCCTTTAGAATCTATGGCGGGGACGACGGGGCTCGAACCCGCGACCTCTGCCGTGACAGAAGTGCTAGTAGTCGCAACTAATTGAAATCATGAGTACCGATGGCTAAGAAAGGTACTCAAAAGCACTGAAAAGCACAGGTAGAAAGAGCCTCAGCACCCTCTCCAGCACCCTCGATGTCCCGGCCAAGACCTCTGCTGTGCATAGGCAGAGGTCGAGTGAAAAATTCCGAGTCAAAGCAGCCCACCGCGCTGCCGACCGGCTGAAAAGTCATGGAAAATAAAGAAGGGACCATTGCTGGCCCCTTCTCTAGTCTTTGCCCTGGGAATATGCCTTTCGGCAGGGATTCTCCCAGAAGCCTCAACTGCATGTTATCACAACAGTCAAGCGAGATCCAATTGGCCCATTCGCCACAACTCCTAAAAGAAATCGAACGCGCTGTCTCCCGAGAACGGCTGAAAAGATATCTCGCTGCCACCTCTCAAGACCTCGACCGTGCCATCTTCCTCTACGAGCAGAATGTGGCACTTTCCGAAATGACATTTGGCCTCTTGCATGGGCTTGAGGTCGCTGTTCGGAACAGTATGCACGATCAGTTGTCTCTTCACTTCAAGACGCCATATTGGTTCAACAAAGCACACCTATCCAATTATTCTCAGGACAAGATTGCCGCAGCCGTCCGCGACGCAGGCGGTCCTTCTGCTTCCCCAGGCAAGGTCGTAGCCGAACTTATGTTCGGTTTCTGGACTGACCTTGCGGCGCAGCGCTATCACTGGACGCTCTGGCAACCCTGTCTCAGCGTGGCATTCCCAAGCGGGAAACTCGCCCGTCCCGTAATCCATCGCCGCCTTGAGGACATCCGCTGGTTGCGAAATCGAGTCGCCCATCACGAGCCTATCCTTACCTCTGGACGTTCGCTCTATGCCGGTCATCAGAAGAGAATTTCGTTGGCACAACTTACAGAATGTGGCGATTGGATCTCCCCATCTGTAGGCGGTTGGTTAAGAACCCACTTTCGATTTGCCGAAGCAACAGCCATTCTTGAAGCTGCAGCCACTTCGGGATGGGCACTTTGATTGCAAGCCGTCCTTCCAGAATTGTTAGTCATGCAAGATGAGCTTATGAAAAATCTGCGAAAAGTTCTTTCGGTGAGACCGAAAGAGCCTTCGCCAGCTTTACGATATTCTCCAAAGCCACGTTCCGTTCGCCTCGCTCTACCCCACCAACGTAATTGCGATGGAGGCCCGCTCGTTCGGCAAGTTCTTCCTGGGAGTAGCCTCGTTCATCGCGCAGTCTCCGCAACGTGGTGCCGAATCGAGACTTAACGGAACGGATGGTCACACTTCAGTTTTGATTTGTGACCACTATGAGTCTACACACGATGAGTGTGATAATGGACTAGGCACAGTCACGAAGGAGGTTCCAGATGACGAATGAAGACTATATTGAACGCTCTGACCTCTCGGGCAAGACGGTCCAAAAACTTCACGTTTATAGAAATACCGGCGACGGAGCTGAGGTGCAGATCGAATTCACCGATGGCACGTCCTTCTCTTGCGCGGTTTCCCACCCGCAGACTGTAAAGGCTTGCCTCTACAAAGGTGGCATCGGTACTCCACAAATCATTCGTGATTATGAATTCTAGGCATCTCTCGCTACAATTCCCGCTCCGTTATTCCCAAATGGAATAACGCTCTCCCGAAAAGTTATTGGACGTTTCTGTAGAGCACCCTTAGCGTTGCGCCTAGCTGACAACACCAGGTCAGCGGAGGTGCAATATGCTCAAAGTCCATCGTCCGGCCCGAATGAGGAGGTTGATTTTTCGACCTCGCATTTCGGACCTTTTAGCGTTCACCATCCTGCTACTGCCGCTGGCCGCGCACGCGCAATCGAGCGGTTCTCCCTTCGATACGGGCTTTACCGCCATTCAAACGCTGTTCACCGGCACGATTGCCAAGGTCGCAAGCCTTGTCGCCATCGTGATCGGCGGCTACGGCTTCGCGCACGGAGAACCCGGCGCAAAGAAAGCCCTCGCCGGGGTCGCAGCCGGTACGGGCATCGCTGTCATGGCAGTCAACGTCCTCACCTGGCTATGGGGCGTCTAAGGGCGCTTCTCTTCACTCCCACCAACCCACTCAGCACAACGAGGGGCTTATGACAGAACAACCGAAAATCCGCAGCAATCGCGTCTTCAAGAGCCTGCATAAGCCCCTTACCTATCTCGGCGTCGAGCGCACCTTGTTTTACTTCGTCTGCGTCGGCGCGGTAGGCGCATTCAACATCTTCAATTCCATCGTTGCCGGTATCGCCGTCTTCGTCGGCGGCTTCGCCTTCGGCCATTGGGTGACGAACAGCGACCCGGCCTTTCTTCGCATCCTGGCGAAGTCGGAGCGATACAAGCTCCGTTATGACACGGCGAAGCAGCAGGTTCCCCACGTGGAGGTGCGCTGATGCTGCGACTGGATAAAGTCATCAAGCCGTGGAAGGAGAGCGCGGCGCTGAACGACCACATCAACCTATACGGCTTCTGGAACGAGACGGCCTTCCTCACCAAAAGCGGTGACGTAGGCATGATCCTCAGTGTGCCCGGCGTGGACTATGAAAGCCTTGACCACGCCCAACAGGAGTATGCCGTCAAGCGGCTCGAAGCCGCGCTCAAAGCCTTCGGCCCCGGCTTCCATATCTATCAATACCTCTTCAAATCGAACCGGCCTGAGATTCCGTTTGCCAGCTACGACGACCCGATTGTGAACGCCGCCACCGAACAGCGGCGGCAGTTTTTCGAGGCGAAGCGCGACTATCTCTATCAGGTCGAAATCTTCTATGCCATTGTGCTCGAAGGTCCGCGCTCGAAGAGTGGCGTCGGCGCGGCCTTTGCCCAACTCTTCCGCGATCCTGCCGGGGCGATGGGCGAGCTTCGCACCCAGTTCACCAACAACAGCATGAAGGTCTTGCTGCGTTCGCAGATCGAGAACGAGCTTGCACGGTTGGAGCAGAAGGTC
>JBEKGF010000034.1:0-51299 GCA_050012935.1 Edaphobacter sp. | reverse complement strand
GCGAGCGGTACGGCGATTATCTATAAGACCGTAGGTGCAGAAGCCGCCAACACCATCCAGTTGCTCACCGGCTTTGAGATCGCGCTTGGCCATGCTGACCACCTCGCAAACCGGACCATCGAGCGGCGCAACTGTGGGATCCTGCAACACGATGGCGCGGCCAATCGTAGAACCAATCTGCAGGTGCGGTAAATGGTAAGGCGTATAGAAGACGTAGAATGGGCCGTCTCCTAGTTTGTAATAGCCGAGCTGTGCTTTCTTGAGCGGATTGTCTTCATGGATGACGGCGAAAGCTCCAGTATGCGGAGCGGCACCCAGCGCGTAATCGACCAGGCCCGTCGCCAGCATCTGATCGGCGGGAAGAAGGTTGCCGATCTCGCGTACATAGCTGCAGGGCGGTCCGTGCATGCCGCGACGGCCCGCCTGAAATCCTGTCGCATTGGCCAGCACAGTCGTTTCCATCGACAGCTTGGTTGAATCGGCGAAGGAAGTCACCTTTTTCGCATCCTGATCGTACTTTTCGGCGAAGGCTTTCTGTGTTGCCGGCGTACGGTAATAGTCCACCATTCCTTTAATGTTGCCGGCCGCGACGACTTTCAGACCGAGAGTTCGGAGATAGCGCACCAGGGTCATTGCAACTCCGGGCTCATCGCCGTCGGTGTTGGTCAAAACTACGTCGGCCTCGTCGGCTTTGGCCTTAAGGATAGGACCTATGAGCGAATCAAGTTCGGCGTTGACGATGACCACGTGCTTGCGATGCCGGAGCGCATTGATGACCACCGTCGCAGCGGCCTCGACCGTACCGGTCGCTTCGAGTAGGATGTCGATGGCGTCGCAGCCGGTGAGCACCGCTGGATCGGTCGTGAGCACAGGAACGCCACTGCGGATAGTGTCAGCTGCCTGCGCGGTGGAATCCACTTGCGACCATTCGGCAATTCCTGCTTCACGGAAGGCGCGCTCTCCGTTCTCCCGAGTCCGGTTGCAGATCGCCATGAGGCGCATACCGGGAACGGGCGTTCCTAGTTGGAGGGCGATAGCGCGACCGGTGGCGCCGGCACCGATCAGCCCCACGCGAATGGGGTTCCCCATTGTTTCGCGCTGACGGAGTGCAGTATCTACATTCATCAAAAATCTCCAGCCCCGCCAGTCGGCGTAAGGGTTTTGGGATTGGAATCGCGACCAGGGTTTCACCTCATCGCAGAGTAGTCAATGGCGAATGACTTCAGAGGACAGGCTTGTACTGCCGGTTTCGAGCATTTCCGAAATTTCCGGTCCGTTGTTCAGCTTACTGTCGTTCTTGCTATTGCCATTGCCGTTGCCGTTGGTCGTCCACACCTTCCAGGGAGCGGAGCCATTACTCCACAGCGCTTCGAGTTGCTGCTTGTCCTTGAAGGTGTCCATGCCAGCCCAGAAGCCATTGTGGGTATAACCGATGAGTTGCTTGTCCTCGATCAGTCGCTGGAAGGGCTCGAGCACGAGCTCCTCGCCATCGCGGATATAGTCGAAGATTTCGCGTTTGAATGCGAAATAGCCGCCGTTGAGGCGCACTGTGCCGTTGGTGATAGCGTGAATACCTGAGACGAGGCTAGTTTCCTCGTCCACAGAAACTACATGGTAGCTGAGGTTCGGTAGCACGCTCAGAAAGCTGGCGATCTTGTCCTGCTCATGAAAATGTGAAAGCTGCTCAGGAAGTGGCAGGTCCGACAAACCATCGCTGTAATTCGCGAGAAATACGCTCTCATCCTTGAGGTAGTGCTCAACCGCTTTGAGGCGTTGCCCGATGTTGGCATTAAACCCTGTGTCGACAAACGTGATGCGCCAGTCGTCGATATCGCTGCTTACCAGCTCGACTTTCTTCCCGCTACAGGAGAGAACGAAGTCATTCGACATGCATTCGTTATATTTGAGGAAGTACTTCTTGATTGCGTCTGCGCCGTAGCCGAGGCAGAGAATGAAGTCCTTGTGACCAAAGTGGGCATAGTACTTCATGACATGCCAGAGGAGGGGTCGGTATCCGATCTGCACCAGCGGTTTCGGGATGTTTTCAGCGTCGCGAATTCGAAGTCCAAGTCCGCCACAAAACAGAACAACTTTCATAATTGGATCTCCTTGGATTATCAACTAGCCGGCTTTGCTGGGAGGGTACCTGCCATTACAAACAATCATCATTGGCAAGCAACATAAATGCATGCAACCGGATGGGCCATTTTCGGCTCCTATCATTTGCGCTGCAGTTATCTCGGCCGGCAATCGCCCATGTCCGACCTTGGAGTAGATCGTAGGAAGGGGTCTATCTCCACTCTGGTTTGGAAGGAAACAAATCGTCAAACTGAATTGCCAACCGTGCCCTATATTTCGTCAAACTTGCAGCCATACTGCTTTTGACATCTTCTGTATCGCTTACCAGAGATTCGAATGTGTCTGCTAACCGGACCGGGTCAAATGTCGCGATATCGACACAATATTTCTCCAGTCCGAGAGCATTCATGAGGTTCGTAACTTTCGGATGATGAGCAATCGCGAGAACGGGCTTGTTAAGGATGTGTGCAAGTACGACACCGTGAAAGCGGCACGTAATCACATAGTCCATTGCCGACATCGACGCTAACAGATTCTGCAGTGTTCTCGTGTTCTCATATCGTGGCAGATTAACAGCATTCTGCTTTCGAAGCTTTGTCAGAAGATCTGCGTTTACCAACGTATCCACGCCGACATCAGTACCGAAGAGCACTACTGAATACTCCCGTGCGAGTAGCCGTGAGCATACTGTAGTACATTTAGCTAAAAATTTATTGTAGACTGTCCAATCCCTTTCAGCAGGGTGCATGTGGGGATGTCCATAAGGCACCGGGGCGAAACCGACAATTCGCCCAATTTCGACTTCAGCAGATTTTGCAGGAAGCGAAGAGCTTTCGAGACCGTAAACGTTGTCAGGATATATTCGACTTTTACCTGAGAACCCTATCTTATGAGCGAGCACTTGAGACTTCTCGTCTCGAAAAGAGACATAGGCAGCGCTAGCTAAGGCGCGCGAAGTAAATACCTTGCTTAGCGGATGTTCAAGAGGCCCGGCACCAACATTCAAAATGAAACATTTTATACCGGACGACTTCGCAAGTAATGTCCATTTGAGAATTGTGTACGGGAACGCCCAAGGCCCATCACGTTCAGTGAATTGACCTCCCCCACTGACTACCAAGAGATCGAAGTGTCTTATGCACCGGCGCGACTCATTCAGAAATAGAAGCTCGCGAATGACGGTGAGAGGTAAGCGAATTGCCAGTGCATTAATACCTCTCGAGAGCCTCAGAAGGAAGTTGTATCTCCTCACTGCAGACCGCAACGTCTTCTTAAATGTAGCCTCAGTACTTTTCGGATCGCTCTCTATGCTCCAGGTCTGTCTTCTGATCGGATGAGAAGGGATCCCGTGCCGCTCCTCGGTATCATCTGGGTTCATCGTAAAGGCGTGTAATTCGGCATAGGGCCATCGCAATCTAATGTTTTGGATGATCGCAGCCAGCGTTGCGTCATCGCCGAGGTTTCCCCCACCGATGTGATTCAGAAGTGCTATTTTTGTATTTGCTTTTGTCAAAGACTTCTCGCCTGATGACTTAAAATCGAAATCGCGCGTATGAGTGTATTGGGCTGGCTGATTAGCAGCGCGCGAAAAGTGGCGCGTGCGATGCATTTTAGGTTACGGACCGCCGGCAGTGCTTCGAATCGTTGCGCCCGGTCACGCTACCGAGTCGGCGTATGAGACCGCCCTAGCGAGGTTCGTAAGGAGTTCTTTCCTTTGTGACAGCTCTGGCATTGCTTGAAGACCGACGCTGCTAAGAATTGCTTCCCAGCGATACACCCAATCATGCCTTGTCAGTGCCTGCATAACATTGGTTCGCCGAATGCTCTCCTGTCGTTCCGGTTGTTGATCGAGATCGCTGATTAGTGCACCTATGTTGTCAGAGTCATAAGAGAGAGGAAGCACAGCGTCGGGCCAGTCAAACAACTTCTCAAACTCTCCGTTCTTTGGAACCTCCCCGATCATGATTGCACCGGCGGCGGCTCCTTCAAAATATCTATTGCCTATCTCAATCTGACTGCCTCGCCTGTCCGGTCGATCAATTAGCCCGGGATTCACGATAAAGTATCTGCTTCTCTTAGCAATGTTTGCGAAGAGAAGCCGGTGCTCTTTCGGGCTAATGGCTTCGAGTCCGGCGATACTATCGTGAAGATAGAACGTACCGCATTCGTCAACCATTCTCAATAGTGCTTGATGTGTTATCTGCGATCGGCGCCCGACGCTATAGACGTCTACCACTCTCTTGGGGTTGGTTGGGTAGGGGCAAAAACGAACGCTATCCACTCCAGGTGGAAGGAAGACGCATCTAGTTCCGATTCGTTCGATAAGGGCGTCAACGCTCTGACTGTAGTAGAGCACAACAAGATCAAATCCTTTAAGGACGTCCAAGAAATATCGGTGGTTGTCCATTTGTTTGACCCACAGCTCATCCATCAAACAAACTTTGGTTGTACACGCATCTTTCAGATGGCTAACGGCGTCAACCATTATCAGGTCCCTTGGGGATCCGCATACCGCCAGAAAGAGGTCATAATGCTTATTGGGTTCGAGTTTCTGAAGACCTGACTTCAAAGTGATCGGGGCGTGGAACGCCAGGCGGTTGGCAAATTGATTGCGCCGACTAAAAGGATCGCCCTGTGGTGCCACAATCTCGGCATGATCAATCTGAGAAACGATATCTTCAAATTCATATAATGGACAGCGAAACAGATCGTTTCTAAAGATGTTTCTCAGTGAAAAAATGAGTGTACGTGACTTGTGAGATTGAGGAGCCATCGACGTGTCGCACACAAGCTATTCCTTTCTTATTAGAGCCGCAAATATGTTTCATGAATAACTGTCTAGATCACTGAGGAATCGGAGGACAAGAAAAATCCCTGCCAGATCAACGAGGTCAAGAATCAGCCGTTAGTGCAGCACAACGGAGGGCTCGAATAGATGACGTCTAAGAATTTTCATGAAACTATCTCTTCGAATGACTCAGCCCGGGTAACTGTGTTGTCTCGTTTTTCCCCAAACAGCGCTTCGTTTCAGAAGCCCACTCAATTTCCACTCCTCCCATTTCAACGCCAGTTTCCTGCGAACTCTTCCTTTTTTGACGCGCCACGACGCATCCATTAGATGAACGCCGAGATTCCCAAAGCAGTTCCAATTCGTCATATCGCATACATCGTCGGGAAAGAGAACTCTTACCGACCTAGCTAGCTCGGGATTCTCAGCCAACGTCCGCGAAACTAAGCCCGGTCCAGTCGTGTATAGAACGTAGAATTCTGACTTTGATAATAGCGGTACCCGGTGCATCATCGGTGCGACCCATACGGGATCTTTTTGGGCACGCACGCAATTCTCGATGACTGCACCAATAAAAGGATGCCCAGCAGTGGCACCAAACCCATAGTTCCCGATCTCCCAATCCATTTGGTACTCAGTACGGAGAAAATGACTATACGTGAGCCCTTCGAATGGAAAGATGCAGCCAGACTCCAGCAAGCTTGAGAGATTCGAGGCTAGCAGCACATCCAAGTCAAAGTAGAACCCACCATACCGGTAGACAGCCAGGTACCGGAAGAAATCATACCGTTGGATCGGAAAGCGAAAAGTATCGAACACAGTTCGATACTTTGGGAACTCTTGAGTGATAAATTTGTCTACCTGTTGATCGTCAAAGAAAAGGTATTCATAGTCCGAGTTCAGCAAGCGGATGTTCGACATCATGGCGCGAACCCGCGTAGACTGCGAGATCGACTTACCAGTTTGAATGATATGCTTGGGGATTGCCGCTCCCGTCGTACTCATATTTTCCTTCGGAGAAGGGATTTTCTCTTGAGTTTCGCTTTTGTTATCCAAGATTACCTCCCGCTAGGCCTGTGTTTGTTCATGCTTACTTTTATCGCTCGACGAGTGGCCAGTTCCGATCCTGTTCAGATAACACAGTGACAATCTCAGGCCAGTCGATCCCGAATGAAGGATCGTCAAATCGCGCGCCGCCTGCGGCTTTTGGGGTATAGAGGCCCGAGGTCATGTAGTACATTTCGGTGGAATCCTCTAGGGTCTGGTATCCATGAGCACAACGCTCGGGCACATATAGTAAACGACCATTCTCCGCGCTCAATACTGTACCGAACCATTGGCCATAAGATGGTGAATCCGGACGAAGGTCGAGTGCCACATCGAACATGGCCCCTCTTGTGCAGCGCACTAGTTTGGCCTCGAGCGCGGGTTCGACCTGGAAGTGCATTCCGCGAACGGTACCCTTGCGCACGCTAAATCCCATATTCGCCTGCACGGGAAGGAAGCTAATGCCGTGCTCGGCGAATTCCCGGGAGCACCAAGCTCGAAAAAAGCGTCCACGCTCATCCTCGTGGGATATTGGATCGATTACCCACACGCCGGAGATCCCGGTTTCCGTGAATTGCATGCAGTTGTTCTACCTCCCTGCTCGTTCAGCACTAGCAAGCTCGACGTATTGGCATGGCGCCTCGCCAATCCGAAAAACTGAAGCATAGCGAATTTGCCAGTCAGGCCGACGGTCGTCCAATGGTTCAAGGCCCCAATATTCCAACGGCCAGCCGCGTCTGATGGAAGTATCGCCCTCGTGAGTCTCCCGGACAAAATCTGTAACCGGTTTCCAACCCATTTCGAGTGCGACCTTTGTTCGCACGTCCAGATCGATGCCCGAAACGAAAATGTACCCACCTGGGCTGACCAATCGCCCGATGTTACGCACGCAGCTTTGGGCAATCGTCGGTTCCATGTGACAGAGAAACCGATTGGCCACGACGATATCTTGTGGGCCTATCGTTGCGCGCAATCCGGAATCCCCAGCGTCCGCGCACAACCAAGTGATCCCCTGCCTAAGCCAAGATCGAATGATTGCCTGCTTGCCATCAACCTCGAACATCCCATCCAACTCCTCTTTGGACATACGCTCGAACATCCACGCGTTCTGATCCTTAGAAGTATTCCAGCTGACATTTCCCCTTTTTTGGGCAGCTTCCTGATTTAGCGAGTCCGTGGCATCGGAGATGTCGAGCGAATAGACTCCTTTTGCGGCGAAGTCTACGATTTCCTGAGAAATGTCAACCGCATGAATGTTAAGCTGCAAGTCCGGCCGTGCGGAGCGGATCGCCCAAGCAATGGAATAAACCTCAGCACCCTTGCTGCACGCCAATACTGTCATGTTCAGACGGGAGCCATGAGGCCTCTGGTCAAGGAGACGGCGCATTAGCTCTAGTTCGGCCTTATTTCGCAGAAAGAATGTGGCGAAATACTGCCTTCGGTCGGCATGGAGACGCACTAGATAATCCAAATGTCTGCCGTAAGCGATGCCTATTGGATGATGCTGCACGGCAGGAGGGAGATGCTTCCAGGTTCGTTTTGCCTGAAACAAGTACGCTCCGAGACACTTTCGCAGGATTCTTGAGTTCATACAGGTTCTGAGAAAGCTGGTATTTGATTTCACCATGGAGACACCCTAATGCTTTGCCTGAAGGATCGCCACCACTTCCGTGCAGCAACGCTTCCCAGCTGACGAACATCATTAGATCTAACTACACGTGCGGAGTCGCCTGGTCAACCATGACCGCGGTGGGGCCAGAGATCGCCGCGTCAGCAAAGACCGCCGCCGTTTCTTTCAGAGCGTGCCTCCGTCGAGCCAGATCAACCAGCCGGCCGACTACGCTTCGCTCCGGCCAGGGGTGAAGGAGTTCTTGGATCAATTCCGGCTCTTCGGTGGGAATATCGTTGTAACTCGCATCCAGCAGAGCGTCTGGAGTATCACCCTTGCGAGCCCGTGCCTGGGGAAAATATGCAATTTTGCTCTTGCTGGTTACAGACTGGCTGTGAGGCTGCGGCTGGCCTGCCAAATCCGCCCACATAGCAGCTACCAAGTCGCGTCCCTCGCCGAGGGGCACAGAGCAGGGAGGAGTACACCGCGGATTCATCTCGATGAGATAGATTGCCCCGGTACTATTTTCGATGACGAAATCCAGCCCGAAGAACCCGGACAAGCCGAGTCGACGAGCGATCAGTTCCGCAGCACGTATCATTTCTGCACCTTCGACAACCTGCACAACTGTGGCCGGCCCGGTCTGTCCTTGTGCTCGTATGACTTCAACGGCAATCGCCGCCAGAAGCTTTCCCCGCCTGCAGACAACAGCGCAATTTGCCGGACGTCCGTTAATCAGGGACTGAGCGACCACTGCGGGCCGCGAGCGTCTCCAGTCGAACAGTACCCAGTCTCTGTCGCGATTAAGAATCGCCCTTTTGATCAGTTCGACCACGCCCGCGCGCTCCGTCAATTCAAGGAAGCAGTGCTCAGCCTCAGTTCTGGTATGCGCGATTCTGACTCCACGGCCGCCCCATGTGCCATCAGCTTTGATCACCCAAGGTGGGGCAGACGTGGCACTCCAGCGTTTCAGATCGGCAACGCTGTCGATGGCGCTCATCTTCGGTACCGAGATACCTTCAGAGCGCGCCGTTTTAAGAAGCTCGCAGCGGCTTGAGACAATCGCGAAGCTATCGGCTGATCCCAGCGAGCGCTCAATCAGAGCCGCAACTTTTTTCCCTGCGTCCCCCTGCAATTGGGAAATAGCATGCAATTCGTGCAGATGCTGAACACCGCGGTCGCAGCAAGGAACAATAACGTCGGGATCGAATGTCTCGATGACAGCTCTCAGAGAAGCGATTGGGTGAAATCCATCGTAATGGAAGATTCGCGCGACACCGCTCGCCTTTTGGACCGGATGACCTGGCACTGGGCAGAGTGCTGCGACGTTGCAGCCCATTCTGCAAAATGCGATTGCCAGACGCGGGGCGACCGACCAGCGAGTGGTATCTGTCAACAGAATTCTGGGACAAACCAAAGTGTGTCCTTTCAGATTCAGTGTGTTGTTGATTTGGCCCGGTGGTTAGAGGAATACGGAATCACGTGCGTTTGAGCGTCTGGTCCCTTCCGAATTTTTGCTGTAGAGCATCGACCCGCCATAGACCGTTTTTGCCAGGTGTCGGGACAGATGTCGTGCCGCAAAGCGAGATCCATAGGCAAAACGCATAAGGGGCCCGAATGTGTTTGCGGCAGCCACACCAACGAAATAGAGGCCCGGGACGGAAGACTCAAAAGCGCTGGACAGAGTCGGTGACTTATCGGTTAAACGGATTCTCTCAAGCATTTCTCGCCTGAGGAATTTTAGCCGCTCGAGATCAATGCGGTACCCTGTAGCTGCGATCACATGGTCGACCTCAAGCGTTGTCTGATTTCCTTCCCCATCCCTTAACTGCAGGCTCACCCGGCCATTCTGGACACTGGCACCGGCGATATCAACGCCGAGGTGAAAGGGCACTTTTCCGACTACCTGGTCTCTGATAAACCAGCCTGGAGCTGGGCCAAGTGTTTTGCGAACACGATCAAGTCTGACTTGCTTCGGGAGCCGACGGAACATGCGAGGAGCGTTCACGTAGAAGTACAGCTGCATTCCCGCTCCGAGGCCGGTTGTTGGTTTCAGCAGCCGATCGACCAGAGACCGTGGCTGAGGTGGGTCATGAAACCGGATTACGGAGCTGCGGGCGACCAACTGGACCGAAGCGCCGATGCCATGGAGCAAAGCCGCCAGGTCTAGAGCGGATGCGCCGGCTCCAACCACCGCGACCTGGTGGGCTCGGAAGCCTTCAAGGTCGCTGTGTGCCGAGCTGTGGCTGACGAAATTCTCAGGAAGGGCAGACAAAACATCGGGGATCTGCTCGAAATGCGATATACCTACCGCTACGACTACTTTGCGTGCGAGCACCCTTTCTCCGTCGTCTAGCTTCAGATCGAAGCCAACTGGACACTGCTGCACTGAGACCACCATCTTATTCTCAAGATTGGGCACGAATTTTTTCTGGAAAGCCAATCCATAGGAGACAAAGGTTCCTAGAGGGACGGGGCGGCCTGTGTCTTCATATGCCAGACCTTCCTGCCTGCAATAGTGAGCGAGCGTGAACTGAGACTTGGGATCAGCGAGAGAAGAAGCGAAACCTTCCGACTTTAACAGCATCCCCTTCGGCATTTGGTTTGACCAGGCGCCCATCGGATCGCCAAAGATGCGGAAAGAGATGTTGCGCGCCGCCAGATGAGCGGCAATCGAAAGCCCATAGGGACCGGCTCCGATGATTGCGATTTCGGTCATTTCCTCAGATTGAACGTCCGCTAGTGGCACTATCCCTCCACCCGATCTGTACTGATTTGGGCTGGCCCTCGTTCCGGGTTCGCCGAGATCGGCGAAATGTATGAGTTGGCATCGATTGTACTTGGAGAATTGTGATGCATCCGACCCATCTTCTCAAAAACCCTACCGTACGCCGCCAGCAGGTTACCTACAGAGTGCTCCCATGACAAATGGTTCTCGACTCGCTCACGCCCGTATTTCCCCATCCGCCTTCGTTCCTCGGGGTGCTCGAGTAACCATAGAATGTTGCTGGCAAAATCACTCACCAGATCCTTCCCATCGTTGTAAAGTGAAGCCTCGCCGGCGGTGAAACGCCCTTCCTTCAAATCAAACTGAACGATCGGCTTGCTAAGTGCCATGTATTCAGCAATTTTGATCATCGTGGAGATATTGTTCATTTCACACGGCTTGTCAGGGTTCACGCAGACGTCCGAAGTAGAAAGAATCTCCAACAGTTCTCTATCGGGAACGCGGCCAGTGAAGTTCATCATCTCTCCGAGATCGCGTTCCTCGACCATGCGCCGCAATACCGGCAAACCGGGTCCCCCTCCCACGCAGGTGAAGTGAACGTCCGCTCGACCGCGAGCCCTGATCTCCGCTGCAACATCGATGAGGATGTCAAGTCCTTCCTGGATACTCATGGTGCCGACATATCCGACGAGGTAGGCCTTTCCATGCTTCAAAACCGGTTGTGCAGGAACAGGCTTAAACGTTTCAAGATCCGGGCCGTTTCGAACCACGAACACATCACTCTCATTGAGGTTGCCTCTGTCCAGGGCCAGAGCTTTGTAGCTCTCGTTTGTTGCCATCACGAGAGACGCAGAGCGATAGGTCAGCTTCTCCAGCCAAAGTTGGATCTTAAAGAAAATATCGCGCCGTTCATACTTTGAAAGGTATAACTCAGGGTTTGCATCGTGGTGGTCGAAGATATACTTGACTCCAAAGATCCTGAAAGGAAGCGCGACAAGAAAGATATTGTCAGGGGGATTACACCCCTGGATGACATCAAAGCCGCGCATCAGGAAGATCCACCATGCGAAGAGGAACTCCCAGAATAGCGCGCAGGTGTATTCCAGCACATATCCTGACGGAGAGTTCCCTTCCGGTGGCATAGGGTGGCGGTAGATGTGGACGCCGTCGAGGACTTCGTGAGCCTTGGTGAACCCCTTGCCGCGAGGACAGAGCACGGTGACCTCGTATCCATGCTCACGAAGAGCACGCGCTTCCTTCCAGACACGAGTGTCGAAAGGGACAGGCAGGTTCTCAACAATAATCAGGACTTTCCTCGTCATGGGCAAGCTCGTCGGGCAATAAGCAAAACGTAGTGAATTATCTATCGCATCAGCGATGCAAACGTCGCTGCAGGGTTTTGGTAGCGGCCAGAAGCGCAGGGCTCTTGCTGACGTAGTTGTCTCTTATCTCTGAAAGTCTTCTGCGCACGAACGCGCCAGTGCGATAACGGAAACCTAATCGTGCCATAAGTGTGTCACTAGGCCGGTGACGAATTGAAAACGTCTCTGAAATACCAGGATCGAGCACTGCCGAAAAGCGAATTCGGGAATCAACCACTTCAAATCCGTCGCACGGGAATCCATTTCGGTGTACAGCCCCCAAGGAGCATGGTGGATCGGGGTAATCCCATTCAATAAGGATGCGCTTCGGGGACGCGGAATTGTTCTCAACGAGGATGGTGCGAGCATACGCTTTTAGTTCCAGCGGGCCGTTGGACACTCGCCGGCGGAGGATCGAGCCGCTGACCGCCTCACCCGCACTTGACCAACGAATTCCGGGTGCGACCGCATTGATGCGCGTCACTGCGTCGATTAGATTTTGGGGATTCTCAAAGATATCGTGATGTTCGACAATCAGGATCGGAATTCCGAAGAAGAGTTTAAACGCGATTTCGGTGTCCTGGGTTTTGAGGCTGTTTTTACGAAGGAATAGCGGAAATCCGGAGTAGCGCAGGACGGCGGGTAGGGCTAGTTCACGTAAAGTAAGCCGCACCGACTGGTGCCGCGGATACGGCACCGAGTTCACTACGGCATCGAAATTGCGGGCGTTCAGTGCTGCCATCGCTTTGACAGAGAACTGCCCCTGCGGGAAGACCATGACCCGGTCGCAACGGAGCCCAGTCGTTTCACTGTGTACTCGCATTCGCTCTTCAGCGGTCTGGAGCATGGTGTTGAGCAGAACCGAATCGGTTGACGCGAACTCCGCCGCGGTATGATCGTTCCCGTGAAAGCAAAGCGAAAGACGTGCGGCGTGTTCACGAAGAGCCGCGGCTATCCTCGGGGAGGTGCGGCGGAAGTTGTGAGGAATGAAAGCGATAGTGGTATGAAAATTATGCTGCTTCATAAGCGAGAGCAGGCGTTCGAAATTGAGAAAACCATAGTTTGCTCTCAGAAGCGGATCATCGACGACCACAGAAGCATAGTTCCGAGCAGGGCGCCAGCACTGCTCGCCGAAGATGTGGCGCAGAACCATGGCGTGGGGCACAAACTGGGAGAAATACTCCGTAAACCACGCTTCGCCAACTTCGGCATCGATATCTGCAACGCTCTCACTGCCCAACAAGAAAATTTTGGTATTTTCTCGCTTCATTTCAGTGAGGAATGCATCGTGACCAATTGCAATAAGCTTTTTCGCACAGTCGGTATCGCTACTAACAAAGGTTCGATCGTTCCCTCGATTCGCCAACCCAAAGGAAAGCCCCGCAAAGGAATCGCAAATGTCTCGGGAGTCAGATGCGATGTTATAGGGGGCGCAGTAATCCTGAACCTCGCGAACTGCTTGAAAACAACCACCAGAAAGAGCAGCAATAAGTCTGGAATCGAAAGGATCCGGACGAACGGCATAGACAAGCACGTGGTGAAATACCGAAAGAAGAGAGAGTACGAACTCCGGCGAAGGAGGTTCTCCGTCCATCCACTCCTTCATGACGTCCGGGTTCAGCACAAGGCACGTGGCTCGATCAGTAATTTCCGAACCGAGACAACTCGCCGTTTGCGGCACGGGTTTTGCCAATGGAAGGAACTGGCACTCAATACCAAGAAACTCGGCCAGGCGAACCATACGGGCATCTACTGTCCGGATCTCGCCAATGTACGGGACCACCAGTTTCATGATTCTTCCCTTGCTCCCACGCTGCGAGCTTCGTTCTCAGTACGCACCGTGACCGGCTTCGACAAACTGCGGGAGATGGGTCGGAGCTGCCGGGAGAACTCTTTCATCGTGGTGGTAGGTCCGATCGGAATCCCACACTTGGCCACCGGAGCCGCCGGATTGCCTTGAACCATGGTGAACGGAGGGACTGATCGAGTGACTACGCTGCCAGCCGCGACCACGGCGCCCTCACCAACAACAACTCCGGGAAGAATCAGAGCGCCGGCGCCAATGAAAGCGCCGCGTCCGATGATGACACCGGCCTGTTCTCGAAAATGAGCCAGCACGGTGACACGCAAACTAAGCACGCATTCGTCTTCCAGTGTGATGGCGAAGGGCCGCGAAGTGTCGAGCACGACGTCGTAACCGATCCAGACGTTCTTGCCAACACTTACACCGCGAGCGCGATGCAGTGCAACGCGCACCGATTTGGCTCCGGGAGCCATTCGCGCCATCTGCTGGAAGATTCGATTGACGAAGCCGCGTAAGGGAAACTCTCTCATGCTTCCTTCCTATCGAAGCGCAGGAAGCGCTGAATGCAGATAATCCCGGAACGCCTGGAAGGAGTCAAGCTTCGGAAGAATTTCCACATCGATCTCCAGGTTGAATTCTTCCTGAATGACAGCGGCCAGCGTGACCGTGGACAAAGAATCCCAGATTCCGATGGATTCTGTGCTGGCGTTCCGGATCTCTGCTTCGGTGAGTCCCTGAAACACTGAAGCAAAGCAGCAGGTCAGACGATCTTCCAGATTAGACATGAGAACTCACCTCAACACGGTGGAACAAAGGCGGAACTTTGGCTGAGAAGCTCTCTTTCGTCAGGCTTAAAGGAGACGGGAGCGGGGAGTCAACTAGGCCCGTCAAGAATTCCCGTATCGGACCATTTCGAGGCGTAGCCATGAATTCGAAAGTGATCTGATCTGCTCCACGTTCCTCGAAGAAATAGCGGAGGCATTGATGCTCGATGCGCCTGGAAAATGCCCTACAACTCATGACCCAAGTGTAAAGATGAATACCATTGCTATGCGCGGTTCCCAGGAGGACTGCGATTTTCCCGAGGGCTCCGAATTTATCTTCGTACCCGGCTGTGAGCACAAATGCCGTTGGATCGGCGAGGAATTGCCGCCACTGCGATTCGGTATATCGCTTGCCGTTCAGATTAAACTGGTTCGTTTTGTTCACCAGCTCCAGTGCGCGGGTATCTTCCGTTGCGCGCCCGTAGTCAAAGACCAGGGATGCGTCGACCAACTGGAGGAAATCGTCCGAAGACGTTTCACGCGCACTGTCCTGGTTCCGCCAGACGCCTGCGTTTCGAATGCTCCTCGTACGGAGTATGTCCTCCTTCGAAACGGTGGACTTGCCAAACAGATCGCGCAGCTCCTTCAGCAGCATCCATATTCCACGAGGATCATCTTTAGGAAACTGGCGACAGAGCAACTCCGGAAATGCAGCTTGTACTTCGGCAATCTCTGCGGGGTTATCATCGACGAACACAACCGCGTCGGCACCAATGTTCCACGTCGTAAGAATGCGCCGTACCGATTCCGATTTGCGCGACCAGTGGACTTCTAGCGGGAAGATATCGTCTTGCGACAACAACAGGTCCGAACGCTGGAAGGCGTGCGCGACCGTCTCCTCGTCGTTCTTGCTGGCAATACCAATCAGGACCCCAGCCGCGGCCAGCGACGAAAGGAATTGCTGGTAGATACCGTGCATCTGGGAGTGGCCGTCAAGATTCCACGAGATTCTATCAACTCCGTCATCACCGACAATTCCGGACCAGAGAGTGTCATCGAGATCGGTGATGAGCCCCTTCATAGGTGGGCGGTCTTCGATAAGCCCAGCAAGGATCTCTCCCAATTTTGAAGCATGCGCCAAAGAGTACGGAAACCCGGTCTGCAAATCGGCTTTGACATTGTAGCGGTCCACAGGCGCGGAGGCCAGGGCCAATTCTTGCTCGTTGACGATCCGAATTAATGGGAGATGGGACAAGGACTCAACGAGCGAGGCTACAACGCGACGGAGTTGTGCTTCCTGTGAGCCCATTTGCAAGGGGCGCGTGATAAAGGCAGGCGGCAGCGGGAGCGTTGGCATGCATGCAACAACTGGTACTTCACGACAGGTCACTTCCAGCGCGTGCTGCAGGCGCGTTGCGGCTACTTCTACGGATTCCATAATGTCTACCAGGTCCGTGGGGCGCCAGCCTCCGAGGCTGCGAACTCCAAGACGCGGGTCGAGGTCGGGCCACTCAAGCGTTACCGCCAGAACGTCGATTCGAGATGAGTCCAATCGCTCGATATTGCCTACCAGATCGCCGAAAAGGCCAGTTTGAATGTCCGGACGGATGTCGCGCCTACGGACGCGAAGATGCGCCGTCAGGAACGATTGCAGGTGCAGCGGTGTGAAACCGCATGCTAAGAATACGCGGAGGCACATCGTTGCATCATCGACTGGATGCTGCGCAATTTTAAGAGCTTCGATAAGCTTCATGGAGTGAATTTGAACAAGAGTGTTCGGTCGTTATTCAGTGCTGAGCGCCTTGTACAAGCTGGCCAGTGCACAAAACATTGTAGTTTGACCCCAATGGAGTGTAGGGGTCTTGTTCACGATCCAGCGCGAATACCTGCGGTAATAGAAGTACCCCGACGGGGCCTGCATATGTTCGATCGTCCATTGGGCTACCCTCAACGCCAGAGACAGGCTCTCGGGATCCCTGTCACGGAAGAAAACGAGAGTATCGATGGCCTGCGACGAGCACTGAATATCCAGCGGTAAAGTCTTATGGGAATAATAACGGGGCGTCCCGTCAAAGAGAAAGAATGTCTTCTTCCAATACTGGTAACCATGCATCAGCTGCTGATCGAAACGATCGTCGCCAGTGGCTTCGCCATAGCACTTGAAGCAATCCAGAACATAAGCCGTGTGAAAGTTATCGACCCAGCGCAGATTCGAAGCTTCACCATAGAACCAGGAGAAATCCTCCCTCTGATACTTCGCCGTATATAGAATGGCTTTTCCGGCAAGTTCACGCCAAGCATCATTGTGCGTGTAAGAGGCGGCCCGGGCCAGCAGGCTGGCACCCAATGTATTTGCGTTGTGCACTTGATGTGTGGAAGTGGGAAAGTAATGGATGCAGAGTGCGTCCCCTTCACGATAAGCGCCGAGGTCGCGCACGATATGTTCACAGGCGCTGATCGCAGTCTGAAGATACCGTTCTTCTTGAAATGCCTCAAAAGCATCGATGAAGACGTGGCCAATCAATGACGTCCACACGACTGAAGGCGATAATTTGGTGACAAAGATGCTGCGCGATTGATAATCGAAATGATTACCCCAACAGGCTCCACTATAACCGGGCGACTGATTTTTAACGAGCCACAGCAGCATCGATTCCGCAAGATTCCTCCAGATCACCTCGCCCGTAGTCTGGTAAAGACGGATAAATCCTCGAGCAAGGAAACCCATGCCCTTGGTAGAACGTTCCGGCGCGATGCCCAAAAGCGGACGCAGGTTCAGAGGAAACCGTCGCACCCCCTGTTGGAGCACAATGCGAAGCAGTGGGTTGTTGAACGTGAACGGGCGGGCGAACCTTGCATTCAAGCCGTCGAATGTATCGTAGGCGCGATAATCATGTTTTTCGAGCCAGTGATATAGTCTTTCGATCGCTTCATAAATGTCGGTCCTTGCGGTAGCCACTGAAGACGGTGTTGACAATGATTCAGGCAAAAGTGAGCTGGGTCTTGACATTCAGGCTCCCTGGGCGAGTGATTCTGACAAAATCAACGAGGCGCTGATCCTCGCGAAGTCTGGACGGGATTTGACTGAATTCCGGGTCGTGGTTGCCGATCACGATTGTTTGCGCGTGAGCCAGCACCTCGTCTGCGGTGCGCACCATCAGCCGCGAAATATGCGGAATGCGATTGAGAATGAAATCTCTGTTGGCGCCGACCAGCGCCGCAAGATTCACGTTGCGGTCATAAATTCGCAGGTCATAGCCCTTCCCGATGAGCCGCTCGATGACTTCGATGACAGAGCTTTCACGAAGATCGTCTGTTCCTGCCTTGAAGCTGAATCCCAGGATTCCAATGCGTGAGTGTCCGCTGTCCGTCACAAGCTGGACTCCCCGCGCAATCTGCATTTCGTTGCTGGGAAGAACCGAGTTGAGAATAGGAAGCTGCAGGTCGTGCATTTTCGCCTGATAAGAAAGCGCGCGCAAGTCCTTGGGAAGGCACGAACCGCCGAAAGCAAATCCTGGTTTCAGATAAGCCGATGAGATATTCAGCGTCTTATCCTGGCAGAAGATATTCATTACAGCCTCGGCGTCGACACCGAACGAGTCGCACAGGTTCCCGATCTCGTTTGCGAATCCGATCTTGAGGGCATGCCAACTGTTGTCAACGTACTTAATCATTTCGGCAGTCTCTAGATCCGTTCTGATTAGCGGTGCATCGAGGCCCTCATAGAGAGAAGCAAGGATGTTTCCACTCTCTTGCTCCAATTCTCCTATCACTGTTTTGGGGGGTGACTTAAAGTCGCTTACCGCGGATCCTTCGCGCAAAAACTCCGGGTTGTTACATATCCCAAACCCCACACCGGCTTGCCTCCCAGCGTGTTGTTCAAGGGCGGGGATGACCACTTTCCGCATCGTGCCAGGTAGTATGGTGCTGCGGATGATGATGGTGTGACGTGTCTGCTTCTCTTTCAGCGCATCGCCAATAAGTTCACAGACTCGTCTTACTGACGTCGAGTCAAGATTGCCGTTCGGCAGGCTGGGCGTGCCGACACAGACGAAGGACAAATCCGTATCCCGGATTGCCTGGTTCTGATCACATGTGGCCCGTAAGCGCCCTTCACTGACTGCCGACGCCACAATTTGCCCGAGTCCGGCCTCAACGATTGGAGACTTGCCAGCATTGATCAGGTCAACCTTTGTGAGAAGCGGATCTACCCCGACGACTTCATGGCCGTCGTTCGCAAGGCATCCTGCCGACACCGTTCCCACATAACCCAAGCCGAAGATACTAATCTTCAATGTGTACTCCTCATTGGAACCCTGTTCGATCGTGTTCTATCCGTATTGAGGGTTCTATTTGTCATGGAACCTATTGTTCGTTCTGAGCGATTGTGGAAAGCGGCACTTTCGAACATTTACTTTTGTAAATTGCGCCGCCGGCAAGCGGATCGGATATTTGGGCAAAACCTCTTCCAGGAATCGGCCGGCATCCCTTTAGATCCGAAGATCGCACGGCGCACGCTGGGCCACGCTGCCTCAGCTCAGCAACAAACCGGTCATAATAGCCAGCACAATGCGCTCAGACTACGATCGGGCCGTATTCCGATTTCGCAGTCGTGGCTTCCGCAAGCATGACGTCTCCCTGAGATTCACGGACGGGTCAGAGATGGCAGGGGAAGGAGATCGCACTGCCTGCGGGAAGAATGCGGTTCAACTTGGAGGGCTCCCCCTCTGATACCCGGCTCGGTAATATTTACCCAGTTGGAGAGAACTTTTAAACCTACTTCCCTATTGAAATTTTACCCAACAAGCGGCCAAGTCAAACGATTTATTGGCAAACCGACCAAAGTAACCTTGGATTTCACTTTGGCCAGTATCTTGCGTGTATGAATCCAAAGATTCAAAACTTGACTACTGCGCCAAAACAGAGCATTTCAAGATTGAAGCTGTGCATGGTTGATATAACTTGCTGACATTAAACCCGTTTGAAGTTTTTTTTTGACACTTTAGTAGGATGTACGAATTGTCTATTTTCGATAAACTTTCCCAAACAGACGGGGGCTCTGTAGGGACGCATCCACTCCGAGGTGTTGTCTATAGCTGTAATCGGCGTGGCGATGGCCTTTTAGTATCCCAGAATCACACCCGTAATGAGTGATCCGAAGCAGATGATGGTGAGAGGCTGTGTTGTCGTACCACCGGGAAAGCGTTAACAGGAGAATCCTTAATGAACCACCGACTTATCTTCTTGCTGGCTGCATTTGGCCTCAGTGTCATTACCTTTGTTGTGTTCGCGGCCTTGCGACGGCCTAGCCGAGTTCTTGTCCTGCTAACTGCAGTCAGCCTTAGTGCCTCTGCGCAGAGTTCGTCTACGTTTCTCGACGCCTCGCGGGCCATCAATTGGACCTCTTCAGCGGGTTTTTCGATTCCAAGCTATTCGACCAGTTGCACAACGCAGCCCTCGCTTGCGACCGGCTCGGGGAATGCTGCGGCCAACACCACGGCGATTCAAAATGCGCTGGCGTCTTGCAATTCGACCCACAATGTCGTCAACCTACCGGCAGGCACCTACTACACAAACGGGTGGAAAACTGATGGATCCAATCAAACGGTCGTCCGCGGCGCCGGTGCAAACTCCACTTATATTTTCCTGATGGCGGAGGCATGTGGTGGTACGCAAGCTGCTGGAGTATGCCTGGAGTCGAGCGATAACACCTACGATGGAAGCGGCAGCGTCCTTCCTTCCAGCGGAACCTCACAATGCTTGTGGACGGGTGGACTTTCGCAGGGTAGTACGTCTATCACGCTCAGTAGTTGTGGTGGCACCCCGCCGATGAATAATATCCTTATCCTCGATCAGGCTAACGATTCAAGTGATACCGGGGGAGTCTACCATTGTGACGGGAATCAGGTGGGATGCAACTATGAAGGCGGTCTCAATGGGAATGGCCGTATCATTGGCGGTGCAGAGCACTCCCAAGCACAAATAACTTGGATAACAGGAGTTACACCGCTCGGTAACGGCTCCTACACCGTAACCATTTCTCCTGGTGTTTATTTCAACAACATCCGATCCGCCCAATCTCCAGGAGGATGGTGGTTCACGAACGCGGTGGAAGATGGCCTAGAGAATCTCACTCTCGATGGTACTTCCATTGGCGATCACAATATCAACATCTACAACTGCTATGAGTGCTGGGTGAAGGGCGTTCGTTCGATCAACGCACCGAAAGACCATATCTTCTTGGGTCAATCGAGTTTTAGTGTCGTTCGGGACAGCTATTTCTACCAGGGCCAAAATCACGGAAGCGAAAGTTACGCCATCGAATTCGAGATTGGCTCAGGCAACTTGGTAGAGAACAATATCTTCCAGCAGAACACAAATCCGGTCATGTTCGGGGCCGGTACTGGGAATGTGCTCGGTTACAATTTCGAGATCGATAATGTGACCACGAACCTCTTTTCTCTTCAAACATCTTACGATTCCCACAACACCGCAAACGACATGAACCTATGGGAGGGGAACAACTTCATTGGTGTTTGGGACGATATTGCTTGGGGTTCAAGCGCACTGGATACGATGTATCGCAATAAACTGGGCGGTTGGCAGGGCGGAGGCTACTCCACTGGGTTCGTTCCGTTTGAGATTCGCAGCTACATGCGCGGATTCAACATCGTAGGCAATGTGTTAGGTGCTCCGGGTATTCAGAACCAATATCAAGCCGTCGCTACATCCACCACGGGCGGAACAGGCGCTCCTAATGCTGGTTCCAGCATCTACGAACTTGGCTGGGCAGACGTTGGCGGTATCGGTGTTTGCGGAACGGGCGCGTCTGGGAGCCCTTTCTGCGATTCGTTGGTGGGCACTACACTAATGCGCTGGGGCAACTACGATACGGTAAACAAGGCGGTGCAATGGAATTCCACGGAAGCGTCTCCGGCTGCGGTGCCCTACCTCAACGCTAATTTCACATCATCGTACTTTGGTTCTCTCGCGCACACGCTACCGGCTTCCCTCTACTACGGTTCGATGCCCTCATGGTGGCCTAGCACCAAAGCATGGCCTCCTGTCGGACCCGATGTCAGCACAGGCAACGTGGGTACCTGCAGTGGAACCTATGCCGGTTATCAGGCGACATCTTCAAGCCAATGCACAGGCGGCACATTGAGCAGCGCATGGGCGTCTCATGCAACCTCGATACCGGCGCAGGACTGCTTTCTAAACGTGATGAAAGGGCCGCCAGATGGAACGGGCAGTGTACTCAGTTTCGATGCCAGCCAGTGCTACACGTCTTCCGTAACAAGCGGAACACCTGCGAGCCCTACAGGACTTACGGCATCGGCACAGTAGTCGCGAACTGAGGAGTCGGGCTCCGACGGCGATCACGAGGCAGGCAAGTGAGCTTTTCCGCGGACTTGCCAGGTGGCCGGCACCCGCTTCTCTGTGGGTTGCCGGTCTGGCTCATTAGTCCCCTCCAACACTTTCGGCGGCCGGTCTTGTGGCCTTCTGTGACGGGGCCAACTCGCGCAGAAGACTGGCAAGCTGGCGCAGCGGCCCCAGGCCTCGATGAAAAAGGATGACCGTGCCCAAATAAAGCATGACAAACAGCATTGAAACGATGATGGTTGCCTCCAGCGCAGCGCGCGTGCTTGAAGGGGTAGCCCAGAATGGCGTGCCTCTGATGATTGCAGCAGTTGCTGCGCCCGCCACCAGCGCTGCGGCGGTGTACCTCCAGATAGCGGCCATCAAAGTTGAGACACTAAACCCGATCGGTCGCCCAGCATACCAGAAGCCGGGTATCAGCAGGGTCCAATAGGAAACGCTCCACGCCGCGGCAACTCCCGCAGGTCCCCAGGGCAGCGCCGCCAGAAACAAAGAGACGGTTAACGCTAAAGCCACCAGACTCCAGCGTAGCCAGCGCCCTGGCTTCCCGATGGAAAGATGGACCCAGCCAACGGTGCTACAAAGCAGCATGGCGCCGATTCCCGGTCCAAATATTTCAAAGATTCTGCCGGATTCGGACCATTTTGGTCCAAGGATCAGCCTTACCACGTCCTTACCAACCAGGGTAAGATCGGCGCTTGCTGCCATGCCTGCGAACGCAACCATCCCAAGCGAGCTGGCGAGGTACCGCCGGAAGCGAACATGGTCCTGATTCAGCCCGCTCAACGCTGCCAGTGCGACATTATTAAGAGGCGCAGTGAGCTGGCTGGCAGTGAGCGCGAACAAGTCATATGCCTTTTTGTAAAATCCAAGGGCCACCGCATTAAATCGCCAGCCAACGAGGAGATTGTCGATATTCTGTGCTGAGTAGCCGACGCTGAAATTCCCGTAGACTTTTCCCGCAAAGCGGACCATGGCGCCTGTCTTGCCCGTCCGCCGAGGCAAACTTGGAATCCATGGGCAAAGCCACCAGGCTCCGACCGTCACACTAAGCTGTTGGGCAACGATTCCTGCCACTAGTGCCCAATATCCCCAGCCTCTCAAGGCCAGCAGGATCGAAACAGCTGTATTTACCATACGGCCAACGAGATCGTTGGTGGAGGTTCCCGCGAAGAGTATGGCGCGCTTTAGAAGAGCCAGGTGTATGACGGAGGCCGCCGAAATGACGATTCCCACCGACAGGCCCATGGCGACATCCGCCACCAGCGGATTTTGGTAGAATCGCGCTAGCAGCGACCCCGCCGTAGCGAACGCAATTGCCAGCACCAACCCAGCCCCTGAGTTGAGCCAGAACAAATTGCTGGCGGTGTAATGGTCTATTTCTTCAAACTGAATGACCGCCTCCGTAAACCCATTGAGGCCAAAGCTGGCCAAGAGGAGGCTAAAGGTGGTGACCATGGTGACGACGCCAAAATCGGCCGGCGTCAGCAGCCGGGCAAGGATCACCGTGCTGATCACTTGGGCCGCGAGCGCCAGCCCCGAAGCCGATACTGTCGCCGCCGCGCCGCGAATGGCGAGGCGCCGTAATTCGTGGCTTCCAGCCCTAGGACGAAAGGCGCCACTTGCGTCAAATGGAATCATTCTTGTCCCTAGTCGAAGTACCCGACAATAGGGTGCCGCCGCTCCCTAGCATGGTTCAATTCCGTGCCGTCGGGAGGCCTGCTGTGCGCGCCATGCCCTCCTTGTTGATGGACCGTTCCCTGTCGGGCGGATGTTCTCAAGCTCACCTCGCAACTCCATATCCAGAAATTTCGGCGGCACAAGATCGGGTTTCAGCCCTCGTCCCACAGCCCAAGTCAGTACTCGAGTAGTGCTCTGTGCTTTCGCATCCCAGGTTAGGCATTCTCGAGCGTACGACATCCCCTGCTGGCGTAAGCGATTCAGCAGGTCCCGATTGTCGGCTAGATCCGACAGGATCTTCTCGATCCGCGAAACCATATCGCTCTCATTCGTAAGAGGCACTTTGTACCCAACCTGTTGATGAACGATATCACCAGGTCCTCCGAAGTCGGCGACCACCGGTACAGCACCACTAGCGAGAGCTTCAAAAACCACGCCTGCGCCATTGTCGCGAATGGATGGGAATACCATTATGTCAGCGGCTTGCAGGCGCCTCAAGACATCTGCATGGCTGAGCCATCCGCAGAAGGAAACCGTCTTCTCAATTCCAAGCGATCTTGCGAGCTGCTCGAGGTGGTTCCGTTCCGGGCCGTCACCAACCACGGTGAAGCATGCCAAATCGTTCCGCAAAAGACTAGCAGCTCCACGCAATGCAAGATCGCAGGCCTTCCGGGGAACCAAGCCACCAACGAAAATCAGCTCTAGTTTGACGCCTGGTTCCGGCTTGCGTAAGTCGTCGGAACAGACGGAGCCGCCGATGCCAGGCTCCGGGACAAAAAACAGTTTGTCGCTGTACGCGGCAAACTCGGAATACGTTTGAGACGACGCGGCTATGATGGCTGCCGCATAGCGATAGGTGGACCGGGCAAAAGGTAGAAACCAGTACAGGTTTCTGAAGCCTGAAATCCATTCCCTTTGGATGTCGAGCTGGCTAAAACCAGGAGGCCAAGGCAGACCGCCGTTGAGCGGTCCGATCACGAATGGTATGGGACCCTTGCGCAGGAAGAAGGCGAAAGGACTAGGCAATACAGGCGACATCGGAACGAGACGCAGTACGACATCGAACTCGCCCGTAAAGATGCGGCGCCGCAACTGTCGCCAGGCGCGCCATTCAAACGCGATAGAAAATGGATACCTGAAGGCGGTTACCGCCTGACTGTCATAGTTGCATTTGAACATCCAGCGAAAACTCCACGCAAAGATGCGGTCCAGCAGTGGCATCCGAACCACCTCGATGGCGCGAAAGGGCGCTTTTGCGCGACGCAGACTGTCCTCGACGGTCGACCGAGCGACTAAGGTGACATCATGGAGTTGGGCGAGCGCTACGGCGTGAGAATAGGAAACAAAAGGAATGCTGACCTCTTCCGGATTGCAGTCCGGCCCTAACAGCAAAACACGTAATCGACTCATAGATCCCTTAGTTATTCGGTGTCTTCAGCGCCAGCTCAATCCGGTCGGCTCAGTTTGATTCATTTCGATGGAACCTGAGGGTATTGATACGGAAGTGAGAATCTCAGATTCATTTGTGTACTTGCCCTCTTGCATTGCAGGCGGACCAGACCAGCCCGTCGCACCCAGCGAGCGCCCTTGCCAATCGCGACGAGGGCTCAGGCGAACCATCGAATTGTCAGTCATGGCCCAAAGCAGGAGAAACCAGGTCGACGACATCATCCGGAAGGGTGCTTCCGTCAAGCCCTCGATCAGCACAGCGACGAAAAGAGCCAAACGGAGACTCCCAATGGCTGGATCCCGCCGAAACGCTGCCACCGCATTCTGGTAACCGGTGATCACGAGGAAAGTAAACAGCGACACACCAATCCAGCCCAGGTTCAGCCAAACTTCCAGGTAACCGTTATGAGCTTCCTGGAAAGTTTTATCGATGATGGCTTTCAGTTGCACTAGTCGTGGCCCCATGAGAAAAGTCTCGTACCCGGCCCCGAGCCAGGGGTGCCGGACAGATTCGATAAGGATGTGCCAGATCACAGTACGGCCGGAAAATGTTGCGTCCCTCCCCAACGACTGGACGAGGCTCGGAGCGACGAACAAAGGGATAAACGCAATACACACAGCTGCTGCTACTGTAAAGTGCACCCTTGTCACGTTCGTGCGCGGCGTGCGGTGGCTTACTACCATGACGAGGCCAGTCAGCGTCAAGCACACCGACGCCGTCATCGAATGTGACATCCCAAGCAGCACTACTACGATCCCAAACAGGATGCTGTGGGCGAACAAGCGTCGGCTGCGGGCGGTGCTCTTGCGCTCCCTATGAGCATCGAGAAAGCACCACAGCGATGCCAAGCCAAAGATCAGGCAGATGATCCCAAGGGAGTTCTTCGTCTCGGTAACTCCGAAGTAAAGGGTCTCCCAGTCTTTATTGAATCCACGCCCCAAGTCGGGGTAATACTTGCAAAACAGAAGCGAAAGGGGGATGAGGATGAAGCCGATGCGTGTCAGGAGTCGTTTAATTGCCATCACCGGATCACCATCGGTCCAAACGATAAGCACCATCACAACGTCTTCGACTGCTTTCGTCCAATGCTTGAGGGTGGCATACGGAAAGTCAGACCACAAAATGCTGAGGGCGGCATAGGAGTAGAACAGCATGATCGGCCCGCTTCGCCGCAACAGTAACCCGACCTTCCTCTTTCTGGCAATGAGAATCATCAAGCCGAGCGCCAACAGACCGAGGCTCTCGAATTGGTCGATTGGGCTCGAGTAGATGCCGTCGCCATACACCGCATCTAGCGGCGGCGTGACTCCCAGCCACGAAGATACCGGGCGGGAACAGATGACTAGTACATAGATGGTGGGGATCCAAAGCGCCTTCGAAGTTCGCGCCTTACTGTCTCGATCCAATACAAAAAGACCGATGATGCAAATGCTCGCAAGGATTGTGGCGATCTGTTGGGGCATCTTCGTGAGAGACAGGGATGAGGTAACCAGCGATCAGTGCATGCAGTAGTTGGTAGCCTGATAGTTAGTGCATACAGGTGACCACCTACCATCTCTTTCGCTACCCCCACTCCTTAACCTGTGTGTCCGTTAATACTGCGTTGTAGTACATGCCAGGCCCATGCCAGGAACACGGCGGCCGGAACTGCGAGGAAGGCGACCACTAACATGCTGTGGCGCGCATGAGCGATGATTGGTGCGTGGATGATCGGAACGTACACGACGTACAGCAGGATTATGGCTGCGTTTCGCAGGAGTCCCTGCTTATATAAGACGATAAAACCACCGAAAGCTAAGGCGAGCAGAGGCAACTGCACCAGCATGTTCATCCGCGTCGCCTGAGGAGTCTTGCCTAAGAACCAGAACTTAAGGAAAAGGTTCTGTGCTGCGCAACCCGCAAGAACTCCAGGATTCCTGCGATACTCTTCCGATACATGATCAAGCAGAGCGCGGTTAAATTTCATTTCGCTCTGTGGGGTGTAAAAGAACTGGTAATAGTAGGAACCCTCAAATGGGAGGCCAAGTTGCCTGGCGACTTCAGCTCGCTCCCTGCCTGCGCCACGTTGCGACTCTGAAAAGCTCTCGTACTGAGAAAGGTGTTCGCATGTGTAAAGCCCCTCTTGCGCTGCTACTCCCCCAAGGGTATCGGTTGGCACGAACTTATGCACGAGGATGTAGTTGCGGATGATCCACGGGGACATAGCGACCAAGAGGCCGGCCGCGAGCGCCGTCAGTTGCAGAACAGCTTTGTATCGTGCTCCCCAACCCCTCGAGGTGAAGAAAAAGTAAGCTAGAAGGAATATCGGAAACAGCAACACTTCGCTTCTCACCAGTGCCGCGACCCCCAGCAACAAACCAGCCATGCCAAATAGCCACACGCTTCCTTCCTCCACCGCCCGATACAGTGTGAGTATGAACAGTAACATGGTGACTACGCAGGGTATCTCGTTGCCCGCTCTGGCCTCAGCGACGAGGGTGCCGGGATAAAGCAGAAAAAGTAGCGCCGCAATCAGTGCAATTGTCCCATCTCTCGTGATCTTTCGAGTGAGACGCAGCAGTATCAACGCGGCTCCAAAAGCCAGCAGGATGCAGGCTAGGCGAGGCCCTTGATCGCTGTAGCCACCGATCTTAAACACTGCGGCGATTAGCAGAGGATATCCCGGCTCCCGGAGCATGGTCTCGCCCATGTTGGGTTCAACACGGTATCCGTATCCCTGATCCAGATTCTTGGCTATGAAGTCGTAGAGATCCCCAAAGCTTAGGCCGTAGTCCGGACCCACACTCGTACGCGACGAACTCTCCAACAATCCACCTGTGCGCGGTAAAAACAGGAGCACTATGGCAGCGTTCACGACGAACGCGGCAACAAGCAGGATAAAGATACGGTACCTTGGCACAGGCGGGAGGAGACGCTTGCCATTCTCCGTCTCGTTGACATGGGGGTCTGCCAAATACTGGTTTGCTAGCATCTTATTACTCCTGCGCCACTAGCTGTGAGATTCTCACGAGGGCTTCTTCCACGTGTAAGTCGCTGTCATCGCGTAGTTCCAGACTGCGGCAACAACAACTCCAACCAGTGCGGATAGCTCCCATAGCGCGTGTCGGTTGAAGAGGTAGGATGCCACCCCGACATTAGCAAGCGTGCCAAGAGAGCATGTGAGCGCGAACGAAATCAAACCCTTCACCCACCGCCATCCAGTAAGGCGCATATCTCTGAAGGTAAGAGCATTGTTGAGAATAAAGTTACTCACCATGGCCACTGCTGCAGCACCGGCCTGGCTGATTGTGAATGGAAGGGACATCCCGCGGAACAATGCAATTAGCGCCGCAAAGTGGACGAGCACTCCAACCGCGCCAACCAACGCAAAAGCGACAAATCGCACTGGAACGACTCCGCCGAGGGCCTTATCCGCAAGCAGCATCAGGTAGTCCCACATTGCCTGGCTGTCCATCTTGCTTTCGCCGGAGTGACGACTACGAAATTCGTATGGGATCTCCTTCAAGCGCACCGTCCTCGGCGAGGACGCCACTAAGTCCAACAGTATCTTGAAGCCAATGCTAGAGAGTCCCCGTACGGCGGTCTCCAAGGCCTCGCGACGTAGGGCAAAGAACCCGCTCATTGGGTCCGAGAGCTCATGTTTGATTACAGCCTTGCTGAGGCGAGTGGCGAACTGGCTCATTCTGGCGCGCGAGTCGTCCCAGCCCCCGATACCGCCGCCGTTCATATACCGACTGCCGACGACCATGTCTGCCTCGCCTTCCCTCAAAAGCTCCAGCATGCACGGTAGCAACGCCTCGTCGTGCTGGCAATCGCCGTCCAACACGGCGAGATACGGGGAGGAGCTCGACAGCATCCCCTCTACGCAGGCTGAGGAGAGGCCGCGCCTCCCAATTCGCTGGATGCACCGAACCCGCGGATCCCGCTGTGCGATTTCGCGGACACGCGTCGCCGTTCCGTCAGGCGAATCGTCGTCTACGAAAATCACCTCCCATGCTGTTCCCTGGAGGCTGCGGTCGAGACGGCTCACAACTTCCCTTACGTTGTCTAGCTCATTGAATGTTGGGACGATCACCGATAGCACGGTAGTGGCGCTTGCTGCGCGATGAGCTGGTGCATATGAATTCAGGACTTGGCTCTCCACTTTAATCTCCTTCCCCAATTTGGAAACGGGATACCTGCGCTAAGCCTGCTGGAGGAGCTTTCAACATCTTCTCCAGTGCATCCGTGCCCCTGCCGCTTGTCGCTGTATCTGGTTAAACTCGGTTCTGGGAACGTGTCGAACGAAGCGCAAACGCCATCGACATGCGCAGCCGATTTCGAGGACGGGAGCCGGAAGTTGTGGAGCTTGGCCATCCCGAGGACGCGAGCGAGACCTTGCAAATCTGACAGAACACCGGCCGTGTCGAATGCGCCGCTCTTATCCTGACAGCATTCATTCAGCTTACGTCGATCAGGAGCCTGTGCAGCAACTCAAGCGACAGCAGTGTGTGGATCTCGGTGGTGTAGTTGCGGCCGCATCTCAGATGTCCGTGGACAACGGCCTCCACGGCCTTACGATCCAGGTAGGGTCGGGATAGCGTCAACGGGTCGAGCAAGATTTCTTGAACATATTTAGAGAGCGCGTCGCGATACCAAACCCGAAAATGGTAATACTTGTGGCGTCCCAGAAACAGGCGTTCCAAACGAAAAGGTGAGAGGGCATGATCGATTCTGGCCACCCATTGAGGCATGCCGTGATCGTAGGCATACTCGGCTTTAAACGTAAAATTCTGATAACGGCGAACGATCGCGCCCGGGAAGAATTCATTCCTTCCTCCAACGCCTATGTCCGTCCGGATTTGCCGTAGCGCGGAATTTCCGTCTGCGATCAACCGAAGCCGAGCGATATTATTCTCGGCAACGGATGCAGGCGCCCGGAAGTTGGTTCGAACAACGTCATTGTCGAGAAATGGTGAGCGCTGGGAGACTTGACTCCGTTCTAGTGCAAAGAGGCCGGAGTGGTGCCACGCCGTCTGCCGAAATGCAGAAAACGAAAGCGGGTGTGTGTCCGCGATGCGAATATAAGTTTTGCGGGCCACTGTGATGTGTGCCATCATTTCTGGCCGGAATATGTCGGCAGCGAACGCGCCTGGCTTAAACGCCCGAAATCGGCGAAGGATTTGGTCTCCATAATTGCCGGTCATTCTTACGGGAGCGATCTCGCGCGCCTGTTGGCAGACGTAGAATGGCGGGGCGCAGCTCACATCGGCGCAGCCGTCCGTCAGGTATACGGTCCGCTCAGCGAGCTGGGGAAACTGTGAAAGAAAATCCGCCCCAGCCTCGATAACTTGGTGAGGCTGCCCGCATGTTTGCGCAACCTGTCGGGCCACGAGGACATCCTGGCAGTTGCGGTATGTTCCTCCAAATGTGTAGCAAGGCAACGAACCCGGAGCGCCTTTGTACCAAGCCATAACTGCGCGCGTGTCCAACCCGCCTGTCAGCGACATCGCTACACGCTGTCGTCCAACGAAATAGCGCGGCAGGTTTCGAACGAAGACGTTGCGCAGCTCATCATAGTAAATATCCGCATCGAGAGCGGGTTGAGACTCCCACTCCTCAGGATGAAAGTAGGCTCCCTTGTGTTCGATGGCACCGTTCCGAAACCTCCACAGCGAAGCCCCCGGCATCACGGAAATGCCTTGAAACAAAGAACGGTCTTCCAGAACCGCGTTCATCGCAATGAGTTCCCCCAAACTCGTCGGGTCCGTTGAGCGAAGTTCTGGGCGAGCAGCAAGAATCGCTTTTGCTTCTGCGGCAAAATAAAATGCGTCCTTAGATTCGTGGTAGTAAAGGCGCTGCATGCCGTAGCGATCGTTCATGAGGGCAACTGTCGCGCGAACCCGGTCCACCAACAATCCATGAAAGAAGCCGTTCAAACCTGCGGGAAAACTTGGGTCATCCTCATACAAGTGCACCAGATAAGATGCCTCAGCGGAATTTAGCTTGTGTCCGCGCTCTGTCAATCGTGCAGCCGTTCCGGATTCGGGAAATTCCTCTCCCGCAAAAACAAGCACAACATCGCCCGTTTCGTTCGATATCGGCATCCCATCCGCAAAGGATCCCTTTTGAGCACTCCAACCTACATAAACGCCAAGGGACTCATCGATCCACGTTCCCGTAACGTAAAAAGATTCGTGACGAAGCGTGCCCAGCATGGTTGCCAATTCACGCTCAGCGCGCTCCCTAGGAAGCTTCGTAATCAGTCCTACAATGCCAGGCACTAAGCTTCTCCCAAAACTGAATGGTATTTTCGCTCGTACCAGCCAGCACGAAGGTCGCGAAGCCTTCTCGCAACACCCTCTGGAATGCGCTCAGAGATGCGATGGTGTAATCCCAGGTGCAAGGCAACCCGGCCCATTGCCGTCAGAGGAACATAGAACCGGGGTGTATCAACCCGTCGGAACCCGTTGCGCTCTTTAAAATCACGTAACCCGTCGTGCTCTTTCTTCCCATAATCGAATCTCGAGTACACAAGATACTGAATACCCCGGGTTGCGCAAGCCCGGACTGCATGAGCAATCAGGGCATTCTGGGGCACCTTGTCCCTGTGCTTAACCATCGAAATAATGTTCATGAGCCCCGCTTGAGTGCGGGTCTCATCGGGCACTAACTTCACAAATCCGATCAGCTTGTCGCCGAAGAAAGCCCCGATAAAGACGCTGCTGTCTAAGAATGTCGCCTCTGCGCAACGCACCGTTTCGAAATCCTTACCGTAATGGGGAAAGCGCCGTCTCTGCCTGATCGGGCATTCATTGTAGATTTCATGGATCCCGGCAACCAACGCGTCGTCGAAAGGAACTTCACGTACCACGACCCCGTTCTTTTCCGCCTGCTTCGCTTTGTTCCTCGCTTTAAAACCAATTTCACGAGTCCACCAATTCTCAAACGTCGTTATGGGCAACACAGCAAAGTTGTCCCATTCAAACGAGTAGGAGAATTTTGGCTCGCTGTCGGGAAGCCTTTGAGCGAAAGTAAACAAATCGACGCGCACGCCGCACGCCCGTAACCCGTCAATTACAGGCCCAGGATTGTCCAAGAACCGGTACCGGTCGCCGTGCAACTGCGCGATACGCAAAGTCCGCCCTTCGATATGGATTTCTCTGTCGCGAACGTTAATCAACTTTGTCACTATCCGAAACCTTATTTGTGTAGCGCAAGCCCAGCGCGCAAGCGATCGGAGCGATTACCAATCGATCTCGCCGCGACAGGGGATGCTCATAGAAGTTGGCGGAGAGGGAAGGGATTCGAACCCTCGGATGGTTACCCATCGCGGTCAGCGAACCGACCGGTGCCTTAGCCAACGGCGACCTCTCCATGCAGAGCGACTTCGTCTGGCTCGCTCCCGAAAATGCACACGTTTCTGTTTTGTAGCCTCTTCGCGTTGAACTGACCGAACATGGTGTCCATGATTCGGATGAGGCAAAGATTTCATATCTATCCAGCTACATACGGTTCCGCTATCGGATTCACGCCTAGCAGCGCGAGAAGTTTTCCCAAGTGATGACACAGCCGTATCATCAGGTCCATGAATCTGTGCTGCCCCAGCAACACCACAAAGGGCAGTGCAAGTCCATAAGCCAGAACGGCGACGATCGATTGTGTGATGTTGCGCACGCCTACGGTTGGCCGCAGCGCCGCACAGGCACCCCGCAGCAGGGCTTTTTTTATGAGGTGCATGCGCGTCCATCGCGAGGGAGGCACGACTTCATACACCACCGCTTCATTGCACCAGATGAAGACATACCTGTGCTCGATCGCTCTCCTGAAGAAATCCACGTCCTCGCCGGCTCGGAACTCGGGGCGGAAGGGTGGATTGATGTTTCGCAGTACGGTTGCTTTCAGCAACACGTTTCCTGTTCGAGTCTGGCCGGGTGCAAGGATTAAACCAGTCTCGTGGCATTCCCGGTCGTAAAACCTGCCCTTTACGATCCATCCTGGAACACCGTCTCCAAACGAGGGCTTCACAGGTCCGAGCACTCCGTCCACCGCATATCGCTCGCAGGCGACAAACAGAGTTTGCAGCCAGTGCCTCTCCGGAAACTCGTCATCGTCGATAAATGCGACATAATCCCCTGTCGTGCTCTGGACAGCCCTGTTGCGCGCGAGCGCGATGCTCTGCGTAGGTTCTACGCAGTATTTGATGGCAATGTTCGAAGTCGCAGCAAACTCCGCTACGAGAGGTTCAGCGGATCGCAGATGATCGTTGTCGCAAATCACGATCGAATACGTGAATCGTTCTCCAGTTTCCTGATGGCGAAGATCATTCAGCAAACGCTTGAGAAACGCTGACCGTTTGTAGGTACAAATGCAGACGTTTATATGGCTTGCTTGATTGGTCATCACTTCCTGCACTTCGGATCTTTCCTTGGCTCTAATGACAATTAACACAGAGCACTCTTATGGAGCGCATCGGCCACGGGTGCAGATATTACTACACAAGCCTACTAAGGCCGATGTCATAACGAGACGCAACCATGCAGTCACCGACTAGGTTGTCGATTCCATTGCCCGTTAGAAATGTATACTCTGCCGGGTCCTGCGGATGAGTCTCCACTTCGACAACAGATTGACGGGATAAGTTGACGATCCGTTGGAGTCGGTCCAGTGGCACGAGCGGCTGTATGGAGAAAAAAAAGTCGGTTAATCTATGATGTCGTTCCAGAGCCCGGTCTGTTACCCGGCGATAGCAACGGTTACCGAAACTTTTCTCTCCAGACTCAAAGGAGAAGTTTCGCCGGACGATAGTTCCTGGAGGAAGGAGTCCACCGAAAAGTACATTGGCGCAGAGGTGCATGTGATGATGACCATCAAGGCGCTTGGGTTCTCGTCCATAAAGGCGAATGAATTCGTCTCGTTGCGTTGCCAACACATATTCGAAGGAGCGAATTAGGCCTGGGTGGAACACGACTTGAGAAAGACGGTGCCGTAGCAAATACTGCGATACGCGCTCCTGATGCTCGACGATTTGTAATGGAACTCCAGGCGCCGAAAAAGATGATGTGAAGTTGAGGTGGAGACCCGTGTCGATCCCGTGCTCGCGAGCAATCGCGGCGGCACGCTCTGAATCCTCCATAAATACCATGGCGCTGACGGAGGAAACCGTGCTGCAACGAAGGCAGTCCAGGATGCGATCGGTCGTTTCGCGGTCGCACCCCCAGTCATCTGCGTTGACGATAAGGTAGCCGCTTTGAGGTAGGTTTTCTTCCATGCCGAGACTGCCCTTGTTAATCGGTCCCAATAACGTTGGCGTGAAGATGGTCGAACTTAGTCTGCTTGCCCCAGCCCGATGTTCGATTCGTTTAGGCTCGACGCCGGTTTCACGGAATATGCTTCGCGCTGAAAGAAGCTGCGTAGCCGCTGCATCTGTTCGCGTCGGTGAAACTTAATCAATTCGTTCGAAACCGGACGATTTGCGCGTTTGAGGAGGCCCCAAGCGTAACCTGCTCCCAAGGCGAGGCCACCAATGCAGCTCGGAGGCATCGTCATCTGGCGCGCTACCCTGAACAATTCCCACATAGGATGGTTGCCGATAGCATGATCTTTCAGACCGACTCGGAACTTGGCAGCTATCGGACCACGTTCAGCCGTACCGATCTGCCGGTGATGGATACAATACTTTTCAGTAAAGGAGCGCGTTTTCCAGCCTCGCATTCTCGCAGTAATCACAGCCACGTGGTCTATGGAGCCTCCCCGAATTGGAACATATCCACCGATGGCTTCGAAACACTCGCGGCGAAATACCTGACAGGCACCGGAGACGTGTTCGATGCTCACAAAGCGGTAGTCATAGGTGTCTCCTGAAGTCTCACGGAAAGGCGTGCCCACAAGTCCTAGATCAGCATGAGCAGTTAGCTTTGCCAACAAAAAAGAGAAGTAATCGGGATCGAACGTGATGTCCGCATCGAGGCTCACTACGGCGTCATACGAAACTTGGGCGAGCCGCGCCAGACCTGCATTAAACGCATGCACCTTACCGGCGAAGTTACGTTCTGAGCGCTTCGGCAAACAAACTAACTCGATCCAGGAATGCTCACCGGCATATCGCGTAACAATGTCGTCGGTTCCGTCAGTTGAGCCGTCGCTTACAATCACCCACTTGCGCGGCAAAATTGTTTGAGCCAACATTGAGCGAAGTGTGAGTTCAATAGAGCGGCTCTCATTGCGCGCCGGTGTTATAACGACATAACTCGCCAGCGTCAGCACAGCCTCTTTCCCGTCTCTTACAGAGTGAGATGGCTGCGGCGTCCCCGTGAAGGGAATCGGATTCTTTGTAGCTGCTGTCATGAAATTGGTGATAGCTCCCGGCTGGGCGATAGAGGGTTTATGCAGTCAACTCCGCGATGCCCGAGACGATCTCAGAACGTATCGGTTGCTTCATAGCATTTGCAGAGCTGAAGCAGATGATCTCTTCAACCACCCGAGCCTGCTGGCTGGCAGTCAGTTGCGGAAACATCGGCAGTGAGACGATCTCGGAGGCAACACGCCTCGCTACAGGAAAGTCTTCCAGACAGTAGTTCAGTGACACGTAAGCCTTCTGCAGGTGCAGCGGGACCGGATAGTGAATTCCGGTGCCGATTCCAGCTCTTTTCAGGTGGCTCATCATATTTTCGCGATCTTTTGTACGTATCACATAGAGGTGATAGACCGCACGGGACCAGGAAGGCTCATACGGAAGAGTTAAGGCTTTATTGGACATCAACAGACGGTTATATTCAGCGGCCCGTTCGCGACGCTGTGCATTCCATTTCGCTAAGTGAGCCAACTTGGCATGCAGAAGGCCGGCTTGGATCGCGTCCAGCCGCCCATTATAACCTTCAACCTCGTGGAGATACTTGGTCGCCTGGCCGTGATCACGCAATATCTTGATCTTGTCTGCAATACGAGAATCATTAGTAGTTACTGACCCAGCTTCGCCGCACGCCCCGAGATTTTTTCCGGGGTAGAAGCTGAATGCGGCCGCACAGCCGATCGAACCGGCTTTCATCCAGCGATTCTGCTTCCTGGAGAAATACTCTGCGCCGTGTGCCTGACATGCATCCTCAATAACCATGAGACCGTACTGTTCGGCAAGACTAATGATCGAATCCATGTCGGCCATCTGGCCGTAAAGATGCACTGGCACGACTGCTGTGACAGGCCGTCCACTCCGAAGGCTGATAAGCTTGCCTGATCTATCCCACGAGCACTGCTCTTTTAAGTACCGTTCGAGCAAATCGGCCGACATGTTGTATGTGCGCTCGTCAATGTCTATAAATTCCGGGACAGCGCCGGCTTGCGAGATTGCTTCCGTAGTCGCGATAAAGGTGTGCGGCACGGTGAGTACAACATCGCCTGGCTGGACTCCACAGGTCATTATGGCGAAACGCAAAGCATCCGTACCGCTACTGACCGCAATAGAATGGCTCACGTCACAGAAGGCAGCGAATGCCTCCTCAAAGTCCTCGACCATAGGGCCACCAATGAAGCCGGCCGTTTGTAGAGCTCGGCGAAATACACCGGTGAGTTCCTGCTCTAGCTCCAAGTGTGGAGTAACCAAGTCAAGAAAAGGGATATTGTTAGTGACATTATTAACAATTGACATTAGGACCTTCCACGGTTGGTTCTATAAAACGCAGAACCCTAGCTGGATTTCCGGCTACGATACAGTTGGGTGGCACGTCTTTCGTCACAACGCTGCCCGCACCTACAATCGCATTTTCTCCGATGTTGGTATTAGCGAGAATAGTGGTGCCTGAGCCAATGGATGCGCCTTTTTTAATCACTGTGCGTTCAACCTGCCAATCGGCTTCGGATTGAAGATCCCCATGCGGAGTTGTTGCGCGCGGATAGCTGTCATTGATGAACATCACTCCGTGCCCGATGAAGACGTTATCTTCGATTACAACGCCTTCGCAGATAAAAGTGTGACTCGAGATCTTGCAGCGATTGCCTACACTAGCGTTCTTCTGGATCTCTACAAATGCGCCGATCTTTGTCTCGTCGCCGACCTCACATCCGTACATATTGATGAATTTCGACAGGCGCACATCTTTCCCCAGTTTCACATCGTCTGTGATGCAGTTGTAGGAGCTCATAGATAGACCAGAGCGCCCCTCTTGCTGAGCGATTCGCTGGCTGCTTCCAACATCTTGACCACTCTCAGTCCGGCGCATCCGTCGTTATACGGATTCTCTCCACTGGAAATGCAGTCCACAAAGTAGGACAGTTCCTGCCGCAAGGCCTCGCCCTGCTCCAGTTGGGGAGCCCACATATCGCCTGATCGATAGTTGACGAGCAATTCATAGACGCCTTCTCGGTTAGTGACATCTACTCCCTTGTCGTACACCTTCACCTTTTCGTCGGCTTCGAGATCGTTCCAGACCAGCATTCGCTTTTCTCCACCCATGAGAGTAGTTCTAACCTTGACAGGAGAGAGCCAATTGACATTGATATGCGCTATGACCTTCTCAGGGAAGTAGAGTGTCATATAAGCAACATCTTCGTGGCCGTTCAAATGTTTCTGTCCTGTGGCGACGACTGCTTCAGGGCTTCCTTTGATCAGGTAGTCCATGATGGAAAGATCATGTGGCGCAAGATCCCAGAGCACGTTGATATCGTGCTGAAAGAGGCCCAAATTGACGCGAGTAGCATCATAGTAATAGAGCTTTCCCAGGGTTCCTTCGTCGAGCAGTTGCGAGATTTTCTTCACCGCTCCTGTGAACAGGAAGGTATGGTCCACCATGATCTTGAGATTTTTCTTCTGGGCAAGGTTGATCAGATCCTCCGCTTGCGCAGTGTTGCTGGTGAATGGCTTTTCAACGAACACGTGCTTACTATTCTCTAGCGCTGCTTTCGCCAATTCGTAATGGGTCCAGACCGGAGTGACAACCGCGACTGCGTCAATTTTGGGTGACGAAATCACGTCAAAAGCATCTGCGGTTACTTGGATACCTGGATAAGCCTTCTGTGCACGCTTTCGTGCAGATGGACTCATCTCCGCAATTGCAAGCACCTGGGAATCCTCCAGACTCGTAAGATTTCTCACGATGTTTGGTCCCCAATAGCCATAACCAATCACACCAAAATTCATGATGTTTTCACCGAGCTTTATTTAGAAGATGATCGAAAGCGGCATTATAAGGGAAGCCAGCTTGGGGCAAAGGTGCAACTCAGGCCGAAATCGGAGGGGACAGTTCGAATAGCTGGAGATAGTGCTTCATAGGCCCTTATCCTGTTATCTAGCAACTGGACAGAGCTTCGCCCTGTGGGCTACATTGCGTCGTCGTAGCTTACGACTCAGACTTCGAGTGTTTTTGTAGTAGATTGAAAGTGGACTTGCACGTGGACAGCCATAATGCATGGCGACCAATAAAGCCCTGTTTGTATGCGGTTGCTGCTGATTTCGCGGGTAATTACTCAGTGATCACAGCTAAGCTACTGCTCACGCAGTCTCGGATGACGAGATATTGCATATACGCTTAACAATAGATTGCATACCTTTGACGGAGCAGGTAGCGAAGTCAACAGGCGCCCGCGCCCCCGATCACTGCACGAGGGGTGTGCATGAGAATCCTAATGTCCAGCAAGGGAGACCACGACGTGGCGTATCGCAAATCCAGCCGGACCATCTCGTCGAATTTGACGCGGCTTCGGCCAGTCACTTGCCATAACCCCGTAATACCAGGTTTGACTTCCAACACCCGACGACGATGCCAGGTCTGGTACGCTGCAACCTCGTATGGGATTGCTGGGCGGGGTCCGACGAGCGACATATCTCCCTTCAGAACATTCACCAACTGCGGTAGTTCGTCAAGGCTTGTTCTGCGCAGAAATCTCCCTACTCGAGTTATCCTCGGATCGTTCGTAAGCTTGTAAATGCCGTCACCACTCCGGTTGTCCGATTGATGCTCGCCCCTTCCAGCGATTAATCTCGTTGTGTACTCTTTGTGAAGACTGTCATCATTGTTGATGCGCATCGATCGGAATTTCAGAAATGTAAAGCATTGGCCGTACTGGCCGACTCGCTGCTGACGAAAAAGCACGGGACCTTTCGATGATGCCTTAACCGCCACCGCAATCATCAAAAACAGAGGTGTGCAAAGGATAAGCGCCAATCCGCTGCCCGCGATATCCATTACCTGCTTAATGCGTAACAGGGAACTTCTGTCCCTGTCAGGGCTCAACAGATCGGGATAAAGGGATGGATTGCTTGGACGCCCGGGATTTTCGTGATCCCAGTCATCGGGGAAAAAGTGGGACGAGATCCTGACTTGGTTGAATTGGTCGGCTGGCAGCTGATCTCGGAGCGCAATGCTCACTTTGTTTAAAATCGCGTTCAGGAGCGAGATCTTGTCATTGAACGCAAGCCCAGTAAACATCAGACCAACGGTAGTCCCGTCCTTGTACCAGCCGATAATGTCGGTCTCCCTGATTGAACGCGGTAGGACAGACAGCATATTGGCGAGAGCGGTTCCCCTCTTTGCAGAGTGTTGTGGGTTGCCATCTTCCAGCAGCATTAGCAGAAATGGTTCCCTCGAACGCTCCGTTCTTTTGCGTTCAACCGCGATCATCCGCTTAAAAGTCTCTTCGTTCAAAACCTCGCGTGTTCCCGCGGGTAGCCATTCGACCAGGGGGTTGGCAGCTTTTGAGCGTTTAGCCATGCGTGGCAGAGTCACAACTACCTCCTTTCTCGAGCGTCAAGTCCACCTTGAATGTCTGTCGAGAGCGATTCATGGCCCGTTTCTGTTCTCTGTACCCGTCTACCAAGGTAAGAGAAGAAAGTTGATTGCGATTGTTTGCCAAAATAGAGAGAGCATTGAATTAGCGGAATATGGAAACAAATACTCTAAATCAGAAGCTAGCCATTGTGTCGAACGCTCGCAGGACTGTAGTAGTAGTCGCTGGCTGCCGCATTCTTGGAACTGTTTACCAACGCGCCAATCAGTTTCTTAGGTTCGATTGCTTCGATGCCCCTCTGCAGTTGCCGTTTCTCTGTAGTTCCCTGACGTGTAGTTAGAAGGATTCCATCTGTCAGACGCATCCAGACACTCGTGTCAGCCAATGGCAGCACGGGAGGAGAATCGATGATGATCCAATCAAACCACACCGTCAATTGATCCATCAAGGTGGACAATTTCCCTGATTGCAGCAATTCCAGCGCATTGCTGGGAGTTCTACCTGCTGGTAATATCCAGAGATTCGGATCCTCAAGATGGTAGATACTCGCCGTCAATTCGCGTTCGCCCTCCAGCCATTCGCTTAGGCCCGGATTCCTTCCAAGGCCAAGCATCTTCGATAAGGACGGGCGCCGCAGGTCTCCTTCCAACAACAATATTTTCTGTTGTGTCCTTAGAGCGAGAGTGCAGGCCAGATTGGCCGCAACCATGCTCTTGCCCTCCTGGGGAATTGTGCTCGTAATCAGTACTTTCTTGAGAGAGCGATCGCGTCGGAGATGTCGCAATCGAACCCCTAGAAGACGGAAAGCTTCCGCCGCAGGGCTTGCACTGTCTGTGATGCTGACCAGCCGGCTTTGAGGTTCGAGCGAAACCCTCAGCGATTGGAATTGGCCGAACGGATCCAGCTCTTCGGCAAACGAAAACTTAACCGCTGCGGAAGTTGCCGTTTCAACGAGCTGCTCTCCTGGTAGACCGAGTGGCATGTCGTGATCTTTGTGTTTCGTCGCATCAGGTTTCTCAGACAAAACAGCAGCTTCCCACTTCGATGCTGCGCGACGTTCTGCGCGCTTGAGCATTTCTGTCACTTCAGACAGCGTCGTCGAGCCAATTCCGGATCGTTCAGCTTCCGATCTTTGTAATGCGTCAAATATATGGCTCATGTTTGCTCGCTTCAACAGCTAATTCCGCACCTAAGTCTGAATCGCCTGCGACCGGTCTTTGCAGGGCGGCGTACAGGTAATTGAGCAGGCTAGTGACTCGCCGGAGATCCAGTTGATCGGAACTTCTGGCTCCCTCAGCTTCGGCCGAACAAACCACATCGAGGCGGAACTCCTTCGCCACATCTTCTATGATCCCTGGAGATACACTTGGCAGTCGTCTCGCGTAGGCAGCAATAAGCGCATTCTCGCAAATTGTATTGATCAGGCGGGGTAAGCCTCGCGAATGACGATAGACTGCCGCGAGGGTTTGCTCAGGAAACAATGGGTTAGAGTCCGAGCTTCCACCAGCAATCTGCAACCGTTGGTGGATGTATCGATTTGTCTCCTCGGCGTCAAGTGAACCAAGCTGTGTGCGGACCGCAATCCTTTGCTTGAGTTGTCGAAGTCCAACTGAATCCAATTTTTCGTTAAGTTCGGGCTGGCCAACCAACACAATCTGCAACAACTTGTCGTCATCAGTTTCCAGATTTGACAGAAGGCGAACCTCCTCCAGCAAATCTGAAGACAAAAGATGTGCCTCATCCACGATGAGGACAGTCGTCATTTTCCTCGAACCTCTCGCGATTAAGAACTGACCCAGATCAAACAGCAAGTCGCTTTTGTTCTTGCCAGAAGTAGGGAGCCCGAAGTCGGAGAGGATGTATTGCAGGAATTCATTAGGAGAGAGCCTACCATTGAAGAGATAGGCGTAGGAGACGTCCGGACTCTCTTTCAACATTCCGATCAAACACCGGAGCAGTAAGGTCTTTCCGGTGCCTACCTCTCCAGTCAATACGACAAACCCTTTGTGACGACGGATGCCATAGTGAAGTGCCACCAGCGCCTCGTTATGCCACTTGGTCGGGACAAAACAAGTCGGATCGGGCGTGAGGTCAAATGGATTGCGCGAAAGATGGAAGAACTCTTTGTACATTGGGAGTTGAGGGCTTAATTGTGTAGATAACTAAAAGCAGAGCCGGCGAGGATCGTGGTTACGACGAGCGCAGCCATCGCCCATCCCACTGTCATCCTCATCTTGGCCTTCCGCTCATCAGACAGGCTTACTACCTCAGGAATTTCAGATAGGATCACCATGGGGAGCAGGACCTTGATCTCCTTTTCACTATGTAGCCGATGGTCCATAAATTCAAGCCCAGCCACCAAAACCAGGCCCAATGCAAAACCGGCGCCCAGGCCGATTCCGCAAAATTTGAGGCGATTGGGAAAATCAGGCTTAAGCGGCAAACTCGGAGGATCAATCATACTAAACCGCTCACCCTGCTGCATCTGTTCCATGCTCGTGGCCATCGCCGACTCGTTTTTCTTTTTTAACAAGTCGTCGTAGTTTTCCTTCGATTGGTCATAACCTCGGGTGAGATCCGCCAACTGCTGCTCCCGCGCAGGTGAAGAATTCAAGCGATCCTGGTAGCTGTTGACTCTCGTCTTTAACCCGATGACTGCCTGTTCACGATTCGCAATTTCTGCCTGATTGGCTTGTAGCTGTCCTTGCAGTTGCAGTAATGTCGAACTTTGTGAAGGATCCAGTGCGTCGCGCCCGGCACCGTCATCAACTTTTTTCCCCTCACTGCCTTTCGATTTCATCTCAGCAACGAGCATGGTTCGCGTCTTTTCCGTCTTCGCTATTTCATTTTTTACATTCTCAACCTCTGGGTAGTGATCGGTGTAGCGAGAGCTAAGGTCTGCGAGCTTCGTTCTTAGCCGGGCGAGGTCCTGATCAATTTCCGCCAAACCTGTCGGAGTCCCGTCGGCAGATCTTGAAGTCGTATGGAGATTGCGGTATTGCTCGATCAGCGTTTGGAGATAAACCCGCTGCTGCTTCGCGGTGCTGAGATTATCCTGTTCGCTCTGTAGCTGTGACTGGAGCCCACTCAGAATTTGGAGATTACTCGCTTCCTGGGTAGGCAATTCGCCTTCGTGTTGTCCTTTAAACTCTCGAACCTTAGCTTCCTGCTCCGCCAGGATCGCGCGCGCATTCTCCAACTGGCTCTCGATAAACTGGGTGGTGTCCTCCGACTGTTGCTGGCGTACTTTCAGATTCTCGTTGATGAATAGGTCGGTCAACTCACTTGTCACCTGCTGTGCGATGTGAGGATCTCGCGCCGAATAGTAAATCCTAAACGCAGTGATCTGGTCACCCCTAGAATCACGCACGAGCTCGATATCGACATCTTTGCGCATCCGCTCTACTTTTTCATCTGCTGTGATCTGACGGCGGCTGTCGTTATAGAGATGCAATTTGTCGATGATAAGAAGAAGGCGGGTGCGGCTAAGAATTTGTTGCGTTATGCTTTGCAGTCGGTTCTGCAAATCGTCGACGACATTTGGTGTGACGTAGTTCTTCGGCATAGTGGGCTGCTCTACCAAGATCAGCGTGCTCGACCTATAGCCCACTGGTAGAATCCAGCTTGCTCCCCAAACCATAAGCCATCCTAGAAAGAGTGGTATCAGAAAATGAACGTGGCGACGACGTACGATGTTCAGGTAGTTCTGGATGTCCGGTCCTTCGGAATGTTGTTCTTCGAGGATCTCTTCCATGTCTTATCTTCCCAATGGCCGGGTGAACTGATAGGAGATCGAAATAAACTCGCGATTGCTATCGGGGGCATTGTTAATCGCCGCGACGTTGCTGTAACTCTGGTGCAGATGGGAGTATCCAAGTTCTGCCTTGAGGTGCTCGCTCATTGGGTGCTGTAGAGAGACAGTTCCCGTAACAGTATGCCCTCCCGGATCGGATGAAGAAAGAGACGGGGCAACATTATTAAGGATTGCATAGTTCGCTGCCGATCCTATGATCCAGACGCGTGCAATTTGTAGCTGCATGGATGCACTCGCGCTGTTTGAATCGAACGCTCCAGTCAATCCCACAACTCCGCTTACTGTTCGCGAGTAACTGAGTACAAAATTGGTACGGGTCGTATGAGAGGCAATGCTTGCCGTCACAGAAGGCGTCCACGCATGGTACGGAAGCGACGCAGACTGAGTATCGTGAATATATTCAGGCCCCCCTGACAACGACAAGGAAAGGTTCGGGCTAAAATAAATTGTGTAAAACGCAGAAAACGTGTGCGTCTGAACATAGGTCGCTGGGATCAGTGGGATGGTATTCGCATCCACAGGATCAGTCTGACTTCCTGAGTACTGATAGATCAGACCGACATATTGTGCGCTTGACACGCGTCGACTATAGAATCCAGAACCTCCGCGAGAATTTGAATCATTGAGCCCAGCGGCCTCACCTGAATTGGAATAATTATTTTCCGTAAAAACTCCAGAACCGCCAATCATGTCATTCATGCTGAACTGATAGCTGATTCCCATACTGGCTGTATTGCTAAGCCGGTCTCCGTAGGGAGCAACAACTCCTGCTGGGGGAGTCAGGGTTGAGCCGGATATGCCCCCTCCCGAAACCGGATAGAGTTGGTCGAATGCATTCGAGCTCTTTTGAAAGGAGTCGTTCAAACTAACGGTCGTATGCTGGCTTAGCCGGTATTGGTAATTCAAAGCCGCACTTTGATTTGCTGCATTAAGACCGCTAGTGTGCTGATAAAACGTAAATCCTGGACTATAGTTCAAGTTCAATTGTTGGCGTGAGGTGGTCTGGTTGAAGGTAATCGTAGGTGAAATTGAGTAGCTGACGTCTCCGATCGCAGCACTGCTACTGCTTGCAGCCACGTTGTCGTTATAGGCTATATTAAGGAGAAACCCCGCAGATAGATAATTGGAACGCATTTGAGATCCGACTGCAGATGGATAAGCGCTAATACTCACAGGCGGCGGCGTTTGCATTCGAGCTTCATCCGCCGATGTGCTAGGCATCTCGAACGGGGTCGATCCCAATTGAGACCAGACCGGCGTGGCCGCGAACAGCGCAAGACTGAGACCAACACGTATAAGCATAAGCAGCCCTTAAGGCACGACGATTGTGTCGCGCGGCTCAAGCTTGACGTTCTGAGTTTTGCCTTTAAGAAAGTCCTTATAGTTGAAAGCGATGCGGTTCTGAACCCCGCCAGGACTCTGCCGAAGGACGTATATTGATTTTTGTTTTGCGAAGTCCCGCGGGCCGCCGGCAATCGCAATTGCGTCCACAACTGTGGGCGCAAGTGCAAGTGAGTACGATCCTGGCTTTGCTACTTGTCCGAGGATATTAAACTTTTTGCTATTAATCTGCTCGACCATCACCGTGACTTCAGGTTTGGTGATGTAGTTTCTAAGCTTAGTAGTGAGATCCTGTTCGAGTTGCACTGGGGTTAGTCCCGCCGCCTGAACTTCTCCCACGAGAGGCAACGAAATCTTTCCGTCCGATCGCACTTGAATTGACTTGGAGGAGAAGTCGGGTTCTTTCCAGACGTTGATCTCTAGAACGTCGTCATTACCGATGACGAAGCTGGAGTCACCTGACTTGTTACCGGATGGTGCTGGGGGTTGTACGGGAGATGCTGCTACGGTAGCTGCGGGGAGTACGCGATTCGCACTAGGAGCCGATATTTGAGTTGAAGAGGAGCCGGGGAGGAGAACGAACAAAAGCAATCCTGATCCTATCAGGTGATATGTCGACGACCGTCGGCGGTTGCATCCCAATCCGGCTCTCCTGAGTCCGAACTCATTGTCCATATCGATCACAAACTTGCTAATTGCCTGTCGCCATGAAGGGACATTTCGCCGAATTTTCCAGCCCTCGCTTGCATCCCTGGTGTCGTCACGGGTTCCACATCAGTGGCGTCAATCTCCACTGCAACGGACTTTGCCATCATGTCCACGGAAAGAACCAGACGATACAAATTCTTCTTGCGAACGAGAATTCCTTCGACGCCGAGAAGGGAACCTCGTGTCACGCGAACCCGCTCGCCGCACTTCAGGAAGGGATGGGGTTCCACGCGAAGGGGCCCTTCTACCGCCTTTCGAATTGCCTCGATCTCAACGCCGGGGATCATCGCGACCTGCTCACCGTGGAACAGAATCATGTGAACGCCTGGAGTCGTCACGACCTGTAATCGGCGCTGGAGTCCTCCTCGGACGAAGACATAGCAGGGAAACAGAGGTAAGGTAATCATCTTTTTTCTGTCTTTCCATCGCCGTACAGACTCATAAAGTGGCAAAAACACCTCAAAGCCTTTGGCCGAAAGCATTTCGGCTACTGTCTTCTCATGCTGGTGACGGGTATAAAGCGCCCACCAGTCTGAAGCTTCGTGCGTTCCGGGATGAATTATTTGTGAGGTCAACAAGTTAGTCCACCTCTCCTGGTTGAGGCGTTATCCGGCATTTAGCTGGACGTAGCTTCGCCCTGTGGGCTACAGCCCCTGTTTTTAATGCAGGGCTCAGAATCGAGCGCTTTTCTGGACACTGCATAAAGTTAGAGCACGATCATGGCCAAAATGCAGGCGCTCGGTAAAATCCTGTTGAACTGCACTTAATGCGGGTTTAGAGGGAGATTAACGACTTAGTAACGCCTCGATTCGGCCGCATCTAATCGTGGGCTGCAGGGGCTTGCATACTATATAGACAATTAATTGCATTTCCTCTCCCTTTCGTGCCCACAAACCACTTGATAAACTCGACACTCGTCTCTTACCTACTAGATTTCTCCAGTAGCACTTTGGGAGCTGTGTTCATTTGCCTCGAACACTTCATCTCTGAATCGGTGACGGAAGTAACACGGCTAATTCAGATTGTGGACTAAGAAGCCACCAAGAGCCTGGGGCTGGTCAGAGTCAAATCTGCTTGAGGGAACTGGTAGCGACACCGATCAGCGAGATGACTATCCTTATCTCGCTGATCGGTCCCAAAATATGCGGATGGGGCGTATCAAATAGTAGAGGGCATGTAGCGATTTCGGTAGAGGGAACGCCGCCCTATCTCTCTCATTCGGCCGCAGGAGGTCGAGCGACAAGAGCAACCCGATCCGATCGCGGAAATCGAGCATCTGGATACCGTAGGGCACGCGGCCGGTCGGTGTGCTGCTCGGTGCATCGAACAAATTCTTCTGGATATGTTGCGCCAGATTGGACACAGTGGTATCCGCCTCACAGTTCCGCAGGATGTCCTGCGGAACTGTGGCACCCGCAACTCGATGCGCAAGCAATAAGCCCAAAGCAAGCGCTCGGTATAGCCCAGACTTCTTGGCTTCGCGAGTGACCTCCTTCCAATCAAGTCCGGGCGACGAAGCGAGTAGTTGCGCGACGTCACAGATCCAGATAAGCCGCGACCACGTGTGTTTGCTACCGCTCCCGTGCATACAAAGCACAATTAAATTAATCTCGGGACAAATATCCAGGACTTTGGCGCCTGCCAGTAACGCGCTTCGTCGCCGTGGCCACACCCAATCCATACCGAGGTTGTGCTTAACCTGCGGTTTAGTAAACTCAAATCTCCAGCGAAGCTCAGCCACCATTCCGTCCGTTTGCCGCTCGAAATGATATTCGTAATCGCTCGGATTGGCCGGCGTTCCATCGGCACGCACAGGGGTCTCCAGCTGATATCCCCTGTCGAGGAGAATAGCAGCGGCTCGCACGAGGTGTTTGTAGTGGATGAGGATATCCAGATCGCCGGCAGAACGTGCAGTAAGGTCACCATAGGCGGAGGCTGCCAGCACAACGCCCTTGAACGATATGGCCGGAATCATCTCGTGCTCGAGTGCTTTGAGCACGGCAATTAATTCCGCCGCATTCGCCAGACTGTGGAACACGTTGCGTTCGTATTCCACGCGCAGACGATCCCGCACGAGCAACGGAACTGCCGGGCCCATGTCTGCAAGCGATAAGTAGAGCATCGGCAAGACGCGATGCTCCTGCGCCAGTTTGAGGAGCGAATCCCAGTCACGAACTTCGACAGCAAGGCGATGGATCTGCTCTGCATCAGTCGACCGTGCGATGGCAAGTAGCAGCTCGCAAGACTCCCGCTCTGCTGGCATCAACCCCTCCCATTCCCCGAACGATGTCGCAACATGTTGCAACTTACCTTTGAATAGTACCAATCGTTCTTGCGATCGAGAATTTTCGGAAGAGAAGTACAGGAATTCCTTTTTCTACGCAATATCCTGCGCATTCTCCTCGATATTTCTATAAGAAGCGTGTGTATTTTCATACGTTTCATTTTGGCTAACGACGTGCTGTCTAAATGAACACCAAGCCACAGTAAAAAGAACTGCTTCACAATTTAGGCTCTGTCGAAACACGAGTTGACAACAAGAGATTGGGTTACAAAAAATGTCGGCCCCAAATTGGGCCTGCTTCGCGTACACTTCCGAGATCGAGCGAGAGACGAACGACCCCCTTGCTGACAGGACTAGAGAGAGGTCAATATGCAGGTAGAACGCATCGCTTCAGACGCCTTGGTAGTTAACAGACTTCCCGACGGTTCAACAGTTATTGTCGATGCTAAAAACGAGACGGTCTTCGCATTGAACGCGACGGCTGGCGCAGCCTGGGACGCATGCCGCAATCCAACGACACTCGCCGAGGTGACGGAAAGCATGCAGCGGTCGTTCGACCCAGCGATTAATGAAGTGTTGGCAGAAGAGGCCATTCTGCAGCTGCACGACAAGAACCTCGTGAGGACATCGGGATCATCCTCGCCTGCGACGCGACGGCAATTCATCACAACGCTAAGTTCCATCGCTCTACCCCTTGTGGTGTCCTTGTCGATGGCAGAGCAGCGAGCCTTCGCATTTACCTCGAGCTCGAGACCAACAACTCATCCACCTGAACCTCTACCCATCTTCCCTCTACCGCCGTTACCGCCCCTACCACCGCCCCCTCCGCCGATAAAACTGCCCCCACTGCCACCGATAAAGCTGCCATAACGCGCGAAGAGATATTTTCCATAGAAATGCTGATATTTTCTAGGCACTCTTCTAGGACGCCTATTCTGCAAGCGGCTTGTATACGCGGAAGGTTTACGCAGAACCTTCATTCCGCTTGCAAACGGACGTCCCGATTTGCTGGATCAAGGCGGTGCCCGAAGAGCGGTGTCGTTAGCTTTTGTTGGCCCAACATGCATGTCCAGTAGCCATTGTTTCGAAGTTCGCGCTTTCGACTGCAACATTCAAGTGGCGGCGGAGTGCCTTGAAGCGTACGCCGTTCTGGAACGTTATACCTTTCCATCGTTGCCTAGACGAGCGAGCGACATTGATAAGGCCGATCTCTGCCTTCGCGTCGTTCGAGTTGCGGATCAATTTCAGTTGTTGGCAGACGGTGCCGTGGTGGTATCAGCTCATCAAGCTATCAGCTTGGTGCCCGATCTCATCAGGGTATTGGACGATGCTGTGGTCCAACGCCTGACGTCGTTGCGTGCTGTGCACGCGGGCGCCGTCGTGTGGGGCGAGCGGGTATTGCTGCTGCCAGGCATCACGCATGCGGGAAAATCGTCACTGGTGGCAGAAATGTTGCGGCGAGGCGCCACTTACTTCTCCGATGAGTACGCGCTCATCGATACAGAGGGGCTCGTTCATCCGTATCCACGGCCTTTGCTCCTGCGGAATGGCAATCCTGAGCAGGTTCCCATGCTTGCAACCGAGTACAACGCTTCGGTTGGAGGTGCGCCTGCGCCGGTTGGGTGGATTCTGTCTCTTGAATACGAGCCGGAATGTACCTGGAGTGTTGCGCCTGTCCCTCAAAGCGAAGCGCTGCTGATCCTATTGCGAAACACTCCTCATGTTCTGGCGGAATCGCCGGATTTGGTGCCAGTGTTCGAACGTGCAGTTGCGGGGGCTACCTGTTATGCAGGGCATCGCCCCGATGCTGACGAGGCTGTTAGCAGGATTCTACAGTTGATTGGCGGAGCCCTTTAAACACAACATGTCCCTCTTGCAAGACAAAGACATGAAGGCTTTATCGCACTTGGAACGAGGCTTATTGGGCTTCGGTAGCACTCCGAGCCCAGCATCGGCACTGAGATTCTCAGATAGCTAGCGGACGGCTTCTGCGCAAATTGGGCCGATGCCGGCGATGTTTTGCAGCAGGTTGTCGGGGATAGCGTGCCGCTGCCTGAGGTAGTCCGGGCTGTTGTAGGAGAGCCAAACCTTGCCGCTGCTGTCCTCCCAGACGAGCGCCTTGAGGGGCAGGTCGATGGCGACAGTTGGTGAGGCGATCATTAGGGGGGTGCCCGCTTTTGCGTTGCCGAAGATGAGCAGCTTAGTGGGCTGCATCTTCAGCCCGGCTTTTTCGGCGTCGCCGCTGTGGTCGACACGGGCCAGGATAGTTATTCCTTTGGTCTGGACGATCGTCTCCAGCAGCGCTAGCGTCTCCGCCACCGTGCGAGGGCTGCTCAGGTGAATCATTCCGTTGTCCGGCGGATCAGGCATTGTTTCTCCTTCAATGATTCCATGCGCCTAACACTGTGCTGTGTCACTCATCGTCCAGCCAATCGCGCGAGTGCTTTTCGACGGCGATGCGTACCAACTGGCTTCTTGTCCGTACTCCCGTGCGTGCAAACAACTGCTGCAGTGTCGCCTTGACGGAGCCCTCGGAGATGTTGAGCTGCTGGCCGATCTCTTTATTGCTGAGGCCTTCGAAGACGAAGCGGAGAACTTTTCTCTCTCTTTCGCTTAATACCTCATGGCGTCCTTGTTCATTTTGGCGGCGCGCATCTGCAAGCAGCGACTTCATCAATGCAGGATCGATCCATATCTCGCCCATTGTTACGCGACGAATAGCCTGAATCAATTCTGCAAGGGGACTGTTTTTGAGAAAGATTCCAGAGGCTCCGTTGTCGAGGGCACGCAGTATTGTCGAATCGCTCATGCCGCCGGTGACCATCAACACGCGGCCATCGAAGCCATTCTTTCTGGCTTCGATGAGCAGATGTGTCCCGGGTTGCTCCCCGAGATCGTAGTCCAGCATGACGAGGTCGACCTTGTCTTTCTCGATGATCTTCAGCGCATCATCGACCGATGCGCAGGTGCCCACGATTCTGCAGTCGGTCTCGGATTCGAGAAGCCGGCTAAGGCTTTCGCGAAAGAGAGTGTGGTCATCGACGATCAAGACTCGCATCTGCTGATTCATATACCGAAGAGTCCTCTTTCCCCAATGCGTGCAGCTCGACGACGAAGCAGGCTCCTTTGGCGGTGGGCTCGAAACGCAGATCCCCTTGAAAGGATCGCATGAAGGCGCGGGACAGGTAGAGTCCAAGGCCGGTGGATTCCGCTCGCTGTTGGAATGGCTTGAATAGATCAGCGGGGTTTTGAACTCCTGAACCGCTGTCGAGAAAGCGCACCAGGACCTGTTGGCCGGAGGTTTCGACGGTGATCTGAAGTTCTTTGTGCGCTTGGCGGCGCATGGCACGCTCGCTGTTCTTCATCAGGTTAAGAAAAACCTGCATCAGACTTGGCCGATCTGCCAGAACCTCTGGAATGTTCTCCGCGGCAGAGAGATGTAATCGAATGCTACTCTCCTCCAGGGTTGGTTCCACGACGATGCGCAGTTCCTCGAGCAAGGAGTGAAGGTCAACACTGGTTGCACGATCTGAATTTCTGGAGAGATCCATGGCTGCGATCTTTTCGAGCGATTGAATGAGCGTGCCAAATGCCTCAAAGTCCTTGTTGTTTTCGAGGTAAACGCTGCGGCTCATGTTCTGATGGACAACGGCAATTGCGGCACAGACGTTTCGAATTTCGTGCGAGACGGCGGCTACGAGGATTCGAGAGCCAGCGAGAAGTTGGTGCAGACTCGACTCTTCGCGGGTTCTCAGGTCCTCGGAG
>JBEKGF010000033.1:0-51602 GCA_050012935.1 Edaphobacter sp. | reverse complement strand
CTCCATCATCGCGGAAGCCATCATCACCCAGTCATCCGTAGTCTCAGCCGACAACCCAAACTGCATATACTCCGTCGGCAACAAATAGCCCATCGCATTTCTCCTTATAAAAGCAACAGGGACCGGCACAAATAGCACCGGCCCCTGTCGAATTCCTCAAAGCTCACAACTAAACTTCAACACCGCTGCCTAGCGATCCACCAGCACCTGGTAGTGCGCATAGTTGGCGCCCTTCACAACAACCGCACCGAACTTCACAACAACATACTGCGAAGTCAGCGAACCTGGCATACCAAGCTCGAAGATCCGCGGATTCGGATCGCTCAACCAGTGGTACTCAATCAGGTCTTCGGTAACGATGTAAGCCGGAAGCACGGCCGAACCGGAACCAGGAGTCCCGGTATAGCTCAGCGTCCACTCTGGAATCAGAGGAATATCGCCGGCTTGCGTCGAAAGCGTCTTCACCGTCAGTCCAGCCGCAATCTCCTTTGTATTCAGCACAACGTTGAACTCAGTCTTCATCTCGCGATCGATAAGATCGAGAAGCACCGGGTTCGCATAGATAGCCGTCGGACGAACGCCAAACGAGCTGTTCGAAACCATCTGTGCAATCGTTGACTTGAAACCATCGACAAGGCTCTCGGTCGTACCGATCGTGACCGTATTACCGCCTGAAGCAATCTGACCGGCAGCGCCGAAGTACTGCGGAGTTGTCGGCGAGCTGAGACTTGTATCCGAGCCATTCCACAACGCAACATCATGCGTCCGCAGAACACCGTCAACGGTATCGGCAAGGTCCTTCGCCTGCAGATAAGCAAACTGCTTCTGCTGATTGCCGAGTTCAATATCGAACAGGTTGTAGTTGATCTGCGCGACCAGAGCCTTCAGCGGAACGCTGCGCTCCACGCGAGTCGGACTAACCAGTGGCGCAACAATATTGCGTGGATCCACAAACCCAGCCGAAGCCGCAGGCGACGGAATCGCAGTCTCTTCAAAGTACCGCGAAGGATGGCCTGTAGCCGGAACCTGCTTGATCCTTCGTCCAAAGATTCCCCGGCGCTGCACCAGGTCCAGTATCTCCGTCTGATACAACGGAACTTCAATCGCGCCAGGCCCAATAAAATCAGCCGCGCCGTGAATATCGGTAAACATCGCGTTCATCGTTCTCCCTTTCAAAACAAAAAAGGCGCAGCCGCAGCCACACCCATAAAAATGGCGCGAAGCGCGTCAGCCTCGGTGGTAGATCGCGCCGTCCGCGCAGGACGCACTTGTCATTGCGGTTCCTAACCCAGCAAACCAGCTCGCATCAACTGAGTCTTCACGGCGATCCTCTGTTCCACGCTCAAACTCACTAGCGCAGCATCCACAGCACCAGCCTCCATCGAGTCAACCGTCACACCCTGCTTAGCCAGCAGATTTACCATCGCCACTGGCAAAGTCTTCCGTCCATGTGTAACTGCAGCAGGTACAGAAGCGCCGGCAGCCTTCAACTCGGCAATCTGAGCCTCCGCCGCAGCCAGCTTCTCCTCCAGCTCCGCCTCGCGCCGTCCTTCGACAGTGGCGACGATCCGGCCAATCGAAGCCTCGGCGTCCAGCGAAAAATCGTTCTGTCGCTGTGCCAGCCGTTCCACCGCCTGCTCCAGCAAACCAGCCGCCGCAGCCAGCCGTTCCACTGTGCCCCTCAACTCATCGCTCATCTCAGTCTCCATCTTTCAAGCCCTCTCTTTCAGTCAAAATCGGCCCACCCACGAATCTCGTCAAGCCGCACTGCTCGTGGCAGGTGTATTCTGCGCGTTCAGAATCCCAACCACCGCTGAAACAATACTCTGGATATAAGAGCTGTCCGCCGTAATCCCGGCCTTCGCCAGCAGCGCCGTCACGGACTGTTCCGTCAGCAGCAGCACCTCACCAAGCTTCTGCGCTCCGGTGCCATTCTGTACACCGGAGGCCGCATACTTCTGTTCCACCATCAGCACTGCCGTCTGAATCAGCGAAGTCGCATCCGCAACCTCATTTGCAATCGGAGCCGCAGCGGGAAACAAAAGCCCAACCAGCTTTTCCACTGGAACGGCAAACTCCACCGCCCACTTCAGCCCTTTGGCAAACCCCTTACCGATCGTCTCCATCACACTCGTAAAACTCATGAGCCTCTCCTTTTAAATCCTTCATCCAAAATCAATCCCGATTGGCATTGATCCGTTTTTGATCCGTCAGATAACCGCAACGCGGATAATCCGCATTAATCCACACTCGATCGGCATTGATCCGTGAAGATCCGCGAATATCCGCCGTCGCCACACTAACAAGCCACTGCCATCCGCCTGCCCATCTTCGGTCGCGTCACCCGAAAGCTGGTATTCCGGTAAGCCGCCTTCTCCCGCATCAGAATCGCCGCCCCGGTAAACGTCGCTCGAGTCAGAGTCCACACCGACGCCCGCATATCTGCCACATGCGCATCCGCCAGCTCATAACTCATCCCCATCAAATTGGAATCCTCCCCCTCGCCTTGGATCTTCGATTCCATCTCCGGAAAATCCCGCGCAAACAGATACCCCGCCACCGTCAGCTTCTGCCCATCGACCTCGGCAGCGGTGATGATGCCGCACTTCTGCCGCGCATCATGACCATCCCAACCCGCCTTGTAGTCGACAGCCATTCCCAGCAGGCTCGGCAACGCAGCCTCCGCAGCCTCGCGCGTCAGCACAACTCTGTGCCCCCGCGCTCCACTCGGAGCCTTATCGCTCGGCACATCCACCAGCGTCAACACACCTTCAAACGGTAGCCGGTTCGGATGCCCATGCACCACCGGAAACTCCACCGCCATCGCTCGCATCTCCAGTCCCGCGGCCCCCAATCCCTCGCGTCCCCGAGCCAGGCCAAAACTCCGCCGATGAAGCCTATCCGCTTGTCCCATCGCACCTCCTCTTTGTGTTCAAACTCAAACTCGACCACGAACGCAAAAGTGCCCACCCCTCGCGCTGTTTTGCGACAGATCGGACACAATCAGCATCTCCAGAAGCTTTACTGCTCCGGCTCCCGCAGAATCTTTTCCATCATCAGCACCGCGGAGCTCTTCCCCCGCCGCTTTCTCCCCGTCTGCATCTCTGCTGCCTTATTCCCTTTGTCCCCCTTGTCCAATCCGCTCAGGGTAGTCAGCATCTTGGTGTGCGCAATGCTCCCCTTCTTCGCCTCTTCGACAAAAGTCTTCACGATCTCCGGCAACGCCTCCGCCACCCTCTCGCGCGTAAACGTCCTGCAGTGTTTCGCCTTCGGAGCCTTGCTGGCGCTCGTCTTCGCCTCGGTTCGAGCTCCCCCGTCCCCATCCAGGCCGGTCCTCACAAACCTGCCTCTCACGCGCTCTCGTTCCATCCCTCTCTCCTCCAAAAGCAAACGGGAGAGCAGCCTCTTGGCGCTCTCCCGTCTCATTTCTTTATTACTATTCCAGAATAGCAGGCTGAACCTAACTAATACGCCAACTTTCCCAAACTTTTATTTGCAACCAAATCAGTTACTTACATTGAAAACACCAAATCACCCCTCTTGACATGCGATTTTCCGGCCATTTTCGCAATAAATTTTTTTATGAAGTAATAAAAGCCAATGGGAGAGCGGGTTTTAGCCGCTCTCCCATTTTCAAATCTTTGCCTGAACCGGAAAACCAGTCGGCGCAAAACCGGATACGCCAACCTGAAGACAGAGAAGACACGAAAAAATAGAACAATTGAAGCAAGGGTTGATCTGCGAAGGGATTGGCCTAAAGAATCGTTCCCGCCTCCCGGCCCGCCGCCGAAGGTTCCAGCAGCTTCCGCTCCAGAAAGATCTCCGTCAGCTCGTCCAGCGCGTCCGCATACCGCCGGTGCACCGTCCGCAACGGCAACTGCAACAGGCTCGCCGTCTCCTCCTGCGTAAACTCCTGCACCGCAATCCGCCGGATCAGATGCTGTTGTCCGTCGTCCAGCAGCTTCACGCAGCTCTCCACATCGTGTACGAAGATCACCACGTCGTCGAAGCCCTGCACCGAGTAGTTCGTCACATTCCCACGAAACATCTCGCGTCCCAGCAGCGAAGGCGCTCGTCCCGCCTCCATCGACAACCGCACATACCGCCGCAGCAATCCCTCCGTATACTTCCGGTAGAACGCCACCTCAGGAGCCGTTCGCCTCGGCTGCTCACGAACCTCCGGCACATGCACCGGAGCCTTCGCAGTCGTAGCCGCCGTAGCCCACACCATCGGCAAAATCACCAAAGCTGCACTCATCGCGCACCTCCCGCAACCTTCGCCGATCCCGTGCATCTCGCAGTCAGTCTCCGCTGCCGAAGACGCCCTCCAGCATGCTTCGCTCGCGGTGCTGGAAACTCAGCCAGTCGCCCGGAACATCCCCCGCAGTACACGCCTTCAACCATGGCCCCGCGGAGCCAAAGCACTCCGCATCCCTCACATACCTTCACATCAACGCGCAAATAATTCACTTCAGTCCCTTTCAAGGCGTAGCTCTCCTTCGATGAGCCTCGATTTTTTTCAACGGTCGAGGTGGGCTCACCAAATTGTTAGGAAGTCCATCGCATTCTCCGCAGCAGCTCTGGCGGCTCTGTCGGTTCCAGCGGCGGCATTCATTCTCGTCGTTTGTTTAGTGCGGTCTCATACCTTGGGAAAAAATTCCACCTGCATCTCTCGCCAACGGCTCCTGTAGCTGTTGAGCGCTATCGTCCATCATTGGGGGGTCGCCGCTCGTTCGCTCATCAAGTTCCGAAATGGGAAAGTCTCAAGGTTATAGCTTTAGACAAATTTCATGTCAACTCAAATTTTTCATCAGGCAACTAAACTCAACAAGTAACCATCTATCACCATCTTGTCCTTCAGAACTTATTGCACAAAGTAAATTATTCGCCTTATCTTCGTCTTGTCGGGTGATATGGTTCGCCAAAGGGAATCCGGCCCCATGTTCGTCTTCGACCCCTCCGAACTTCGCCTATGAACTTTCAAGATCTGCACGAACTCCTTCGCCTTGAACTCCTTCGCCGCATCGAACGCGGCACGCTCACCGGAAGCCGCCTCGCTCAGCAGGCAAGCTTTCAACAGGCACACATCTCCAACTTCCTCAACCGCAAACGTTCCCTCTCCCTCGAAGGCCTCGACCGCGTCCTCGCCTCGCAAAACATCACCATCGATCAACTCATCGATCAACTCCTCCCCATCGACCTGGCTGCCGCGCAATCCCACGCTCCCGTCCACGCCAGCGATCCCATTGAGGTCGTCCCCGTCGTCTCACCCTCTGCGGCCATGGATGAGGCCCGCATCTCTCCCGCCGCCATCATCGAAACCATCCAGGTCTCTGCCTCCCGATTGCACGACAACCGAGCCCGTCCTTCCACCAAACACGCCCACTGGCAGCGCTTCCTCGCCATCCGCGCCGATACCCAGCAATCCGCCGCCATGGACCCCGTCGTCTCCCCCGGAGCCATCGCCGTACTCGATCGCCACTACAACTCCCTCGCTCCTTACCGCGCGCATCAGTCCACGCTCTATGCTGTCCGCTGCGGCGCAGCCCTCCTTCTCCGCTTTGTCGACTTCGACGAAGGCCGTCTCATCCTCCGCCCTTACTCACGCGACTTCCCCGTCCAACTCCTGCCGCTAGCCACGCACGAAACCCCAGGCGACTACATCATCGGCCGCGTCTGCCTCGTCTTCTCCGAACTCTAGAAACGCGCCAAATATGCAAAGGAACCTCTCTTTCCTTGCACTATCCTGCATTTTTTTCTTCTAACTTGCATATCCCTCCCGTACTCTCGGAAGACCATGTACAAGCGAGTTTTCCTGGTCCTTTTCTGTACGGCTTTTTTCTGCACGGCTCTTTCTGCCTTCGCGAGCGATCCCACCCCACACTGGCTCCAGGTTCAAACGCCGCACTTCACCGTCATCACGGACTCGAATGAAAAACAGGGCCGCCGCATCGCAGCCCAATTCGAACAGATGCGCGCGTTCTTTCACACCATCCTGCCTCATGCCGCTGACGATGCCACGCCCATCGTCGTCGTCGCTTTCAAAGACAAAAAAGGATTCCAGACGATCGAGCCTGAAGCATACCTCGCCAAAGGCCAACTCGACCTCGCCGGCTACTTCCTCCGCACACAGGACACCAACTTCATCCTCCTGCGTCTCGACACTGAGGGGGAACATCCCTTCGCCACCGTCTATCACGAGTACACCCATTTCATGCTGCGCAAGGCAGAGTGGCTGCCGCTCTGGCTCAATGAAGGACTGGCCGAGTTCTACCAAAACACCGACATCCGCGACAAAGACGTCCTCCTCGGTCAGGCCAGCGAAAACGACATCCTCTACCTCCGGCAGAACCGTCTGCTTCCTCTCACCACACTCCTCGCCGTCGACCATAACTCGCCCTACTATCACGACGAGAACAAAGGCTCCGTCTTTTACGCCGAGTCCTGGGCTCTTACCCATTTGCTCGAGGTCAGCGACAAGCAGAACAACACGGATCGCATCAAGCAATACGCCCAGCTTCTCATACAGGGAAAAGATTCCGTTTCAGCGGCACAGCAGGCCTTCGGCGATCTCAAAAAGCTCCAAATCCAACTCGACAACTATGTCAGTCAGGCCACCTTTAATGCATTCAAACTGAGTGAATCCTTTCCGGTCGACACAACCTCCTTTCAAGTCAAGCCCATCTCAGAGCCGCAGGCCAACGCTGTTCGAGCCCGTGTGCTCATCGACAACGAACGCCGTAAAGACGCTCTCAATCTCCTCAATGCAGCGCTCAACGATGAGCCCGGGAACGCTCTGGCCCACGAGACCATGGGTTATCTCATGTTTCGCGACAATGAGTTTACCCAGGCAAGAAAGTGGTACGGCGAAGCCGTCAAGCTCGATCCCCACAGCCTGCTTGCCAACTATTACTACGGAGCCATCACGCTGCGCACAGGCTCCCGCGAATACGATGATGAGACTGAATCCAGCCTTCGCGCTGCAATCGCCATCAATCCTGCGTTCGCTCCATCCTATGACGCACTGGCAGCTTTCTACGCCAGTCGCAACGAGAAGCTCAACGAAGCCCACGGACTCAACATCCAGGCCGTCCAACTGGAGCCCGAAAACCTCAACTACCGTCTCAACACGGCAAACGTGCTTAGCCAGCAGAGGCAATACCTTAGTGCCATCGGGGTTCTGAAGACAGCCCTTCCATTGGCGAAAACACCGGACCAGACCGAGTTCATCAACAACCGAATTCAACAGTTGCAGCAGTTTCAGGCTGCTCTGGACAAACCCGTCACTATCGTTACTTCCAATAGCCTGGCATCGTCCGCCTCAACTGGAGATCCGTCAATCACGCCTGCAGGAAAAACCATGGTCTTCCGCAAAGTCAACGGCAAGATCATCGGCAGCGCCGAAGACGATCCAAAATATCCTGCCGGCGACTCAAAAGGCCCGCAGCACACAGTCAAAGGAATCCTGCGCGCTATTCGTTGCTCCTATCCCACCGTCCTCGCGCTCGATATAGACCAGGGAGGGAAAGTCCTCACCCTCTACAGCAACAACTACTACAAGATCGTCTTCACCACCACCTACAACTCTGACGAAGAGATCAAACCCTGCACTGCCATCGAGGACATGAAAGCCACCGTGAAGTATGCAGAAGTCACCGGAAAAAACGTCGCGGGTCAAATTCTCGCCATCGAACTTAGCAAGTAATCGCTCGCTTTTTCGTCGCCTGTACACTCGGTGCTACCCTGACGGAGATGAACCTCCGCATCGCCGCCATCCGTTCCGGCTCCGAGCCAGTCCGCAAGCTATCCACCGGCTCCTTCCAGCGCTGGCTTGAAACCCCACTCGCATGCCCCAAATGCGACGCCACCTATAACCTCGCCGTCGACTGGGATCAATCCAACGACCGCTGGTTTCCCGAAACCTCGCGTCCTCTCATCACTCTCCTCAAAAAAGCAATCATGATGGGTCACAGCACCGACCACCGCATCACCCACTTCGAAACCGAGGGCGTCATCGTCGAGAGCGTCACCTCAAACAAGCTCTGAACCTTGAGCACCGGGAGATTGCTATTGAGGTGATGCACCATGTTCGGCGGGCTCCCACAACTCGATCGGATTCTGCTCCGGGTCGTGAATTCTGGCAAACCGTCCATAGGGATACGTTTGTGGGTCAATGGTGACTTCGATGCCTGCGGAACGAAGCTGTGCCGCCATTTTGTCGAGGCTTCGGACGCGAAAATTGAACATCCACATCTGCTTTGGATCGCCGAAGTATTTACTCGTAAGAGAAAACGGTTGAAAGGCTGTAGGGCCTGCCTCGGTTTGCCACGCTGACTGTCCAGTGCCGCTGGGAATTAATCCCACTCCCAGGTGACTGCGATACCATTCCGCAAGCGCCTTTGGATCGCGAGCGCGAAAGAACAACCCACCGATTCCGAGGACTCGCTCCACAGGCAAGCTCTCGCTCGGAGCCGTTTCACTATGCGAAGGCGCCTGTGAGCCGTCCAAAATCAACTCTCCGGCGAAATGCTCATCTGTCATCTCGGCCGACGCAGTGCTGCCCTTTACAACCGGCCATCCGGTTGCACATGCGAGAAAGTAGAGTACCTTACGTCTTCTGATCTGCATCCATAGCTCCCAGTCACAAGTCTCTCGTGAACATAGCCTAATGGCGTGGCTTGTGGCTAGCAACCACGCAATCAGGCAAGGGTGTTCCACAACCCATAAAGCGCGAGCAGCGCAAGCAAAAGAGAGACCTGATACTCAAAGGCCACATCGTCGTCTGCGGCATCTCCCCGGCGCGCAGCTTCCGCACAGTCGACCAATGCGACATTGCAACCAGCACCGTCGCGATCACCCCAATCACAACCAGCGCAACGCCAAAACGTATCGCCCCTTCATGCAGGCGAATACTCGCAGGCGTCTCATTCTGCATCCGAAGGGTTCGGAAGAACCCGATCATTCCCAAACCGAAGCTGCTCATCGTCAGCGTAGTTCGAACTCACGCCAGAGTCGTCCGTTCCAGCGCAAGGCTCGTCCGAAACGACGCCATCTCCGTGCGGTCCCCCGCCAGCGACACCCGCGGATCTTTCACATCCGGATCTTTCACATCCTCGCTCATAGGCTTCGCCCCCCCTTGTGCGGAGAAGCCTACTCAACCTGCAATACAACGTCCAATGCCCAAACCCACCCAATCAACCCAGGCACAGAGCACAACACACAAACCAAAGCTCAACCGGAACTCCCGAAAGAAGATCCTGGCTCAACAAACAAACAGATCACTGGAAGAGGGTTTCAAACCACAGGAACCCACAAGATGTTCCATCAACTCCACACGAGGGGTATCGAAATCCTGTCGCGCCGGCCTTCGTATCAGCCAGCATTTCGCTCTTACGCTACCGCCAATTCCGTCACTGTCGCATCTGCCGACCGCACCGACCGTTTCCATTCGCCGAGCGAACGGCTCAGCAACGAAGCCGCGCATCCCTCTCCGCAAAGAATCACGATATCGCTGCTCATCGCAAGGTTCCAATCCCAAGGCATAAAAGTAATTCCATTTGGCGTGGCCTTAGCCAGAACCCAGTGGTTGCTGGTCTTTTTCTGGGCCCCGCAAACGCAAGTAAAAAGCATCTCAACTGCCATAACCTGCCTCCTTTCTGTTCTCAAATCTCAACGTCAATTCGTTACATCCTCCATAGAAGCAAGTCGCATGCCACCCAAAGACGAAAATCTCCATCCCTCTTTGTTTTCAGCGAAAAAAAGTTTTACAACCCGCGAACATGCAGACAATTGCCCAAAATCCCATACCTCGTGTGAAAAAGTTTTCCATTTTCAGGGGAAACGCCTGTTTCGCCAAATCTTCTCCACCCAACCCGCCCGCAAAAAATCGCCCGCTCCAATCGAGGAGCGGGCGAGAGATTTCTCTCAATCAACTCTTACTTGTTCGACTGAATATTTCCCGCAGACGAACTCGCCGAATTCGTACTCGTCGCAGCAGCAATCGGCACACACGGCTTGGGCGCAACTGTCTGCCCAGGCAGCGGAGCTGGCCCCGCCGGTCGCATCTGGCCCGCAGGACACGGTTGCAACAGCAGTGTCGGCCGCAGATCCACCGGCAGCGGAGGAGCCTCGACCACCGCACCCTTCAACTCCTCATTCACCCTCGACCCCGGCCACGCATACGGAGCCACGCGGATCGGCCCATAACCCATCACCGGAAACTTCGTCGGCACCGTGAAATTCTTATCAACCCGCACAAAAGCAGACGCCGGCGCCTTACCCAGCATGCGTTTGTCGGAAGACAACTGCACCACATGCTCACCCACCGTCACAGTCAGCGTCTTGTCGTCGAAAGCGCGCTTCTGTTCTACCGCACCCGGAAACGGATCGTTCGACACAATCGTCGTTCCGATCCCCGGCACATAAAAGTAGACGTATTTCAGATCCTTGATCTCGTAGTTCAGCGCCGCTTTGCCCGTCAATCCATCCACTGTGAGAATCCCGCGGCTGATCGAAACCGAGACAATCTTCGGAGGCTTCACCTTCACCGCATGCAGCTTCTTTCCATTCTCGTCGAATCCAAGGTTGTCCTTGGTCTGCATCACCGGCTTGCCTTTTGCGTCGAAGACCGGATGCCCTTTCTTATCCCGCTGCTGCTTGGCCGGCGGGTTGAACATCAGCTTCCCATCCGGGTCCTGCATCTGCTTTCCTTCTTCATCCAGCATCGGCGTAGGCGCCAGCACGATAATCTCCGTGGGGCCGGTATACGGCACCGGCCCTTTCTTTCCCTTCACAGCCAAGGGTGCGACTCCCGCGGATTGCGGCGGCTTCAGCGCCGGCGCACCCTTCTGGCTATCCGCATCTGGAATCGGCTGATCGACCTTCGCTTCTACTGCAGCGGGCCGCGAAGCATCCGTCGCCGAAGCCGGCACCGTGGTTTGCGGATCCGTGGAAGGTACAGGTTGCATCTCCTGCGCGCCCATGCGCCCGATCGATGCCAACACCAAAACGAATCCAAATAATCCAGAGAGCAATCCGGTACTCATCCGAGTCATTGCCATCCTCCGTCTCTGTCAGCTCTGCAGGTCCACACTCCCGCGGAATATAGTTCACAGAGTTTCCAATCCCGAGGATATTCGTAACCTGCCATTCATCAACAACATTCTGGGCCGTGCGTCTACGACTTCGGGGTAATTACTTTAGTTGCACTGGGGGCTCGAATTGCTCACGCGCCACGCAGAACAGGCAAACCCCTCAAGCCTCAAATCGCCCGCAATCAAGCGGCGTTCCGAGGCGCAAGAGGGAGCCGTTTCTGGCAATCCGCCACCACTTGCTAAACTTGTAGATAATGCTCTCTAAGCTCTACGCAAAGTGGATGTACGCCTGGGAAACCGCGCTCACCACACGCGACACCAACCGCATCGTCCGCCCTCTCGAGTGGGGTTTCGACTGGCTCGAAGACTTCAGCCCCCTCGCCCGCCAGCACGACGACACTGCCTCCACAACCGACGACTACGCGCGCATGACCGCCCTCAACCGCGACATCGTCGCCCGCGCCGGCGAGTTCTACAGCTACACCACTCCCACCGACTTCCGCCTCGAGCGCCGTCACCCGCAACTCTTCCCCACCAACGTCCGCCCCGAGACCCTCGAAGAAGATGCCGAACTCCGCCGCCAGGCCGAGACAGGCGAGCTCGAAGAGGCCGACTTCCTCCGCTTCACCTCACCCGTCCGCACCCGCTACCCCGAGAACGACATCGTCAACGCCCGCTGGTACCCCGCCCACCCCGAAACACAAAAAGGCAAACCCAAACAGGCCATGATCGTCATGCCGCAGTGGAACGCCGACGCCTTCTCTCACAACGCACTCTGCACCCTCTTCAACAACTTCGGCATCTCCTGCCTCCGTCTCTCCAAGCCCTACCACGACATCCGCCGCCCCGCCGAGCTCGAGCGCTCCGACTACGCCGTCAGCTCCAACGTAGGCCGCACCACCGAAGCCTGCCGTCAGGCCGTAGTCGATATCCGCAGTTGCCTCGACTGGCTGCAATCTCAAGGTTACGAACAGTTCGGCGTCCTCGGCACCTCGCTTGGCAGTTGTTACGCCTTCATCGCCGCAGCCTTCGACCCGCGCCTCCAGGTCTGCGCCTTCAACCACGCCTCCACCTGGTTCGGCGACGTCGTCTGGACCGGCCAAAGCACGCGCCACATCCGCGCAGCCTTCGAACAAGCTGGCCTGAATCAAGATCAAGTCCGAGAGATCTTCTCCATTGTCAGCCCCATGTCCTACATGGAGCGCTTCGCCGCCAAACACACCGGCAAACCCCGCCGCTCCCTCGTCGTCCACGCCACCTACGACTTGACCTTCCCCCTCGACTACTCCTTCGACGTCCACAAAAACTTCGACGCCCTCAAAATCGACTACGTCTCCAAAATCCTTCCCTGCGGCCACTACACCACCGGCGAGTTCCCCTATAAATACCTCGACGGCTGGTACCTCGGCCACTTTGTCTACCAATCCTTCAAACGCCTCGCCGAACGAAACACGTCCTCTGGCTAGTCGTCTCTATCTCTCGCTCCTGCCCGCATCGCGAAGAGACAAGGTGTCATCAGCACCGCAATAAAACCAACTCCAATCATCCACTCATGCATCGGCAGTAACCTCTCGTCCTTCCTGAAAGCCGTGACTGACTATAAAGGTTTCAGGTTGCAGATCGACGAAAGAATCGAGAGCCTCTCGGTACTCTTGGTATATCAATCCCAAAATGAAACGCTCATCGCGTCTTCCACACCGAAGGCGAAAATAAACCCGAAAACCGTACCGGCGAGCCAGTGGAACGATCAAATCTTGACCGGGTCATCAGGCCTCCATGTCTGATCGTAGAAAGCGGCTCCGGCACCGTAGAGACGGACGGCGATGAGGAGGCCGTGGTTGGATAGAGTCTGGATCCAGTTTTCTTCGGGCGCGGCTGCGGGTTTGGTGGGGCCGAAGTAGAGATCGACGGAGGTATCGGTGTTGACTGTGACTTTGTCGAAGGCATTGCGCGAGGGGAAGGGCTGCGAGGTCTCGGGCATACTTCCGTCGACGGGGTTATAAGCGGTGACTGCCCAGTACAGCGCAGCGGGGATGTTCGGAGGTAGGTGAAGTTTGTAGTGGTTACCGCCGTCGAGGAAGTTGCCGTCGGCATCGTACATGGTGTTGGGATACTTGGAGCCCATGCCGACGGTGTCATTCACCATGGCGGGGGCTGAGGAGTAGGCAACCTGGAAGTAGGCCGCGCGGGTATCGATGTTCTGATACGTGGGAGTGTTCCAATCGGCGTCGACGCCTCCCCAGACGTTTACATAGTGACGATCTTTGTAATAGGGATTATCCGGGAACGCGGCGGCCGTCTGGCGCGTTGCGAAGATCTGGCGTGGGGCCTCTACGACGGCGCGGCTGAGAATATCGTGCAGATTGGAGTCTGGATTGAACGGTTTATCTTTCACAATGCCGAGGGAGGCGAGCATGCCGCGAACGTTCATATCCAGAGCGCCGACCGGTTCGTAGTCGATGAACTTCTTCAGTTTTTCCCAATAGGTGAAGTCGATGGGGTACATCATATTGACGCGCGCAGGCGATGCGTTAGGGAACTTCATCGCGAGGCGTTCGCGCTCCGGTTGACCGAGGGGGTAGACGCGGGTCATCTCGGCGGTTTCAACAGCCTTGGTGGGGTCGGGACCGTTGGGGCCTTTGGCGAGGACAGTGCGGAAGAAGAGGAAGACGTTATAGGTCTTCGACTGGAAGGTGTAGTAGCCGCCGGAATGCGGGCCTTCGTAGTCGGGCGGAAGAAGAAGGAAGAGACCGCCGCGTGCGAGGGTCGGGACCTGCAGCGCCAACATCGGTTAGGGTGCGCTGCATGAAGTCGGTAAACATGCCGATGACGTTGGGTGGAGCGTAGACGACGAGTGGTCCGGTCTCCTTGAGGTTGAGGTAGTTCATGGAGTAGACGACGTCGCAGTTTGGAGTGGGCACCCAGGTCTTGGCGCTCATGCGGTCCTTCCATATGGGGAGGACGTTGTAGCCGCGCCCGAAGGTGGCCTCGGAGCCGTCGCGCATGCCGATGGTGTTGAGGATGGGGAGCGTCATCATGTATGCCTGAATGGCGCGACCGAGGAGAAATTCGTCGTAGAGCTTGCGACTTTCATCCTTACTGAAGTACTGGCGAGGACCGATCTGATGGACGAGTGGAGGATCGGCGGGCCCATCCCCGGAGGCTTGTGCAGCGGCGGTGTATGCCGTGGGGTTGGGCGTGAGACTCCATGCGGGCATGGCGGCAGCAGTGGCAAGCGCAGTACCGGACTTGATGAGATCGCGGCGCGAAAAGGTCGATTTTGGCATCACTGGTTCTCCTGGTGTGAGGTCCGTGAGGGTTGTCTCCCTCACGGATGTGGGCCGATGCTTTTGCTGAAATCTTTCGGCTATTTCACTTTGACTACGGCGGGCGGGGTCCACTTGCCTTCGAGGATTGCGGGCTCAGGCCAGTAGGACCGGACGTAGAGGGAGAAGTCTCCCTTTGGCGACGGCAACCAGTTGGTCATCTTGTCCGGGCTGGGAGGCGTGGAGGAGACATGGATGGTGAGTGAGCCGTCGGCGCCGGTTTGCAAATCCTTGTTCTTGGTGCCGAGCGAGTAGCGGACGAGTTTGTTGGGTTCGAAGAAGTGGTGCTCGTTATACATGGTCAGAGACCAGAAGCCCTTTACCGGCGGCAAAGCGCCTGCGGCGAAGGTGACGGTGTACTGGTGAGCGCCGTTCAAGCGACCGCCGGCAGAATCGAGATCCTGATAGAAGTACTTGGTCTCGTTGGGCAGATTGACGAAGATGTTGGATTTACCGACTGCAGTCCGGGTGTAGTAATCCGTGCCAAATTCGGCCCCGTTGCTCTGCGTGGTCCAGTTACCAGGGAGCGGAATGCCGTAGTTGCGGAACTGGAAGAGCGGAGTAACGAGTTCCTTGTCCGCATCCACGATAGCCTTCTGCATCGCCTGCTTCAGCTTGGGGTCCTGATCTCCAGCGGCCCACACGGAGCGGAAGGTGGCGTACATCGGCTCTTCGCCGGGGATGGGCGGAAGGCCATCGAGGATGCTGATGAACTGGTCATAGAACTTTTCCGGAAGGACCCACTTGGTCTCTTCGGCGCCACTGCTGCTGACTTGTCCGGGAGGGGTGAAAGATTGGGTCTTGCTCCAGTCCACTGTCTTCATCTTGCCGTCGAACTTCGAAAGCGGATACATCACGATCTGGTTGAGGACGGGCTGGACCGCAGCAGTATCTTCAGGTGTGGACTGCTTAAAGACGCGTGGAATGACGATGCCGTAGTTGGTAGGAGAGTGGAAGACTCCGGCAATGCCGTCAGGGACTTTGCCGTTCCATCCGGGGCCGACGAGCAGGTAGGCTCCCGGTTTCGAACCATACATCTTGCCGAGGTTGGCGAAGCTATCGGTGCGCTGGTCGACGATCTGGTACACCCAGAAGCGGTCGGCGAAATCAGGCACCTGGATGACAGCAGGTTCCTGGCCAAGATCGAGTGGGCCGTTCCCGTAGACGACATCTTGGTTTGGGCAGGCGACGATGCGCTCCTCCGGCTTGATGTAGTCGGTGAGCATCGCGAACTGATTGGCGGGAGCAGCGGGGACGATTCCGCCCAGCAGCACAGGCCCAGGCAGCTTTTCAAACGTCTGCACCCGGTTATAGATGTTGGCCATAGGCCATCCCCAAAAGTAAGCGGAACGGGCCACCTGAGCGACGTAGCCTTCGGTGAGACGTGTTCCGGGCACAGGGCCGGGTATGGTCTTCTGCGGCTCAGGTGCAGGCGCAGGAACCGAGCTTGCTGTGGTTGTGGCCGGAGGATTTGAGTTGCACCCGGCAATGCCAAAGCCCAGACAAGTGAATAAAGCTGTATAGAAAACTGTTCGCTGTATGCTCAACATGCTTATCCGCTCCTCTTCCATCTGCGGTGTGGTTTGTACTTCTACCCTTGGGTATCCTTCGCTTGTCAAGAATTGCCGTCCGAAGGCACCCACGCAACTGTCGATTCGTACAGTGCTCATTTCCGTCTCGATTTGTTCGTCCGGCCAAGCCCCTGTACTCTGCTTCGCCTTTTCCACACCGGCATCAAAATAAATCTCAAAAGTTGGCACATTTTTAAGCGCCGAAAAACGTGTCGCAAAACCACCACAAAAAACCACGCAATCACCACAAATTCACCACGGAAAACCACACAAAAATCACCAACTTTTCGCAAAACCCCCTGCAAAAACGCAGATTTCCCTCGCAGAAAAAAAAGTACAAAAACCGTGACATAAAATAGCTCCATGCCCATTGACCTGAATGCCTCGCTGGCCACCTCCGACCCCGAGATAGCCGCGCAAATCTCCAATGAAATCAGGCGCCAACACGAAGGCCTCGAGATGATCGCCTCCGAAAACTTCGTCAGCCGCGCCGTCCTCGAAGCCGCAGGCACCGTCTTCACCAACAAATACGCCGAAGGCTACCCCGGCAAGCGCTACTACGGCGGTTGCGAGTACGCTGACATCGTCGAAGACCTCGCCAGAACCCGCGCCAAACGCCTGTTTAACGCAGATCACGTCAACGTCCAGCCCCACTCCGGCTCCCAGGCCAACGCCGCCGCCTACATGACCCTGCTCAATCCAGGCGACACGATCCTCGGACTGGATCTCGCTCATGGCGGACACCTCACGCACGGCCATAAGCTCAATTTCTCAGGCAAACTCTACAAAATCGTCGGCTACCAGGTCCGCAAAGACACCGAAACCATCGACTACGACGAGCTCGAAGCCACCGCCGTCCGCGAAAAACCCAAGGTAATCGTAGGCGGAGGCAGCGCATATCCGCGCCAATTCGACTTTCCCCGCATGCGCGCCATCGCTGACAAAGTAGGCGCTTACTTCATGGTCGATATGGCACACTTCGCCGGCCTGGTAGCAGGTGGCGTACATCCATCGCCAGTTCCTCACGCGCACGTAGTCACAACAACAACCCACAAAACCCTGCGCGGCCCGCGTGCTGGGCTAATTCTCTGCCAGCAGGAGTTCGCCACTGGCATCGATCGCAGCGTCTTCCCCGGCCAGCAGGGCGGGCCGCTCATGCACATCGTCGCGGCAAAGGCCGTGGCATTTCATGAAGCATTGCAACCCGAGTTTGCCGCATATGCCCAGCAAGTAGTCACCAACGCGAAAGTGCTCGCAGAGGCAATCGCCGCCGAAGGTTATCGCATCGTCTCCGGAGGAACGGACACTCACGTCATGTTGATCGATGTCTTCCAGAAGGGAATGTTCGGCTCCGAGGCAGAACATGCCTTAGGCGAAGCAGGCATTACCGTCAACAAAAACGCAATTCCTTACGATACAAATCCACCCATGAAGCCAAGCGGCATCCGCATCGGAACGCCCGCCCTGACGACCCGCGGAATGAAAGAGCCGGAGATGCGTGTTATCGCAGGATGGATCGCGCAGGCACTCGAAAACAGGACGAACGCGGCGAAACTCCAGCAGATTCGCGGTCAGGTCTTGGAGATGGCCGAAAAGTTCCCGCTTTACGGCTGGTTGCGTAAGGAATAAGCTTTCCGCGAAGCCTCATCTCTGTTTCGGAGACCGACAATTAATGGCGATGGCGATAATGACATGGTTGATTGCCATTCCCTTGCTTGGCGTAGTGACGGGGATGCGATCGATGACCGCCATGGCGGTGCTTTGCTGGTTCGCCTACCGCGGCGACCTGTCGCTCGATGACACTTGGGCCTCCTGGGCCGCGAAGCTTGTGACCGCTATCATCTTCACAGTCCTGGCGCTGGCCGAACTCGTCGCCGACAAGCTGCCGAAGACACCCAACCGGATTGCGCCCGGACCTCTTCTCGTAAGAGTGGTGGTCGGCGGCCTGATCGGCGCAATCGTGGCAGCGGGCCTCAATGGTTCGGAGTTCGAAGGCGTCATTTTGGGTGTAGGTGGCGCTCTCATAGGCGCCTTTGGCGGATTCCTGATTCGCCGGGAGATCGTTCTGCGGTTGGCTTCACACGACTGGCCAGTGGCTCTGGTCGAGGACGCAAGTGCAGTCTTATGCGCAGTGCTGGCGATGGGCGTGGTGACAGGATAGCGATCCCCCAAGCATCTTCGCGTCCGTCTTGCACCATCCCGAATCGAATTCCTCATGCACATCTTCCATTCGTAGCAATGTCCCTGAGTTCATTTAGGATGGATCGCGGCGTGTCCTGTGGCGTCTTAAAAGCACAAAAATATAGCTTCCCCGGCTTCCGTGGAGTAGGATGTCCGGTACCGGAGCCACCATCGGCTATCGGCTTCGTCATCAGCCGGTCTTGCCTGAGGCTAACTGGTAGAAGTGTGCAGGGGAGGTAGAACGTGACCAAGAGCATACTGCGAATCGTACTGACGATTCTGATGTATGCGGGAGTTGGTGTCTTCCTGTTTCCTTATTTCACCGGTCGCATCACGAGCGGGGTTGGATTCATGATTCTTGGTGCCGGATGCACAGTTGTCTGTGGCTTTCTCCGCTGCTACCTCACCGAGGGCGACTGCGCACGTATTCCACACCACGGGCGGGACTGGTAGATACCCCGCAGCTTCTCCGCATATTCAAGCCGCATTCCGTAACAGGTGATTGAAGCCGTACTAAAGGCAATCGCTGGAGAAACCGCGAAGGCGTTGTCATGCAGAGGATGCGGTCGTGGCTGATCGCAGCCATCCTTCCATAACCTGATGATCGACGACTCCAGCCTGCTGACGAACGAGCCTGCCCAGGGAGAACACGGCAAAGTTAGGTATTCCGCGGACGGAGTACCTCGCCGCGAGCTGCTGGTTGCGATCGGTGTCGACCTTGAGGACGACAGCCTGACCGGCCAGATCCTTTGCGGTGCGCGCAACCTCAGGAGCTGCGGCGCGGCATGGTCCGCACCAGTCTGCCCAGAAGTCGACGAGGACCGGAACCCGGGAGCTCTGGATAATCTCATCGAAGAGTTCAGCATCGACCTGTAAAGGTTCATCGACCGGCGGCAACGAGGTCTTGCACGCGCCGCATCTGCCTGCATCGGCAAGGTGATTCGCGGCAACGCGGTTTTTCTGGCCACAGCTCTTGCAGGTTCGTATCGCAGGCATAGTCTCTTCCAACTGATTAGATGGCGCTTCTACTCTTTGGGCGCAAACCACTGCTAGGCGCGGCGGCGGTAGCGGATCGCAAATTCATACCCCGCGTTTGGCGGAAACAGCCGTGCAACCAACCGCAGGCGATCGGCCAGTCCCTGCGGGGCCAGTAGAGGATACTCCCGCTCCCGCAACTCCGAGTAGTCGAAATCGACCGACAAGGAAAGCTGATAGATGGCCACCGCATCCGAAAAGGCGGCCTCCAGAAAGCTATTCCGCGCCTTCTCGTCGACAACCGGCTTGCCATTGACCTTCTCTGTCTGGTTGCTCACGCCCAGAGCAAGGTTGCGGTTCTCCCACGCATCTTGGCTTGTTTCGCCGCGGATATCAGCGAGAGCCTGCTCCCAGACAAGCTGATCGAACGCCTCCGGAACGCCGATAATGTCCACGAAGGCGTGGCCTACATTGATGAAGAACTCAAAGGCCAGCGCGAACCGGTCACCGAGGAGACGTGTCGAGATGAAAACGCCTTCGGTGCCGTCCTGATTCACATTGCGGTGGCAGATCGCTTGGTCGCCGAGCTCCGGCGTATAGGCCGGGGCAACCAGAGTCGCTTCGCTGCCACGGCGGTCGCCCAGTGCAAGTGGGACAAAGTAGTACGTCTTGCGCGTCAGTGCGCCTGCAATCGCGATAGGAACCGCCTGCACCATGCGTTCGAGCTCCCGGCCATCCAGGTTGTTATCGCCGAACGAGGCGTAGCGCATCCCGTTCGCGGCATGACGCACCTCTGCCTCGTGGATGACCTGCGTTGCCTGGACTAAGTCGCTCTGAACACCTTCTGCCATAAAGAAGTATTCTACTGGTATGGCGCTCGCATCGCAGCATGGCAGTTCGACCTCTCCCCGGACCACCGGCTCCGGCTATCTCTTTGGAGTTCCTCTGGGCGATCTAGGCTGGTTTGCCAGCCTCCTGATGAGCTTTGCTCTCGGGTTTGCAGCGTTCTTCGCCGCCACCTTCTGCGCCATCATCGGCACCCTGATCTACAGCACGGCTACCCATCGGTCGGTCGACTTCGCATTGACCTACAAATGGGGAGGACTGCCCGTGGGGTTATTGGTTCTAGCGTTCGCGTTGGCCTATCTAGGAACGCTCTGGGTGCGAAGGCAGACGCGTAAATCGTAAATTGGCCGTGTCCCTCGGCAATTAGCCATCTTGGCCCGTCGACAGCAGGCGGCGAAACAATCGCACCGCAGCCAGCGTCTCTAAGTCGATCTGCTATTCTTCGTTTCTACGAAAATCTTTGGAGGACCACCCCGTATGTCATTTGTTCGTGCTGTTGCGCGTTGGGGCTGTTGTACGGCCGCAATCGCAAGCCTCGCCCTTCCCGCCTACTCCGCCGATAAAAAGCCCAAGGAAGCCGCTGCTCCTGATACCGTGCCGTCCTACTATGGCCCGCAGCCTGCAACCGAAAACGTCGACCTGACAATGTATGCGCGAATCCGCGAAGAAGGCTTCCATCACTCGCACGTCATGGAGTTTGGCAGCGCCTTGGCCGACGGCATTGGGCCGCGTCTAACAGGCTCGCCCAATATGGCGAAGGCCAACGCCTGGACCCGCGACACGATGACCAAGATCGGCCTCGAGAACGCTCACCTCGAAGACTGGGGCGAGTTCGGCATGGGATGGCAGCAGATCAACACCTGGGCCCGCATGGTATCGCCCGATCCCGAACCCCTATGGATGCAGGCTGCACCCTGGTCCCCTGCAACGAACGGACCAGTGTCCGGCGAAGCCGTCTACATGGATCTGCAGACCGAGAAGGACCTCGACAAATTCAAGGGCAAGCTCGCCGGCAAGATCGTCCTTCTGGGCGCGATGCGTCCAACCCCCGATATCACTGAGCCTCTCTTCCATCGCTACACGACCGAAGAACTCGCCGAGATGGAGACCTACCCGACCGGCGAAGGCCGCCGTGGCGCTCCCAACGTCCAGCAGTTGGTGGCAGACCGTCTCCGCCTCGCCGCCCTCCGCACCGCTGCCGTCAAGATGATGACCGAAGAGCATGTAGCCGCAATCATTACGCCGAGCCGCGATGGCGGCGATGGCGGCGGTACTGGCATTATCTTCGACGATAACGGAGCGAACATCGTCCGCAACGCCCAGGTTAAGGCAAACGCCGTCACCATTCCCAACGCGGTCATGATGATCGAGCACTACAACCGCATCGGACGTCTCCTGCAGAACCACGTCCCTGTCACGCTCGAGGTCAACATCGAAACCAAGTTCACCGGCGACAACGAGCACGGCTTCGACACAGTTGCCGAAATCCCCGGCACCGATCCCAAGTTGAAGGATCAGGTCGTCATGGTAGGAGGACACCTCGATAGCTGGATCTCCGGCACCGGCGCGACCGACAACGGCGCAGGCTCGATCATGGCGATGGAAGCCATGCGCATCCTCAAGGCCCTGAACATCAAGCCAAGGCGCACCATCCGCATCGCCCTCTGGTCGGGCGAAGAACAGGGACTCTTTGGCTCACAGGGATACGTCAAAAATCACTTCGGAACATTCGCCGAGCCGGAGCATCCGGACCCGGCGACTACTCCCGGATTTCAACGCCAGCGCGGCAAGCTCACCACAACCAAAGAGTGGGAGACGCTCGACGCCTACTACAACCTCGACAACGGAACCGGCAAGGTACGCGGCGTCTATACCCAGGAGAACTTCGCCGTCGCTCCCATCTTCCGCCAGTGGATCGCGCCTCTCGCGGACCTCGGTGTGAGCACAATCTCTTACCGCAACACGGGCGGCACCGATCATCTCTCGTTCGATGCAGTTGGTCTGCCGGGCTTCCAGTACATTCAGGACCCCATGGACTACGAGACCCGCACCCACCACTCCGACATGGATACCTTTGACCGGCTCCACGCGCTCGATCTCGAGCAGGGTGCGATCCTCGAAGCCATCTTCCTCTACAACACCAGCGAGCGTGAGGCGATGATGCCGCGCAAGCCCTTCCCCCACCCTGAACTGGAAAGACAGATGACCTCGCCGCTCAAGGGAATCTTCCCCAACTCGACCGGAGCACCCGATGAACCAGGACGGCGCGGTCAGCAATAATTAACCGGAGAAAATAAAACGGCGGCGAGAGTGACAATTGCTCTCGCCGCTTTCGTTTAAAAAATCCCTTACCCCTTCAAAACAGCCTTACGCCGAAAACAATCAGGGCTGTGATCGTTGACGATGCCGACTGCCTGCATCCACGCATAGACAATCACCGGACCCACAAACTTAAAACCGCGCTTCCGCAGCGCCGCAGAGATCTCCTCCGACAAAGCAGTCTTAGCCGGTACAGGCCCCGTGTTCTGGATCGGCTTTCTACCTGCCATCTTCCAGATCCACGTCGAAAAATCCTCGCCCTCATGTGCCATCGCAAGATAGATCCGCGCCCCATTGATCGTCGCTTCGATCTTTGCACGGGACCGAATAATGCCTTCGTTCTGAAGCAGCCGCGCAACATCGGTCTCGCCCATCCGTGCGACCTTCTTCGGATCGAACTTATAAAACGCCTTCCGAAAAGCCTCGCGCTTGCGCAGAATCGTCATCCACGAAAGCCCCGCCTGAAAGCCATCGAGCATCAGCGCCTCCCACAGCGCCCTGCCATCACGCTCCGGCACACCCCACTCCTCGTCGTGATAAGCCTGCATCAACGGATCATTACCGGCCCACGCGCAACGATTAATCACAGCCGTCTTTTTAGTCATACAACTCCATCGAAAGAAAAAGATTAATGGCCTCCGCGAATTGAAGCAAGGGAATTGCCACCACATAACGGCAGGAGTTAGATCCAGGCGCTAAGCATCCGCCCCGAACTCCCCACGAACTTCAGATTGTCACTACGTCCTGCAAAGTAGTGAGCGTTGATCTCTGCAGCGCCAATATCCTCAATCTCTCGAAACGCAGTCAGCTCTGCCGCGATCTCCGGAGGCGTGAAGAAAAGCCGAAACGGCTCCCCTGCCAATTGAACGCGCGCGGCAAGCGAGTCACGGGCCAGCTTTTCCAGGAAAGGCAACGCAGAGCGAGGCTGACCATAATCGAGGACGACACCGCTTCCGACAGGTTGTGTACCGATGAACGCCAAAGTAGCTCGAAAGGCATCGAGCGTGAGATAAGGAACAACCCCGAGCCACGCGAAGAACGTTGGAACTGCACTACGGAAGCCAGCGGCGCTGAGTTGCTCGGCTAACCCCTGACGTTCAAAGTCGACAGGAACATACGTAAGGTTCGCCGGAGTTGAGAGACCCGTAGTTTCGAGCAGTTCGCGCTTCCACTGTTGCGTAGCAGGATGATCGACCTCAAAGACGCGAAGCCCGGGGTAAGGATTGCGATGCGCAAAGGTATCCAGCCCAGCTCCCAGGAGAACATACTGCGTAACACCCTTTGCCACCGCGTGGGAGAGCATATCTTCTGCATACCGGCTGCGCGCGACAAGAAAAGCGCGTAGTGCAACAGAGAAAGGACGGTCAGGCCGCGTAGGAGTACGCCGCAACTCCTCCGCGTAGGTATCGCCAAGAATCGGAACGGCGATCGGATCGTCGAGAACGAGCGGCTTCGCGTCATAGAGCTGATGCGCAGCCCGCCGCAGGGCAACACGCAGTGCAGTTCTCGATGGGCTGGCCTGTTCCATTAATTCAACAGAAGGCTCTTAAAATCCGTTTCGATCCGTTTCATCCGCGGTCGTATCTTTCATGCAGTCTTCCGGGAGTCGTCAGTCATCCAGCTCAGCGCCTGCGAAAGATACCCCTTCATCTCCTTGCGCGGAACGATTGCGTCGAGGAAACCATGCTCAAGCAAAAACTCCGACCGCTGAAAGCCGTCAGGCAGCTTCTGCCGAATAGTCTGTTCGATAACTCGCGGGCCGGCGAACCCGATCAGAGCATTCGGCTCGGCGATGTTCAAATCCCCAAGCATCGCGAAGCTCGCAGTAACGCCGCCGGTCGTCGGATCGGTCATCACCGAGATGTAAGGAATCTTCGCCTCATCCATCCGCGCAAGCCCGGTAGAGACCTTTGCCAGCTGCATCAGCGACGCGATTCCCTCCATCATGCGGGCGCCGCCAGACGCCGAGACAATAATCAGCGGATGCCGCGTAGCCAGCGAGCGGTCCACGGCCCTGGCAATCGTCTCGCCCACCACCGCGCCCATGCTGCCGCCGATAAAGCTATACTCCATCACGCTCAGAACCACATCGTGCGGCCCCAGCTTTCCAATCGCGTTGATAATCGCGTCGTTCAGGCCGGTCTTCCTTTGCGCCTCTTCGAGCCGTTTCTTATACGGTTTCAGATCGGTGAACTGAAGCGGATCGGTCGATCGCAGGCCAAGATCTACCAACTCGTACCCTGGCTCCAGCAGATTTTCAATCCGTGTCCGGGCATCGATGCGGAAGTGATGGCCGCAGTGCGGGCACACCTGCTGGTTGGTCTCCAGCTCCGCCTTAAAGAGAATCTTGCCGCAGTCCGGGCACCGTATCCACAGCCCTTCGGTCCGCACGGTCTTCTCCGAGTCGTTAACAATCTCGTGGTCTTCACGTTTAAACCAGCTCATCGTAAGGGGCCTTCCAAAGTTCCTGCAGTACCTCGACTATTGTAGCGGGGAGGTCCCAATTCACTGCAAAACGAACCCTAAGTCGCGTGTTTACTGGAAGTTTGTTGCCATCGGCGCATCAGGGCAAAGGCATGCAGAAAAGCCTTCATGGCCAACTTCCTCATTCTTCTCAGCTTATTGCGCGCCTCGAACTCTATCGCTCCGCCCGCTTAAATTTTTCCTAGAAAAAGGAAGATTTGTGCGATCAATCGCGTGTATTTTTCCCAAGAGAAGAATATTTTAAAAAGCAAAATTTGCAGCGTCCGTAGTGCGGTTCATTGACGCCGGTGTTCGCAGTAGCTTCGGAGGGCTTATCGGCATCCAAGATGACATGATGTCTGCTTACGCCAACGGCCTCCAGAAACCTGCGAGCTTTGATTCATCCGTCCGAAAGTTTCGGGTCATCTGTGTGACCCACGAAATTCCCATAGGATCGCCCGCCAACCTCCCCCTCTTTCTGCAAAAGCTGATCGTCAACAGACCCCTCGCCATGGACTTCTGGGGATTCGTCAGCAAACTCAGCGACCGCGAGGGCGGCGAGCTGACAGACGACCAACTCCTCGCTATCGTCGTCGAGGGTGTCGTGAAAGGGGAACTCCCGCCGGAAGACCCAAGCCTCAAGCGCACACTCGACGATCTGCGTGCAATGCTTGCTGGCGTCGATATTCCCGGTCCCGGCCAGTTGGAACCCGAGCCATTTTCCAAAGACGAAGCCGCCACGCTCCATTCCGAGAAAGCATGGCAGTCCTCCCCCCAACATCCGCGCGACGCCGAGCTCGCCCCCGCGCCGCTGCCCAACCCCCCTGCAGCTTCACACACCGCCATTCCTTCTCAGTTGGACGAGGCGCTGCACAGGCTTGAGCTCACGAACCTCGAGCTCAAGCACCACCTCGAAGCGATCGACAAGAGGATGAGTCGCCTGGAACCTGATATCGAGGCGTCCACCACCACCAGACCGGAGGCGAACCAGCGATTCAGCATACCTGTCGCGAACGAAGCCGCCACGCGGCCGGAAGAGCGAATGCACAAACCATTTGGCCAGCCGCGGCTAGTCCTGGAGCCGGCGCCTCAGCCCGCAGACCAGCCATTCGCGAGAAAGAGCGGTAGTCTTTCCTCGCGTGTTCCCCTCGAGAGCTACTCCGAAACAAGAGGCTACGGTAGAGCCGCCGCGTCCCTGCTCTTGGTCCTGATCCTGGCCGCGGCGGCCTTTGCCGGCTATCGATACCGCGTCCCACTCGAGCAGGAAGTGTCCGTGCTACGCCAAACGATCCAGGCCAGGAGCACGGCGGCAACACCCACCGATCAGGCCACACCACAAGACGCCGCCTCGAACGAAGAAGCATCATCTAGCCAGCCTCAAGAAGCATCATCCAGTCAGCCTCAACAACAGGAACCCGCCGCGCGACAGCCGTCGCCTCAGCAAGCCCTTACGCCTGCTGCCCCTGCGAGCCGCAATGCTCCAACAACACCGGCAACCGGCGCCATATCGCGTACTCCTGAGCACCCGTCCGATTCCGCGGTCACTCGAAGGTCAATCGCCGAACGCGTCGTCTCTCAAACCACGGCAACGCAACTCAACGGCATATCGAGTTCCGAACTTGCTGGAGCGGTCAGGGTCGCTCCTGCTGTGATGGAGGCGAAGCTCGTCGACTCGCGCGTCCCCGCCTATCCCGATAGCGCGAAGATCCAGGGAGTCGAAGGTTCCGTCGTGATGCAGGCGATCATCTCAAAGGACGGCACAGTAAAGCGCGTGCATGTCATCCAGGGAGACTCGCGCCTTCGCAGCGCAGCCACAGACGCTGTCTCCAAATGGCGATACCGCCCCTATCTTATCGACGGCCAGCCCGTAGATGTTGCGACGACCATCACTGTGGAGTTCGACCTCGACCGGTGAAGCCTCTCACGAAAAACCTGTGAAACCTGCCCCAGCATCAGTCCTCCTGCTATCAATATTTATCTCCTAAAGTCTTAGTTGACAAAATTTGCTCGTGCGGCGTACAGTCCTAATCACTTAGGAGATGGATCGAATGGGCGAACGCGAAAACGAGACTTTGACCAAGCTCGAGCTGCAGATCATGCAGGTCATATGGAAACGAGGCACCAGCAACGTAAGCGCCGTGCAGGCCGGTCTGGAGCAGTCTTTGGCCTATACAACAGTGCAGACAATGCTGAACATCCTGCATCGCAAAGGCAAGCTCAAGCGCACGCTGCGGGGCCGAGCCTATGAGTACAGTGCAAAGATGACCGAGGCCAGGGCCTTGAATCACGCCGTCCGCGACCTCGTGGATAGGATGTTCGGCGGATCAAGCGAGGAACTCGTCATGAGCCTGATCAAAAGCCGCCAGATTGATGCCGGCAAAATCGCGAGGCTAACCCAAAAACTCGATGAGAAAGAAGGCAAAGGATGATTGCTTTCGAGTCATGGATATTCGGATATCTCTTGAACTCGTTGTGGCAGCTCCCGATGGTCTTCGCCGCCGGTTGGTTTGCGGCGCTGCTTGCAAGACCTGCCGGTCCGCGAATCGAGCACCGGATCTGGGTCGGCGCGTTCCTTCTCGAGGCGATTCTGCCCGCCTGCCCTCTTCGTTTAGGCGAACAGTTGCGGGAGCTATGGCGCCTCGTTCCATGGGGATGGACCGGGAATACTGCGACAGGACACATTCGCATCGCGATAGGGCCCGGCACAACGCACGAAAACGGTGTGCTGCGGCTGCCCGCAATAGTCCTTGAGGCATTCCTCATTGCTTACGGATGCAGTCTGCTGTACTTCATTGGCCGGTTAACCTGGGGATTGCGGAAGACCGCTGCCGCAAGGCGTCACGCAGCGCCCGTAACGCTCAAGGGCGAGGCCGCACAGAGTTGGAACCGGTACAGCCGAACTTTTGCCATGGGAGCGGCCGAGCTTGCAACGTCGGCGAAAACCTCAGTCCCGGTGACGTTGGGTCTTCGACAAGGGGTACTGCTCGTGCCGACAGGATTTCTCGAAAGCGTGGACCACAATGATCTGGATGCGTTGTTCGCACACGAATTTGCCCATATGCGGCGCCGGGACTTCGCAAAAAACCTGCTCTACGAGTTATTGTCGCTGCCGATGGCCTGCCATCCCTTGCTGTGGCTAACCCGCTCGCGCGTCGCGGAGAGCCGGGAAATGGTATGCGATGCGATGGCGGCCGAAGCCGTCGCCGGAAGAGAAAATTATGCCCGATCATTACTGCGGCTTGCGTCGCTGCTTGCGGACCCAACGCCTGCCAGGACACTTCACGCCATCGGAATCTTCGATGCCAACATCTTCGAGAGGAGAATTATGAACCTGACCGAGAAACCTGTAGAGATTAAAGGTAGCCGTCGCCTCGCGATTACCGTGGCTTGTGCGGCAGTCGCCCTCTTAACCTGCGCCTCTGCCCTGGCACTGCGGATAGAGGTGGGAGCGACAGCCACAGCATCGGCCACACAGTCTGGCGGCACCCCGGCGACGCTGAGAGTCAGCGCCGAAGTCATGTCTGGACAGAGAATCTCCGGACCGATTCCCATCTATCCACCGCAGGCCAAGGCTGACAAAGTCCAGGGCCCCGTCATCCTTTCTCTGACAATCAACAAAGGCGGAGAACCAATCAACATCCACGTGAAGAAGAGCGTCCGTGCCGACGTGGACGAAAGCGCCGTGACGGCGGTTCAGCAGTGGCGCTGGAAGCCATTCCTGCTGAACGGAGATCCGGTCGATGTCAAGACGACTGTAACTGTCAACTATTCGCTGGAACGCTAAACAATCCTCCGAAAGCAAAAGGCAGGGATCCCATCCCTGCCTTTTTGTGCACCAGATTCCGTCCTCGTCGACGGGTTACCTCACGAATCTTACTGTTTGCCTGGGCCAGTGTTGATAAAGGATGAATCACCCTAGGATGAACCATTTCGTTCATCGGTCCGAAATTATTCCAATTCTGCGACCTCAAGCGCTAAGCAGACGCATGGCACTGACAGAAATTGTGAATGCTGCCCAAAATTCTCTACGATTTCACATATATTTATTTTTTAATTCACCATTCTTGTGGGCATTAAATGTGGATCGAGATGCCATCTCTGAGCTAATCACAGCGTAATGGGGTTTGGCCATTCAATTGCACCCTTCCGTGAAAACACAAGATACTGGGCCCGTTCACAACGTCGTTCGCAACATGGACACAGAAGGCTATTTGTAGCCCCATCGCTGGGGAACGGAGGAGACACGTGAATCGATTGAAAATGGGTTTGACGACAGCAATCATCTGCTCAAGCGTTCTTTTAGGTGCAAGCATGGCCTGGGGCCAGGGAATTATCACAGGAAACTTGGCTGGTACAGTGCAGGACGCGACGGGTGCCGTCGTTCCAGGCGCAAAGATCACTGTGACCAAGCCGGATACGAATGCAGTTTTCACAACGACAAGTGGAGCCAACGGAAACTTTTCCCTGAACGATCTGCCGGTGGGTATCTATAACGTCAAATTTGAAGCCGCAGGCTTTTCCACCCTAACGGTGAACGGTGTGCGTGTGGACTCCAATCGTACCGAGGACCTGGGAGCCCAGAAGCTCACTGCGGGCGCAAATGTCACCACAGTGGAAGTTAATGCCAGCGAGGCGCTGTTGGAAACAACGCAGGCCCAAATATCGACGACATTTGACACCCAGCAGGTCGCGGATCTACCTACGTTTGGGGGCTTTGACGAGCTTACCCTCCTGATTCCAGGCGTTGTCGCGACCCATGCCAACAACTTCTCCAATACAAACGGCACCGGCTTCTCTTCCAACGGACAGCGCGGCCGCTCAAATAACTTTGAAATCGACGGCCAGTCGAACAACGATAACTCTGTTGCGGGCCCTCAGTTCTTCTTCGGCAACGAAGAGGCGATCCAGGAAGTCCAGATCATCACCAACAATTTCAGCGCCGCCTACGGCCGGAACATGGGCTCTGTCGTCAACTACATTACAAAGTCGGGTACCAATAGCATCCACGGCTCAGCCTTCTATCGTTACTCCGGCAACTTTACCAGCTCGCTTCAGACAGGCACCTCAAAGGGAGCGAACTTCGGCTTCTGCGCACCGGGTGAGAGTCCGAGCGACGGTTGCGAGGTACCCGTCGTACCGCGGTACGTCTCCAACGTCTATGGCGGAAACGTGACCGCACCAGTCTGGAAGGACAAGATATTTGCATCCGCCGGTGTCTATGGCACGCGCTTCTTCGAGAATGGCGGCTCAACCTCTTCCGGCACAAAGATGGTTCTCACTCCCGGTGGCCTTGCGACCCTGCAGTCGACCTTTCCGAACAACGAGGGGGTCGCGATCCTGACCCAACTGAACCCGTTTGCGCTTCCCGCCAACCCTCACGCCACCGGCACTCCAGTAGACAAGACGATCACTGTCGGCAGCACCAGCGTATCTGTTCCATTTACGCAGATCGCTCGCAACTTCCCCAGTTCAGTTTTGGATCAGGAGTACCTTGGCAGGCTCGACTTCCAGCTGACCCCCAAGGATCGTCTTGATGGCCGTTACATCTACCAGAAGAACCCGGATATCCCGGACAACCCCACAGCGGCTGGCGGCACGGTGAACGTCAATGACATCACACACTCCATCGGCGCGGAATGGATCCACACCTTCTCCCCGCGCTGGATCAACCAGCTCAAGTATAGCTTCCAGCAGAGCACGCTCGCCTTTGAGGGCGGTGACTTTGCGACCTGCACCATCACCGGTTTTGCAAGCTGCCCGTCGTCCATCTCTCTGGGAGCCGGCAATTCAACCCTCGGCCTTGCTGACAACCTCCCGCAGGGGCGAATCGTCAAGACTGGTCAGACTCAGGACAACGCTACTTGGAACTTTGGTCGTCATAGCATCACATTCGGCGGAGAATTCGACTATCAGAACTCCCCCAATACGTTCCTGCCCAACTCGTCCGGCACCTTCACCTTCACCAATTACAGCAACCTCCTCCAAGGCATTGGCAGCGTCAACCTGACTCAGGGTAACCCCCTGATTCCCTTCAAAGAGGACGACGTTGCAGTGTATTTCCAGGATGACTGGAAGGTCTCGCCGGAGTTCACAGCAAACCTTGGCCTCCGTTGGGAGTTCTTCCAGCAGGCCCTCAACCTGCTCCATACTCGTTCCCTTGCCCAGCAGACCGGCCCCGATCCCTTCTGGTCGACCAGCCTTCCGCTCTCAGTCACCACTTTCCCCTCAATTCCCCAGAGCTATCGCAACTTCGAGCCCCGTATCGGGTTCGCCTACAGCCCCAGATACAATAAGAACCTGGTCGTTCGTGGCGGTTATGCAATCAATGTCGATCCAGGTTTCTACAACATCAATCTGAACTCGGCCAGTTCAGCTCCCGTGGTGAACGCCGGTAAAGTTAACTGCACCGGTACCGCTTCCTCTCTAGCTCCCGCCCAATGTCTGCCCGTGGGGGGAGCCACCTTCGCAACGGTCAGCACATCGCTCGGCAAATACGTTCCTGCTGGAGGCAGCCCCGGGTCAGGTAGCCAAACCTTCGTAAGTTCAAACTTCCGCCAGCCGATGGCTCAAACCTACACCCTCGGTGTGCAGTACCAGGTTACACACTATGCCGTCGCTGAAGTCCGGTACGCCGGCAATCACACCTCGGGCAACTTCCAGACCTTGGATGCCAATCCCTTCCTGCTTCCGGTTGCGCAAGACTTCCCGAACGTGGTTGCACCGAGCAGCATCTGCACTGCGGCCAACAGCACGCTGCCTGGCCAGGCCGACGTGGGATATCTTCACTGCGGTCAAACCAACGTGCGTACCCGCGCAAACACAGCTTTCTCACTCTACAACGGTCTGCAGACCAGCTTGACCGTTAGAAACTACCATGGCATTACAGCGACGGCGGCTTACACCTACAGCCGCACCATCGACAACTCCAGCGAAATCTTTGGTACCTTCGGTGGAGGTAACACCAGTGCCTTCGCCCAAAACCCATTGAATACCGACGTTGCCGAACGCGCCGTCAGTGGCATCTCTTTCCCAAACGTGGCCAGCATCAGCTTCGTCTATGCTGTACCCAAGATCGGAGCAACCAATGGATTGGTCAGCAGGCTGATTAACGGCTGGCAGATGAATTCGATATGGGTCTACAACAGTGGCCAGCCGTATACCGACTTCGACCTCGCTCCGCAGAATGGGTCGCCGGCTGCAAATCCCAATGACCCGAAGACGCTCTCCAGCTACTCCAACCAACAGGAAGCCGTTGCCTTCAACAGTTCGGTCGACATCGGTCGTCCTATCCTGTCCAACGCTAAGGCTCCTGTAGGAACTGTTGGAATCTACACCACTACTACGAATGCAAGCGGAGTAAACTCCGCGCCGTTCTTGGCTGACTACAACACGGGTAACCCCACTACACCCAGTCAGGTTCATTGGATCACGAACAACATGTATGCAGCGGATATTGCTGGCAATCCGTTCCCTGGATCAGGCCGTAATCTGCTCCGCGGAACCACCTACAACAACCTCGACACCAGTGTCTTCAAGAACACGAAGTTGACCGAGCGCTTTACGCTTCGCATCGAGGTAGATGCCAACAATATCCTCAATCGCTCCTACTATGGCACTCCGGATGCTGACATGGCCGACGGCATTACCTCTCTCAATAACGTCAATTTCATCGGCGCTTCCGGTGGCGGTGGAATCATCAATACTGGTACTGGTGTCAGAAACCTGACATTTGGTGGCAAGCTCCTTTTCTAAACGCTCAACAACACCGATTCAAACCAGAGGCTGCCAATCTTCGGCAGCCTCTGTTCTTTTGCCATAAAAGTCCAGAGTCGACGGACGGAGTTGTGAGCCCTTCAGTGCCCGGAGTGGTAGGGGTGGCCGGCAAGGATCGTAAGAGCACGATAGATCTGCTCAGCGGCCACGGCAAGCGCGAGTTCGTGCGGCAAGGTAATGCGGCCAAAGGAGATGATCTGCTGTGCGGCCTTGCGGTCTTCCCGGCTCCATCCGTCGGCGGGACCAACCGCCATGACGAGTTGTTGAACGCCAGCTACTCCTGCCTGATCGATTACCCCAGCGAACTCCTCCGAGGTCACCATCTTGCCTGCAGGGTCAAAGAGCGCGACCCTGACCACCCCTCGCTTGCGTAACTGAGATACCCACAGGAAGAACTTCTCACAGGACGGGAACGTCTCGTACTGCAAAGCAGAGTAGCGGGCCGATCGATGGAGATATTCCGCAAGCAATCTCTCACAGGGCGACGACTTAGGTCTGCCGCCAATGGAGACAAGTGTAATCTTCAGCGGCCCGCACCCTTGCGCGGCCGGGCAGACTTTGAACTATTCACTGTAGATTTTGCGATAACCTTTCCGGACGCGGTTCTCTTCTTTACCGGCGTTTTTTTCGTTACGGCCTTCCTGGCGACCACTTTTTCAGCGGGCGCTTTTACGGCAACAGTCTTCTTCACCACTGGCAGCTTCTTCTCAGTGTTCTTCTTTCGCGTCTCCGTGATGCGCGCCTTCACCTCAGCATCCAAATCGGCAACACTCAACGTCGTCGCTGACTTCCTTAGCCGCTCCAATCCATAAAAAGCCCGCTTCTCCGCCGAAAAGACATGGACGATAAAGTCGACATAGTCCATCAGTATCCACTCGGCCTGGCGTCGTCCCTCAACCGAATTCGGATACACACCGAACTCACGCTTCAGACGAAGCTCGATCTCGTCTGTAATCGCAACATTCTGCCGCTCATTGGTGCCGTTGCAGATGAGGAAGTAGTCGGTTAGTCCGCTCTCGGCCGGATCAAGCGCGAGGATGCGAATATCCTCAGCTTTCTTGTCTTCGCAGGCGGCGGCAGCGGCAAGCAGCAACTGGTTGCTTTCTATCGATGGCATGAGACTCCTTGAACCTCCATCGTAGCGGGTTGCGTGCACGTAAGCCAGTGTCATCGATCAATCAATTGCGTCGGATCACCAAGCCCGGAATCGAACCCGGAGTTGAATCAAGACCAGAGGCAAGATACGCAGCTCCGTATCAACCCCGCCGCAAGCATTACTTCTTCTCCAGATGAAGCATAATGCGCCCATTCGCCAGAGTCAGCTCATCGACCGTCGTGAAGTGCACAGCAAAGGCTTCACGGAACGCCGCCTCGGTAATGTGCGCGTAAATGGCATCGCGGCCGCGCAGTAGCTCCTGAAACTTTACATCTCCAGTCGGCACCCATTCCAGGATCAGATGCCGCTTCGTCAGGCTGCTGCACAACGCCGCAATGCGATCCAACGGAATCTGGTTACGCAGCAGCAGATGGTGCAGCACCGCAAGCATCATCACCGTATCGAAGTGACCCCTGCAGCGGCTCAGGAAGGACGCATACTCCCGATTCTCCCATCCGGTAGCGGGCGTTGGATGAGCAAGATCGGCGCACAACGGAAGTATGTTCTTGCCGCTGTCCTTGAGACTCGTGCTCAACCGATCCACAGCCTGCACATCGGTATCGATCGAAACCACTGCTGCGCCGGCATCCGCGGCCAGGTTGGAGTAAACACCCGTATTGCAGCCGACATCGAGAACATTGGCAGGCCTCGCCGCCGCCAGCGCTCGTGCAACAAACTCCCGCTTCCGCGCATGGTCCTCATCGCTGTAGTGTGTCGCAGTCTCAGCGTAGTCCGACCACGTAGACGAGCGATGCCCCGGTGTAACCTTACGCATCTGCGACAGCAGACTACGAAGCGTCTTCAGCAGAATCTGCCTCGCCAGCTCCGGTTCCTTCACTGCGCGCGAAGCCAAGCTCGCACTTCCGCCACCTGCCCCGATCTTTTTCTTCGCCAGCAGCGAGGGCAGTGTCACCGCCGAGAGTGCAGGCTGCCGCAATCGCGAGCCCAGCGAAAGCGCCGAGTAAATCTCCTCCGGCTCATACCCATCGCGCCGGGTCAGCGACGTCTGTAGCGGCCATCCCAGCCGTGAATACGCAAGCATCGGCAACAGAAACGTCCTGACAAACTGTCCATACGCAAGCCAGATCGGCTGATGCGGATTCATCCGTTCAATCGATAGCACATCGACGAAGATAGGACGCGTCCCCTGGAACAACACGTTGAGCGGCGTCGCATCCTTCAGCAGCCAGCCATGCGAAACCAACTCGCTGCAGAGATCCAGCGTAAGCTCCGCGGCAGCCAGCCACAACGAGGGAGCCCACTCCCATGGATAAGACTGGAACTCAATCCGCGGATGCCGCAACATCAGAGTCTCGGCGCCTGCTGGCCGCGACACCACCTCGCTGGCAATCAGCCATCCCTTGACGACCAGCTCCGCAGCCACCGGCAGATCGAGAAACTCAAGAATCTCCGCATCATACGGAGCCCGGATACTCCGATATGCCCCGTCCGCCCGAACCTCAACGCTGCCTGCGGGATCGCGAAAGGTCGGGAGAGCAGGTGTCACTAGTAGATCAGTCATAGAACTCGCGAAATCGAATCCAGCAGGAATCTGCCACACCGCAGGGGGTAAAGGTGAATGGGAGAGGGAGTTAGTAGCAGAAACGCAGTCAACATAAAGACACCATGCTACCCCAAAAAGTTTCGCTGCAAAGGGTCAAATTCTCGCAGGGACTCCAGCACTGAACTGCCATCGAATTAGCCATCGAGCGATCAAATTTACCGATACAGATGATGAGCCTCGATATATTCCGATACCGCGGGCGCAAGCACGTCCAGGCAAGGATCGCCCTTCTCCAGCCGCTCACGCAGATTGGTAGCCGCAACATCCTCATGCACCGTCTGCAGCAGATGAACGCGGCCTCGTTGCAGCGGCGTCAGGCAAAGCGGTGACAGGTCTGCCAGTGCAAATCCCGGTCGGCTCACGACAATCCACTCCGCAAGCTCCAGCAGCCGTTCCGGTTCGCGCCATCGTGGCAGATCGAGAAAGCTATCCGCGCCGACAAGGTTGAAGAGCCTCGCCTCAGGCATCTGTTCGTGCAACGCAGCCAAAGTTCTCACGGTATAGTTCGGCGAACCGTCAGGCCGTGGCGCGTCCACCTCGGAGACAGAAAAACGCACATCCACCGCACAGGCGAGTTCAACCATGGCAAGCCGGTAGGCAAACGCAGCCGGAGCACTCTCAGTCTTCAGCGGTTGATGCCCCACCGGAGCAAACAAAACCTGTTCCAGGTCGAACACATCGGCCGCCGCCGCCGCAATGGCGATATGGCCATGATGCGGTGGATCGAAGCTGCCGCCGAAGAGGGCTACGCGCATCGCTGTCCTCTCGCGAATCGTGCCAGCATCGCTAAGGAAGATGGAACACAAAGCCCATACTGACCTGTTTAATAGGGTAGTTGTGGCTCAACGTACCGAACGGATTCAGACCGCCATAGCCAAACTCGGCCACGCGCCAGTCCATGATGGGGAGCAGCTTCAGATCCAGCCCGGCCAGCCCCTCATACTCAAAGTTGTTGTAAAGAATCAAGTTCCCGCTGGCCGTGGTGTTGGACAGGCCATAGTCGCTGCGGCCAAGTCCTGCCGACAACTGAATGTAAGGCTTCAGCGGCGCATACTTTGTGATAAAGGTGCCGCGCACACCGCCAAGTACGGAATAGAGGTGCGCTCCTGAGTCGTTGAAGCTGACATTGGCCCCTCGCTTGGTCGTCAGGATGCTTCCACGCGCATCCGCGCCTAGCCTGATCGGGCCCAGCTTCTTGAAGTCGTAGTAAATGCCGCCGGTACCGCCCAAAGGATCTGCCGTATTCAATCGGGCGTTGGGGCCGCCCGTCGGCGGCGCTGGCAGCGGCGACGAAGCAATATTGCTGAGACGATCCACAGTGAACATGCCGTAAACGCCGGCTTGCCCGTAAGCGGAGACTGCAGTGGCGGTGGCTAAGGCGGCAACAAGAAAAACTGCTTTACGGAAAATCATGTCCCTCTAGTCTACTAGTTCGGACGGCAGAAGCGCATCTCAAGCCCCGCAATTCTCTCGGAAACTACCTTGAATTAGCCTTCGATCTAAGCCTTCGATCCAGATCCTTCGATCAAGCCTTCAAACTCCAGCCCGCGGCCCAGTCGCCTTCAACCTCGCAACTTCCCCACCTCATCCAGAATCCTGTCTGCCATCGCAGTCTTGCTCATCTGCGGAAGCTCCACAGCACCGCTTCTCGTCAAAAAACTCCCCGCATTCTGCTCCGCGTCGAACCCGATCCCGTCCACCGAAACATCGTTCACCACAACCGCATCCACACCTTTGCTCACAAGCTTTGCCCGCCCATTGGCCAGCGCATCCTGGGTCTCCGCCGCAAACCCGACCACAATCGTCCCCACAACACGCTGCGTCACAACCTCGCGCAGAATATCCTCCGTCGCCTCAAGCTCCAGCAGCACGGCCCGCGCAGACTCGCGTTTGATCTTCTGCGCTGCCACGCTCCGCACGCGATAGTCGCTCACCGCTGCCGCCATCACCACAATCGTCGCCTCGCGCAGTCTCTGCATCACCGCCCTGCTCATATCCTCCGCGCTCACCACCTGCATCACCTCAACCCCCACAGGACAAACCAGCCCCGTAGACGCTGTAATCAAAATCACCCGTGCCCCGCGCCTCCGCGCCGCCTCCGCTACCGCATACCCCATGCGCCCGCTCGACCGGTTCCCGATAAATCGCACCGGATCGATCGCCTCGCGCGTTCCTCCCGCGGTCACCAGCACCGTCTCGCCGGCAAAGTCCTGCTCGCGCTCCTCGGTCGAAACCTCGCGTCCGTTCCCGGAAGCGTCGCCAAACGCCGCACCCTCACCCAACACGCTCGCAACCGCCGCCACAATCGTCGCTGGCTCAGCCAGCCGTCCTCCGCCAACCATCCCGCAAGCCAGGTAGCCGCTTCCCGGTTCAATCACCTTCACTCCGCGCTCCCGCAGCGTCTCCACATTCGCGCGCACTGCCGGATGCTCCCACATCTTCACATTCATCGCCGGAGCCACGATCACAGGAGCCGTCGTCGCCAGAAACATCGTCGAAAGAAAATCATCGGCCAGCCCATGCGCAAACTTCGCCAGCGTATCCGCCGTTGCCGGAGCCACAATCAGAAGCTTCGTCGTCTGCGCCTCATGAATATGCTCAACCGAAGATCCCTCGTCCTCCGCCACCACGCCGCCATCCTCACCCCACAGCGTCGTAATCACCTTATGCCCCGAGATCGCCGCAAACGTCAGCGGCCGCACAAACTCCTCCGCTGCCTTTGTCATCACAACATGCGGATCGTACCCTGCCTCCTGCAGCAGCCGCACCAGCTCCACTGACTTATAAGCCGCAATCCCGCCGCAAACCCCCACCGTAATCTTCGTGAGTCCAGCACTCATACCCAAACCCTCTGCCAGTTGAAATGGTCTCACAGCCGCCTGATCTCCCAGCACCCGCCCATCGATTCTCGATATTTGCAGGTAGATTCATCCGCAAATTCATATTCTAAAGGGCTGTTTCGCTCAATTTAGGGCGAAAGCGCAATGGCCCTTCACGTGCTTCATAAACATCCGTCACCCCTTCATCTCTTCGTATCATGAGCTTGAATGCAAGCCATGATTATCCATCGTTCTCGCAACACAACTTTTTTCCGAGGATCTTCACATGTTTTCAAAAAGACTTGCATTGGCTTTTGTCATGGCAATCATCCTGTCGATAGGTACTAGCTTCGGCTATGCCCAGACGACCAGCGGTGCTCTCGTTGGCATCATCCGCGACCAAAGCGGAGCCGTCATCCCCAACGCAACCGTCGATGCCACAAATGAAGCGACAGGCGTCGTCTATAGTGGTAAGACCAACGGCAACGGCGAGTACCGTATCTCGAACCTGCCCGAAGGCACCTACGATCTCCGAACAGTCATCGCCGGGTTCACGCCCTCCGTCGTGAAGGGCATTGATGTCGCGTCCACCAGCGTTGAGACCAAGGACGTCATCCTCTCGATCGGACAGGGTACAACCACGGTCGAAGTTTCCACCGAATCCAACGTATCGATCGACACGACGACCGCTCAGATTTCCACCACCTTTTCTACGAAAGAGGTTCAGGATCTGCCCTCGGCCACGATTGGTCTTGGCGTTCTAAACCTCTCGCTGCTCACCCCGGGCGTCGCCAGCTCCGGCGGTATCGGTGCCGGAACAGGCCCCTCGGTCAGCGGCCAGCGTCCCCGCAACAACAACTTTACAATCGACGGAATCGACAACAACTCAAAGAGCGTTACCGGGCCGCTCCTCTATGTGCCGAACGATGCAACCTCTGAGTTTGTTCTCCTGCAGAACGTTTACTCCGCCCAGTACGGTCACTCCACCGGCGGCCAGTTCAACACCTTGATCGTGCCCGGAACCAACCATCTTCATGGCAGGCTCTATGAATATTTCAGGAACCGGAATCTGAATGCCGTCACCTCCACTCAGGCAATCAATAACCGCGCACAGGGAATCTCTCCTGACTTCCAGCCCCGTTTCGATTACAACCGCTACGGCGGCCAGCTAGGCGGGCCGATACTGAAGGATAAGCTCTTCCTCTTCTCCAACTTCGAGCGCCAGACCACAGGCTCTGCAGGAAGTTCAACTGCATTCTGTGCGCCGACCGCTCCAGGATTTACAACCCTCAGCAGCTTGGCCTTCGCTTCGACAACGAATTACAGCGTCTACAAGCAGTACGTTCCGGCCGCGCCAAATCAGGCTCCGGTTGGCGGAGGTACCTCCTGCAACGACAGCAAGGCCTCTGCAGCCGGCGCAACGATTCTGGTAGCTAACGCCGCGGGTATCTCGACTCCCGTCGCCGTCGGTCCAGTCTCAATCTCGCTCACCAACTCTTTCAACTATTACTTCTCCACCACCAGCCTCGACTACACCATCTCCCAGCACGATAGCTTCCGCGCTGCCTACCTCTACAACCGCGAGGACGGTAACGACACAGCAGCAAGCTTCCCTGCGTTCTTCATTGGCACTCCGGCGCGCTACCATCTCATCGCGCTCAACGAGGTTCACACCTTCACCCCGTACCTTAGCAACGAGTTTCGCCTCGGCTACACTCGCTTCTTCAGCCAGACTCCCGTGCCGCCCATCAGCTATCCGGGCCTGAGCCAGTTCCCAAGCCTCTACTTCTACGACTTCTCGACCACGACCAGCCTCGGACCCGACCCGAATGCTCCACAGGCAACAATCCAGAACCTCTACTCTGCAGTTGAATCCCTGACCTGGGTCAAGGGCAGGCACACCATGAACTTTGGCATAGAGGGACGCAAGTACATCGCGCCCCAGGTCTTCGTACAGCGTCTACGCGGCGACTACGAGTACAACACCCTCGGCCGCTTCTTAAATGACATCAGCCCTGATGCATTCGGACAGCGAAACGCTACACCTCCCGGAATCAGCCCAACCTTTTACGGCGACCAGTCGTCCATCTACGCCTACGCAAACGATGACTACCGCGTCACCCAGAAGCTGACACTCAATCTCGGGCTTCGCTACGAATTCACCTCCGTTCCCACTAGCGAAAAGGAGCAGGCCCTCAACATCGCGGCCAGCGTCCCCGGCCTTATAACCTTCGGCAAGCCCTCTCCGCAGCACGATAACTTCGCTCCACGTATTGGCGTCGCCTACGCACCGGACGAGAACACCTCGCTTCGCGCTGCGTTCGGCATCAACTACGACGTGCTGTACGACAATATCGGCACCACCACCGCGCCTCCGCAATTCCAGACCACGGAGAGCGTTACCCTTACCACGGCAACCCCCAACTTCCTCGCCAACGGCGGCCTTCCCGCAAACGCGACCTTCGCCAATCTCGCTCAGCAGCGGGCTGCAACCTCGGCCTTTGTTCCCAACCAGAAGCTGCCTTACTCGGAGCAGTGGACTCTCGGTGTCCAGCATGTCTTTCACCACGACTACACGGCGGAGGTTCGGTACGTCGGCACGCGCGGCGTTCACCTCGATGTCCAGACACAGCTCAACGTGCAGTCGCCCGTCACCGCAGCCAACCAGCTTCCGACAAGCCTGACCGGCAGTTCTGTTACCTTTAACCCCGCCAATACCCTTGCTGCGCTTACGGCTAAGGTCAACGGCGCTCCGTCCTACGCAGTGCAGTCGTACTATCAGGCAGGGCTGACAGCCGCGGCCATCACGGCGGATATGCCGTTTGGCGGCTCGAACTACAACGGCCTTCAGACTCAGCTCACCCGGCGGTTCATCAACGGTCTGCTCATCAACGCCTCCTATACCTACAGCCGCACCTTCGATGACTCGACAGCCGACTTCAACTCCACCGCATTGAACCCGCGTCGTCCGCAGGACTCCCAGAACCTTCGTGCGGAGTACGCGAGATCAGCTCTGGATCGTCCGCACCGGCTCACCCTCGTCGGCGTCTATGACCTGCCCTTCTTCAAGAACTCAAACTTCTTCATGAAGAATCTGGTCGGAAATTGGGAGGTTGCTCCTGCCTACACCTTCCAGTCGCCCCAGTACACGACGGTGCAGAGCATCACTGACTCCAACCTCAATAACGATGCAGCCAGTGATCGCGTCTTTGTCAACCCGAACGGCGTCAAGGGCACTGGAACCGGTGTCGTTGCGCTCGTCAATACGGCCGTTACCTGCCCCACCGGTACCAGCACCCACGGCGTGGCCAATGGAACCTCCAACGTAGTGACAAGCTGCTCTGCCAACACGATTGGATACGCTGCAGGTGCTATCACCGGATCAGGCGCTTCTCTGGCCTTCGCTCCCAAGACCAACGCTTATTACGTGCAGGGTGGCTCCGGTACGTTGCCCGACGCCCCGCGCAACTCCCTGCCAACCGGTCGTATTAACAACCTCGACCTTAGCATCTACAAGCGGATCACGTTCATGGAGCGCTACAAGCTCGAGTTCGGTGCGCAGGCCATCAATGCCTTGAACCACTCGCAATACTTCCCCGGCTCTCTGGACACCGTGAACTCAATCGCATCGACAGGCTCGCGTAACTTCGATGCAGTCAACAACGTCCAGTTCAACCAGAAGCAGCTCGTCTTCTCCAACAACCCGCGTAACCTGCAGCTCTCTGGAAAGATCATTTTCTAGAACGCACAACGCCAAAAACAGAATGCAAAGAGGGACCTTCTTGGTCCCTCTTTTTCTTGCCCTACCGCATTTCGAGTTCCAGACCGCCGAATTAGCATCAAAGCCGTACCTCGCGATATTTCATCACCACCTTCGCAACTCGCCGAAAACACAGTGTCTGAGCGGGAGGAAGGCTGAGGGCGATCGAAGATCTCTCCCGGTCCAGCAAAATGCAATTCAGGCGATAACCCTGTTCACGGTGCGCCTTGGGACCCTCGTTTTTTTTGCTCTTTGCAAGGGAAAACAGCCTCGCCGGTAACCTCGTCCGTCCCATCACATCTCTCCTCCACTCGAGTGTCTATGGGAAAAGGGCATACACCACTCGACTGTCTTGGGGAAGAACTACTTTAAAAAAAAGCGGCCCCTCAACTGACGAACCGGCTCATTGCCTAATTGCGGACCTGCGTCAGAAGTGACGTGCCCGATCCACACGCCCTGAACTCGCACGCTACAATCACCCCAGCATGATCGCTCACCTACGCGGACGTCTCCTCTCCAAAACTCCGAACCAGGCCATAGTCGAATGCGCCGGCGTAGGCTACGACGTCACCATCAGCGTCGCGACCTTCTCCGCCCTTCCCAACGACGGCGCCGAAGTCACCCTCCATATCCACACCCACGTCCGCGAAGACCAACTCGCCCTCTTCGGCTTCTCCGAGACTCAGGAAAAACGACTCTTTGAAAAACTCCTCACTATCAGCGGCATCGGCCCCAAACTCGCCATCACGGTTCTAAGCGGCATCGACTCCAGCCGTCTCGTCACCGCCATCCGCTCCGCAGACCACGCTACCCTCACCCGCATCCCTGGCATCGGCAAAAAGACCGCCGAGCGAGTAGTCCTCGAACTAAAAGACAAGCTCGACGATCTAGCCGTATCGATCCCCACTACCGCTGGCACTTCGCACCACGGCCCTGCGGGCGACGATGCTCTCTCTGCCCTCGTCAACCTCGGCTATCCACGCCCAATCGCCCAGAAAGCAATCGAAACCGCCATCACAAAAAATCCCGACGCTGCCAAGGACTTCGAAACCCTCTTCCGCGCCGCCATGGCCGCCATCCGCTAGAGGGGCTTCTGCTCTCTGCTCCGGGGCCTCAAAAAATAAAGTTCAAAAAGTTGGCGTGTTTTTTGTCACCCGCACGCACGCACATAAAAACCACCTTATGACCACCTAACGACCACAAAAAGCCATCCAGAAACCACGTATTTTCCCTATGGAAATCGCCAGATCCCCTGTAAAAAAGCACTCCCCACCACAAATAAAAAAACACAAAATCAGAAGGCCTCGAAATCGTTTGAGCGATGTCGAGGCCCCATGTTCTGCAGACGGCCCGTAAGCCGAATTCTGTTTTAGATGATCATTCCTCTACGCGACGCATTACTGCGGCGCTTTAGCAACCTACCCGCAGGTTTCGGCCCCTATCCCTAATGAAATCATCAGGTCTAAGTCTCCCCGCCTGGGCGCATCGGGCCAATGCGCTCATCGCCGCCTGGAGAGAAGCGGCAAAATCCCTGCCTATTTGGTCTTGCTCCGTGTGGGGTTTACCCTGCCGCGGTCATTACTGCCCGCGCGGTGCGCTCTTACCGCACCTTTTCACCCTTACCCCAGGTCACGTACAGATTTGCCTAAGCAAATCAATAACTTGGGGCGGTATATTCTCTGTTGCACTAGCCGTCCAGATGGCTTAAACCATCCGTCCCGGACGTTATCCGGCACACTGCCCTGCGGAGTTCGGACTTTCCTCCCCCGCCCTTTCGAGCGGCAGCGATCATCCAGCCGCCTGCAGCTCCAGTGTATCCCAGTAAGGTGAACAAAATCTCGCCTAATTGCGTATCGAGCAACAGCTTAAGCCTCGCTTTGCGGGCCTGCGGCTGGTAGTCTCAAGCGTATCCAGGGAAAACAGAGCAAATGGAGTTCAAAGAAGCCGTTAAGATCGCGCTCCAATCGCTATGGGCGAATAAGCTGCGCTCAGTGCTGACGCTGCTTGGCGTCGTCATCGGCGTAACCAGCGTGATTGCAGTCGTGACGCTGGTCAACGGCGCAAACACGTACGTTACGACTAAGTTCTCCAGATACGGCGCGGACGTATTCACAGTTTCAAAGATGCCGCAAATTATCACCAGCTCACAGGACTACCAGCGATATCAGAAACGCAAGAATATTCTGCTGCCCGACTATCAATACATCAAAGACAACTGCAAGCTCTGCGTAGGGATTGGCGCCCAGCAGGCGACGACGTCGAAGGTTGTTCGGGGAACGGAGTCGACAACGGACACGAGCATTCGAGGTTATACCTCACAGATGCCGATCCTGCAGAATCTGAATATCGAGCAGGGGCGCGGATTTACAGACATCGATGAGGAACATGCTTCGCGTGTCGCCATTATTGGCACGGACATTCAGGACCATCTCTTTGCGGGGATCAATCCCATCGGGGAAGAGCTGCGCGTCGACGGAATGCCATACACGGTCATTGGGATCAGCGAGAAGCAAGGGAGCACCTTTGGAGCGAGCCAGGACAATTGGGTTGCGGTGCCGCTGACGGCTTACCAGAAGACCTATGGCACGGCCAAGACGCTTACCGTGTACGTCAAGGCCGGGGCGGCGGGTAAGGTTCTGGATAACGCCGCCGACGAGGTGCGGGTGCTGGTGCGGTCGCGTCGGCACGACACCCCTGGTATGCCAGACGATTTCGAACTCGACGAGAACAACACCTTGGTCGGCTTCTTCAGCACCATCACTGGGTATTTCGGAGCGGTGGCCGGCGGGATTGCGTTGATCTCTCTGATCGTCGGGGGCATTGTCATCATGAACATTATGCTCGTGAGTGTGACGGAGCGTACTCGAGAGATCGGCATTCGCAAGGCCCTGGGCGCTCGGCCAAAGGACATTCTCCTGCAGTTTCTGATCGAGTCCGGGACGATGGCGCTGGTGGGCGGGTTCTTTGGCGTGTTGGGCGGAATCATTGTTGCCCAGGTGGTAACGATTGTGGCTGGTTTTCCATCGACCGTCGCCTTTTGGAGCGTGCTTGTAGGTTTGCTGATGGCCACCTCGACGGGCGTCTTCTTCGGGGTGTATCCGGCGCGCAAGGCAGCGATGCTGGATCCGATCGTGGCGCTGAGGTCGGACTAGAAGGGAACGAGAGTTCAGGAAGGCTGTTTATGCGGATTGTAGATACAAGAGAGACCGTCAAGATGGCACTGGATACTCTGCGAGCGAACAAGCTGCGCAGCGGGTTGACGATTCTTGGCATTGTGATCGGCGTAATGACCGTGATCATCATTTCGTCTGTCGTCAACGGGCTGAACAATAACGTTTCGAGCCTGGTGGAGTCGCTGGGGACGAATGTGATCTGGGTGTTCCGATTTCCTGTGATTGGGGTGCGGCAGACGACGGAGATGCTGACGCGGAAGCAACTGACCTACGATGACGCGATGGCGATGAAGGATCTGCCCCATGTGGTTGCAGTGACGCCGGGATTGCAATACCGGGACAATAGCGGGGTGGAAGGCAGCGTGGCAGTGAAGTATGGCACCAAGAAGGAGGAGGGAACGCTACTGGAGGGGGACACGGCGAGCGTGAAGGATGTGTACGACCTCAACATGAAGGACGGCCGATTCTTCTCCGATGGCGACGTGGAGCGGTCGGCAAACATTGTCGTGCTTGGTAACGACACGGCGGATGACCTGTTCGGCACGATGAGCGCGATAGGGAAGGAAGTGACCATTGCGGGTATGGTGTTTACCGTGGTTGGGGTGATGGATAAACAGAAACAGGCGTTTGGTGGAGGGAAGAATCCAGAGGACAACAAAGCGTTCTTTCCTGTAACGACGTTTCACAAGATCCACCCGGAGATACTTGATTACTGGATCAGCCTGAAGTTCGACGACCAGAAGAACAAGCAACTAGTGCAGGACGAACTGACCGAGCTGCTTCGTCGCCGCAGAAAAGTTGCGAACGCAGCGCCGGACAATTTCGCCATCTTTGGCACCGATTCGTTGACGCGGCTTTGGGACCAGATCACCTTTGGACTGTTCGCTTTGATGCTTTCGCTCTCTGCGGTGGGGCTGCTGGTAGGCGGGGTGGGTGTGATGAACATCATGCTGGTGAGCGTGACGGAGCGAACGCGGGAGATAGGGGTGAGGAAGGCCATAGGTGCGTCCAAACAGACGATTCTTGCGCAGTTCACACTGGAGGCGATAACGCTGTGCGCTGTCGGCGGGATTGCGGGCGTGATCTTCGGGAGTCTGTTTGCGCTGCTGATTCATTTTGTGTTCCCGTCTCTGTTGTCCCCGGCGTGGATGGCTGTGGCGTTTGCGAGCTCGTGCGGAATCGGGCTGGTGTTCGGCATTTACCCAGCGTGGAAGGCGGCGAATCTGAATCCGATCGATGCGCTGCGGTATGAGTAGAGGCTGAACCGTAGTTTCGGTTGGTAGACTTGTCTGATGGGCACGGCAATTGAGGCGATTCCTGCACTGCTGGCTGTTGGTGGGCTGTTTTATTTGCTTTTGGTGCTGGCGGGGGCGCGGAGCTTTGCGCATTACTGGCGGGGCCGGCGGGTGGATAGCGAGTTTGCGCCGGATGTGACCATCCTGAAGCCGGTGAAGGGTGTTGATCCGCGGATGTATGCGGGGCTGGTGAGCCATTGCCGGCAGGAGTATGCGGGCAACTTCGAGATCATCTTTGGCGTGAGCAGTCTGGATGACCCTGCTGTGGCGGAGATTGAGCGGCTGCGAGCGGAGTTTCCGTCGTGCGCGATCCGGCTGGTGGAGTGCCGCGAACGGCTGGGGACCTCGGGCAAGGTGAGCAACCTGGTGCAGATGCTGCGTGAGGCTCGGTACGAGCATGTGCTCATTAACGACAGCGATATCTTTGTCTCGCCGCGTTATCTGACGCGCGTGATGGCGTGTTTTAGCGATAAAAGTGTCGGTTTGGTGACGGCTCCGTACATTGGACGGACGGCTGCGGCGCGTCCTGCGATGACGTTGTGGGCGCGGCTGGAGGCTTTGGGAATTTCGACGGATTTTTTGCCGGGGGTACTGGCTGCGCGGCGGCTGGAGGGCGGGATTCGGTTTGGGTTGGGTTCGACGCTGGCGATGTCGAAGGCTGCGCTGGCGAAGGCTGGAGGGCTGGAGCCGCTGGTGGAGTATCTCGCCGATGACTACGAGATGGGAGAGCGGATTGCGAAGGCTGGTTATCGCGTGGAGCTTTGCGCGGAGGTTGTGGAGACGAGCGTTCCTGCTTATGATTTTCGCGGGTTTCGCGATCATCAGTTGCGGTGGGCGCGGTCGACTCGCGACTCGCGGAAGCTGGGGTATATGGGGCTGGGGATTACGTATGCGCTGCCCTGGGCGATGATGACGTGCGTTGCGAGCGGGTTTGCGTTGTGGAGTTTTTCGTTGTTGAGTGTGGTGGCGCTGGCCCGGGTGGCGGTGGCGTTGTCGGTTGGGGTTGGAGTGCTGCGGGATGAGCAGGTGCTGCGCGATCTTTGGCTGCTGCCGCTGCGGGATTTTTTCGGGTTGTGGTTCTGGGCGTGGAGCTTTGCCGGGGATACGGTGGTCTGGCGCGGTGAACTTTTCCATCTGCGGGATGGGCGGATTACGCCGGCGCGGTAGGCTTTGGCTGAGGGTGCCCCTCCCCCCCGGTGGGTTATTGGGTGTAAGCCGTTTTGATTCATTGGTTTGCATAAAGTTGGTATCTGTAAAATCCTCATAACAAATGAGTTGTTGTCAAATTAGCTCTTATCAATAAGTTAGCCCCGGAGTGTCTCCGGGGCTACTTTGTTTCTCGATCTCTATATCCAGTATAGCCAGGCGAAGGTAACTAATACGCCAACGGTAAGTTTATGATTCGGTGGCGGTTAGGTGGTTTTGGGACTTGACATGCGATTTTTGGGCTGAAAATGGCATTTAAATTCCTTGGCTTCCAATGAGGCCAATGGAATGAATCATTTGCGTTGCATTGGCAATTTTTTCCTCGAAACAATATGTTCTGGGCTTGTTCGCAGGACTGAAGCCCTGCGCTCCCTCCGAAGTGCAAACGCGAACGACCTTTTCTGCAGTGTGAAGGATGACGGGGGTTGGGGATGGGGAAGAACAGACAACGGCAAATGCAAAAGCAACGGCAAAAGCAAATGCGGGGGTTCTTCGACTTCGCCGTTCGCAAAGTGCGCGAACGGCTTCGCTCAGAATGACAAAGGTCGTGGTGCTTCGCTGAAAAGGGTAAAGATAATGCCGTTTTGCTCAGAGTGACAAAGGTCGTGGTGCTTCGCTCAAAAGGGTAAAGATAGTGGCGTTTTGCTCAGAATGACAAGGTCGTGGTGCTTCGCTCAGAATGACAACGATCGTGGTGCGAAGGACTTCGCTGGAGAGAGTGGTGCAAGCGGGGTTCGTTGCTATTAGGGTAGCCCCGCTTATGAAGCTTCGCCGTCCCGTCTCCTTGTTTTATGTCTTGTTTATGTCTTGTTTGGCCTGCAGCTTGGTGACTAGCCCGTCCAGGTAGGTCTTCTGGTTGTCGGGGGCGGCGGCGATCGCCAGTTTCATCTCTTTCACTGCATCGTCGAACTTGCCCTGCGAAGAATAGACGCGGGCCAGTCCCGTATGCACGAACCACGGGTCGGGATGTTTTTTGGCGTTTTCGAGGAAGATCGTGAACGCTTCCTGATTGTGGTTTTCAGCCTGCAACTGGCGAGCGAACATATGGACTTGCAGCGGGGTGGCGAGGTCGAGCGCCTTCTTTTGCGCGACAGCGGCATCGTCCTTGCGGTTGAGTGCGACGAGGACCTTCGATTTGGTTATCTCGTTGTCGTAACGGTCTTCGATTTCGATGGATTTGTTGGTGTAGGTCAACGCAGTATCCAGATCCGTCTTTTCCGTGAGCAGATAGTTTGCCGCGTCGTCCCAACTTATCCATGTGTACTGTGAAAGACCGCGAAACTGTTTTTTCAGACTTGCCTCTACCACCTCATGCACATTGACGGCGACCTTGAATGGGACTGCGATCTTCTCCCACTCCAGAACGACTACGGCAGAATCGGGCTGCAACTGATCGAAGTCATAGGTGAGCGCGTTATGCATATCCGCGGCCGTTGGCTTCACGGTTACGCGCAGGGCGTCTTCCGACTGGTCGTAGCTGAACGATCCCCAGGCTGTGGCGGCCTTGGAAAAGATAATTGTCCACTCATTGGCGTTCGGGATCATATGCAACCCGTATGTTCCCTTGTCGAGTGGCTTGCCTTCGATGGTTACCGGATCGCTGAAGGTGATCGTGGTGTTTTCATTTGCGCCTGCGCGCCAGACCTTGCCGTAGGGAACAAGGCCGTCCCAGATCTTGCGATCCGCCGCCAGCGGCCGGTGATACTTGATTGTGATGTCGGTAATCCCGATTGTTTGCGAGATCTCTGCCGGCAGGCTGGGTAGAGGGAGGTCGAGCACCATCGATTGGGCCGGGCTTACTCCCGACATTGCCGCCATTAACAGGCAGAGTGAGAATCCTCGTAGAACTGGTTTGAACATGGTGACAGCCTCCATTCGATTTGCGCGTTGCTCGAAAAGTTTGTCGAAGTCAAAGATTGTTCGTTCACGATGGTATGAATTGGGATGATGTCCGTCCAGACATTTGAAAGCACGATGGTGTGTTATTGACTGTTGTCGGAACCACATATAGCGTTTCCGGGACTTGTTCGGCCAACATTTGTGACGAATGGCCGGATTATGGTGATGGGTGACGGAGGCACTTCTCCGCTAAGCTCGCTCAGGACTGGCTCTCCGCCTGCGGCGAAGGATGACACGGTTGGGGGATGGGGAAGAACAGACAACGGCAAATGCAAAAGCAACGGCAAAAGCAAATGCGGGGGTTCTTCGACTTCGCCGTTCGCAAAGTGCGCGAACGGCTTCGCTCAGAATGACAAAGGTCGTGGTGCTTCGCTCAAAAGGCGAAGGTCGTGGTGCTTCGCTCAAAAGGCAAAGGTCGTGGTGCTTCGCTCAAAAGGCAAAAGATAGAGGCTCGAACGGCTTCGCTCAAAAGGCAAAGGTCGTGGTGCTTTGCTCAGAATGGCAAAGATCGTGGCGCGAACGGAGTTCAGTTCTTCTATTCTCCTGTTTTAGCTCTTCTATTTTCCTGGAGGCGGCGGGTAGTTTTTGAGGAGCTTGGCGATGGCTTTGGTGAGATTTTTTTGTTGTTTGTCGGGCTTGGCCTTGGGATCGAGGGTTTTGCTGACCGTGCCTCGCCAGACGAGATCTTTATCGGCCGGTTTGTACATGTCGAGGACGAGCTGGCCGACGTAGATGGTGGTGGTGCTGCCTGTGGTCGTGCTCATTCCGCCGCCGCCGTACCATCCTCCACCGTACCATCCGCCCCCATAGCCCCACCCCGGACCCATTCCGCTGCTGAAGGAGGAGTATTGCTTCTCTGTTCCGACGGCGGTCTGATAGGCGAGATAGAGATCGGCGGTGTCGCTGTCGGTTGCCGTCAAGCCCTTCACCAGAAGTTGAGAGTCGATGGTGGATTTGATCTGTTTGTCGACGATATCGTTCGGCCTCTGGGCGTCTTTGATGAGGACCCATTTGTAGGTCTTGAACTTGGAGAAATCAGTGCCCTTGTCGTAGTTGTAACGGACGTCCTGGGCGAGAGCGGTCGGTGCAATCATCATCATCGCCAGGGCGGTGCAGAGGAACGAATTTTTTTTCATGTTGTTCTCCAATGTCTCGCGTCTTGAGGCCTCGGTCGCAGGAGCCTTCCTGAAGGAACTCCAAGCGAATGCTACGAGGCTGCACGTTGGATGGGGAACTGGCTGTTTTGACAGTGTGGCGCGGCAAGGACAAAAGCAGGCACAAGCAAAGCAAGAACAAAAGCAGGTTCCTTCGACAAGCTCAGGACAAGCCCTCCGCGTGCGGCGAAAGATGACAGGTTTAAAAACGGAGGCTGGTCGTGTTGCTGATTCAGTTGACAGATATTTCGCTTGCGCTGGTGTTGGCTGGAGGGTTTGGCTGGAAGGTGGGGTCGTCGATGGAGAGACATTCTGAGATGCGGCGGAGCATGTCGGTGGGGTGAACCGGCTTGGTGAGGGTGGTGAAGTCGTAGCCTTTGCTGCGCGCTTCTTCGAGGAGATCGATGGTGGAGGCCTGTCCGGAGAAGAGGAGGACCTTGCAGGTGGGGATGGTGTGCTTCATCGTGATGGCGAGATCGATGCCGCTCATCTTCGGCATGACGACGTCGGAGATGAGGAGGTCGGGTGTGAGTTTGGCGGCGTGCTGGAGTGCGGTTGGCGCGTCGTAGGCGGTCATGACCTCGAAGCCGTTCTTGCGGAGGATGATGGAGAGTGTGTCGGCGATGACCCTCTCATCGTCGACGACGAGGATGACCGGTGGATTCTGCTTCGTGGCGAATGTGTCGTCTTTGGGAACCTCTGAAACGGGGACGACGTCGAATTTGAATTTGGTAGTCACGGCTGGCACCTCTGAATCCACCGTAGACCTATTGTGGTGATACGGGTTAACTCTTTAGTATCTGTCGGTTGAGGGCGGGGTCGAGTCTCCTGATTTCTTCGGCTTGACAGTTGCTGTGGTGGTCAGATTAGTATTACGTTATTGTTGCGTTAGCGTTAGGTCGCGTTAAGGAGATGCGTCATGGGCAGCGACCGCGACGAATTTTTGGCAGATCCGATGAAGTTCGAGTCGGTGTTGCAGGTGAACGTTCCGAAGGGTAGGGATGGGAAGCATAAGGAGATCGTTACTCA
>JBEKGF010000032.1:0-52529 GCA_050012935.1 Edaphobacter sp. | reverse complement strand
TCGGTGGTCCGAGGACTCAGCGCCGGAACTCCATCGGCCACAAGTGCCTCGATATCAGACCCGCCGCCGCCCGATGAAACTGAATCCGTCCCAAGCGGCCCCAGCATCGAGACAATATCCTGCATCACGGCATACGATGCCTTCGCATCTGCAGGCAACGCACTCGGATCAACCGCGCCACGCGCAGCAGCAGCCGCGATCGTGTTGGCTCCGGCAGCCGCGGAACCCCGTCGGCCGCCGAAGTTGCCATAGCTCATCCCCAGCGGCTTCTCCGCGCCTCCATCCATCTCAATCGCCGCCACCTGATCGCCGATCTTGTCGCCGATCATCTTGCGATAAGCCCGTCCCCCCGCGCCGCCATTCTCCTCATTCACCCAGAACACCAGCCGAATCGTCCGCTTCGGTTTCAACCCAAGCTTATGAATCAGCGTCACTGCCTGATACGCCGCCATAATCCCCGAGCCATCGTCCTGCGCGCCTTGCCCAACATCCCAGGAGTCGATGTGCCCGCCAATCGCGACCACCTGCTCCGGATGTTCGCTGCCGACGACCTCGCCCATCACGTTGCCTGCCTCGACATCGGCCTCCATGTGCGCCTCCATCTGCAGATGCACCGTCACCGGCCCTTCCTTGCACAGCCGTTCGATCATCAACGCATCTTCTACCGTAATCGCTGCCGCCGGAATCTTCGGCTGCTTCGCGTCATACACCAGCGTGCCGGTATGCGGAATCTGCATCGCCAGTCCCGTAGCCGACCGCACCAGCATCGCCACTGCGCCCTTCGCCGCAGCGCGCGACGCCCCATTCGTTCTGTACTGCGTGTTCACGCCATACCCATGCCAGCCGGGGTTGTACACCACAATCTTCCCCTTCACCTGCTCTGGAGTCATCGCATCCAGTGCATCGAAGCTCGGAACGAACACCACAGGCGCAGTAATCCCGCCGACTGGAGTCCCCACACTCATCCCCAACCCAAGCATGTGCAGCGGCCTGTTCACTGCGCCCGGTCCGGAGGTAATCATCATTCCCGATTCGTTCCCCCGCACCCACCGCGGCACCATCACCGGCTGCACCGTCACATTCTGCAATCCGGCCTTGCGCATCAGATCCGCGCCCCACTGAATCGCCGTGTTCAACTGCGGCGTTCCGCTCAATCGCTTGCCCACGTGGTAGCAAAGATACGTCAACGCCTCATATCCATCGTCATCGGTCTCCGCCGCCTTCAAAATCCGTGCCGCGTCGGCTCCATACTTTGCAGCCAGTGGACCAGCAACTCCCGGCATCCCCTGCTGTGGTGGCGCATCCGGCGAACCCATCTGAGCGAAAACTGGTTGTGCCGCCAGCAGCGCAGCACCCATCAATAGAGTGGCAAGACGATTCATGAAGTCTCCTAAAGTTTTCTTTGAAGCCTTGAGCCTAACAGACGAAACCTTCAGGCAAAAGCCAGAATCGCGCGTCCTATCACGCCCGTCATCTGATCCTGTGCGGCAAGCGCCACTTGCCGGTTTCCATCGTCCAGCCCTCGCAGATGATTTGCAAACTCCCACGCCAGGTCACGCGCGCGGCATATATCCCAGAAAGCAAGGATCCGCCCGATCTTCCCCGTATCCTGCGCCAGCTCTCCGAGAACGCCCACCGCCAGCATCTGCAGAGCCGAGGGCATCACCGTATTCAGTAGACCATTCACCGCCTCATAGTCCACATGCTGCGGACTCGCGTCATCCGGCTCAAGATTCATCTGTTGATCGGTCGCCAGCAACGCAAGCGAGAGATCATGGTTGATGTGCGCGTTCATCCCCGCCAGCGCAAACTGAATGCGATCGATCCCCCCCGCGTAGCGTGCACTCAACATCGCACTCCATGAACTTGGCACTCCCGAATCCCCAGACAAGAAACCAGCCACCGCTCTGAAGTAAAACCCTGCGAAGACAACATCCAGAAGCGGCAGCCAAACCGCATCCTTCCAACCACCGGCCGGGGGATCCAGATCCACCTCTTTCGTCACCATCAGGTAAAGACGGTTAAACCACTTCAACCCGTCTCTATCCGACAGAATCTGGTCGATGCTCTCCATCACCTGGATGACGTTATCGATAGTCGACGGCGCAGCTCCGCTGACAATCTGATAAAGCGGCTGATCCGCGATGGCAATCGGCATAGATGCTCCTTCAGGCTTCTCGTAATGGGGAAGTATAGTCCAGGAGACGCCGCGGTAACCGTACCCGGCACGTCTATCGACCAGCAAAAACGCTCTATCCTTCAGCAAACTCGCGTAGCATCTCATTAACGAGCATGATGACTATGCCGACTACCCGCCGACTCCTCACCCTCTGCCTCGCCTGTGCCTTCACCGCGCCCGCTCTGCCTCAAACCCTCGCACGTCCCGGCTGGGTCGGCTCCGGCATCAACACCGACGTCTGGTGGAAACATCCCGTCCTCTACCAGGTAAATCCTGCCAACTTCAACAGCGGCCTCCAGAGCATCGCCCAGCGCCTCGATTACATTCAAACCCTCGGCGTCGACGGGCTTCTCCTCACTGCAATTCAATCCGACGCTACTCACGCACAGTCCATCGACCCCGCCTACGGAACCCTCGACGATCTCGACGAACTCATCCACGAGGCCAGCCGGCACAACATCCGCGTCCTGCTCGACCTCGACCCCCACATTCCCGCGTCTGACCTGACCAACGTCGCGCGCTTCTGGCTCAATCGCGGAATCGCCGGCTTCCACGTCATCGGCTCCACCCCTGAAGCCCATGCGCAAGCTGCCGCACTTCGCAAAGCCGCCGGCAGTTATCTTGGCCAGCGCGTCCTCATCGGCGACGTCGACCCTTCACTCCCTGCATCTCCGCAGCAGCGAACCTACAAGGCCCCGGACACTCAGAATACGCAACTTCTTCTCGACTCCAGCCTCGGCTCCGTCGCTCCACTCAACCCCGCAGCCGTCCGCTCCGCCGTCGAATCCACCGAAAATATCGCGTTGGCCGGCCATGCTATTCCGTTGATTGCCTCCGATGGGCCGAGCTTCCAGCGCAGCATGAGCCGCTACGCCGACGGCAAGCACAACATCGATATCGCCAAGCTCCTCGCAACGATCCTCTTCACCACCCGCGCTCAGCCCCTGCTCTACTACGGCCAGGAACTCGGCGTCGCGGCTCCGCAGTCATCCGATTCCACGCCAACGACACCGGTCATCATCTGGGATGCCCCACCACTGCCCCTCAAAGGCAAACCCGCACCGCCGCCTGAACCAGAAGCACCCAACGCGCCGCCAAACGCAGCGCTGGAAGAGGCTAATCCCGACTCGCTGCTCAACTGGTACCGCAGGCTCATCGATCTGCATCACAGCAACACGACCATCAACTCCGGCGAATACCTCACCGTCAATCGCGACGACCAGAACGTCCTCATCATTATTCGCAAGCCAAAAGTTGTCTCGCCAACGAACCCGATCCTCGTTATCCTGTGCAACCTTTCAGGCGAATCGCAACACCTCTCCATCAAGGCCGACACCATGAAACTCCATCTTCGCGGCAGCTTTCTTCGCACGGTCATGCGCTCCGACAACGGCATGGGCACAATGCATCTGGAGTCCATGACGCTCGGCCCATACGCCGCCTACATCGGCGAGATGCGTTTCTAGGTAGCAGCCCGCCTCACTCCGCTCGTAGAGCCTGCGACAGTTCAACGGAAGCAGCGCGCCGGGCAGGCAGCAGCGACGCAGCTAGTGTCAACACCAATAGCACAATCGCGGCCAGCGCCAACACCATCGGATCGAGAGCGCCCACTCCAAACAGAAACGTCTGCAGCAGATGCGACGCGCCCCACGCGCCAACCAGCCCGATCGCGCAGCCGATCAGCGCAAGCTTTACGCCGGAAGCCACGACGAGGCACACAATGCCGACCCGTTGCGATCCCAAAGCCATGCGAATTGCCATCTCCTGCACCCGCAGCGCAACCGAGAACGCAATCACGCTATAGATCCCAAGCACAGCCAGCAAAACCGCAATTGCGGCGAACGACGAGATCAGCGCCGTATTGAACCGCCGCGGAGCCTCGCTCTCCGAAATTGCATGTTCCATCGTCTGCACCTGGTTTAGCGGTAACTGCACGTCGATCGAACGCACCGTCCCGCGCAGTGCACTCTCCATCTGCTCGGGAGGCATGGCAGTACGCAGCGCAATATATCCGCCATTTAGGTTCAAATCCCCAGGCGTGGCCAGCGATCCGAACATCGACTCCGCCTGACTCACGGTGGTGTAGTACTCCTGCTTCAACGGCGAATCAGGAGAGCCCTCCTTCACATTTGCCACCTCGCCTACCACAAGTGCCCAGGGCGTCTGCATCGTAGTTGTCCCCAGTCGTAGCCGTTTGCCAATCGGGTTCAGCCCTGGCCAGGATTGTTCTGCAAGCTTCTGGTTCACAATCACCACAAGCTGCCCGCCCTCCTTGTCATCCGGCGTGAAGAACCGTCCACGCAACAAAGGAACTCCCATCGCCTGAAAGTAGTCGCCCTCCACCTGGATGACAGTTGCAAGATCATATCCCGCATCTTTGGGCGGCACGTAGCCCTCAGCGACAAACGCATTATTGTTGTTGCTGCCCGAATCCGGGGCCAGCGAAGTCAATCCAACGCTCTTTACCCCCAGCAGTTGCTGGAGCCGCCGCACCAGTTCGTGATTAAACTCATCGACCGCAGGCTGAGTCGTGTATTGCTTCTGTGGAAGGTTGTAGGTCGCTACCAGCGTATGGTCTGGCTGAAAGCCCAGATCGACCTCTCGCATCTTCTCGAAGCTGCGCAGCAGCAGGCCCGACGCGGCCAACAGCACCAGTGCAGTGGCAACCTCTCCAATCACAAGAGCCGAGCGCAACCGCGCATGACCTCCTGCCGAACTGCCAGTGCGTCCGCCTTCCTTCAACGTGTCGTTGACATTGGTACGGATAGCGGCAAACGCAGGGGCAAGTCCGCAGATGACTCCCGTCAGCACAGCCACCCCGAGAGCAAAACCGATCACCCGCCAGTCGAGTCCAATCTCGCTAATGCGCGGCAGCGTCTCCGGCAAAACCTTCACGCCCACACGCAGCGCAGCAGCCGCAAACGCTAGCCCTACTGCGCCACCCGCAATGCTTAAGACAAGACTCTCCAGAAGTGTCTGCCAAAGCAGCGTCCTCGCGCTCGCTCCCAACGCAAGACGAACCGCAATCTCGCGCCGGTTCCGAATCGCGCGTACCAGCAGAAGGCCCGCCAGATTCGCGCATGCAATCAGAAGCACGACGGCAACGGCAAGAAATAGCGTACGGATCAGCGGTCGCGCATCCTCCACGGTCTCCTCATGCAGCGGCCTCACCACCGGATGCATGCTGAAGCCAGCCATAAACGCTGGGTAGTTGTGTATCGTTTCTTTGGCCACAGTCCCGGCGTCATTCACCGCCTCCGCCGTCATCACGTCCGGTTTTAGGCGCCCGACCATGCTGTAGCTCCAATTGGCCGCGGCTCCCGGTGACAGCTCCTGCGGTGTAAAGCTTATCGGAACCCACAGTTCGCTGCGGTTCAGATGGCCGGGGACTAATGGAAATTCAAAATTGCGCGGCATCACGCCGATGACCACATATGGCTTGCGGTCGAGAAGAATCTTCTTGCCTAGAATGTTTTGGTCGGCCTGAAAGCGGCTCTGCCACGTCGTGTAGCTCAACACCGCCACTTGCTGGTGCTGATCATCCTCCTGCTGACTGAAAAAACGACCCAGCAGAGGCTGCACTCCAAGCGCCGGCAACACTCCTCCGCTCATACGACTCGCATTCACCATAGCCGGCTCCCCCAAACCGGAGAGTTCAAAGCCCGCCCCCTGATATCCACCCAGACTGGTGAAACTGTGCGTGTCGCGCATGTAGTTGCGAATGTCGGGAACGGTCACGCCCGTTTCACCGTTGCCATTGCCTTTTGCGCCCTCCACAATATCGGACACGACCATCAGCCGATCAGGGTCCGGAAACGGCAGTGACCGCAACAGCACACCCTCGACAATGGAAAATATTGCCGTGGTTGCGCCGATGCCCAGCGCCAGCATCAGCACAGCTGTAATCGCAAAACCGGGGGACTTCGACAAATGACGAACCGCTATCTTCAAGTCACGATAAAGAGACATCGACATTCCTCGCGCAATGGGCTGCCGATCATTCAGCAATTTCTCTTCCAAGAGCACATTGCTATAGTTCTCAGCGATTCATATAGTTAGCCTCGCTAACCGCTAGCGCTCCCGTCCAAAATCGGAGCCCGCCGTCCGAAGATGGACAGCTCCGGCGATAGCCAGCGAATCGGCCTCAAGCCGTTTCACCCTTATGAAGTTCAGATCGGGGGCGATGAAACTCTCTCGCCGCCATCGCCGACGCCCTTCAACGCCGTTTTATAGCCGGCATATACCCGGTCGAAGACCGCATCCCAGCTGCACCCAAGAGCATACGCCCGCGCCTTCAGCCGCATCTCCTGCAGCCGCGCCTGGTCTCGAACCAACTCCGCAACCGTTGCGGCAAAACGTTCCTCTTCGGTTACAAATCCGGTTTCCCCATCGCGCACGATGAACTTCGGCCCTCCATCTGGAGTCACGACCGCGGGCACGCCACTCGCCAGCGCCTCCAGCACCACATTCCCAAACGTATCGGTATGCGATGGAAACACCAGCACATCCATATTCGCGTAAGCCTCAGCCAGCGCCTGACCGCGTAGCACCCCGGCAAACTCCGCTTCCTTCAAATCCCTCCGCAGCGCCGCTTCCTCGCTGCCATGCCCCACAATCAAAAATCGCACTCTGTCCACACCCATCGCCGCCAGCTCGCGCTCCACTCTGGCCAGCAGCGACACATTCTTCTCCACGGAAAGCCGCCCTACATATCCCAGCACCACCGTTCCGTCAGTCACCTCTCGCGTGCGGTGCGCCGGCGAAAGCCACTCCGTATCGACACCGCGCTGCATCAGGAAACACGGCCTTCCCGTCGTTCTCTTCAACATCCGGCAAAGCTCATCGTTCGGCGCGAACAAGACCTTCGCCAGCTTGTAAAACTGCGAAGTAGCCCACAGTGTGCCGGCCTCCACTCCGCCTTCAATCGCAGCCCCGCGGCTTCCGGAAAGTCTCCCCGTCAGCCAGCCCATCCTCCGCGCCGCATACTCATGGATATTCGTATGCCACGACGCTGCCAGCGGCACTCCCATCTCCCGTGCAAAGTACGCACCAAAGAGTCCCAGCTCGCTCGGCCCGGTGATGTGAATTACGTCTGGCCGGAACCGCTCCAACTCCCGGCGTATCGCCTCATCATGCCGCCAGAACAGCGTGTCGAACTCGAGGTCCTTCTCCATCCTCACCGAGCCGCGACTCCGCCTCAGCTCCAGCGTTCGCAGCGCGCCCACCTGTTCCACCGGGATCTCCCGCGTCCCCGCCCGCACGCAAAGAAGCGGAAGCCCATGCCGCTCCGCATACGCCACAAAATTCCTGCTGGTATGCGCAACGCCATTGACCTCATGGAATGAATCCGGAAAGTAGGCAACACGCGGCACCCGCATCGCTCTAGACTAACGTCCGTTTCTTCTCCACGAAACAAGAGGCAACACAAAACTCAGAACGTGAAAGTTTCAGGATCGGCCAAGCGTTGTCCGCATCTCACCGCTGTCATTCCAGGCGATCCGCAACCCGCTCGACACCGGTCCCGCGCCCATCAGGCGAACTACGGACAACACTGCCGAGCACATCGCTGGAGCCTTTCCCTTCATCCACAGTCGGCTCAACGGCTGCACCTCGCCATTGGCATCCGGATGGTAGACCCGCTCATCCCATAGCCGCGAGCCCTCCGGAAAATCCGGATAATTGCGAATTGCAGCCAGTGTTGACTGAAGTATCCGGTGCTTCCAAGGCTCCGCATACTGCGGCATGAACAGCACATGGCTCTGCCGTTCGCGCCTTACCTCATGCACAAACTCGTTAAAGCTCCCGGCGTGCGTCAGGTTCAAATTCGCATTCGGCTCGATCCCATGCCGGTCGCCTCCGCTGATCACAAGCTGGTTCCACTTGCCGGCCAGGGTCGAGGTCTCGCGGTTCTCCTTCCAGTCCCGCAGCCCGTTCAGCTCCAGCGCGTGGATAAACTGCCCATTCACCGCCAGAAACTCGTTCACCAGCACCTCGTGCTTTTCCTTGCCCACCCGGTAAAGGTCCCACAGCGGATGGTTGAAGACGAGCAGCACCCCCGGCAGTTCGTCGAGCTCAGCCAGCATCTCTGTCAAAAGCTTCGGCGCTCGTGTCGCCACCGGCATCGCCGTGAACGCCGCCAGCCGCTCCATCCAGGCGGTGCCGGTAGCGCTCGGCAAATTATGAACGCCCAGATGAAATGCAGTCTCGCCAAACGGCACTGTCCACTCCACCGACACCGGAATATGCCGCGACCCCGCCACAGTCCGCAGCAGCATCGGAGCCTGAATATCGTCGTGGTCCGTAATCGAAACCAGCCCCGGAAGCTGCAGCTTCTCTTCAATCTGCCTGCGCTCCAGGTCGAACGCCAGGCTTGGCGTCAGCGGCGGTGTCCAATAGCTGCGCGCATAGTTCGGGTCGATTCCCGTCATCCGTCTGCAGCGACGCTCCGCCCACCGCATCACCGGCTGCAACATGCTCCAGTCCTTCGACAGCTCCGAGATAAAATCCAGGGTCTCTTTGGACTGATTGGTATGGCTATGCAGCGAAACGCCCGTCGTAAAGCCCTTCGCCGCCTCCGGTTCGCGCCACAGATACGAGATGCTCGATTGGCCCATCGGTTACCCCTGTCTTAGCCCTTCTACCCGGGGCCAGTATGGAGGCCTTACATGACTGGCATGTGACTGCACCAAGAATGGAGCTTCAATATCCGTAACTCCTGTTACTGCATTGATTCCCCGAAGGTTGTAGGCGCACCTTTCTCAACAACATCCATTGCCAATACCTTTTTCCTATCCTCATCCACACAACCGCTCATGAGAAACTCTCTCGAAATACTTCCTGACGTTCCATCATGATTCGAAAAGAGAAAGCCTGATGCCTGACCAAACAGCGCCAAAACGCCTCACAATTGACATCGAACATAAAAACGACGTAGCCATCGTGCGATGCCACGGCCAACTGGTTTCCGGATTCACCGAGATCCTCTACTCCAACGTCCGTCCGTTGATCCCGGCCACCAAACGAATCGTGCTGGACCTGTCCCATCTCACCTGGATGGACAGTATGGGTCTCGGCACCCTCGTCGGTCTCTACACATCGGCCAAAGCCGCAGGCTGCGAGTTACAGCTCCTCAACATCGGCAAGCGGATTCGGGAACTTCTCGGCCTTACTCATCTCCTGGGCGTCTTCAGCATCATCGGCGAACACGGCGTCAGACTCTGACTACCTTCCGCCGCCGCGCCTAAAATAAATTCATTTTTATGTCGATTCCTTGTGGCTTCCTTCGTTATTGACATAGAAGTATTTCAATCAGAAAGAAGAGGAGAATTCGATGCCACAATACATGCTTTTGCTACGCAACAATGGTGATTCTTGGAGAAAACTGAGCCCGGACGATATGCAGAAGACGATCGAGAAGTATCTGGCCTGGCGGAAGAAGCCGTTCGTAGTGGGCGGCGCGGGGCTGGTTGACGGTTCCGGCCGCGTGGTGCAGAAGAAGAGCGACAGTGTACGTGTGACGGAGGGGCCGTTCAGTGAATCAACAGAGGTGATGGGTGGTTACTACACAATCGAAGCGGAGAACTACGACGAAGCGGTCCAGCTTTCACGCGATAATCCAAATTTAGATTTCGGGACGATTGAAATTCGCGAAGTGATCGTCAGTCACTCGTAAAGTAGGATTTCCGATGGACGAGCTAAGTAGCCCCGTGTTGCTGGAGAACCTGTTCCGCAGGGAAGCAGGAAGAATCGTCTCCTGGCTGGCAGGGCTGCTTGGCTCGAATCACCTCCAACTGGCGGAAGATGCTGTGCAGGAGACCATGCTGCGAGCCGTGCAAACATGGTCGTTTCAGGGCATTCCCGAAAAACCGGAGGCGTGGCTCTTTCGCGTGGCGCATAATTACGCGATCTCTGCGCTTCGGCGGAACATAAGTTTCGAAGACAAGACCGATGAGTTGATTGCTGCGCTCGAATCACGCAGGCAATACGTCGAGGATGTGGATACAGAAGAGAATTTGCGCGACGACGAGCTGCGAATGATCTTTATGTGCTGCCATCCGCAGCTTGCTCAGAACGTACAGATCGCCTTGAGCTTGAAACTGGTAGGCGGCTTTAGTGTGGGAGAGATTGCGCGCATCTTTTTTACTGAAGAAAAAACAGTTGCACAGCAACTTGTGCGGGCAAAGCGGCTGATTCGCGAGCAGAACCTGCCACTAGTCATGCCGCACCAGGCGGAGTTGCAGAAACGGCTCAACTCAGTCCTGGATGTGGTTTACCTGATGTTCAGCGGAGGCTATGCAGCACATACCGGAGAGGAGTTGATTCGACGCGATGTCTGTCTCGAGGCTTTGCGGTTGGGCAGGTTGGTAGCTGCCTCGTCGATGGCTGCCCCGCGAGTGGATGCTTTGGTGGCGTTGATGGCGTTACAGGCTGCACGTCTGCCGGCACGCACCGACGCAGCAGGAGATCTCGTCTTGCTCGAGGAACAGGACCGCAGCCTTTGGGATGATGCTCTGCTGGCACTCGGATTCTCTTACTTCGACAAGTCGATCGTTGGCGGCGAAATCTCCGAGTGGCACATCCAGGCTGCAATCGCAGCGACCTATGCGAGCGCTGAAAGTGCGGAGACGATCGACTGGCCGGCCATCCTGGAACATTACGACCAACTGATCGAGATGGCTCCTTCACCGATCGTGGCGCTCAATCGCGCGGTCGTTGTGATGAAGGTGCATGGCTCAGAGGCGTCACTGGCTGCGCTCGCACCCCTGGAAAGAGACGATGCTTTACGGAGATATCATCTGCTTCCCGCTGTGCGCGGCCGCGTCCTGGCAGAACTAGGAAGATTTGCTGAAGCTGAGGTGGCATTTTCTGCCGCGCTGGAATGCGACTGCACGAACCCGGAGAAGCGATTTTTGCAACGGCAGTTGGAGATGGTGCGTAGTGGATGAAATTTGATCGGCAACAATCCTACCGCGTCTTCGTAATATCCGGCCCCAGCATCTCCTGCACGCCCGGCGCCGGCTCCGCGGGAATCTTTTCATACTCCGATCGCTGCTGCTCCCGCTCGTAGTCCGACTCCAGGTGATGCTCCGTCAAACCCGTCTTAAGAATCGCAAACGCCTCTTCCGGCGTATCCGCAAACTGAAACAGCTCCAGATCCGACATGGCGATGGCCCCCTTCTCTGCCAGCATTTCCATGTTGATCACGTGCTTCCAGTACTCCGATCCGTAGATCACCACCGTCATGTTCTTCGCTAGCTTCTTCGTCTGCGCCAGCGTCAGTAGCTCGAACATCTCATCCAGCGTCCCAAATCCACCCGGAAAAACCACCAGCGCCTTGGCCAGATAAGCGAACCAGTACTTCCGCATGAAGAAGTAGTGAAAATCAAAGCTCAGCCCCGGCGTGATGTAAGGGTTTGGATGCTGCTCAAACGGTAGCTGAATATTCAGCCCTATTGTCTTCGCCCCCACCTCAAACGCTCCCCGATTGGCCGCCTCCATAATCCCTGGCCCGCCACCCGACGTCACTACGAACCGGTGCCTCCGGCCAGGCAGTGTCTTCGCCCACGAGGCCACCATCCCCGCCAACTTGCGCGCGTCCTCGTAATACTGCGCCATCTCAACGGCAGCCTCTGCCAGCTTCAGCTGCAGCCTGCTCGCCTCTCCGCTCTCAATCTCCTCCGGGCTCGCCGGCTGCTCATGCTCCGGAGCCGGCTGCGCCGACCCCGTATTCGCCAGCAGTTCGAGCTCCGAGTTCGCCACATCCAGCGCCCGAAACCGCGCAGATCCGAAGAACACCACCGTGTCCTGAATCCGTTCCCGCCGAAATCGCGCCATCGGCTCCTGGTACTCCGCCATGATCCGCAGCATCCGGCCCTCAGGTGAGTTCAGGAACTCAGGATTCTGATACGCCAGCGGAGCCTCCTCCGCAACCTCAGGCGCCGTTCGTGTCATAGTCTCATCTTCTCTTTTCTACCCACGGTAGTCGCGATAGTGCACCGCCTCCGAGATACCAATCCATATATCCAGCAGACCCAGCCCGGAGATCATCCCCCGCACTGCTCCGTTATGCAGCAGCGTCGCCAGCCACGGACGCGCTAGAATGAATGCGTTACGGTCCCAGATCCGCGTCCACCACGGCAGCACCATCACCAGCACGCCTAGGTACACGCAGAAAAGCACCAGCACAAACAGCGACAGCCGTTGCAGCCAGACCGGCGCAGTCCGCTTCGAGCTCTCGTTGCCGTTCGACGGCGTCTGCTCAGCGGCCGGTTCAGGGCCTGAATAAAGTTGTGGCGGTCCGGACATCAAACTCCGTAAAACTCACTGCTGAAAACTCTCAAGATTGACAGTAGCAGAGCGCTCCGCCGTTGTCTCTCCAACTGAAGCACCACACACGGCACCTCACTCATTTCGGAAGACTTGTCAGTCCCTGCGGAGCATGCGTGTCATGCGGAAAATCCAGCCGCAGATCATACGTCGACCCCTTCCCCGACACCTCGATCGGCAGCTCCACCCCCGCGCCATTCTTCTTCAGCAGCTTGTCGAACGGCCCAAGCAGCAAACTCTTCCAGCCCGTCGTCATCTGCGAAGCCGTAGCCTCCGTCCGCACTTTTCCATGAAACTCAAACGTGCTCCCCACCAGTTGCACCTGCCCATCCATCACCGCCTGCGCCCCCGGTATCTTGAAGTTCAACTCGCTCACATCGAGCACCGCATTCGCCTGCGAGAACTTGCCACTCACCGCCGACCCCACCACCTCAGCATCCTGAGCATTCGCCTGCTTCGGCTTGCCCTGCGCACGCATACTCATCGCATCCAGTTGTGCCTGCATCTTCGGATCATTCAACATCGCTCCCGTAATCGCAAACGTTCCCGACAATCTCATCTTCCGCGAAACACTCACGCGCCCCGGAGGAATCTCGAGATGCGTCTTCGTCGCCAGCGCCCCTCGCATCAGCGTTGGACTCCCTTTCATCGATAACGCAAGCATGTCCTCGATCCGCCCCTTCTCCATCACCACATGCAGATCCGTATCATGCCCCGGAGCGCCCTCCACTCGCGTCACAGCACCACTCGCCGTCAACTCCGACCGTCCCACCCGAGCCCACACCCTGTCCAGTCGCGTATCTCCCGTCGTCCCGTCCACCATTACGCTGAACTCGGTATGGAGCGGCAACGCATGATCGCTAATATCCAGCCGAAACGCCGGCACCTCCGCCGTCCCGTCCACCGCAATCTCTCCCAGCGTCCCGCCGAACTTTCCCGTCGACTCCAGAATCCCTCCAATCCCATGAATCGTCGAAAGATCCGCATTCGTGAACTCGTAGCTTCCATCCATCGGCGTATCCCGTGGATTATCGTTCTGCCACGGGCCAAAGTGCCCCGTCGAATGCACATCGCCCACCGGCTTCGGATTCACCAGCGTCGCGTCATAGTTGAAAGGCTTCTTCGCTCCCACATCCTTCAGCGTCAGACTGTTGATAGCGAACTCCAGCGGCTTCTTCGCCGGATTGCTCGTCTCAATCACCACCTTCGCATCCGTACACTCGATCGTGTCTACCGCAATCCCCAGTGCAGGCTGCCCTTTCTTCTTCGGATCATCCGGCATCACCGCCCCACGCTCCTCTTTCGGCGGAATATTCACCTGCAGCCCCTGCACCTTCACCGACAATACCCGCGTCGTAGGTCGCAGCAACTCCCTCCACCCGGTGCTGAACGAAAAATGATCGACCACCAGCATCGGCGGAGCATTCGGCCGCACATCCGGCTTCGTCGGCCCCGCCAGATAAAGAATCCGCAGCCCTCCGCCCGTCACAATCACACCCTTACGCAGCGAAACCTCCAGCCGGTCCAGCTCGACCGGCGAATGAAACCGCGCCGAAAGCGTCTCCACTACTTTCCGTCGCAGCATCGGCTCCATCTGCTTCAATCCCCACATCACCACCAAAGCCCCTGCAAACGCGACCAGCAGAAACGCCGTAACGCTCCCAACAAACCACCGCCTCCGCCACCATCTTGGACGCCGTCCTGTCGCCTCTATCTCTGTTGCAGCTTCGTTCAAATCAAGCCCCATGTCTCTTTGGACGCTTCCGCCGCCGTCAAAGCGACGGTAATAGTTCAACTTTGTCACCTCGTCTCGGGGAAAAGCCACGACGAATGTCGTTACCCTCAATAACGAAGTACCATCAACCTGTGCGAATCCATCTGAAGCTCCTCACCTTCACCCTCCTTTCAGTCACTGCCAGCTCCCAAACCCTCATCATCACGCATGCCACCGTCATCAACACCGTCACCGGCAAAACCCAGCCCAACAGCACTGTAGTCATCGAGAAAAACCGCATCACCCGCGTCCTCGCCTCGTCCAACGCCGATCTCAAATCCGGCCAGGTCATCGACGCGCACGGCGAGTACCTCATCCCCGGCCTCTGGGACATGCACACCCACGTCTACTTCGACTCCACCGCCGACGACGGCACCGATCTCGTCCTTCCCCTCTTCCTCGCCAACGGCATCACCGGCGTCCGAGACATGGGCAGCGCCCTCGACCCCGTCCTCCACGCCCGCGACGAGATCGCCGCCCACCGCCTCTTCGGCCCGCGCATGATCGTCTCCGGCCCTATGCTCGACGGCCCCAAATCCCACTACAAAGCCGCCATCGCCATCACCACGCCCGAAGATGGCCGTAAAGCCGTCGACATGCTCCACACCCGCGGCACCGACTTCATCAAAGTCCAGTCCGGCGTTCCGCGCGAGGCCTACTTCGCCATCGCCGACGAAGCCAAAAAAGTCGGCATCCCCTTCGAAGGCCACGTCCCCGACGCCATCCGCGCCTCCGAAGCCATCGCCGCCAACCAGCGCACCTTCGAGCACCTCATCGGCATCTTCGAAGCCAGCTCGCCTGACGAAACCAAATACCTCACCGGCAAAAAAACCGTAGGCATGTTCCTCGACACCTACGACCCAGCCCGCGAAGCCGCGATCATCCAACTCATCGCAAAAAACCACGTCTGGCAATGCCCCACACTCTACTGGGAACGAGGCCAATGGTTAGTCGACGCCATCGACTACACCAAAGACCCAGACCTCGCCTACGCTCCCCGCACCTGGGTCGACAAACACTGGCCTGCCGCACAAAAGGCGATCATGAAATCCCTCGACACGGACCCACTCCCTGTCCGCGAAAAATTCGTCACCCACGAGCTCGACATCGTGCGCAAACTCCATGTCGCGGGCGTCCCATTCCTCGCCGGCACCGACACTCCCGCAGGAGTCGACGTCCTCCCCGGCATCAGCCTGCATCTCGAACTGCAACGCTTCGTAGCCGCAGGCTTCACGCCACTCGAAGCCTTACAAACCGCCACCCTCAACCCCGCGAAGTTCTATAACAAACTCAGCGACTACGGCACGGTTCAGCCCGGACGCATCGCCGATCTCGTCCTCCTCGAAGCGAATCCCCTCGAAGACATCGCCAACACGCGCAAAATCGCAGCGGTCATCCACGACGGCCAATATCTCTCCCAACAAGACCTCACCCAGCTCCGCACAAAGCTCAGACAACTGGCAGCAACCAGATAACAAAATGCATTGCGGCTATTTGGAAAGCGCTCTGCCTCGCGCCAATCCCTGCTGCAACCGTCTCCAGTCCTCGCTCGAAAACATGCGCGGACCAGCCTCGATCAACCGCGGCATCATGTTGAAGACCGCCACCCGGTTCCACGGCTTGCCGTCCCGCATCCGAAAGCCCTTCTCATTCAAATCGCTGACGATGCTTGAATAAGTGAAGTCCTGTCCCAGCAACTCCATCATCAGCATCATCGCCTGGTTCTCCGTCGGCTCGACCTCCAGCCGCGTGCAATCCTCGGAGATCCGCAGCCCATAAGGAATATCCTCACCAAACGCTCCCTGGGTTGGAGCCTCGCCATCCGGCAGCTCGCGTCGCCACTCAATCGACACCATCTGCCAGCCCGCCGCCGCCCGCTGCCCGATAATCTCCGGACTAAACGGCCCCGAAATCACATCGCGAATCCGCTCAAAATGCGCCATTGCCAACCTCCGAAAATGCTTCTTTGGCTCCATCCAATATGCAGTTCGCCTGCCAAAGATCCCGCCACCGCGAATCCTTCAAAGAGCTGTCACCATTGATTTTTCTCTCGACGGAGTGTCCATCCCCGCGGTCAAACCGTCCAAAACCGCAAACCATTGTTCGCATCCGGACGGCCCACCCATCTCCAAACCAGAGCAAGGAAGACACGGCGGCTGTCCCTCCGCCGCAGTCTCCTCGCTCCGATCGGGAGCCGCTACTTCCCGGTTCCTTCGCCAACCAGGTGCGTCGCATGAGTCACCGCCGCACCGGCCCGCAGTGCCACAGCCACCAAAGCCGTCTCCGCAATCTCCTCCGGCGTAGCCCCAGCCTTCACCGCATTGCCGCGATGAATCTCCAGGCAATACGGACACTGCGTCGTCAACGCCACGCCTAGCGCAATCAACTCCTTGTACTTTTTCGGCACCGCGCCATCGGCCATCGCCGCCTTATCGAACGCCCAGAAAGCATCCATCGCCTTCGGAGCCCCTTCCCCCAGAGTCTTCAACTTCTTCAAATTCGCCATGTCATACATCGGTATTCTCCTTTGCACAATTATCTCGAATTGGAGGGCATCGACAACTCCTACAACGATCCCCCCGAGGCATCACTATAAAGTTTCATTTCCACGCGGGAACAAGCCTTTGTCTTCAATCCGCGGTTATCCAGCGATCCGCGGTCGACCCTGGATGAGAAAATAGAAGCAGCATGCTCCAACTCTCCTCCGCCGGCAAACGTTTCGGCCAAAAACTCCTCTTCGAAGACGCCAACTGGCTCATCACGCCGGACGAGCGCACTGGCCTCGTCGGCGGTAACGGCACCGGCAAATCCACGCTCCTCAAAATCCTCGCCGGCATCGAAACCCTCGACTACGGCCAACTTACCCGCGTCAAAGGCATGACCCTCGGCTACCTCCCGCAGGATGGCCTCGCTCTCCGCGGCAAAACCGTCTTCGCCGAATGCCTCTCCGTCTTCGACCACCTCCACGCCCTCGAGCGCGAAGCCGAAGACCTCACCCACACCCTCTCCACCGTCGACCCAAAATCCAAAGAGTACATGGCCGCGGCCGAACGCTACTCCGACATCGCCGACCAGCTCCACGTCCACGACATCTACACTCTCGACGCCCAAGTCGGGGCAGTCCTCGGCGGCCTCGGCTTCTCCAAGGAAGACTGGGAACGCAAAACCGAAGAGTTCTCCGGCGGCTGGCAGATGCGTATCGCGCTCGCCAAGCTGCTCCTGCAAAAGCCCAGCCTCTTGCTTCTCGACGAGCCCACCAATCACCTCGACCTCGAATCCCGCAACTGGCTCGAAAACTATCTCCACGACTACCCCAACGCCTACATCCTCATCTCGCACGATCGCTACTTCCTCGATGTCACGGTCAACAAAACCATCGAGCTCTGGAACAAGCGCATGCACGTCTACCACGGCAACTACGAGAAGTACGTCGCGCAAAAAGAAGAGCGCCGCACCCAGTTGATGAACGCGTACAAAAATCAGCGCGACCGCATCGACGCCCTCGAAGCCTTCATCAACCGCTTCCGCTACCAGGCCACCAAAGCAAAACAAGTCCAGTCACGCATCAAGGAGCTCGAGAAGATCGAGCGCATCGAGATCCCCGAAGAAGAAGCGACCATCCACTTCTCCATTCCACAGCCGCCTGCATCTGGCCGCACCGTCATCGAAGTCAACGGCCTCAAAAAGGTCTACCCCATGCCCCCGGTCGACGAAAAACCGGCGGGCGAAAAACTCATCTTTGAAGGTCTCAACTTCACCATCGAGCGCGGCGACCGCATCGCCCTCGTAGGCGCAAACGGCGCAGGCAAATCCACGCTCATCCGCCTCCTCAGCCAGCAGGAAGCGCCAACCGCAGGCACCATCCGCGAAGGCCACAACGTCCTCACCGACTTCTTCGCGCAAGACCAGTACAAAGTCCTCGACCCCAACGCCGTCATGCTCGACGACATCGCCGGAGCCTCTCCCAAAGTCCCCGTAGTCGAGCTGCGAAGTCTCTTAGGCTGCTTCATGTTCTCCGGCGACGATGTCTTCAAAAAACTAGGCGTCCTCTCCGGCGGCGAGCGCAACCGCTACGCCATGGCCAAGATGCTCGTCAGCCCCAGCAACTTCCTCCTCCTCGACGAGCCCACCAACCACCTCGACCTCCGCGCCAAAGACGTCCTCCTCGACGCCATCCGCAACTTCACCGGCACGGTCCTCTTCGTCTCCCACGATCGCTACTTCATCGACGGCTTGGCCACCCGCGTCTTCGAGGTCGAAGACCGCCGCCTTCACATCTACCCCGGCAACTACGAAGACTATCTCTGGCGCAAACAAGGCGGCCCCGAAAAAGTAACCGAACAGATCAAAACTTCCCTGACTCCGGCGCCTCAATCGTCAACCGTCAACTCGAAGCTCGGTTCAGGTGAGAGTGCGAGCGGAGGAACAAATGCGGGTGCCCCATACATCGATTCTGATGTGTGGGCATCGAGCGAAGCGAGACCGTTTTCCTCCAACCCGGAACCCACACCCGCAACGCCAATCAAGCGCCTGAACCCCATCAAGCTCAAACAACTCGAGGATCGCCTCCACCACGCCGAACAAGAGATCCCGCGCCTCGAATCCGCCATAGCAGCCGCCGAAGCTCGCCTGGGTAACTTCACCTCCGCCGAACAGTCCCAAAAGGACGCCGCCGAACTCGAATCCCTCCGCACAAAACGCACCACGCTCTTAGCCGAGTGGGAAGAACTCTCACTCACCCTCGAAGAGCAACAACTCGCCTAAGCCTGCTCGAACTCGGACACGCGAGCAGCATAGAATTGTAGACCGGGGGTACCGACATGCTTTATCGCAAGATCAACATGGAACTGATCGTCATCGAAGACGAGGCCGAGGCAGTAGTCGAAGAGTTGAACCTCACGCTCGACCGGCTCGAAAAAGGACACACAATCTTCGGTGGAGAAATCGAGACCGATCCAGTCGAACACCCCGGAACACAAAAGAGATCGGCGCTCAAGCACACCATCGCCGCGGGCGAAACAGCGGCCAGCGCCGTCAAATCTGCCGGCGAAAAAGTCGCCAACGCGCTCCGCAAAGTCATCTGATTCTGGGATCCGCAGTTCGTTTTGGGATCCGCAGTTCGGTGAGTGGTCGACTGCGAAGAGCAACCCACGCCCAGAAATTTCCACAGATTTATTTTAAAAAGTTGGCGTGTTTTCCGACGCCGCAAAACACCACGCTAACAACCACGTTTTTGCACTTAAAAACCACGTTGTGACCAGCGAAAAACCACGATTTTCCCCACAAAATCGCAAAACCCCACCCAAAAACCACCTAAAAAAATTTAACGCCCTTCGCGCAGCCGAGCCGCCAGCCGCTCCGGCAACCCCGCCATCAAAATCCGTCCCTGCGCCCCGGTCAGGTCATAAGGAACCCGGTGATAGACGATCTCCTTCGCCTCCGAGTCATAGATAACAAAAGCCGCCCGCCAATCACAATCCCGCGGCTGCCCCACCGCCCCCGGATTCACCAGATGCCGAGTCCCCTCCTGAATCGCCATCGTCCAGCTCTCCGCCTCATTCTTCGTCCTGTACTGAGGCTTGATCTCGTGCCAGTCATGCTCCTTCTGCGAGAACCCACCCTGTAAGTGCGTATGCCCAAAGAACGTAATTGCCGTCCCCATCTGCTGCAGCGGAGCCCACGCATCCCGCATGCTCAAAATGTACTGGTCCTCATGCAACGGCGAACCATGCACACAAGTCACTCCGTGCTCCTCCGATGGAATCGGCCCCGCCGGCAACGCCTTCAGCCAGGCTAAGTTATCTGCTGTCAACTGTTTATTCGTCCAGTTTGCCGCCGCCCGCGCCACCGGGTTGAACCCCAGTGCCGAGGTCAGCCCGGCACAAACCCGGTCATGATTCCCCCGCACATTGATCTGCGCCTTCGCCCGCATCAGCTCAATCACCTCATTCGGACTACCCCCATAACCAACCATGTCCCCGAGGTTCCAAAGCGCGTCATACGGCTCTGCCGCTGCCAGAACTGCGTTCAATGCTTCGAGGTTCCCGTGAATATCTGAAAGTATGAGCGCGCGCATTGCGGTGGCAAAAAAGCCAAACGACCAATTTCCTAGTCTATAGACATTTCGTGCTCTCGGAAACCGCCGCCATTTGTCAAACCATCGAAGCCAGTGGCTGTGATCGATCCGTCCGCATCGTCGGAGCCGAAGCCAACAACTTCCGCGTATAAGGATGTTGCGGCCGCTCGAACAAATCGCGTACAGACCCTTGTTCCACAAACTCCCCCCGTTGCATTACCGCTACCCTGTCCGCAACCTGCGCCACGACTGCCAAATCGTGTGAAATAAACAACATGGCCAGCTGGTGTTCCCGCCGCAAGTCGTTCAAAAGCTTAAGAATCTGTGCCTGCACCGTTACATCCAGCGCCGTTGTGGGCTCATCGGCGATCAACAATCTCGGCCTGTTCACAATTGCCATCGCAATCAGTATCCGCTGCTGCTGCCCTCCTGAAAACCGGTGCGGATAATCCTTCATGCGCCGTTCCACGTCTGCCAGTCCCACCACCTCCATCGCCGAGAGCACCTTTGTCTTCACGGCTGCCCGGGTCATCTCCGGATGGTGCGCGCGGATGGCCTCCGCGATCTGCGCCCCCACTGGCATCACCGGATTCAGCGCTGTCATTGGCTCCTGGAAGATCATCGCGATCTCACGCCCGCGTCGTCGCCGCATAGCCTCTTCCGTCAAACTCGATAAGTCTGCGCCGTCAAACTCGATCGTTCCAGCTACCCTTGCTGTATGGGCTAAAAGCCTGAGCACTGCCAGTGAGGTTGCCGATTTTCCCGATCCCGACTCCCCCACCAGACCCAGGGTCTCCCCCGCATTGATGTGGAAAGAGATACGGCTCACAGCCTCTTGTCGGCCGAACACAATCGATAGATCCCGAACATTGAGTAGTGGCGAAGTATCCATGATTTGGAGTCAAAGATTGGGAGTCTAAACCAATCACAATCCAATACGCTTGCGCTCAAGTCTACCTGCTCGAAGCTTGTTCGTAGGACTTTGCCTCGCGAGTATCGTCTAATCTCGTTAGCAGACTTATGAAAGCTCTCTTCCTCCGCGCTATCTTCGTCACAGCTACTGTCATCGCCTCTGTCGCCATGGCGCAGACGCACAAGGTCGCCAAGACCGAGCAGGTCGTCCGCGCGGTCGGTGTGTACGAGTGGACTGGTGATTTCGCCAAGCCCACTGCCAGCCGTCTCATTCCGGTCTCCCTCTTTATCGAGGGCAAACTTGAGGATGCTGGCGTCTATATCGCCCGGCCCATCCCCTTCGCTCTGCTCCCAGGCAACCTATACATTTTGCAGACCGCCGGCGTCGATAAAGGTACCTTAGACCTCGCCTACGCAAAGCATCTGCAAGCCGTTGAGGCCACTGGCGACCTCGCCTACGATGATGGCTGGTTCGGCTACGGGAGCATAAAGCCTCTGGCGGCCCCAAAAAATACAACGCACGCCCTAAAGCCCTCCAAGACCCTCCCGGTTATAGCCACCTCATCCACTGACCCAAATCGCCCGCATCTGGTCACCAAGGACGGTGGAGATGCGAAATCTTCCACAGATAACAGCCAGACTAGCCCATCAACTTCGACAACATCTCAGCCAACAGCGACATCCACCACAGCAAGCACGTCCAATGGGGATGATTCCGACCGCCCAACTATGAAACGCCGGGACAACTCCAGCTCAACCACCTCTAGCACGACGTCCACACCCAACAATACGACCTCCAGCAGCACTCCGGCTGACGACCCCGATCGCCCAACCATGAAGCGCCGCGATGACTCCGGCACCGCAACCTCTAGCAGCGACTCTTCAACCACTGCGCCTTCGGGCACTCAATCGGGAAGCACCTCGGACGACCCCGATCGCCCGACTTTGAAACGTCCCAGTTCCGACCCCAATAGTGGAGGTACATCCACGACAGCCAGCAGCCCCGCCTCCGCAGACGATCCCGATCGCCCCACCCTGAAACGCCACTCTCCCGAAGACGCAAAGAAGGCCGGTGCGTCAGCGAATGATACCGGGTCGGTCTCCGGAATAGGCGCATCCTTGAACGACGATCCCGGTCGTCCTAATCTGCATCGGGGTAAGCCCACCAGCGCGATGACGGAGGCCGATCTGCCGAAGCTCACAGGCATACCGCCCAATCTTCACCAGATGGTCGCCGTTTCGGACGCCGTCAATCGCGACCCGCATCCATTTACGCTCGATTGGGATGATGAGGCCCAGCACAAGGCGATCGTCGAGAAGATGCAGGGTATGGCTCGTGCGCAGCTCGTCAGCTATGGAACGGCTCCCGCGACGACAGCTCCAGCAGCAGCGAAGAAAGCCCCAGTCACTACAGCGACCAAGACGCATCGCGCTACACAAACGCCTCCGCCTCAGCAACCGCTGTTGGACGAGGAATTGAAGGCCTACACGCTCAGCTATGGCGGTGCGGCAACCTATGTCTACTCAGCGCACACCGACGGCACAGGAATTGCTTTGCGCTACGTTACGATCGTCGCTCAGGCAGATGGTCTCGGCGACATCAAACCCGTTATCCAAAGCGTTACCGACGCCGCCCATCTCGATCGGACGCCGAAGATGCAATTCGTCGACGCCGTCGATGCTGACGGCAGCAACCGCGCTAGTCTCTTGTTCGAGCTGCGCAGCCAGAACGTCCGGCAGTTTGCTCTTTACCGCGTTATCGCCGCCCACCCTGAACAGATCTTCCTCACCGGCACCACGCAATAGTCCGCCAACGACTGATCATTGTGTCCACTCAAAACAGTACGTTCCTCCCCTGAATTTCCGGACCGCGATTCAGCCCGACAGAAGTTGCTAACGCCCAAAATTGGATTGTCTTCGGTATCCTTGATTACACCGACATCCTCTCGATGTTTGGAAGCGTTAGTGTCGCTTCAGGGCTTCCAGTTCATCAAGGGTCCGCGGCCAATCTGTGCCCAGGAGGCGAGACAAGCTTCGGTCCGCAAGGACTCTTCCACCTGTTTGGCAGTGAGCGCAGTAGTTGGTTTCGTTATCCGCATAACGAATTCGTAAGATTCTTTCTCCGCATCTGGGGCACGGCTCTTCGTACCGTCCGTGGACTGCCATACCTTTTCGAAACGCTGTGACCTTTTCGGGAAAGTTGGTCCGTGCTTCGGCTTGCAGCCGGGATATCCAAAGTTCAAGCGTATTGTGCGTCGCTGCGTGGAGTCTTTCCCATTCTTGAGGCTGTAGCTTGCGAGTCAGCATGATGGGGGATAGCTGCGCAGCGTGCAGGATCTCATCGGAGTACGCGTTGCCGATCCCGCTAACAATGCGCGGGTCGGTGAGTGCCCTCTTAAGGGTCCGGTTTTCTGCTGTAAGCGCTGCGCGAAACGAGTTGACATCGCTGGAGAGGACGTCGATCCCTCCAGGGTCAATAGACTTTAGATTCTCTTCTCCACCAAGAACGTGCAACGATGCTCGACGTTTTGTGCCGGCTTCAGTGAGCACGACGGAACCGTTTGGAAAATCAAAGGCTGCGAGACTATTGCGCCCTTGGAGCTTCGCCCCAGGCGGCCGCCAGTGAAGTCGGCCAGCGATCATCAGGTGAATGACGAGCCAGAGATCGCCTTCAAGCCCGATTGCGATACGTTTACCGATGCGCCGTAACTCGTGTACGAGATGGCCTTCGGCATCTGTAAGCGGTGGTTTCGCGGTTCGAAGTAGAAAGGCGCTCGCAAGCCGCGCTTTCAAGAGCGGCTGGCCAACGATTCGCTGCTCCAGCGCACTGATATAAGCAGCTATGTCCGGCAATTCGGGCATAAATATCAGCTTGCATGTTCGCCCACGACATTGCAACTTCGCTGTTTCGAGTGACGCGAGATTACTCGACGCTGAATTGAGCAGGCAATTGCAGAAGGGGGAACGTCTAGAGCTACGGCATGCCGAGATTGCCTGGGTGTAGGAAAATGTCCACCTTTAGTTGGTTGACCGGGTTACCCCTCTCTGTCAAGCTTTTGCGGATTCGGAAATCTACTGGAGAGCATGTTGACTAAACAAACTGTGTTCTTACTCTGCGTTGTAGCACCAACGATGGCGCTTCACGCGCAGGACAATTTTTTAGAAAAATGGGAAGCCAGGACGACTGCGACGCAGGCCAGACAACCTGCCTGGACCCCTCCTCTGGCCACGACCTATGTCGGTTTGATTCAGGTGGCCCGTGCGGATTTCGTGCGTCAGTTCAACTCTACGCATGCCACTACCTGGAATTACGACGGAAGTAAAGGCATATGCCTTATTCCTTGGGCCAACACTGAGTTTGATATTAACCTTCCGCCGTATTTCGAGCATAGTTCGCCGACTGTTGTAAATGGAGCGGGAGATATGTCGTTTCTGCCGAAATACCGTTGGTTAAGCGGCAATGCGGAACATGGCAACTATGTCGTGAGCACGGGAATGCTGATCACAATTCCGACCGGAAGTTATAAGAACGGCAGTACAAACGCAAGCCTCGCGCCTACCTTGGGGTTGGGCAAGGGCTTTGGCCGGCTCGATGTGCAGACCACACTGGGGGCAACTTTACCTACCGGCAACACTGTCAAGTTGGGACGTCCGATCGCATGGAACACAACGGCACAATATCATCTTAGCAAGTATCTCTGGCCGGAATTGGAGTCGAATGCGACTTACTTTCATGGAGGACCAAATGATGGCAAAAATCAGGTCTTCGTTACTCCCGGGATCATCTTCGGTAAATTCAGTCTTCGGCCCAAAGATCCGAAGAGTCGATTAGGTGTTGGATTCGGCGCCGGCGAGCAGATTGCTACCAGCAAGTTCCACAGTTTTAACCACGGTCTGATCGTCACATCGAGGGTTCTTTTCTAAGCAATCGATCGTAGAGCCATGGCAATTAGGGGTCGTTGATTCGATTCCTTGCGGAATCCCCCCCTTGTTGAATAAATCTTCCGCCCACGAAGCCTGTAACTCTGTACTGACCCGGCCCGCCTTCCCGCAACTCAGCAAAATCTCTTCTTCGCTGTGGCCTCTCCTCGCCTTCTTCCAGAGAACCACAAGCCAATTCTTCAACTTAAACTTCGCTTAATTTTTTAATCATATCGACTCCACACGAACGATTGCGGCACTGTTCATTGGCGCGATAGCCGCAGGTGTGCCATCAAATAATCTGCGATGTGTCATCATATTGACACTCTCGAAGCAGTCCAAAGTATTAGTCCGATAGGTGGATGTCACGTTGCGGGGAGTAAATTGCATCATAGCGACTTAGGAGTCTGCGGAGTTCGATATGCGTTTCATGCTGGTCCTCTGTTCTTGCCTCGTCCTTGGCGGGTGCTCGACAACTCGGAACTTCGTCCCTGCCGCGACGCAATCGGCGTCGCCAACTTCTGCCATGCTATCGGTTGCTGCAGGTTCGCCGCAAAGGTTTAAGGCGACATTCAAAGACCCAAAAGGCGGATCGCACATCGGCGAAGTCACCGTGTCGATCATGACGGACAAGGTCGTTCCAGGAGGCAGATCTCGATGGTCCGCAAACGAATGTCTCATGCGATACGACATTGCATCCAATGCGATCTGGCTTGTGCCAGATATAGGTGGGACATGGGGGTCTCACCCGATTATTGGCGGATCTTCTTCCACGTTTAGCAATTCACAATGCACGGTAGTGGCCTCCGGTTCGTCCGTTGAGGTTTCCGGAGATACGGTAACGGTTTATCTTGAACTGAAGTTCCCCCCTCAGTTTATCGGGACAAAACAACTTTACCTCGCGAGTGCAGACGTAGATGGAAAGTGGAGCGCCAATTACCAGCAGCAGTTTGGTAGCTTCATGATTGCTGCGGCACCTTAGAAAAGGATCCCTTGCTTCGTGGGGCGACTCTCTGAGTAGGCGTCACGATTTGCATGGCCTTTCGCACCTCAGCCGGAAAGATCGGAAACGCGGGCACTTGATCCAACATTTATGCGAGTTCGCGCATCTCTCACCTGAGAGGGGATTTCCCAGTGGCCCTCCCTCTCTCTTTGCAGTCTCACTCTAGGAGCGACTTGAAAGACCTCGTGAATGCTGAGAGTCCATGGCGTGACCGGCTCCGTGCTCTTCGAAATATGCCTCCTGTTCTCCTAATCCTCTGGGAGTCAGGACGAGCGGTTGTGTCATGGGGGATCGGGCTACGGGTCATCGTGGCTATTCTTCCGTTCGCAGTCGCAAAAGTAGCTCAGTACATCATCAACGATATCGCTGGAGTCCTGCGCGGAGAATCTCTATCCTCCAATTTCTGGATACTGGTCGCAACAGAGGTCGTCCTCAATGTCGTTCTGGGGCTGATCACCCGGGCTATCGATTATTCAGACTCGCTTCTTGCGAATCGCTATACCCAGCATGTGAGTGTTCGCGTTATGGAACAGGCCGCGCGGCTTGATTTGACCACGTATGAGGACCCTGTCTTCTATGACCGTCTTGAGCGGGCACGCGTGCAAGCGACCGATCGGCTGGCGATGATCCAGCAGATCGGGCGTTTGATCCAGCAGATCATCACGACGTTGGTGTTTTCAACGGCGCTTGCATGGGCCTCCCCCTGGCTGGTGCTCCTGCTCGCAGCCGGTATACTCCCGTCATTCCTTGGCGAGACGCACTATGCTTTCCTGGGCTACGCCAAAAACTTTCGCCAGACACCGGCCAAACGTCAGATGGACTACTTGCGGCAGGTAGCCGGAAGTCGCGAAGGCGCAAAGGAAGTAAAACTCTTTGGTCTAAATAAATTTTTCACCGGTCGATTTCAGGCGCTGGCTAACCAAATCTACGTTGAAGACGTTACCCTCTCACGATCGAAACTAATTGTTGGTGGACTGCTGGGGGTTATCGGCACGCTGGGGTATTACGGCGCGTATGTGTACGTCATCTGGCGTACGCTCAACGGCGCGTACGACATCGGGCAGTTCACTTTTTTAACTGCAGCCATTCAGCAGGCAAGCTCCAACCTGCAACAAGTCTTTTCTACCGCCTCCGGCATTGCCGATCAGGCGCTCTTTCTTACTGATCTCATCGCATTTTTCGAGATGCAGCCGACTGTGCAATCCAAACCCGGTGCCCTTCCGGCGCCGACGCCGATCCGATTTGGGTTCGAGTTTCGGAATGTCTCCTTTGTCTATCCTGGGACCGAGCGGACTGTGTTGAAGAATTTCAATCTCACTCTTTCGCCCGGCGAAAGAATCGCACTGATAGGAGAAAACGGCCAGGGAAAGACGACTGTGGTCAAGTTGATCACCCGCCTCTACGATCCTACCGAAGGTCAGATATTGTTGGACGGCATCGATCTGCGCGAGTACTCGATCGAAGATCTTCATCGGCATATCGGCGTAATTTTTCAGGACTTCATGCGCTTCGAGATGACAGCGAGAGAGAACATTGCAGTAGGCAGAGTCGATCAACCGCTTCAGCAAGGGGACATCGAGCTAGCCGCTCACAAGAGCCTTGCAGACACTGTCGTAAGTAAATTTGCACAGGGGTACGATCAAATGCTTGGCCGTCGCTTCGAGGGTGGCGTGGAACTATCCGGCGGAGAATGGCAGAAGATGGCCCTCGCCCGCGCCTATCTTCGCAATGCGCAGTTGCTAATTCTGGACGAACCGACAGCGGCCCTTGACGCACGCAGCGAGTTTGAGGTGTTTGAACGCTTTGCCGAGTTGACTGCCGGGAAGATGGCGCTGTTGATTTCGCATCGATTTTCTACAGTGCGCATGGCAGATCGTATTGTTGTGCTCGCCAGCGGCTCCCTGATTGAGGAGGGAACCCATCAGGAGTTGATGGGCAGGAATGGACTCTACGCGAGCATGTTTGAGATGCAGGCCGCAAGCTACAGGTGAGCACGGCCCAGCATCTTATCGCAGAGGCCAACCATTCGATTGAGCTTCGTCGCAAAGTGAGTTGGCAAACGATTTGGAGAAAGGTGTCATGGTTCCCTCGTCAGAAGACCCAATCGCGTCAGAGCACGCCTTGCCGCCAACCGCGCCGACATTGGAGTTTGCAACCGGAGGGTTGCCTGAGATGCCACCGGTGTCCGATGCGGAGTTGCAGAGTTGTGCCGAGGCACTTAGCGCGCAGTGGGAGTTGGTGCCTGCTAATACAAATGCGAAAGGATTGCCAGAGCGGATTGTTCGTCTAGAGCAGAGGCTGGCAACAATTTTGCGCGCCTGCCGTAAGACGGCCTTGCTCCAAGAGTTGACTCCGCAGCTCGAATTGTTGGAGAGCACAAGGATGTTGGAGTCTGCGCTTATTGCTGAAGATGAAGCAGGGGATTTGTTCGCCTCGCTTCCTCATGTTCGTGTCGACGGCAATAACGAGTTACCGCGGGCGGTCAACCTGGCGGAGGGATATCTCTCCGCAGCCAAAGGGATTTGGTCTCCCGAATCTCTCACCACCTATGTTCAACGAGCGCAACAGCGCGATGCCCTCCTGCTCGAAGAAGTAATGGTTTTGCCGCAGGCGCTCAAACTGGCACAGTTGGAATACATTTTGGACCGCGCAGAAGAAGCCTTCGAAGCTGGCGAGCTACCACAGATTGAGATGTCCCCTTTCTCGGCCATCCTGCATAGTATGCGACGCCTTAATCAGTTCGAATGGCGCAATGTCCTCGAGCCTTTGGTCGCGTTCGATGCCATCCTTCAGCAGGATCCGGCTGGCGTCTTTGCTCAGATGGAGGACGAGACCAGACGTGATTACCACATGCGGGTCGCCGAGCTGGCAAAGCATGCGGACGCCAGTGAGGTCGAAACCGCAGATTGCGCTCTGGACCTCGCCCGCCAAGCGGCTTGTACCGCAGGCTCTGATCCTCGCCAGGCATACCGTTCGATGCATATTGGCTATTTCCTATTCGCTGAAGGACTTCCTTTGCTCAGCCGGCGCATCGGATATTACCCTCCGCCGATCGAGCGGCTGCGCAGCTTTCTTCGCCGCTGGAAAGAAGATTTCTACATCCTCGGCATTTTCACATTGTCGTGCTTGCTTATCGTCGCCATCATTGCACCCCTCGTGCCGCATAATTCCTTTTGGCCGGTGATAGGTGCGCTTTTGTTCGCACTAATACCTGCAAGCCAGGGCGGCGTCGATCTGGTGAACAATACGGTTACTGCCCTCATGAAGGCCCATTCGCTTCCGAAATTGGACTTTTCCAAGGGCGTTCCTACTGGCGCGGCGACCTTAGTTGTTGTTCCCACGTTACTCTTCAATGAAGTACAAGTGAGTGAACTCGTTGACGAGCTCGAGGCTCGCTATCTCTCGAACCAGGATCCGAATGTCCACTTCGGACTTCTGACGGATTTGCCTGACGCCAAGGCCCGTCCGCTTGATGAAAATTCCAATCCGTTGGCAATCCTAGCTGCGCGGTGTGTTGATAATCTGAACGCAAAGTATGCCAAAGAGAAGGGCGGCTCCTTTTTTCTCCTGCATCGCCATCGCGTCTTCAACTCCCGTCAGGGGGTTTGGATGGGTTGGGAACGCAAGCGCGGAAAACTGCTGGATCTTAACAAGTTTTTGCTCCACAAGTACGATAGCTTTCCACTAAAAGCCGGCCCTCTCGAAATCCTCGATCGTGTTCGTTACATCATTACACTGGACTCCGATACCCAGCTCCCTCGCGGAACGGCAGCACGCTTGATTGGCACGATGGCACATCCTTTGAACCAAGCCATCATCGATCCTAAGCTGCGCATCGTGACCGAGGGATATGGTATTTTACAGCCGCGGGTCGGCGTCAGTGTCGCCTCGACATCACGTTCTCGTCTCGCCGCGCTCTATTCTGGCGAGACTGGCTTCGATATCTACACACGCGCAGTCTCCGACGTCTATCAGGACCTCTTCGGAGAGGGCATATTCGCGGGTAAGGGTATTTATGAAGTGAGCATCCTGCATGAGGTCTTGGATCGTCGCTTTCCGCGAAACGCCCTGCTATCTCACGACCTGATCGAGGGCTCCTATGCTCGTGCCGGCCTGGTCACCGATATCGAGATAATCGACGACTACCCGTCTCGCTACTCTGCGCACACTCGTAGAAAACATCGCTGGGTACGTGGAGATTGGCAGATCGCACAATGGCTGTTCAGTCGCGTGCCTGACGAATCCGGCAAATATGTTGCGAATCCCATCAGCACCATCTCTCGCTGGAAGATATTGGATAATTTGCGGCGCAGTCTCGTTGAGCCGATCACATTTCTCTTGTTTGTCCTTGGCTGGTTTGTTCTTCCGGGCGGAGCCCTCTACTGGACAATGGCTACTCTCGTCCTTCTGCTTCTTCCGGTTTTTGTCCAACTTGCCTTCAACCTCGGCCGCGCCCTATTGAAGTTGAGTTTCGTCGCGGCGCGCGAAGGGTTTTCTGCGTTTGCATCTTCAGGTGGATTTACGATTCTCAATCTCACCTTTCTGCTGCATCATATGTTTCTCTCATTCGATGCAATTATCCGGTCGTTGAGCCGCCGGCTCGTGTCTGGAAAACTCCTTCTCGAATGGGAGACAGCAGCGCAGGCCGAGTCAACTGGGTCCAGGGTGCCAGTCGATGTCTATTTGCAACTCTCCCCAGTCGTGGCCTTTGTCCTCGGGATCATCCTTGCATTCACTCATATACAGTCACTCTACGCCGCAGGTCCTATTCTGCTGCTTTGGTCCCTCGCGCCGCTCGTTGCAAAGTGGCTCAACTCTCCTCCTCGTCAGCAAGAAGGTCCGTTGACACGAGACGATGAACTCTTCCTGAAGCAGCAGGCGCTCTACACCTGGCGATATTTCCAGGAGTTCGGCGGGGAAGAAAATCACTGGCTCATTCCCGATAACGTGGAAGAAAAGAACCTTGTTCAAGTGCGGAAGTTGTCTCCAACGAATCTTGGGATGCTCTTCAACGCCAGACAAGCTGCGTATGAGCTTGGTTTCCTGACGCTTCCAGAGTTCGCCGAGGCTACACTCGGAACGCTCAATAAGTACGCCCAACTCGAAAAACAGCGCGGCCATATCTACAACTGGTACGACATCGAGACCTTGCGGCCGATCGCGCCGTTGACCATCTCCACAGTGGACAGCGGTAATCTGACCGCGTCTTTTTTTACCCTGCATAGCGGGGCGATTGAGTTACTGAAACGTCCGTTGATCGACGTCGACATGTTCTCAAACCTCGAACAGATACTTCCAACCGGGGCCGTCGCAGCAACTGATACCGCGCCACATACGCAAGATTCGACCAGCGCAAGAGTGCGAACTTATGTGCGCACTCTTATCCGGCGAACTGCTGCGCCCGCGCTCGTCATACCAATCGAGGATGATTTGTCTGGCACTAGCCGTGGCGACTGGCTTGTTCATGAACTGTCGCGACGACTTCTTGCCATATCGATATTTGTGCAAGACTACATGCCTTGGCTTCTTCCTCAATTTGATGCAGTGTTTGCCTTGCCGGAATTGAGTGAAGTCGAGAACGGCACTGTCCCTACATTGCAGCGGGCTAGCGATTATGCATCGGAACTGAATTCGAGGATCGCTGCCGCACTGCCTTCATTGCAGCCAGACTCTCCTCTCGCCGCTTCTGCTGCTTCGCTACGCGCGTTGCTCGCTGACTCCGTTCAACGATTGGCGCGATTGAGGGCGGACATTTCCACGATCGCGGTCGAAGCAGAACGTCACGCCGATGCAATGCACTACGGGTTCCTCTTTGTTGAGTCGCGCCAACTATTGTCCATCGGGTTCGACGGAGCCACCGGCGAGTTGCACTCGGCGTGCTATGACTTGCTCGCCTCCGAAGCGCGCATTGCATCCTTTCTCGCCGTCGCCAAAGGAGATATCCCGCAACAGTCGTGGTTCCGGCTCGACCGCTCTCATGTGCTTGTTCAAGGCCTTCCTGCACTTCTCTCCTGGACCGGGACGATGTTCGAGTACATGATGCCTTCCTTGTGGATGCGCGCCTTCCCCAACACACTCATCGCGCGTTCCCTCGAATCTTCCGTCCGAATCCAGCGAGATCATGTGCGGAACATTCCCTGGGGTATCTCGGAGTCGGGTTTTGCCAAAATCGATCCTCAAGGGCGGTATGCCTACCAGGCCTGGGGCATTCCGGCATTGGCTTTGAAATATGGAGCGGAAGACGGACCAGTTATCTCTCCCTATTCTTCCTTTCTTGCGCTCTCCGTCTTTCGCAAGGAAGCTGTTGCGAATCTTCGACGCATGGCCGGAATGAACTGGGTAGGCAACTACGGTTTCTATGAAGCGGCGGACTACACTCAGGGCAAGGAACCAGAGTTGGTACGATCCTGGATGGCGCATCATCAAGGCATGTGCCTTTTGGCGCTGACGAATCTTCTGAAAAACAACATCGTACAAAAATGGTTCCACGATACCCCTCGCGTTCGCGCGACCGAACTGCTACTACACGAAAAACCCTTAAGCAAAGAGACGCTGAAGGAGTTGGCGAGCCAATCCAAATTAAAGAGGACTGAGCAGGAGTTCGTCGAGAGTCCGGCCACAGTGTGAATCGCTGTCCTGCCTGAATAATGCGCAGTAGTGCGCGCGGCTTGTTCAAAACAGTTACAAAAGCTTGACGCCGGTGAGATCCTCGCAGGCCTGCCACAAGCGAGAGGCGGCGGTAGTATCCAGCGCCTGCGAGGCGACCCTGGCGGGGCCTACGTCGTCGCCGCGCATCTCCTGGAAGCCCTGGGGTCCGTAGTAGTTTCCGTCTTGAGCACCGGGCGAAGTCGCCGCATAGAGCGTTGGCAGCGCTCCCTCCGCGTCCGTGTTCAGAAGGATGCCGATTGCGTGGCCTACAAGGTTACGAGCGGCCCTTTCAAATGACGAGTAGTCGCCTACCTGGAAGAGGTTGGTCCTGGCTACGCCGGGGTGGGCCGCCACGGACATCACGCGGGACTTTGCGGCGCGAAGACGGCGGTCGAGTTCAAAGGCGAACATCACATTGGCGAGCTTCGATTGTTGATAAGCCCGCATGGGACCATAACTGCGGGCCGATTGCAGATCATCGAAGTTGAGTCGCCCTTGTTTGTGGGCGATGGATGCGATTGTGACGATGCGTGGCCTGTCGGGCGATTCAGCGGCTGCTTGCTCAAGCGCGGGCATCAGCAGAGCGGTGAGGGCGAAGTGGCCGAGGACGTTGGTGCCGAACTGCAGCTCGAAACCGTCTGCAGTCTCGAGGCGCCTGGGTGGGGCCATGACGCCGGCGTTGTTGATGAGGATGTGGAGGGGGCGGCGCTGTGCGAGTTCCTGCTCCGCAAAGGCGTGTATTGAGGCCAGGGAGGCGAGGTCCAGCAGAGCCAGTTCTGTATGGACGCTGGGAGAGTCCGCATTCAGGCGGGCCAGAGCAGCTTCACCGCGCTGGCGGTCGCGGCATGCGAGGATAACCTGCGCTCCTTTGCGGGCCAGCTTCAAGGCAGCGTGGTAGCCGATGCCGCTGTTCGCGCCGGTGATGAGGATGCGCTTTCCTCCCAGGGACGGAATGTCTGCTGCTTTCCATTTCTCGCTCATAATCGGTATTGACTTCGAATCCTTTCGGGTGAGAGGCGAACTATTTACGATGCTGGTTTCCCTCTGAGAGCCAGTTCTCTTTGGTTTCAGAGACTATTTGATCTGTGCCGCGAACCTGCTAACGTTAATATCGTGCTGATTACTCCCCTCCAACTCGTGGATGAGCCGCTTGAGTTCAATGAGGTGATTGCTCCGGGTGTGCTGGACTATGCCCCGGACATCCGGCAGGCCGGTCCGCTGCCGGTCAACGGCGTGGCCGATCTGCTGATTGAACATCGTAGCTCGAACTCCCATGTCAACGATATCCGGCTTCGGGCGCACTATAGTGCTGATTTCGAGATTTTGTGCGCCAGGTGCGTGAATCCGGTTGCGGTGCCGCTGGAGGGCGATTTCGATCTGATTTTCAGACCGGAGAGCGCCGATGCGGACGCCGGGGAGCGGTCCATTACGCCGGATGAGACCGAAATCGGGTATTATCAAGACAGCGGTCTTTTGCTGGAAGATGTGGTGCGGGAGCAGGTGTTGTTGTCCTTGCCGAGCCGCACCCTCTGTACGGCGGACTGCAAAGGGCTTTGCCCGCGCTGTGGTCAGAATCTGAATCAAGCGAAGTGTTCGTGCGACGCGGCTGCGGCCGATCCGCGATGGAATGCGCTTGCGGGTCTGGCGGACAAGCTCGAGCTGAAGCACTGACTATCAAGTTTTTGCCTCGTCGACCACGTGTTTCTTCGCGTAACCGCCGCGGCCGATCGAAAGGGATACCGCAATGCCTAATCCGAAACGGCGCCACTCGAAGCAACGGACTGCCAAGCGCCGCAGCCACGATTTTCTGACCCCCACCGGCCTCTCTGAGTGCCCGAACTGCCATGAGCGCAAGCTGCCACATGTTGCCTGCCGCAAGTGCGGGACATACAAGGGGCGCGACGTTCTCGTGACCAAAGAAGCCAGCTAGTTCTCCCAATCCAACCCTTGCTCATGCCTGCTGATGCCGACTGACATCGTTGTAGACGCGATGGGTTCCGACAAATCTCCCGAGCCAGAGGTTCGCGGGGCTGTCCTTGCTGCGCGCCAGTACGACGTGCGGGTACACCTGGTCGGGCCTGAGGATACGCTGCGTCCTATCCTGCGGCATGCGTTGCGCGGGCAGCGGCTGCCAGTGTTCATTGTGCCGGCCACTGAGTGGATCACCATGGAGGACAAGGCCGCGCAGGCGGTCCGGTCCAAGCGCGACTCCACGATGCGGGTCGGGCTGAAGATGGTCCGCGAAGGGCGGGCTGCCGGGTTCTTTACCGCCGGCAATACCGGCGCGGCGATGGCTACCGCGAAGATGGTTCTTGGCATGCTTTCGGGCGTGGACCGGCCTGCCTTGGCTACGATTCTTCCTACGATGAAGGGTGTTCCTTCCTTGCTGCTCGATGTGGGTGCGAATGTGGACTGCGACCCGGATAACCTGGTTCAGTTTGCGGTGATGGGCTACATGTATGCGAAGAACGTGCTGCGGATTCACAATCCACGCGTTGGGCTGCTGTCGATTGGGGAAGAGGAGTCGAAGGGCAACTCGCTGACTCGCGATACGCTGCCGCTGCTGCGTTCGCTGACGAATATCAACTTCACCGGCAACGTTGAGGGGCGCGATCTGTTCAATGGCGGCACCGACGTGGCCGTGTGTGACGGGTTTGTGGGCAATGTTGCGTTGAAGTCGATTGAAGGGACGGCGCAGTTGCTGAGCGTGTCGCTGCGGCAGTCGCTGAAGTCGACGGTGACCTCGCAGGTTGGAGCGCTTCTGTCGCGCAAGGCGTTTGCGGAGTTCAAGAAACGGCTTGACTACTCGGAGTACGGTGGCGCGGTGCTGCTGGGAGTGCGTGGCGTTTGCATCATCGGTCATGGGTCGTCGAATGAGAAGGCGATTATGAACGGTATTCGTGTTGCGGCGGAGTTTGCCCAGGCCGAAGTGAACTCGGGAATCGAAGCGGCGATGCAGACTGTGTAGTTTTTACCGCTTCTAGTTCGGTTGGACTTCCGTTCAGTACCCCCTCCCTTCAAGGGTATTTTGGACGTAAAATACCTGGTTTCAATCGTTTGCAGGGTGTTTGTGTCTGTAAAATATTGATAATAAATAGGTTGTCTGCAAAATACCTGTTGTCAATAAGTTAGCCCCGGAGGGTGTCCGGGGCTTGCTTGTTTTTCGATCTATATATCCAGTATAGCGGTTTGGGTGGAACTAATATGCCAAGTCTATGTTGCTTATTCTGAATGGTTTAGGTGGTTTTTGGGCTTGACATGCGATTTTTGGGCAGAAAACCCGGAAAATAAAAACATATGAGGGTAAAGACAATGGATTCAATCGCTTCGCGAGATCTCTTCCCGTTCGGTCAGCGTAAGCGTTCGCTGCGACCGGCGACGGACTGCCGGAGCGATTCCGCCGTGCTGCGACAACAGAAACTGGATCGAGCCATGATCCTTGCCGAAGGCGCGTCCACTCTCATGCAACGACTCGCCCACCTTCCAACGCTGCCAGATGTCGGCCTTCTGCTCCGCAGAAAGCCCATACCGTCTTCCTTGCCTCATCACACCACCTCCAAATCAGATAGTGTTGCATCGACCCGTTGAGACCGCCCCGTATTTCGCGCAGTTCACTTTGAACGGCTATGTCGCAGCTGCCCGGCAGAGCTGCACCCAAGCCCGACGCTCGCCAGTCACGACTCACTGACGAGCGCATCGAGGTGTATTCCGAGATCCCAGTAGTTTGTGAGCCATCAGGGTTCAGCGACCAGCCAGGGATTTCGGTTTGACCGCGTTCACCAGATTCAACCGGGTATCGTGCGTTAGAACACTCATCTGCAGGTTGTAACCATTGGGCGTGGTGGTGTGATAACTCTTGAACGCAGCCACGTGAATATCGTCGTTGGTGGATGTGTCGACACGAGCCTTGAGGCCGCGCTTCTCCAACTCCGCCTTCACCCCGTCCGTGTCCCATGGCGAGATTCCAAACGAGATGTGATCGATGCGCGCGTTGTGCGGCGCACTTGGGCCTTTTCCGAAGTTTGGGTCGTTGACGTTGCCTCCGCGGATGATCATATCTCCGATCTCTCCGATGAGGAGTTCTTGCTGACTCCCTTCGTCGTATGTCTCCTTCCACCCCAGGAGGTTGGAGTAAAAGGATGCGGTCGCCTTGTAGTTAGGCACCTGGTATGAAAGATGATCCAGCCAGACGGTTTTCCATCCAGTCGATTCAAAGAGCGATGCCTCAACAAGTTTCGTGGACGTTCTTGCAGATGTGGAAGTCTGGCGGTCTTTCGCGAGACCGTTCCCGTTTGCGATCTGAATATCCAGTCCGTCGGGGTCCTTCACGTGGAAGCTCTCGAACCCTCTGCCATCGTTGTCAATGACTGGCGACAGGCCGCGCTTACGGAGTTCGGCCTGCACTGTTGCCGCATTCCATGGCTCGATGACAAAGCACAGGTTATCCACTACGGCAGTCTGCTGGCCGGGCGCCTGTTTGAAGATGACCGAACCCCAGGGGCCGATGTCCAGGATGGCCTGCTGGCCGTCATCGTTTCGGAGCCTCCAGCCCATTAGCGCGATGTAAAACGCCGCCTCCGTCCGATAGTCTGCAACCCGGAAGGTAATGTGATCCAACGCCACTGTTGTCCAGCCTGTGGGTGCAAATACCGGCTGGATCGGGGCCGTTGCTACTTCTGCGGTTAGCGGGCATATCGGCGTGCTATAGCCATCCCTGCACTTGCCCTGACCGAATGCGGACGCCACAAAGGATACGACACACGCCATCATACCGAAGGCCTTCACCAGCTTGGAGATGGGGGACGCCGCACTGCGGCAGAGGTTTGATGGATTGGCTAGCATGTGCGCGTTTGGCTCCGTTTGTGGCAGCATACCATCCTCATCGTCGAGGCGAATCGTGATTCCCGTTCCCGTAAAAACAGGGTTATCGGCAACTTTGGTTTCCCCAGAGTTCACCCCATGCCCCGCGCTCGTCGATCTGGACGGCAATTTCCTAAGAGTGTTCTATGACTTTTCGCGGAACGTTTGACAACTGGATGGAACGCATACCCCAGGGGCTAAAGCCCCCCTTTTTTTGGGGATGAGAGGGCCAAGGCTGAAGCCTTGGCTTACCTAGAGGCAATGAGCAAGGGCAAGCCGTGTATAAGTTCAAATCTCTTCGTCCAGAGGTTCATCAACGCTAGTTTTTTGTGAGGCTGGCTTTGCGGGCGGGTTCGAATTCGTCCTTCGGGAGCCAGTTGATGGTGGTGGGTGCCGAGATGGCTTGCCAGCCGAGGTCCATGCCGAAGCGGTCGAGTTTGGCGTTGCCGGCGAAGTTCCAGTCGGCGTGATAGTTGTCGGTGAAGTTGTGATAGTCGTGAGCGGTGAAGTCTTCCATCTGCTTTTTGCCCCAGGCTGCGTCGTGGCCTTCGTAGAGGTTGCCGGTTTCGATGGAGAAGGCGGGGATGCCGACGCGGGAGAGGGAGAAGTGGTCGGAGCGGTAGTAGCTTCCGGCTGACGGCTTGGGATCGGGGACGATGGCGAGGTTGAAGCGTTTGGCCGTCGCCTCGACTGCAGGGAAGAAGGTGGTGCGCTGGGCTCCGTTGACGTTGGTCTGAAGAGGGACGCCGATGGGGAGGATCATGTCGTAGTTGATGTCGAGGGCGATCTGGCCGGCAGGGATGGGTGGGTGCTGGCCGAGGTATTCGCTGCCGAGGAGGCCTTGTTCTTCGGCGGTGACGGCGGAGAAGATGACACTATGCGGCAGCTTGAAACCTGGCTGCGACGCTAGCTGGGACCAGACGCGGGCTAGTTCGAGGATCATGCCGCAGCCGGTGGCGTTGTCGGCGGCTCCGTTGTAGATGTTGTCGCCGGGCATGCCGGGGACGAAGCCGAGGTGGTCGAAGTGCGCGGTGTAGAGGACGGCCTGGTCTTTACCTGAAGCGGGGGCTGGCGCGGGGTCTCCCAGGAGAACGTTCATCGCTTTCGCGTTTGAGATGAGAATTGCGGGCTCGAGGCTGGGTTTCCATGGGAAGTTGCAGGTGGTGCATTCGGCAGGAGGAAGCTCGGACCATATCGGACGATATGCCGCCTCAGTTGGGCGCGTTGCGGATTTCGCCAGATCGCCGCATTTGGAGCAGCTATTGGTGGCTTGCCTGGAATCTGTACGATGCTCGATTGCAGCGGTCTCCGATGTGCCCGGTAGGATGCCGACGACGTTGGGGGATTGGAAGGGTCGGACGACGCTTTCGACGTGGGCGTGGAGGCGGACGGGGAGTTCGATGGCTTTGAAGCCGCGTTTGCCTGCGGCTTCGATCTCGGCGTCGGGGTCGAGGTTAGAGGATTTGAAGATTTGTTTCGCGACGTCGAGTTGGATCCAGCTTGCGGCTTCGAGTTGCGGGTCTTTGTTGTCGCGGAGGTAGGTTTTTTCGCTGGTGTTGGAGTTTTTGACGACGTCCCAGCCGTAGCTGGCTAGGTCGGTGCGGTGGATGATGAGGGCTCCGACTGCTCCCATGCGGGCGGCTTGCTCGAATTTGTAGGTCCAGCGGCCGTAGTAGGTGAGGGCGTCGCCACCGAAGAACGCAGGGTCTTTGGAGGGTGGGTCGCCGACGATGCAGAGGATGACTTTGCCTTTGACGTCGATGTTGGCGTAGTCGTTCCAGTTGAACTCGGGCGCGGTGACGCCGTAGCCGACGAAGACGATGGGAGCGTCGATGTCGACGGTGGGGGTGAGGGTGCGGTTGGAGACGGTGTAGTCGTCGCCGTATTTGAGGTCGATGGAGTAGAGGGTGATGGCCATCTGGCCCTCGGGGCGTTTGGGGACGAGCGACATGGTGGTTTTTTCGGGGATGGCGTTCATGCCGACCATGTTGATCTGCTGGAGGTAGGTGCCGTTGTCGCCGCCGGGTTTGAGGCCGTAGAGGGCGAACTGGGTGGCGATGTATTTGGCGGCGAGCTCGCTGCCGCGGAGGCCGGGGCCGCGTCCTTCGAGGAGATCGTCGGAGAGGAACTTGACGTGGGCACGAATGTTTTCGGGGTTGATGGAGGCCTCGGCGGCCTGGACGGCGGGCGGGATCTGCTGGGCGAGCAGGGCGGTGGAGATGGCGAGAAGAGAGGCGGCTAAAACGGCGGAGCGGGGGCTGGTCAAGTTCGTACTCCTGAAACGGCTATCTTTCGGTGCGTCCAGTCTAATTGGATTTGTATGGGGCCATATAGCCCTCTTGCCTGATGGAGGCATCTTGTTGAGTTAGACGCAAAGTTGACCTGATCGCTGTGTTGTCCTGCTGCCGGATGCGATGGAGTGAATTTGGTATGTTGGTTCGCATGGGATTGAGGCGCTGCTTCGTTGCGGCTGTGGTGTTGGTTACGGTTTTCGCGGCGGGCGCCGAGGAGAAGCTGGCGCCGACGCCGCCGATGGGGTGGAATAGCTGGGACTCGTATGGATTGACGATCAATGAGAGCCAGTTTCGCGCGAATATGCTGGTGATGGCGGCGCAGTTGAAGGAGTTTGGGTGGCAGTATGTGGTGATCGATGAGGGATGGTATCTGGAGAATCCGGAGATCGCCTCGATGCCGGAGAAGCTGCGCTATACGGTGAATGCGAAGGGGCAGTATGAGCCAGCGGTGAACCGGTTTCCTTCGGCGAAGGCGGGGGTGGGCTTCAAGCCGCTGAGCGATGCGGCGCACGAGAATGGGCTGAAGTTTGGGATTCATATTATTCGCGGGATTCCGAAGCAGACGGTGCTGGCGAATATGCGGATTGGGGTGGCGCATTATCGCGCGGCGCTGGCGGCGGATACGATGGATAAGTGTCCGTGGAATCCGGACAACTTTGGCGTGAAGGCGAATGCTGCGGGGCAGGCCTGGTATGACGCGTTGATGAAGCAGTATGCGGGGTGGGGGGTGGATTACATCAAGGTGGATTGCATTGCTTCGCATCCGTACAAGGGCGCGGAGATTGCGATGATTCATAAGGCGATTGTGCGGTCGGGGAGGGCGATGGCGCTGAGCCTTTCGCCGGGGCCGACGTCGTTGATGAACGCGGAGGAGGTGGGGAAGAATGCGCAGTTGTGGCGGATCTCGGATGATGTGTGGGATCGATGGGAGAAGACGGATGGGAAGGATTGGCCGCAGAGTTTGAAGGCGCAGTTTGAGGTGATTGCGGAGTGGGCGAAGTATGCGCGCGCGGGGAACTGGCCGGATGCGGATATGCTGCCGATTGGGCAGTTGCGACCGTTGCCGGGGTGGGGGAATGCGCGGGCTTCGCGGCTGACGGAGGATGAGCAGAGGACGATGATTACGCTGTGGGCGATGGCGCGGTCGCCGCTGTTTATCGGGGGGAACCTGACGCAGATGGACGATGCGATGAAGTCGCTGCTGACGTGTCCGGGGGTGATTGAGGTGGATCAACACTCGATGGATGGGCGTTTGTTGGGGCGGGATGGAGATGTGGTGGCGTGGGCGGCGGTGTCGGTGAACCGGGATAAGAGCTATCTGGCGCTGTTCAATGTGGGGGACGCGCCGGTGAAGGTGGGCAAGACGTTTGCGGAGTATGGGTTTGTGGATCGGGCGCAATATAACGTGCGGGATCTTTGGATGCGGAAGGAGCTGGGGCCGCTGAATGCGGTGACGGTGGAGCTTCCGGCGCATGGGTCGGTTATGTTTTCGCTGCGGCCTTAGAGGGTGTGGTTGCTTCGCGCGTGGCTTCGCCTTAGTATCGCCCTGAGTGGACACTTTTAAGAACAAAGCGAAGATGGATCTGGATCGGGCGATGCCGGAGGGTGCGCGGTCGGCTGAGGCGGAGCGATTGGTTTCGGCTGGGCGGGTGGAGGATGATGCGGCGTTTGAGCTGAAGCTGCGGCCTTCGAAGCTGAGCGAGTTTATTGGGCAGACGAAGGCGAAGGAGCAGCTGGCGATTGCGCTGGAGGCGGCAAAGTCGCGTGGGGAGGCTCTGGACCATGTGTTGTTGTTTGGGCCGCCGGGGTTGGGGAAGACGACGCTGGCGACGATTATTGCGAATGAACTGGGGGTGGGGTATCAGCAGACGAGTGGGCCGGCGCTGCAGATTCAGGGCGATTTGACGGCGATTCTGACGAACCTGCGGGAGAAGCAGGTTTTGTTTCTCGATGAGATTCATCGGTTGCAGCCGGTGCTCGAGGAGAAGCTTTATACGGCGCTTGAGGACTACAAGCTCGACATCATCATTGGGCAAGGGCCGGCGGCGCGGACGCATGTGATGGAGATTCGGCCGTTTACTTTTGTGGCCGCTACGACACGGCCTGGGTTGTTGTCGTCGCCGCTGCGAAGCCGGTTTGGGATTTTGCTGCGGCTGGAGTTTTATACGGATGATGAGCTGCGGTTTGTGGTGGAACGCAGCGCGGAGGTGCTGGGAGTGCCGATCGATCGCGATGGCGCGGCAGAGATTGCGATGCGGTCGCGAGGAACTCCGAGGATTGCAAATCGCCTGTTGCGGCGCGTGCGGGACTATGCGCAGGTGCGCGCGCAGGGCGTGATTGATCGTGCTACAGCGCAGGCGGCGCTGGAGTTGCTGGAGGTGGATGCGCATGGGTTCGATGAGTTGGATAGACGGCTGCTGCGGACGATTATTGAGAAGTACGATGGGGGGCCGGTGGGGTTGAATACACTGGCTGCGGCGCTGGCGGAGGAGCAGGATGCACTGGAGGAGGTTTATGAGCCGTTTCTGATTCAGATTGGGTTTCTGGACAGGACGCCGCGGGGCCGGGTGGCTACGCGACTGGCCTATGAGCATTTGGGTATTGAAATGCCGCGGAAGCTGAGTTTGTTTTAGCGATTCAGCCGTTCATTATTGATTCGGAGTCGATTTGATGATCGTTGGCTGGCGGACTCAATTGCCGCGTTACACCAACTCCACGAAAGTGGCTCTCTTTTACGCGATTTTAGAGGCAAAGTGGCGTAACTCAACTCGGGTCTCGGTCGATGATCTGGTTGCAGGATTGACTCACAATCGACATGCGGAAGACTGCCCCTTTCGACCGTTGCAGGACAATTCTTCAGAAATCAGAAAGAAGCTAGGTCGAGTAGCACTTCCGGAAGATTGGGTAGCCCAAGCGAAATTGCGTTCGGGAAAACCGAAATGGGACTCTGGTGCCAAGCGTGTACTACGCGTAGCTGCGCTGAGAGCAGAACAATTCTGGATTGATACCGATCACCTGCAGTTTGCCGTCTTGAAAGAAGGAGGAACCGGAGCGGCAGCGCTGCATGATCTCGGATTTACTCCCGAAAAGACGGAACAGTACGGTGCTGAAGGAAGGTTGAAATATCCACCCAAAAAGCCAACCTTTGTCATGCGCCTCAGGCAATATAAACCGTCGATTCCGTGGTTTTGCCTCTTAGTAGGATTCGTTGCCGCCATCCTTTACCTTAATTTACAGAATTGATTGTAGGGCATGTCGTCAGGGAAAGCTGATGCCTTTACTGAGGTGAGGCTTCCAGTGTCGGTGTGTATCGTCTTTGGAAAGAGATGGATCATCATGAGCGATCTGCGGAGGAGCCGTTTGGCGTGGCTCTGGATTCGCGCTGGAGAGGTGTAGGCTTGGGTTGCAAGGCGCGCCTTCTTGCGAAGGCTGGCCGTCTTCTTTGGAAACCAGATGAATAGTGAGGCGCAAATCGCGAGGAAGATGCTGCGGATGGCTCTTCGGCTGCCCTCTGAACACAGGGCCGGGTTTCTGGAGGAGGCGTGCGGCGATGATTCTGAACTGCGCAAGCAGGTTGAGATTCTTCTGGCCGCTGGTGGGCCGGATGCGGAGATCCTGGCGTCTTCGCCTGCCGGGGATCTGACACCAGGGACAAAGCTTGGGCGGTATGTGATTCTCGAGCCTCTTGGTTTCGGTGGCATGGGGGTGGTGTATCGCGCGCGCGATGAGAGGCTGGAGCGCGTGGTGGCAATCAAGATTCTTTCTCCGGGGTTGCTGATGGGAGAAGAGGCTCGGCGGCGATTTCGGAGGGAGGCTCTGGCGCTTGCGAAGTTGAGCCATGCGCATATTGCCGCGGTTTACGATGTTGGGGAACAGGATGGCATCGATTTCATCGTGATGGAGTGCGTTGCGGGGGAGTCGCTGGCGGCGAAGCTGGCGGCTGGGCCGTTGCAGGTGAAGGATGCGACTTCAATTACGCAGCAGATTGCCGAGGCTCTGGAAGAGGCGCATGAGCAGGGGGTGATCCACCGCGATCTGAAGCCGTCGAATGTGATGGTGACTCCGAAGGGCGTGGTGAAGGTGCTGGACTTCGGGCTTGCGAAGCTGCTGGATAAGGACGGGGCGGACGAGACGCAGGCTTTGACGGCAGAGACGCAGCATCTTATGGGCACGGTGCCGTATATGTCTCCGGAGCAAGCGCATGGGAAGACACTGGACACGCGGACGGACCTGTGGAGTCTTGGGGTGGTGTACTACGAGACGCTGACGGCGAAGAGGCCGTTCCAGGGAAACAGCACGATTGGAATTTTGCGGGCGATCACGGAGGAGACGCCGACGCCTGTCCGTGAGATTCGGGCGGATGCCCCGGCGCAGACGGATGAGATTGTCGGACGCGCGCTTGAGAAGGATCGCGACAGCCGGTATCAGTCGGCTGCGGAGGTGGTGCGGGATACTTCGGAGCTGTTGATGCGAATCAGCAGTACAGCGCTGCTGCCGATTGAAGAGAAGCCGGGGATGCGGGTGTCTCTCGTGTTGGCGGCCTGCGTGGGGATTGCTCTTCTGGTTGCGGCAGGGATCGGCGTTTGGCTTTATCAACGCGAGTCGAACAGGCGCTGGGCCCGGGAAGATGCAGCGCCGCAGATCAGGAGCCTGCTGACAACGAACAAGCCGTTGGCTGCGTTTCTGATGCTCGAGAAGGCGAGAGGGTATGCGCCTTCGGATTCTCAACTGAAGCAGATCGCGAATGAGACTACGATGTCTTCTTCGATTACCTCGTCGCCAGCAGGCGCTACGGTGGAGGTTCAGGATTATGGGTCTCCGGATTCTCCGTGGCACTCGCTTGGGGTGACGCCTCTCAAAGATGTTCTGATCACGACAGGATACCTGCGGTGGAAGGTTTCGAAGGCCGGTACGGGTGAGTTGATTGTGGCACCGAGCAGCGAGAAGACGATGAGTTTCGATCTGGCAGCGGCGCAGCAGTCGCCTGAGGGAATGGAGTTTGTTCCGGCGGGGACTTGGGAGGACTATATCGGGTTTGTCGGCTGGGTGGGTCCTTACAAGCTTCCGGCGTTTTATGTGGATCGTTATGAGGTGACGAATCGGGAGTATCAGAAGTTTGTCGATAGCGGCGGGTATGACAAGAAGGAGTATTGGCCGGAGAGGTTTGTGGAAGATGGTCACGAGGTTTCGTGGTCCGAGGCGATGGCGCAGTTTCGCGATGCAAGTGGGAGACAAGGGCCGTCGACCTGGGCTGGAGGGCACTATCCGGAGGGCAAGGCGGATTTTCCTGTGGGCGGGGTGAGCTGGTTTGAGGCCTCTGCGTATGCGGCGTTCGCGAAGAAGCAGTTGCCGACGTTCTCGCAGTGGTATGAGATGGCGCCCGGGGATCTTACAGCTCATGTCGTGACGGTGAGCAACATTTCCACCAACGGTGTGGCTCCTGTGGGGAAGTTTCCGGGCGTTGGACCTTATGGAACGTACGATGCGGCGGGTAATGTTCGAGAGTGGACTGCGAATACAGTTGACAAGAGTCTTCGCTTCATCCTTGGGGGGTCATGGAAGTCGCCTTCTTATCTGTATTCGAGTCCTGAGGCGGCTTCTCCATTCGATCGCTCGGAGACAAATGGCTTTCGATGTGTGAAGAACCTTGGCCCGGTGCCTGAGGCTGCGTCAGGAGAAGTGAAACGGACGACTCGGGATTTCAAGAAGTTCAAGCCAGCTAACGATGAGGTGTTCCAGGCTTATCGTCTGTTGTACGCGTATCCGAAGACGTCTCTGAACGCGCAGGACGAAGGCCTGATTAAGGAGACGGTGGACTGGCGTGAGGAGAAGGTTACGTTTGATACGGGATACCGGGGAGAGCGGATGGCTGCGTATCTGTTCCTGCCGAAGAACGTGCGTCCTCCGTATCAGACGGTGTTGTTTTTTCCGAGCGCACGGGTGACGGGCCTTTCGAATAGCGGTGGCGGGCGTGAACTGGGCGATATCAAGTTCTTCGATTACATCCTGCAGAGCGGACGGGCAGTGATGTATCCGATCTATGAAGAGACTTATGAGCGGCGGGTGAAGTTCTCCATGCCGGGCGGAGCGCAGAATATTCAGATGACGACGGACTGGTACAAAGATGCATCGCGCTCGCTGGATTATCTGGCTACGCGCGGCGATATCGATAACAGCCGGCTGGCTTACCTTGGGGTGAGCATGGGTTCGGCTTCGGGCGTGATTATAACGTCGCTGATGCAGGACAGGTTGAAGACGGCTATCTTTCTGGATGGCGGCTATTTTCTTGATCCGCCGCCGCCGGGCGGGGACCAGGCGGACTTCGCACCGCGAATGAAGAAGCCGGTGCTGATGGTGAATGGGCGGTACGATTACACATTTTCGATGGAGAATGCACAGAACCCCCTGTTCAATATGCTGGGTACCCCGGCGCAAGATAAGAAGCATGTGATTCTGGAGACACCGCATGATGTGACAGAAGACCGTCCGCTTCTGGTTAAGGCTGTCCTGGATTGGCTGGATCATTACATGGGGCGAGTGAACTAGCAGTTCGATTGGCGCGTGATGGAGGAGTCTCGCCTTGGTGTACACCCATAGGGAAACATCTCTACTGCCGGAGCGACGCGGGGACGAAGTTTGAGCTGAGGGTGGCGGGGGCTTCGGTGAGGTAGTAGGTGGGGATTTTGGGGAACTGCTCTTCGATGAGGATGAGAGTGCGGAAGTCGAAGCTTTGGACTGCGGCGCGGGACTCCATGTGATTGCGGGTGATGGCTCCGCAGAGTGTGGTGACGAAGGTTTGCGGATTGACGGTGTGGTTGGTGGTGGGTTCGGTGTGGCCGTTGGCGATGGGCGGCGGGGGGCCGGCTGGGTCGTTGGGTAACGGGAGGATTTTGGTTTCGAGGTTGAAGCGGACCTTCGCGGCGTTTTCGGCACGGGCTTTTGCGTCGGGGTGGGATTTTCCGGGGCCAGTGGTGTAGTAGCCGGCGTAGAAGGCGGCGAAGTGGAAGAGCTGCTCGGCATGAGTGGGGACGTAGGGGCTGATGAGGCGCTCGTGCTTTGCGAAGGCTACGGCTACGGGGGAGAGGGCGAGGTCGTTCTGCTGCTCGGGGAACCGCGCGTGGAGCTCGTCGCAGAGGAAGGTGCTTTGGGCTTCGGCGAGGGAGATGTCGCGGAGGTAGACGCGGTCTTCCAGGGTGTAGGGTTTGCCGTCGGCGCGGCGGCAGGACTCGGGGTTGAGGAACTGATCGTGCCAGATGAGGGAGTGGTGGTCGGAGGTGACTCCGGTGTCGGTTTCGAGTTCGCGGGCTAGATGGTCGAGGCCGTTTTCGAAGGACGGGAGAGTGTTTTCGGGGCGGAGACCGCGGCCTCCGCGATGGGCGGAGGAGATGAAGGTGCGGAAGTAGGCTGCTGCTTCGGGGTGGGCGGCTTTTTCTTCGGCGAGGACTTTCTGGAGGCGATCGGGGTAGTCGGAGATGAGGCCGTCGACGCGGAGATTGATGAGGGCGCGGATTTTTTCGGGGTCGTTGGTGGTCCAGGGGATGATGCGGAAGCCGGCTTTGTGGAGTTCGGCGACGTTGACTGCGGGGTTGGGGCCGAGGAGGGTGGCGTCTACCGGGGACAGGGTGGGGGTCTGCGCACCGTGGGCTTTGGCGTGAGTGTTGGCGGCAGTGAGGAGGGTGAGATAGGGGTCTTGAGCTTGCATGGTCATGGTGAGGAGGGTCGCGGCGAATGCTGTTGCTCGGATGGAGATTAGCGTGTGGAGGATGTTAGTGGGAGGAGATTGATGGGGTGTGAATAGAGGGTTTCATGACTTTACGATAGGTTCCAAATGTCAATATTTCCACCGCCCTGTGCAACCACGACTCCGCCATTCTTGAGTGAAAGTGTCCAGCCTTCATATCCTGACGAGAGATTGAAAGCTTCGAGTTTTACGCCATTTTCAAAGGTAATAAAGAGGTCTCCAGAACCATCTCGAACTTCGACGAGCGACACGTGAGAGTCGGAAAGTAACTCCAGAGACTTTTTTATTCCATCAATCTTGTATGTAAGCCCGAACTGTTGTTCGTGATCATCGCAGCCGAACGCAACAGAGCCATTGGACAGGAGTCTCCAAGGACACTCCAGGTTGAGACTCGCCTGAGCCTTTCCGAATGTGAATTGCCATAGGAATTCAGCTTTGACGACGGAGGTGCAGGAGAATCCGATCAGACCCTCTTTGAGAAGCTGTTGTCCATTCATGATGATGAGGTTATCTGAAGAGCTCGATGATTTAGAAGGAATGACGGCAAAGGGCAAGCAACAACAACGGCAAAAGCAAAATACGGGGGTTCTTCGCTGCGCTCAGAATGACAACCTCAAGGTAAAGGTTGAGGTTTTTGTGAGGGGTGGTGGAGCGCTAACTCAGGATACCTAGTTTGCGCATGTAGTCGGCGTCGACTTTGAGGGATTGCGTGGGGGGCATGTTGAAGCCCTCTTGTTCGACGAAGCAGTGCTGGATGTGGCTGGATTTGGCGGCTTGGGCGAAGATGGGGGCGTAGTCGATGTGGCCCTGGCCGAGTTCGGCGGGGATGGGTGGATTGGTGTCGGGCTTGAAGTCCTTGACGTGAAGCATGGAGATGCGAGTGGGGTAGTTGCGGAGGTAGTCGATGGGGTTTCCGCCACCGACGATGACCCAGCCGCAGTCCATCTCGAAGGTGACTTTGGCGGGATCGGTGAGGCGCAGGAGCTCGTCGTAGGGGATGACGCCGTCGATTTCGTGGAACTCCGGCGTGTGGTTGTGGTAGCCGAAGCGCATGCCGGCGGCGATGACTTTTTCTGCGAACTGGTTGAGCTGGTCGGCGTTCCAGCGCCAGTCGTCGAGGGTGAAGGCGTGGTTGCGGTCGGGGTTGACGGGGGCTGATGGGTCTTTGTGTCCTGGGCTGGCGCAGATGATGTAACTGACGCCGGCCTCTTTGTTGAAGGCGATGATCTCGTCGAGTTTTTTGTGGAGATCGTCGGAGGAGTGGTGGCTGCCGACGAGCTTAAGGCTGGCGGCGGCCATGGCCTGGTTGACTTCGGCGCCGGTGTGGTTGAAGTAGCCGGCGGCTTCTACTTCGCGATAGCCGAGGGCTGCGATTTCTCCGAGGGTGCCATCGTAGTCTTTGGGTAGGAGTGCGCGCACGGAGTAAAGCTGCAGGGCCAGGGGGAGGCGGAGGGTCTTTTGTGCGGCGAAGAGATTGCGGGTCTGGGTGAGAGTGGAAGTGGTGAGGAGAGCGGCGGAGGTGGTCTTGAGGAAGGCTCTTCTTGAAGGCTTCAAGGGGACCTCTCTTACTTTGGAGCTGCATAGTTTTGTCAGCTAGCAACGATAGGCGGGCGAGAGGGTTTTGTCGACTTCAGCTTTGGTGGAGGAGAGCGGAGAGGTTTCCGTTGTGGGTTTTTAGTTTGGCTTCGGCTGTGGGATGGTCGACGGAGAGTTGTTGCATGACAATGGCGGTTTTTACGCTGCCACCTTCGCTGAGGAGTTTTGCGGCTGTGGGTTGGTCGATTCCTGTGATGTCCATGATGATGCGATGGGCTCGGTCGAGGAGCTTGGCGTTGGTGGGTTGGAGGTTGACCATGAGGTTGCCGTAGACGGCTCCGGTTTTGACCATGACTCCGGTGGAGAGCATGTTAAGGACGAGCTTGGTTGCTGTGCCGGCTTTCATGCGCGTACTTCCGGCGATGACTTCGGGGCCGGTGATGGGGGTGATGGCGATGTCGGAGATGGCGGCCATGGGGGAGTCGGGGACGCAGGTTAATGCGACGGTTAGGGCTCCTATTGGATTTGCGTGCCGGAGTGCTCCGATGACGTAGGGAGTGCGGCCACTGGCGGCGATGCCTACGAGGGCATCCTGGCCGGTGAAGCCCGTGGCGGCGAGGTCGGCTGCGCCCTGTTCGGCGGAGTCTTCGGAGGATTCGCTGGATTTGCGGAGGGCGGAATCGCCGCCGGCGATGATGCCTTGCACGAGGGTTGAGGGGACGGAGAAGGTTGGGGGAATTTCGCTGGCGTCGAGAACGCCGAGGCGGCCGCTGGTGCCTGCTCCGATGTAGAAGAGGCGGCCACCGTCTTCCATGCGCTGGGCGATCTCGTCGACGGCTTTGGCGATGTCGGGGAGGGTAGCGGCTACGGCGGCGGCAGCTTTGCGGTCCTCATCGCTGATGAGGCGAAGCATGTCGAGGGTGGGGAGTTCGTCGATGTTCTCGGTGAAAGGATTACGGGCTTCCGTGAGGAGATAGGGGAGATTCATCTTATTTCTATGATGCATGATGCCGGGAGAAAAAGGGTTGAAATGAGCTTCGCGATTCTTCATTCGCAAAAAATCATCTACGGTTCTGTTGTCTTGTAGATCCAAAGGTCAAGGTCCAAAGATCAAGAGTTCCAAAGATCAAGGTCCAAAGTTCAAGAGTTCCAAAGTTCAAGGGACGATGACGCAGGGGCCGTTGGCGGTTTCTTGTTTGACGGCTTGAAGGGCCTGATTGGCTTGTTCTAGCGGGAAGATTTGGACTTGCGGTTTTAGGCCGATCTCGGCGGCTAGTTTGAGGTAATCGCGGGCGTCGTTGCGGGTCATGTTGGCAACGCTGCGGATCTGGCGCTCGCCCCAGAGGAGGGTATCGTAGTCGAATGCGGGCATCTGATCGAGGTGAATGGCGTTGATGGCGACGACGCCTCCTTTGCGGAGGTTGCTGAGGGCGCTGATGACTACGGCTCCGCTAGGGGCGAAGGTGATGGCTCGGTCGAGTTGGACGGGGGGCTTGTCGTTTTCTGCGCCGACCCATTTTGCGCCGAGGGATTCGGCTTGCTTGCGGTGGTTTTCGCCTCGGGTGGAGACATAGACTTCGCAGTTCCAGTGGCGGAGGACTTCAATGGCCTGGCTGGCGGAGGCTCCGAAGCCGAAGAGGCCGACGCGCTCGCCGGGTTGGGTGCCTGCGACGCGGAGGCTGCGGAAGCCGATGATTCCGGCGCATAGGAGCGGGGCCACGTGAGTGTTGTCGAGGTTGCTGGGGAGTGGGTAGATGAAGTCGGAGCGGACGAGGGCGTACTCGGCGTAGCCTCCGTTGACGGTGTAGCCGGTGAAGACGGGGTTGTCGCAGAGGTTTTCTTCGTGGCGGAGACAGAAGGGACAGATGCCGTCAGTGCCGCCGATCCAGGAGACGCCTACGCGGGTGCCTGCGGGGAGATTGGCAGTCTTGCCTTCGACGGGCGTGGAGGCTTTGACAATTTGGCCTACGATCTGGTGGCCGAGGATTAATGGTTGGCGAATCAGGGGCAGGTCGCCTTCATAGATGTGGAGGTCGGTGCGGCAGACTCCGCAGGCGAGGACGCGGAGGAGAGTGTGGTTGCCGGTGAGGGTGGGACGGGAAACGTCTTCGATTTGGAGGGGGTGGTTGGCGGCGTGGAGGATAGCGGCTTTCATGAGTAACCCTCTGGAATGGGTTGAAAGGCTTAACACAGATTGGCACAGATGACACAGATCAGGAACTCGGGCGGCGGAATCGTGGATGGAATCTTTCAATTGCCGGCGGCCGCGAATGTTTTCGGTTGCCGGGCGGGCGTAGAATTTGTGCGGACCTCGAGGAGGGTGCGATGCAAAGGCGTCTTTTTATAGTGGCGGCGGTGGGTCTGCTGATGGCGGGGTCTGCGTTGGCGAAGAGCAAGGATAAGGTTCTGCCACCTTACATTCTGACGGCGAAGACCGTGGCGGTGATTATTGACCCAGGTGCGGGTATCGATCCTGAAGATCCGCGGGCGAACGAGATAGCGCAAAAGGACGTTGAAGCGGCGCTGATGAGCTGGGGAAGGTTTCAACCGGCGATTGGAACCACTGGGGCGGACCTGATTATCGTGGTGCGCAAGGGACATGGGCGGGCGGCGGATGCAACGATCAGCGATCCGCGGCAGAACGACCGGCCGGGGACGATTACCCCGACGGACGATGGGATCGGGGTGGGAGCGCAACGCGGCAACCAGCCGAGCCTGAGCGGTCCCCCGAGAGGCTCTGGCCCGCAGTCCACACAGCCACCGGCACCGGCGCCTCAGGCGGAGGTTGGTGGGAACGAAGATTCATTCACGGTCTTCGATGGCAAGGTTGAGAAGCCGCTGGATAGCGCTCCGGGTTGGAGGTATATGGCGCGGGATGGTCTTCGTTCGCATAATGTTCCCGCGGTGGATGAGTTCCGGAAGGCTGTGGCTGCGGCGGATAAGGCTGCCGCAGCGGCGAAGAAGCCTTAGCGATCGGGATTGGCGCTAATACTGGCCGTAGCGGCCTTTGATGGAGTCGAAGAGCTTGGCGGAGTCGTAGCCGATGCCGTCCTTGAAGACGATTTCTACTTTTTCGATGTCGTCGATGCTGGCGGCGGGGTTGCCGTTGATGACGACGAGGTCGGCGTTTTTGCCGGGAGCTATGCTGCCGATGGTTGCTTGTTTGCCCTCGTAGATGGCTCCGTTGAGGGTGGCGATTTTGATGGCTTCGAGGGGGGTGAAGCCGTCGGAGTCGACGAGGAGTTCTACTTCTCGCTGG
>JBEKGF010000031.1:0-53634 GCA_050012935.1 Edaphobacter sp. | reverse complement strand
CAGAGTCGAATACGGCTTATGCGCAGGGTGGAATTGCAGTGGCGATGGGGGGCGACGAGGATGTTGCGCTGCATTTGGAAGACACGATAGCGGCGGGCGACGGGTTGGTGAATCGCAACGCTGCAGCGGTTCTGGTCTCCGCGGGGCCGCGGCGAGTGGAAGAGTTGCTGGCGTGGGGTACGGCGTTCGATCGCGGGACGAATGGGCGGAACGGTGAGGCTGGCGAGTTGCTGCGGACCCGCGAAGGGGCTCATAGCCTGTCGCGGATATTGCATGCGAATGGCGATGCCACTGGGCGTGAGATTGCCGTGTCGCTGCTGCGGCATGTGCGGGAGATTCCGCAGATTGAGTTGATGGAGTGGGCGACGGGCGTGGATCTGATCGTCGAAGACGGACGCGTGGCTGGAGCGACTTTGCTTGATGGCGAAGGAGGATTGCGCGTAGTGCACGCTCGAGCGGTGCTGCTGGCGAGTGGAGGAGCGGGGCAGGTCTATAGCGATACGACGAACCCCGCGGTGGCGACGGGCGATGGGATCGCGATGGCTTATCGCGCAGGAGCGGCGGTCAGCGATATGGAGTTTTATCAGTTTCATCCGACGGCTTTTTCTGCGCCCGGCGCTCCGCGATTTTTGTTGAGCGAGGCATTGCGCGGGGAGGGCGCGTTTCTGGTGAACGCGAAGGGCGAGCGGTTCATGGAGCGCTATCATCCGCTGCTGGAGTTGGCTCCGCGGGATGTAGTGGCGCGGGCGATTACACGCGAGGGGATGGATGGGCCGGTGTATCTCGACATGCGACATGTGCAGAAAGATCTGCATGCGCGGTTTCCGGGGATCTCGGCGTTTCTGGCGAAGTATCACCTGGAGTTGGTGCGGGATCTGATTCCGGTGCGGCCGGCGGCGCATTATCTGATGGGCGGCGTGAAGACCGATGTGCAGGGAAGGACTTCGCTGCCCGGACTGTATGCGGCTGGCGAGGTTGCCTGTACAGGAGTGCATGGCGCGAATCGGCTGGCGAGTAATTCGCTGCTGGAGGGTTTGGTGTTTGGAGCGCTCGCGGCGGAGACAATGATGGAGGAACAGGGCTCGGGGTCTGCTTCTCGTTCGGGGGTTCAGGTCTCAGGTGTAGTAGAGGCGGATGCAGATGGAGCGACAACGGAGGCTGAGACGGAGCGATGGATCGCCGAGCTGCGGGGCTTAATGTGGAAGTATGCGGGGCTGTTGCGCGATGCAGGCGGGTTACAGGAGGCGCAACGAGGTTTGGATGCGCTGGCAGTGGCGATGCCGAGAGGTGTGTTCCGGCGGGCGCTTGAGGCGAGGAACCTGCATGCGGTGGCCGCGATGATTGTGGCTTCGGCGCTGGCCCGTGAAGAGAGCCGGGGAGCACACTTCCGCAACGATTTCCCACTCCGCGAAGCAGTGGCGAAGCACTCGGTGATGCAGTTCGGAGTGTTGTCGTTTGTGGCTTAAAGAATCGTGAGCCCGATGGGAAGGATAATGCCTGCAAGCAGGATAGCAGTGATCAGCGCGGCTTGAGATGGCGCGATAGGAATAGGTTCCGAACGCTTGCCGGAGTCATTTGTTGAACGGTTTCATCCTGAAGAATCAATTCTCTACCGAAGTTCTTTTATAGACGAGAGAGACCAGGATGGTGATGGAGAGTATGCCGATGACGACCGCCAGCGAAGTGATTGGGCCGATGTCGACCCAGTGCGCAGAGAGCATCTTGAGGGCCGCAAAAGCGAGGACAGCAGCGAGGCCGTAGTGAAGGAAGCGGAGCTTGGTAAGCAGGTGGGCGAGGACGAAGAAGAGAGAGCGCAGGCCCATGACGGCCATGATGTTAGACGTGTACGCAAGGAAGGGATTGCGTGTGATGGAGAGGACGGCGGGGATGGAGTCGAGCGCGAAGACGACATCGGTGAGTTCGATGGCGAGGAGAGCGAGGAAGAGAACGGTGATCATCGGGCGGCTATTCTCGCTGACGAAGAACTTGTCCTGACGCAGGCTGACCGGGTGGACGCGGGTGAGCCAGGTAATCCATCGCGGCGTGGTCTCAATCGTTTGTGATGACGGCAGAACGAGGCGGACGGCGGCGATGAGCAGGATGGTGGCGAAGAGATAGCTGATCCACTCAAAGCGTGCGAGGAGTTCGAGTCCCGCGGCGATAAAGCCCCCACGCATCAGGATGGCGCCGAGGACTCCCCAGAAGAGGACCTTGGGCTGATGGTCGGGTGCGATGTTGAAGACCCGGAAGAGGATGAGGAAGACAAAGAGATTGTCGATGGAGAGGGATTCTTCGATGGCGTAGCCGGCGAGGTATTGCGTTGTGCTCTGGCTGCCCATCGAGTGGAAGAGGAAGAGGGCGAAGGCGAGCGCGGCGGCGATCCAGAGGACAGTGGCGGCAACGGCGGTGGAGTGGGCTTTTGCGGGGCCTTGGCGACGCGCGTAGATAAGCTCCATCCCCAGGAGAATGAGGATGAAGAGGTGAAACCCAATCCAATGGCTGATGGGCGTGGCGCCGGGCATCTCTTTTGAATGCTATAGCGCGGAAGGACCGGATGCACGGAGGCTCTGGTGGTTGGGCCAATCAGGACGAGAGGCCGCACCGCTTGGCCGCAGTTCACGATACGCGGCGAGAGAGTTTAGATTGTGCCGACAACCATCGTGTAGACACCGTAGAGCGCGATCGCGAGCAGCAGCCACAGAATGGATGAAAAGAAGAGGCTGCGCACGATCGCGCTTACGCCATGGGTTTGGAAGAAGCCGTTGGAGGAGGTTTGGTTTGACCCCTGGCCGGTGAAGCTTTTGTATCGCGACTGTAAGGATGGGAACGCTGGTGTGTGCATTGTTGGACCTCAATCATCACGAATGAGAGTAGGGCGGTTGGTTTATCCACAGCCATCCCTCAAAGGGAGCAGTTTGTAACTCATTTGGGTGATCGGAGCGGTTGCGGTTCCTGATACAGGGAACCTACGCAGAGACCCACAAAGGAATGACACGAATGGCGGGATAGCGTAGGATTTGGCGGTATTCAAGCTCTGTAATTCGGGCCACGTGATCCAAATCTTATAGGGGGTTCTTTCTATGAAGACAGCGATTCGTTTGATGGCGGTTGCGACGGGGCTTTTGGCGGTGCAGTTTGCGGCTGCTCAGGCGCCTGCTGGGGCGCCCGCCGGCGCTACCGGTCTATGCAAAGATGGCACTTATGCGACGTCTACGAGCAAAAGTGCGGGTTGCCGTGGGCACCAGGGGGTGAAGGACTGGTACGCTGCGACGCCTGCTGCGGCTGCTGCACCGGCGGCTGCTGCAACTCCGGCGACACCGGCTCCCAAGGCTATGGCTCCCGCGTCAGCAGCTCCAGCACCGGCAGCCGCTCCTGCACCGGCGGCAAAGGCGTCAACCTCCTCGAAGGCTGCTAAGACCGTGGCGCCTGGCGGTGGTCCAGGGATGGTCTGGCTGAATACGTCGAGCAACGTGTATCACTGCTATGGGGGCGAAGACTACGGCACGACCAAGGCTGGGGCTTATATGTCCGAGGCCGATGCGAAGGCCAAGGGCGGGCATCCCGACCACGGCAAGCCTTGCACCAAGTGATGCGACTGCGCCTCTGGGCCTGAGTGCGGCTTCAGGGGCGCTGGTTGATTAAGCGGATCATCTCGAGGAAGAGATCGCCAGAGATCTGGAGGGATTTGGCACTGATCTTGTCGAGGGTGTCCTGCGCGGTGTGGTGGTAGCCGTCGGGGGCTGCGTCGGTCGAGGGGCCATAATGTGCGTCGATCACATCGAGCACAGGCACGCCACGCTGCGCGAACGGCAGATGGTCGTCCTCTTCGGCTTCGCTGTATTTGAAGATGTAGGCGGAGTGGCCGGTGTTTTTTGCGGCGGCCTTCAGTATGTCGAGCAGCCACGGCGTGGAGTTGTCGACGTGGTCGATGTTGAGGTCTTTGTCGGCGATCATGTCGGCGACGAGGAACGCCTTGATCTTGCCAAGAGTGCCATCGTTGCTCCACTTAGCGGCAAGATGGCGAGTGCCGTAAAGGGAGTTCGATGAGGACCACTGACTTGGATCGTACGGCGGATTGGCGACCGCCTCTTCGCCGTCGTCGAAGACCAGCCAGACGGAGTAGCCTTCGGGAGGATGGGCGCGGAGGACGTTGCCGATCTCGATCAGCAGGGCGCTGGTAGCAGCGCCGTCGTTGGCTCCATAGAACTCGATGTCATGCAGAGGGTAGTTGGTCTCGTAGTGGCTGGCGAGGACGATGATGCCGTCTTTCTTGCCGGGATATTTGACGATGTAGTTGCGCATCGTCTGAAAGCCGATGGGAGTGCTGGCGGTGAAGGTGTCGGTTTCGAAGTTGCCCTTGGCGGCTTCGGCGGTGAAGTGCTGCTTGATGAACTCTTCCGCCTTGAGGTGGCCTGAGGAGCCGTTGAAGCGTTTGGGCGCGACCTGGAGGAGCTGGGCCGTCAGGTTGTAGGCGGCCTGGCCGTCGAAGCGGGCTGCGGTTTTTTGCGCGTGAGAGTTTGTGCCGGCCAACAGAAAAGCAAACAATGGCAGGAGCCACCGCAGGCCCTTCGGCTGCGTTGTTTGCAAAGTGCGCGAATCGCTCCGCTCAGGATGACGAGTTTTAGCGGCGTGAAAAGCTTGAACAATGTTGAGGAAGTTCATGCGGCCTTCTTTGCCTCTCTGGCTTTGCGGCGGGATGGATGGACCAGGTACGCAATGCCTACGCCGATCATATAGAGGACCAGCATGGGCGTCGCGAAGAGGCACATGCCGATGGGGTCGGGCGTGGGGCAGATGATTGCGGCGATGAGAAAGATGGCAAGGATGGCGTAACGGATGTGTTTGACGAGGAATTTGGCGTCAACGATGCCGAAGAGCGAGAGAAAGAAGATGAGGATCGGCAGCTCGAAGGTGATGCCGAGGCCTAGGATGACGGCGAGGAAGAAGCTGGTGTAGTCCTCAGTGGTGATGATGGGGTGAAACTGCTTTCCGAAGTCGAGGATGAGAACCACCATCGCTTTGGGAAGGACATAGTAGTAGCCGAACCATGCTCCTGAAAGAAACAGCAAGATAGTCGCCGACATAAATGGCACGACGTAGCGTTTCTCGTTCGAGTACATGCCGGGAGCGATGAAGAGCCACACCTGGTAGAGGATGAAGGGGCTGGCGAATATGGCGCCGAGAACGAACGAGGTCTTCAGGTACAGATTGAGCGCATCTGTGGGATGAAGGATGCTGAGGCCGCCCAGTCCCAGGGCGGTGTAGGGCGCCATGATGTAGTTGTAGAGCCGGACGTGGAAGGCGTAGGCGATGGCGAATCCGCCGATGAGGTAGTAGACGGAGTGGATGAGCCGTTTGCGGAGCTCAGTGAGATGCTCCATAAGGCTCATGCCGGGGAGCTCGGCACGTTCGGCTACGGCTTTGCGCGCTTTGTCGATGGGGTCGAGATCAGCCACGCTGCGCGGCCTCGGTGGTTGCGGCTTCTACTGTGGCCGTCTCTGGGTCGGGATCGTGGGGGATGGATTCGAGCATGGGAGAGAGCGTGGAGTTGCTGATAGGAAGGCCGGTGGACGGTGGCATGAGATTGAGATCGCCGGAGGTGGCGATAGGCAGCGGCTCGGACTTTGACTCAGCGGGCGACGATTCCGTGAGCGATTCAGTGAGTTGCGGCTGCTCGTGCGGGTGGCCGGCGAGGAACTCTCCGGTGGCAGGCGCGATAGTGTTCTCCGAGCCCTCGGTGATCGCTGGGGCTACGGGCGCGGCAGCCTCCATTGCGGCGATCTTCTTGCGCTGCTCCTCCTGGTCGGCGATGCGGAGTTCTTCTTCCATCTGCATGCGGAACTCATTGGAGGCGCGGCGGAACTCGGCCATGAGCTTTCCGATCTGGCGCGCGAGTTCAGGCAGCTTCTTCGGCCCGAAGAGGATAAGGGCGAGGAAGATGAGAATAGCGCTGTCCTGGAAGCTAGGCATAAGTCAGTCCCATGATACGGCTTACGTGGTAGCGGAACAAATGGATGGTGACGCGGAGGCTGTTGTAAAATTTTAAATGCAGGAACGTGTTGTACGGAGAAAAAACGCATCCTCCTGATGCGGATTGCGTCCAATGAATGAATGCGAACGGCCAACGCGGCCGCGAGTAGAACGATAGGAGTTGCAACATCCCCGCGGGTTGGGTAATGGCTCGAAGGAGCCGGTACGGCGAATCCGCTGCAACTTGAGCAGTGCATGCTTTCAACATCCCCGTCTCAGAGGGATAACGACAGTGCAGGCTATAGCCGGCGCGAGTCGGCCTCGAGAGACTGAAGGCGGAGTACTTTGAACGGACTATTAGAGATCGCTACGGCAGAGGCCGTGGCTGAAAATAATGCAGCGGCGTGTTCTTTAGACAACTACCTTGCCCAGCCGGACCACACCATGGACGACCGCATCGCTGTGGCGCGTGCCACGCTCGGAACCGACGTCGTTCTACTCGGGCATCACTACCAGCGCGACGAAGTCATCCGCTTTGCGGACTTTACCGGCGACAGCTACAAGCTCTCGAAGATTGCCTCGGAGACGAACGCGAAGTACATGCTCTTCTGTGGCGTGCATTTTATGGCCGAGACTGCCGATGTGCTGGGACGGCCATGGCAGCAGGTGATTCTGCCGGACCTGAACGCAGGTTGCTCGATGGCCGATATGGCGGAGATCGGACAAGTGGAGGATTGCTGGGACTCGCTGGTGCGCGCGCGGTTGACCGATGCGGCCTCCGGTGGATTGATTCCGCTGACCTATATGAACTCGGCTGCGGCGATCAAAGGTTTCTGCGGCAAGCACGGCGGGCTCGTGTGCACATCCTCAAACGCTCGTGCTGCGTTCGAGTGGGCGTTTGCGCGCGGGGAAAAGATTTTGTTTCTGCCCGATCAGCATCTGGGACGAAACACCGCGTTTGCTATGGGGATTCCGATGAGTGAGATGGTGGTGTGGGACCCGTACCAGATCAACGGCGGCCTGAGCCCCGATCGTCTGAAGGCGGCGAAGGTCATCTTGTGGAAGGGACACTGCTCGGTGCATCAGCGGTTTCTGCCGGAGCATGTGGATCGCGTGCGCCGGGAACATCCGGAGATGCAGGTGATCGTCCATCCGGAGTGCCGCTGGGAGGTCTGCCAGAAAGCTGACGCAATCGGTTCGACCGAACGGATCATCGAAGTGATTGAAAAAGCTCCGGAGGGTTCGAGCTTTGCGGTGGGCACGGAGATCCATCTGGTAAACCGGCTGACCAAGCGATTCGCTCCGCTAGGCAAGCGAGTGGTGACGCTCGACGACGCCGGCTGTCTGTGTACGACGATGTACCGCATCTCGCCGCAGCACCTGGCGTGGGCTCTGGAAAACCTGGTGGAGGGGCGGGTTGTGAATCGCATCAAGGTGGACGATGATGTGAAGCAGTGGGCGCGTGTGGCGCTCGATCGAATGCTGGAGATCAGGATTTGAGCAAGACGTTTACCTTAGGCGAGGCGCAGACGCTGTTGCCGGTGGTTGAGGCTCTGTTGCGTAGGGCGCAAGCGGCGGGAGTGCGCGCTGGAGAGCTGGCGCAGGAGATGCAGCAGTTGAGTCAGCGGATCTTTCTCGCTGGGGGCATGCATGTGGATGTGGCTGTAGCCGCGCGGCGCCGGGCGGAACATGACAAGGCCGTGCAGGATGCCAAGGACACGCTGGCCGAGATCGATTCGATCGGCGTGCAGGTGAAGGATCTGGAACAGGGCCTGCTCGACTTTCCTTCCGTGATCGACGGTAAGCAGGTGCTGCTGTGCTGGAAGCTAGGTGAGCCAGCGATTACTCATTGGCATACGGAAGAAGAGGGTTTCGCTGGACGCAAGCCGCTGGATTCGCGGTTCGGTAAGACGGAACGGCTGAACTGAAGCGGCGACCGATCGAACCGGGCCATGCGAGTCGCCACGATGGTTCGTTGGACATTGATGAAAAAATTGTTCTACACAAGGTATCCTTTGCGAAGAAGTTACTTTGAGGTGATCGACGGTCCATGGCTTTCCCCAACGTTAAGCGCATTCTTCAGATAGGCTCACCGCTCAGCAGTCTCAAGCTCCTTTTAGTCGTAACGTTCTACTCGCGGCCAAAGTTTGCGACGCTTGCGCAGGCGCTGCTGTGGCCTTTTATTCATAACGGGGAGATATCGATCCGCTACCGCTGTTACGAGCGGTTTTGCAAGACCTTCCTGCGAATATCTGATTTGCAGGCAGACTATCTGAGCACCCGCGAACTGTGCGTGAATGATATTTATCTCCTCGATCTCAACTTCAGGCCAGATGTTGTGATCGATGGCGGAGGGAATATCGGGCTTTTCACTTTGCGCGCCGCGGCGGCTTTTTCTCCTGCCGGCAGGCCTTCCGTGAAGATTGTTGTCTGTGAACCTCTGCCGCGGAACATCGAACAGATCAGGAAACATCTTGAGGTAAACGGGGTGAAAGCAGAGATTCTGCCGAACTGTCTGGGTGGTACGCGCAGGACCATTCCTTTTTATTGCCGTGGAGCGAATGAGAGCAGCTTCGACGGGACTGACGCTTACGACAAGGTCATGGAGATTCCGGTTATTCTGCTGCAGGATGCGATCGGCACGTCGTCCGCGCAGCGAATTCTCATTAAACTCGACATCGAAGGTATGGAGATTGAAGCGTTGACGGCGTACCTTCCGACAGAACAGAGAGCGGTCTACATTGTGGGGGAGCTGCATCAATATCCCGTCAACAGACCAATCATGGAACAGCTCTTCCGCGATCACGGCTGGACGCTGGATCTCTATGATGTCGATGAACTGACATCGTCGTTCCGCGCGTGTTCCCCCGCCGCAGTTCCTTTGTTAGGGTGGGCGGCGGCGGAGAGGGTCGCAGTGCAGAGCTGACGGTGGACTGCACATCCTGTGGATAACTCAATTTATCGGACAATAATCTTTATCGTTTATACTTCAGTTAATGTTGATGAACGAGTCCAAATCGTTTCGCGAGCTTTGCCAGGAGAACGGCATTGCGGTGACGCACCAGCGGCAGGTACTGTACGAAGTGATGAAGACGATGCATGGCCATCCCTCGCCTGAGGAGGTTTATGCTCGAGTCAAAAAGAAGGTGCCGGCAATCTCGCTGGCAACGGTTTACAAGAACATACATCTGTTTGTGGAAAGCGGCGTCTTCAGCAAGGTGAGCATGCATCACGGCTCGTTGCGCGTGGAGATGAATGACGAGGCGCATCACCACATGGTGTGCTCGAAGTGTAAGAGGATTACCGACATTGGAGAGAAGGAGCTTGGGTTGGTCTCGAAAAAAGACAAGCTGCCCGGCGGATTTCTGGTGGAGCGGTATGCGGTCGATGTGATTGGCATTTGTTCGAAGTGCCAGTAAAGCGCGGTATAACGGCAACAAAATTTTTCGAGGTGAACGATGTCAACCGAAGCAAAATGTCCAGTCGCCCATGGCACAGCGCATGGCGCAGTCACGACCTCACACGGTGCAGGCCGAAAGAATCCCGATTGGTGGCCCAATCAACTGAATCTGCAGCCATTGAATCAGAACTCCCCTTTGAACGATCCCATGGGCGAGGCGTTTGACTACGCTGAGGAGTTCAAGAGCCTGGATCTGAACGCGGTGATCAAGGACCTGCATGCCTTGATGACGACCTCGCAGCCATGGTGGCCGGCCGACTACGGGCACTATGGACCTTTGTTCATCCGTATGGCGTGGCACAGCGCCGGCACCTATCGTATCGCCGATGGGCGCGGTGGCGCGGGCGCAGGCATGCAGCGGTTTGCTCCGCTGAACAGTTGGCCGGACAACGTCAGCCTCGACAAGGCGCGCCGGCTGCTCTGGCCCATCAAGCAGAAATACGGCCGCAAAATCTCCTGGGCCGACCTGATGATCCTCACGGGCAACGTGGCGCTGGAGTCGATGGGGTTCAAGACCTATGGCTTTGCCGGTGGGCGCGCAGACGTGTGGGAGGCAGACGAGACGTACTGGGGGCCAGAGGCAACGTGGCTGGGTGATAAGCGCTACAGTGGCGATCGCCAGCTCGAAAATCCGCTTGCCGCAGTGCAGATGGGTTTGATCTATGTCAATCCGGAGGGGCCGAATGGCAATCCGGACCCCGTCGCCTCCGCGCGCGACATTCGCGAGACGTTTGCGCGGATGGCGATGAACGACGAGGAGACGGTTGCGCTGATCGCCGGTGGACACGCCTTCGGCAAGACGCATGGCGCCGGCAATCCCGATACGTATGTTGGCCGTGAACCTGAGGGCGCGCCGATTGAGGAGCAGGGGTTTGGCTGGAAGAACAGCCTTGGCAACGGCGTTGGCGTGAATACGATCTCCAGCGGCCTCGAAGGCGCATGGACGACGAGCCCGGCGAAGTGGGACGTTGAGTATCTGGAGAATCTGTTCAAGTACGAATGGGAGCTGACGAAGAGCCCGGCAGGCGCTCAGCAGTGGAAGCCCAAAAACGGAGCTTCGGCGGGGACGGTACCGGATGCGCACGATCCCTCGAAAAAGCACTCGCTCACGATGTTGACGTCGGACCTCGCGCTGCGATTTGATGCGAGCTACGAGAAGATCTCGCGGCATTACCTTGCCAACCCGCAGCAGTTTGCGGACGCCTTCGCCAAGGCCTGGTACAAGCTGACGCATCGCGATATGGGCCCCATCGAGCGGTATCTCGGTCCACTGGTTCCTAAAGAACAGTTGATCTGGCAAGACCCCATCCCCAAGGTGGATCACGAGCTGATCGGCGAGGCGGAGATTCAAGCCCTCAAGGCCAAGATCCTCGCATCCGGTCTCTCCATCTCTCAACTCGTCTCGACTGCCTGGGCGTCGGCTTCAACCTTCCGTGGCAGCGACAAGCGCGGCGGGGCTAACGGAGCACGCATTCGCCTTGCACCGCAGAAGTTCTGGGAGGTGAACCAGCCAACCGAGCTTGGGAAGGTTCTCGATGCGCTGGAGAAGATCCAGAAGGACTTCAACGCTGGTGGGAAGAAGGTCTCGCTCGCTGACCTGATCGTCCTGGGCGGCTGCGCAGCCGTCGAAGAGGCAGCGAAGAAGGCCGGCCATGACGCGAAGGTTCCCTTTACGCCGGGGCGCACGGACGCGTCGCAGGAGCAGACGGATGTCCACTCGTTCGCCGTACTCGAGCCCATCGCCGATGGCTTCCGCAACTATCTTCGTCCGGGACACGAGCCGTTCGCGGCGGAGTTGCTGGTAGACAAGGCAAACCTGCTGACGCTCACTGCTCCGGAGATGACCGTTCTCATCGGCGGTCTTCGCGCGCTGAGCGCAAACTTCGGACAGTCCTCAAACGGTGTCTTTACGAAGAAGCCCGGCACGCTGACGAATGACTACTTCGTGAATCTTCTCGACATGAGTACGAAGTGGCAGAAGTCCGATAAAGACGGCGTGTTGGAGGGACTCGACCGGGCCACCGGCGATCCGAAGTGGAAAGGCACCATTGTCGATCTGGTCTTCGGTTCTAACTCTCAGCTCAGGGCTCTCGCTGAAGTGTATGCGTGTAGTGACTCGCAGAAGGTCTTCGTGCGTGACTTTGTCGCGGCCTGGAGCAAGGTGATGAACCTCGGGCGCTTCGACCTCGCGTAAGCTCAGAGGTAGGTAAGGGAAAGAAAGAGCGGTCCAGCGATGGGCCGCTCTTTATGTTTTGTGGAGAGCTAATTGGGTCGCGGAGTGGCTTCGGGTCTGCCGCCGGGGTTCCATGCGGGCTTCCATGCAGAGTTCGCCAGCCAGCGGATAGGGCCGACCATTGATTCGATCGCTTTCGTCATGTGATTGAAGTCGATGGTGCTGATCTCGTCGCTGGGCTGGTGATAGTCCTTGTGCAATCCATAGCTGGAGACGGTGTGGGCGACGATCCCCTGCGTGGCAAGCGCGTAGTTGTCGGAGCGCTGGAAGAAGTTTTGATTAGGGTGAGGATCCTTGACCAGATGTGCGCCATGCTTTGCCAGCTCAGGTCCGAGATCGGAGCGTTCGAACCCCGTAAGCCAAAGCGTTCCGGCGGGAACAGCCGAATCGGGGCGGCCGATCATCTCGAACTCCAGGTTGGCGACGATGCTGGTCAGCGGCACGGGCGGATGCGCGAGAAAGGCGCGGTTACCGAAGCCGCCAAGCTCCTCGGAACCGAAGCATGCGAAGACGATGGTGCGTTTGGGGCGGGGACCGGTGGCGAGAATGTGAGCAAGCGCCAGGACGGCCGTAGTCCCGGAGGCGTCATCGTCAGCGCCGTTGTAGATCGTGTCGCCCGTTGTCGCTGCGCTGACTCCAAGATGATCAAGATGCGCGGTCAGCAGGATGACCTCATTGGGCTGAGTGCTGCCGCGTAGAATGCCGACGGCGTTCCACGTCTCCTTGCGCGGCACGTTCTGAAACTTCGAGAGCCGCTGTTGAATTCTTTCAGGCAACGGGTCGGGCAGTGCGGTCTTCTGCAGGAAGGTCCCGTTGTCGCCGCCGGGTTCGAAGCCAAGGGACTGTAGCTGTGCAGCGACGAAGAGGGCGGCGATGTGTTCGTCGCGTGTGGCCGAGCCGCGTCCGTGCAACTCATCATCGGCGAGGAAGTTCATATCCGCGTGAACTTCTCGTTGCAAGGTTGTCGTTTCCGCTGCTGGTGCGTCGAATGAGTGGGCTGGCTGCCCATATGCCGTGAAGATGGAGATCAGTGCGCCCGAAAGAGCGATTACACTCAGGCGGCGCAGAGGTTTCGATGCGTACATTGTCGAGATTATAGAGGAATGCGGATTGAATTAGTCTTGAAAGACGCAATGCTGTGAGGAGAGGGACGACGCGTGGGTGTGATGAAGCGAAGAAGAATGCATTGTTGTGTGGCAATCGCATTCGCCATGGTTTTGCCGGCCCTTACAGGCTGTGGCTTTTTCCCTCCGATTGACACCACCACTGGTGGTGGTGGGACCGGCACCACCGGTAACCAGGTCTATGTCGCGAACCAGGCGGCGAGCTCGATCGGCGGCTTCGTCATTGGCACGGGAACCCTCACGGCAGTGAACGGCTCTCCACTGGCAGCGGGATTCAAGCCAATATCGATGGTGGTGACGCCAGGCAACGGCCTGCTTTATGTCGGAGCAGCGAATGGCATCTTCGTCTATTTCATCAACTCCGACGGCTCGTTGACGACGCCGGCTACCGGTTCGCAGCCTGCGGGCGTCTTCGCGACCTCGATGACCGTCTCTCCCGACGGACAGTGGCTGATCGTGCTCGACGGCACAACGCAGCAACTCGACATCTTCCAGATCAACGCGTCGACCGGCGCGCTGACCTCGCTGACCGCGCCCGCGACTTACTCGATCTTGTCGGGCACCTGGCAGCCAAGCGACGTGCAGATCTCGTCGGATGGAACTCTGATCTTCGCGGCTCTGGGCACCGGCGGCGATGCGGTATTCACCTTCAATACGACGACAGGCGTAGCAGCCAGTAGCCAATATCTGGCGACGGGCAACGCAGCCACAGGCGACTTCGGGCTTGCGATCAGCGCAAACACGACCTATCTCTATGTCGCCCGCAGCGGAACGAATGGAGGAATCGCCGTCTTCAGTATCGGGTCCGGCGGATCGCTGACCCCCGTCACCGGGACGCCGTTTGCGGCGGGCAACGGGACGTTCTCCGTCGTGCTGGATCCGACCGGAACCTATCTCTACGCAGCCAACCGCACCGACAACACGATCTCCGGCTACACCATCGTGGCAGGGACAACCGCGGCCGCGTTATCGCTCAAACCGTTGACGGGATCGCCTTATGCCAGCGGCTCAGGCGTTCAATCCATCGGAATCGACAGCACGGGCAAGTACTTATTAGCCTCCGCCGTTGGCGGCTCCCCCGATCTGACGATGTACAGCTTCGACATCACCGTACCCGGCAAGCTCGATCCGGCAACCAGCATAGCGTCGGGAGTCGACCCAGCAGGCGCAGTCGCGGTCGCCTTGACACACTAGAGAGATACTCCTTTGATTAGGCCCATCGAATAGACATGCAGATTTACTGAATTTTTCCTCATCGCCGTTAGTATGGAAATAGCGATGCGTGGTGTGCTGGGGGAGTTCTTCGGTATTTTTTCTTTTTCTCGACAAGTCGATTTGCGGCGAACGATCCGGCGGTTTGCAGTTGTTGCCGTAGTGTCTGTGTGCACGATGGATGCGCTGAGCGGTTGTTCCAAACTTCGGCCAAAGCCTGAGGCGCAGTATGTGTACGTCACAGCAAAACAAACATTTCTTCGAGACCGTGTAGCAGCCGTTTCGAATCGCACCGCGACCGTTGGGAACGGCGACAAGCTCCAGGTGCTCGAACACGGCAAGCGCTACGTGCGCGTGCAGACGGACAAGGGCGAACAGGGCTGGATCGACGAAAAAGCAATCGCAACCCAGGACGTCTACGACCAGTTCGAGACGTTGAAGCAGGGACACAAGGCTGATCCTGCCATCGCGTCCGGCGTGGTGCGCGACGAGGTTTACATGCACGTCAAGCCAGGCCGCGACACCGAGAAGTTTTACCGGCTGGCCGAGGGCGAAAAGCTGACGCTGCTCCAACGGGCAACGCTGCCGAAGCCTCTCCCGCCGGGAACACGAGTCCCCAAGCCCGTTCCTGTCGCGCCGGCCGCAAAGGGCGCCAAGACCACTACTCCTGCGCCCGATGAGCCGGCTCCCCCCGTCATGGAAGACTGGTGGCTGGTGCGCGATCCCAGGGGCGATACCGGCTGGCTCTACAGCCGCATGATGGACGTTGACGCCCCCGACGCGATCACTCGCTACGCCGAAGGCCAAAGGGTCGTCGGCGCCTACATCCTCACAACGGTGAACGATCCCGACGCGGAACAGGAAGACAAAAATATTCCGATCTACGTCACAGTGATGAGTCCGTACAAAGCAGGGCTGACCTACGACTACGATCAGGTGCGCGTGTTTACCTGGAGCGTTAAGAAGCACCGCTACGAGACAGGCTTCCGCGACAAAAACATCGAAGGCTATCTTCCGGTCACGATCAAGATGGCGCCCGACCCCTACGGCAAATCCGCCACGGCCACCACACCCTTGCCGACGTTCACCTACCGCGTACTTGCCGATGACGCCGGTCCGGTCATCCCCGATCCCGTGACAGGCGCGATCGTTCCGGGCAAGACGATCACAAAGACGTATCGCCTCGAAGGAAATTATGTGCACCGCATCATCGCCCCCGGAACCCCAACCGGCGGCGAAGCGCATCCGGCACAGGCTGAAAAGAAAAAGGACGTCAAGGCGAAAAAGAAGCGCTAGAAGTCGTCGGCACTGTCTTGATCCGTTTTTATCCCGGTAGTCCGCGGTCGACTTCTGTATTCGCGTTAGCCGTAGAAGCTCGCGATAGCATCGACAACAATCTCCTGCTCATCATCACGCAGCTCAGGATAGATCGGCAGCGCCAGAACCTCATTGGCCGCCGCCTCACTCAACGGAAAATCTCCACGCTTATAGCCAAGGCTCTGCAAACTTGTCTGCAGATGCAGCGGCAGAGGGTAGTAGATCTCGCTGCCGATCTCGCGCTCAGTGAGATAGTCGCGCAGTTCATCACGGCGAGGCGCGCGGATCACATACTGGTGAAAGACATGTCCGGCGCGCGGATCGGTGAACGGAAGAACAACGCCCTCCTTCGCATTCGCGCCAATCAGCTTCGCATCGCGGAACAGCTCGTCATACCGGGCAGCAAGTTCGCGGCGCTTCTGATTCCACCATGGCAGATACCGCAGCTTGACCTCAAGAATAGCTGCCTGCAGGCTGTCGAGCCGCGAGTTCCACCCGATCTCGTCGTGATAGTAGCGCCGCCGCATGCCATGAGCACGCAGCACCCGGGCATGTTCATCGATCTCCGCCGACAGAGTAGTCACGAGGCCGGCGTCGCCCATCGCGCTGAGATTCTTCGTCGGGTAGAAGCTGAAGGCGGCGGCATCGCCCAAAGCCCCGGCAGGAATGCCGTTCCACGTCGCTCCAAAGGCCTGTGCGGCATCTTCGATCAGCAGAACGCCATGCCTCTGTTTCAACGCGAGAAAGGCATCCCAATCCGCGCACTGGCCGTAGAGATGGACTGGCAGGATCGCTTTGACCTTTGCGCCTGCCGGAGACCGAAGAATCTCTTCCACTGACGCAGCCGACAGGTTGAAGGTGGTCTGGTCGATGTCCGCCAGCAGAGGTTGTGCGCCGGAACGGAGAATAGCGCTGACGCTCGCGAAGAAACTAAAGGGCGTTGTAATGACAGCGTCGCCGGGGCCGACGTTTGCCGCAGCCAGGGCGAGCCAGATCGCATCCGTCCCGCTCGCGCATCCAACCGCATGAGGTGCCGCACAGGCCAACGCAGCGGCCCGCTCGAAACTTCCCACCTGCGGGCCCAGGATAAATCGCTGCGAGGTGCAGACAGCCTCGATCGCGGTCAGCAGTTCCTGCCGGATGCTGGAAAACTGGCGCGAAAAATCAAGCATCGGAACGGGTTGGGAGCTGCCTCTCTGCACATTTCGATGGTATATCGGTGCGATCGAAAATGCAGACTCCCGTTCTGCCTTCCCAGCCGTCTAACAAGCCTGGGATTGTCCCGATAGGCACGTGCGGTGGAGTTTGTGCTCTGCAAGGTTGATAATTGCCGTAGATGCTCGTATCGTTGACATTCTTGGCTCCGGACTCGGCGGGTTCGACGCGTTGAGCTTATTTCCGGACTTAATGGGTCGCAACACAACCTGATGGCGCGGTAACGAAATAGCTTAAGCTAAGGAGATCGGCACCATGGAATCAAAGCCGGCACAGAACATTCAGGATACTTTTCTCAACACAGTGCGAAAAGACAAGAGTCCGATCACGATCTACCTGGTTAGCGGAGTGAAGCTGACAGGAAAGATTCGGTCGTTCGATAAATACTCAGTGCTGCTCGAGAACAACAGTCAGGAGCAACTGATCTTCAAACACGCGATCTCGACGGTGGTGAGCGGGCGAGCAGGCGCACATGGAGATGTGCGGCTCGAGGGCAAGCCCGAGATCAGGGCAACGGTAAGCTCCGCGCCCGCTGCCGCTGCGGTCCAAGAGGCGAACGGAACGCAAGGCCGTTAGTCATTGACAACAGAAGGTCTGAAGGCAAAGACGGTCAGGCGAAGTCTCGTCGCAGCACAGGAAGAGGCTGCGCGTTCCGCACGCGGAGTCATGTCGCATGCAGAGCGCGCCGTCCTCATTGCCGTGGAGTTTACTGGCGAACGGCGGAAGCTCACGGCAGCGGCTCGTCTTGCCCGGACCGCGGCAGCAGTGTCGGCCGCGACTGCGTTCGATCGCGAGGAAGATACTCCTGCTGAAACAAAACTGGCGGCCAGTCTGAACTCAGCAGGTCTGGACCGAGTCGATCTGGACTTCGATGCCTCGCTCGCGGAGTTCGAGGAGCTTGCACGCAGCGCCGGGGCCGAGGTCGCCGCGACCTTGGTGCAGAGGCGCCCAAAGCCTGATCCTGCGACTCTGGTGGGCGGCGGCAAACTGGAAGAGATTGAGGGTGTCATCGCCTCAACCGGGGCCGACCTTGTGCTCTTCGACCATGACCTGTCGCCCTCGCAGTTGCGGAACCTCGAAGCAAAGCTGCCCTGCCGCGTCATCGACCGGACGCAGTTGATCCTCGATATCTTCGCCCGCCACGCGCGAACCCGCGAAGGTCAATTGCAAGTAGAACTCGCGCAGTTGGAATATCAGTTGCCGCGGCTCGCCGGACGAGGCAAAGCCATGTCGCAACTCGGCGGCGGCATCGGCACCAGGGGACCCGGCGAAACACAGCTCGAAACCGATCGCCGCAAGATCAACCTGCGCATCGACCACGTCAAGGAACAACTCGAGTCCGTCCGGCGGATTCGGCGGCAGCAGCGCCAACGTCGCGAAGCAGTCCCGGTCCCGGTCGTCGCGCTGGTCGGATACACCAACGCAGGCAAGAGTACGCTGTTCAACGCGTTGACCGAAGCAGGAGTACTGGAGTCATCGCGTATGTTCGCCACGCTCGACCCCAAACTGCGACAGTTGCGATTGCCTTCACGAAGGAAGATTCTACTGTCCGATACCGTCGGCTTCATCCGCAACCTACCCCACACACTGGTCACCAGCTTTCGCGCGACGCTGGAAGAAGTAGAACGGGCCGAACTTCTGCTCCACGTGCGCGACGCCTCCAGTCCAATGATCGACGAGCAGAAGGCGCAGGTGCAGAAGGTACTGGCCGAACTGGACGTCTCGAAGAAGCCAGTGATCGAAGTGCTGAACAAGATCGACCTGATAACGGACGGCGAGAGTGTGCCCATGGGGGCGCCGGGTGGCGTCGCCGTCTCCGGACTGAAGAAGCTTGGGCTGGACAAGTTGCTGGCGGCGATTGACGCAGCACTCGTGGCGGACCCTTTAATCGAGATGGAGTTCCGCCTGCCACAGTCCGAGGGTGCCGTTTTGGCGGAGCTGGAAGCTGGAGCAATCGTCAAGGACAAACGGTTTAAAGGAAATCTGGCATATTTTATGGCACTAGGACCTGCATCGCTGTTGAACAGGTACAAAAGGTTTAGAGACCGAACCTGAACCTTACTTGGCCGCTTAAACTCAAAGCTTACAGGTCAAACCTTACCACTTAACTAGCATAGGCCGCCTGAAGGGGAGCGGAGGTGGTGTCCCCATTCACGCGACCTATGTGACCCAGATAGTAGGGTCCAGGTAGTACTTAACAGTGTAGCCCTTTCACAAGGAAAGTCAAAGGCAATTGGGCCAAAAAACTGTCAAAAGGAAGCCCCGGAGTTATCGTGCGAAGATCGACTATCATGGGCGATTATCGACGTTAATTCGGTTGACACTCTCGTAAACGCTTTGCTAAAACTAGATGTACCTCGTACTCTTTTTTGACCGTCTTCCCCAGCGCTTAAAGCACCACAATCAAGCTGTGTGGACGGCTGATGAAAGCTCTGCCAAGCGGCCAAGGCCGATCCCTTCATGGACCAGATACTGAATCAACTCGGTGAACTTGTGCTCGGCGCCGTGCCGACCATGATCCTGTTTATTTTGTTAGTGGCAGCGTACGGTTTTCTGGTTCGTCGCCCACTTGATCGAGTGCTTGCCGAACGCCGGGCACGCACCTCCGGCGCCATCGAGCAGGCACGCGGAGCCATCTCCAAAGCTGAATCCGAAACCGCTCTCTATGAAGAGAAGCTGCGCGCTGCCAAGGCGGAGATCTTCAAGGCTCGTGAGCTGAAGCTGAAGCAGTGGAACGCCGAACGCGAGGCAGCTCTCGCTCAGGTCAGGCAGCACACGCAGGAGCGCGTTCGCGGAGCCCGTCAGGAGATAGAGCAGAGCGCCCACGACGCCCGCCTCCAGATCAGCGGCATGAGCGACGAGCTGAGTGCACGAGTCCTCAAGGCCGTTCTTCCGGCTGACGTCGTTCCAACGGAGGTCGCTCGGTGAACCTCTTAGGCGTGATCTCAAAAATGAAAAAACTTTTTCCGGGCCTGGTGATCGCCGCGCTGCTGTTCACCCCGCTTCACCACGCAGAGGCGCAGGAGCCCACCCCAACCAACGCAAGCGGTGGTCAGCTCAGTGCGCCGGAGGCGCAGTCTCCTGAAGCCAACAAGAAGGACGAGAACGATGCCTACCTGCATTCGCCCTCGGTGCGCAAGCTCGGAGCGATGATCGGCCTGAACCCCGAGCAGGCAGCTACAGCCTTTACGGTTGCAAACTTCCTCGTCCTTGCCCTGCTCGTGGGCTGGTTCTTAATCAAGACCCTCCCCAAAACCTTTCGAGGCCGCAATACAACGATCCAGAAAGATCTCGTTGACGCACGAACAGCAACCGAGGAGGCCAGTGCCCGGCTGAGTGTCGTTGAAGAGCGCCTAAGCAAGCTCGACGGGCAGATCGCCGCTATGCGTGCCCAGGCCGAGAAAGACACGGCGCACGATGAGCAGCGAATCAAGGCCAGCGTGGAAGAGGACAAACAAAAGATCCTCGCTGCGGCCGAGCAGGAGATCGCCGCCGCAACCTCCGTCGCGCAGCGTCAGATCAAGCAGTACGCTGCCGAACTCGCCATCGATCAGGCCGCGCGCAAGCTCGTCGTCTCCGCCGAGACCGATCGTCTCCTGGTCCAGAACTTCGCGCGTCGGCTGAAGGGCGACGACTCGAAGGAGGGGCACAACTAATGTCCACCGTCTCCCTGCGCTACGCACACGCCTTCGCCTCCGTCGCGGCGTCCGCGCATCTCGACACTGCGGCGGCGCAGCAGCAGCTCAACGACTTCGCTGGCACCTTCGCCGGCAGCCGCGAGCTCCGCGAAGTCCTGATGAACCCATCCATCCCGGCCGACCAGAAGCTCAAAGTCCTCGACGCAATCGCCGGACGCATCGGCATGTTCCCGCAGGTGCGCAACTTCATCGCCGTCATCGTGGATCACCAGCGCCTCGAAGACCTTCGCGAGATCCTCACCGAGTACCACGCCGTTGCCGACGAGCAGTCCCACATGGCCGAGGCCGAGATCACCAGTGCCCACCCCCTCAACGACCAGGACCGCGCCGAGCTCGAAGCCCAGGTCGCCAAATTAGCCGGTGGCCGCGTCCGCGCGACCTACCATCAGGATGCAACCCTGCTAGGCGGCGCTGTCGTCCGCATCGGATCAACCGTTTACGACGGCTCCATCCGCGCGCAGCTCCAGCAGTTGAAGCAGAAGCTTGTGAATGCGTAAGATTCTTCGCTAACACAGCGCAAAGTTTTTTCAGTTTTGACACGAATCGAGTAGAAGGAAGACATGGCACAGATCAGCGCAGGTGAGATCACAAGCATTCTCATCGAAGAGATTCAGAACTACGAGCAAAAGATCCAGGTCGACGAAGTCGGCACCGTCATCTCCCTCGGCGACGGCATCGCGCGCGTCCACGGCCTCGACAAGGTCATGGCCGGCGAGCTCATCGAGTTTCCCCACAACGTAGCCGGCCTCGCCATGAACCTCGACGAAGACCAGGTCGGCGCCGTCCTCCTCGGCGACTACACCGAGATTCGCGAAGGCGACACCGTCAAGCGCACCGGCAAGATCATGTCCGTGCCCGTCGGCGAAGCCCTCATCGGCCGCGTCGTCAACGCACTCGGCCAGCCCATCGACGACAAGGGGCCCATCAACACCGACAAGTTCCTGCCCGTCGAGCGCCTCGCCCCCGGCGTCATCGATCGCCAGTCCGTGCGCGAACCCATGGCCACCGGCATCAAGGCCATCGATACCATGATCCCCATCGGCCGCGGCCAGCGCGAGCTCCTCATTGGCGACCGCCAGACCGGCAAGACCGCCATCGCGCTCGACACCATCATCAACTCCGCGAAGAACAACCTCATCTGCATCTACTGCGCCGTCGGACAAAAGAGATCATCCGTCGCGCAAGTCGTCCAGACCCTCGAAGAGCACGGCGCGATGGCCTACACCATTGTCGTCGCCGCAACTGCATCCGAGCCCGCGCCCATGCAGTACCTCGCTCCCTTCGCGGCAACCGCCATGGGCGAGTACTTCCGCGACTCCGGCAAGCACGCCCTCGTCATCTACGACGACCTCTCCAAGCACGCCGCATCCTACCGCGAAATCTCCCTTCTGCTCCGCCGCCCGCCAGGCCGCGAAGCGTACCCCGGCGACGTCTTCTATCTCCACTCGCGTCTGCTCGAGCGCAGCTCCAAAGTCTCCGACAAGCTCGGCGGTGGTTCCCTCACCGCGCTGCCCATCATCGAGACCCAGGCCGGCGACGTCTCCGCCTACATCCCGACCAACGTCATCTCCATCACCGACGGCCAGATCTTCCTCGAGACCGACCTCTTCAACTCGGGCGTCCGTCCTGCCGTCAACGTCGGCCTCTCCGTCTCGCGCGTTGGATTCTCCGCCGCGATCAAAGCGACCAAGCAGGTCGGCGCAACCCTCAAGCTCGACCTTGCCCAGTACCGCGAGCTCGCCGCCTTCGCGCAGTTCGGCTCCGATCTCGACCCAGTCACGCAGCGCCAGCTCAACCGCGGCCAGCGTCTCACTGAGCTGCTCAAGCAGCCGCAGTTCCAGCCGCTCAGCGCAGAAAAGCAGGTCGCCATTCTCTTCGCCGGCGTCAACGGCCTGCTCGATGATGTCGAAGTCAAGGACCTCCGTGCCTTCGAAGACGGCTACTACCCCTACCTCGAATCGGCGCACCCGGCGATCCTCACCGACATCGCCACCAAGAAGGCGCTCGACGACGACATCAAGAAGCGCCTCACCGACGCGATCAAGGAGTACAAAGCGAACTTCCTTGCCGATCGCGCCGAAAAGAACAAGCAGGAAAAAGAGGCGGCTGCGGCTAAGGCATAACCGGAAAAACAATGGCAAACGTACTCGATCTACGGCGACGCATCCGCAGTGTCAAGAACACGCGGCAGATCACCAAGGCCATGAAGATGGTCTCGGCGGCCAAGCTGCGCCGCGCCCAGGAGCGTGCCATGCTCGCGCGGCCCTATGCTCGGATGATCTCGAACGTGCTCGAATCCCTCGTCCGCCGCATGGGCGACTCGCTCGAAACCATGCACCCGCTTCTGGTCGAGCGTGAGGAGAAGAACGTTCTCGTCATCGTCGTCGCCGGCGACAAAGGATTCGCGGGAGCTTTCAACTCGAACATCGTCAAAGCTGCGCAGGGCTTCATCAACGGGCGCCGCCAGCAGGGGCAGAACGTCGACGTCGAACCCGTCGGACGCAAAGCCCGCGACACCTTCCGCAAGCGTTACCCCGCTGCAGTCTACGAGAAGAGGGAAGAGCACTACGACAACGATCTCGCCACGCACTTCGAGACCATCCGTCACCGCGCTCAGCCGATCGAGATCACAGGCGATCATCCAACGATCTTGCTCAAGATCGGCATCGACGAAGTCAGCGACATGGCGCACGACATCATCGAGCGTTACTCTCGCTGCGAGATCGACTCCGTCTACATCGTCTACAACGAGTTCAAGTCCGTCATCTCCCAACGCGTCGTTGTCGAAAAGCTTCTGCCCATCCGCAAGCTCGGCTCGCACGAGATCACCGTCGCTGAAGAGATGACCGAGGAGCAGAGAGAGGCCGCCGCGCACGCCGCAAAGACCGCGGGCATCAGCCTCCAGGTGCCCGAGGAGTCGGTCATCGAATCCGAAGCTAAAAAGTTCGGCACCGCTGACGTGGACTATATCTTGGACGAAGCGGCCCACCGGCTCTTCCGTCACCTGATGCCAAAGTACATCACCACGCAGATCTTCCACGCGATGCTCGAATCGGTCGCCGCCGAGCATGCAGCACGTATGACCGCGATGGACTCTGCAACCAACAACGCTGGAGATATGATCGACGCCCTCTCGCTCACCATGAACCGTGTGCGCCAGGCCGCCATCACCAAAGAAATTATCGAAATTGTGAGCGGTGCAGCCGCTCTGTAGCACCGGACAGTCCGGCGTTCGTTAGAAGTATCCGGAAAGTTTTGAAGGTTTTGCTTCTAGGTAGGCCAAGGCTTTAGCCTTGGCCTACCTAGGAGGCTGTAGGAATCGGGGCTTTAGCCCCTGGGGTATGCAGTCGAGGCCGACAGGATGACAGTTCGTGAAGTCTTGCAGATAGAGATCTGGAGCAAGAGAACATCACGAAAGATTCTTATCGGTTTAGGAATTGTCGTTGTCTTGCTTGTGGTTGGATTTGTTGTTTTGAATACATTGGACGAACGTTGGATTACGCCGCCAGAGCGAAGAGCGGGAAGAGCGGCTCTCGCACAGATTGAAGTTCTACAAAACTCCGATCAGTTGAGTGATTCGGAATATGATGCAGGAGCGTTACAGGCGAAGCATAAAATAGATACAGCAGAGCAAGCTGCTTGGACAGCGCAGGACCAACGGATCGCCGCGATGCTGCTCGGCTACTTCGTATCGTCGGACGAAAAAAGGTCGCACCGGAAGTTAAAGCTTCCTCCAGAGCGCCCGGAAGACGAAGCGCTGAACAAACAGGCTTTTCAGTTTATTAGGAGCGTATTGCACCGAGCGCTGGATTAGTGAAGGATCAGAGTTAAGAGAAAAGTTATGGCAGAGAACATTGGAAAAGTAATTTCGATCAGCGGCCCGGCCGTTGACATTCAGTTCGAAGAAGCGAAGATGCCCGCCATCTTCCAGGCGATTCGAATCGTCAGCGAAGGCTTCAACGTCCCCACCCCGCTCGACGTCGTCGTCGAAGTCCAGCAGCATCTCGGCGAAGGCCGCGTGCGCTGTATCGCCATGGTCGCGACCGAAGGCATGGTGCGCGGTATGAAGGCGATCGACACCGGTGCAGGCATCACCGTGCCTGTGGGCCGCGAAACGCTCGGCCGCGTGCTCAACGTGCTTGGCCAGCCTGTCGACGAGCTTGGCCCGGTCAACGCGAAGGTCCACCTGCCCATCCACCGTCAGGCCCCTGCCTTCGACGAGCAGTCCACCAGCGAAGAGATGTTCGAGACCGGCATCAAGGTCATCGACCTCATCCAGCCCTTTTTAAAGGGCGGCAAGATCGGCCTCTTCGGCGGCGCCGGCGTCGGCAAGACCGTCATCATTCAGGAGCTCATCAACAACGTCGCCAGCCAGCACGGTGGCTTCTCCGTCTTCGCCGGCGTAGGCGAGCGCACCCGCGAGGGCAACGACCTCTGGATGGAGTTCCAGGAGTCCGGCGTTATCGATCTCAAGGATCTCCCGAAGAGCAAAGCAACGCTTGTCTACGGACAGATGACCGAGCCACCGGGGGCGCGTCTGCGCGTCGCCCTCACAGGCCTCACCGTCGCCGAGCACTTCCGCGACGAGGAGGGTGCCGACACGCTCCTCTTCATCGACAATATCTTCCGCTTCACCCAGGCCGGCTCCGAGGTCTCTACGCTGCTCGGCCGTATGCCGTCCGCCGTAGGCTACCAGCCGAACCTCGCCACAGAAATGGGCGAATTGCAGGAGCGCATCACCTCGACGAAGAAGGGCTCCATCACCTCGGTACAAGCCGTCTACGTTCCCGCCGACGACTTGACCGACCCCGCGCCGGCAACCACCTTCGCTCACCTCGACGCAACCACCGTGCTCTCGCGTCCTCTCTCCGAACTCGGAATCTACCCCGCCGTCGATCCTCTTGCTTCCACCTCGCGCATCCTCGCTCCGCGCGTCGTCGGCCAGGAGCACTACGACGTCGCCCAGGGCGTGAAGAAGATTCTGCAGCGCTACAAGGACCTGCAGGACATCATCGCCATCCTCGGCATCGACGAGCTCTCCGAAGAGGACAAGATCACCGTAGCCCGCGCCCGCAAGGTACAGCGCTTTCTCTCCCAGCCCTTCCACGTAGCCGAAATCTTTACCGGCATCCCCGGCGCCTACGTCAAGGTAGCGGACACTGTGCGCAGCTTCAAGGAGATCATCGACGGCAAGCACGACGACATCCCAGAGCAGGCCTTCTACCTGAAGGGCGGCATCGAAGACGTCATCGCAGCTGCAGAGAAGATGAAGCAGACTGTGTAAGCGGCGCTGAGCCTGTAGCTCGGAGCTGTAAGGCAAGGTATAAACAAGGAATCGGTCTTGAGTTCAAAGCTCAAGGCCCAAAACTGAAAGCTGACCATGGCAGACACACCACAATCCGGACAACTGGCAGTCCGTCTCGTCACACCGGACCGCATTCTCGTGGATGCGACGGCAGACGCGGTTGAGCTTCCGGCCATGTCGGGCTATATGGAGGCGCTCTACGGCGCAGCCCCTCTGCTCGCGGAACTGGGCGCAGGTGAGGTTCGCCTCCACGGTGGCACCTCTGGCGATCAGAAGTTCTTCGTCGCCTGGGGCTTCGTAGAGGTCCTCCCGGAGCGCGTCACGATCCTCGCCGAGACCGCCCTTCACCCCAACGAGATCGATCGCGCAGAGGCCCAAAAGGAGCTTCAGGAGGGCGAGAAGCTCTGGCAGGAGGCCGGCGACGACGGCGAAAAATACGATCATGCCAACGCCATCACTCGCCAGGCCGAAGAGAAGATTGCCTCAGCCGAAGGCAAGAGCACCTGACGCTGCCGCCAGATCCAAAAAGAGACGCCCGGACGGCTCCTTCATTCTCGGTGGAAAAATCAAAAAATAGTTGAAACAAGTGGCGTATTTTTCGGAGCCGAAAAACGGCCACTTAAGAACCACGTTTTTGCACTCAATCACCACGTTACGACCACAAAAAACCACGTTATTTGCACTTGTTTTTTCCAAACCCCTTCAAAAACACCAGCAAAAACAACAAAACCCCGGCTCAAACCGGGGTCTTATTTTTTTCTGAAACAACCGCGCGCTAAGAAGCTTTCTTCGCCTTGCCAGCAGCCGCTTTCTTGGCCCCAGGAGCCTTCGCAGCAGGCTCAGGAGTCTCCGCCGCCGCCTCCGCCTGCTGCTTCAGCGCATGGATAACAACCCGCAGCATCTCCTCCTCAGGAGCAGGTTTGCCTGTAAATATCTCGAACTGCCGCGCCCCCTGCTGCACAAACATCTCGATTCCAGTGATGATCGGAATGCTCTTCTGGCGCGCCATGCGCAACAGCGGCGTCTCCAGCGGGTTATAGACCAGATCGAAGACGAGCTTCGTATTAAGGTCCTTCGCTTCAAGCAGTTGCGGAGCCTTGATCCCAGCCATCCCAACCGGAGTCGCATTCAAAATCACGTCAAAAACAGTCTTCGCAAGAGCATCTTTCTTGATCGTCTTCGCCCCAGCCTGACGAGCAAGCTTCTGCGCAGTCTCCGCCGTGCGGTTCAGAATGAAGACCTCAGCGCCCTTGTCACGCAGTCCAAACACTGCAGCCCGCGCAGCCCCCCCAGCGCCAAGCACAAGCACCTTGGCTCCACGCAGCGACATACGCTTCTCCAGCGGTCCAGTGATGCCCGCAACGTCGGTGTTGAACCCGTAAAGCTTGCCGTCCTGCGCGCGAAGTACGGTATTGCATGCGCCAATCTTGGCCGAGAGAGGGTCAGTCTTCTCAAGATGAGCCATGATCTCCTGCTTGAGCGGCATCGTGACGCTGAGACCCTGAATCGGAATCTCGTGCACAAGCTTGAGGAGGTCCGAGAGCTTCGTTGCCTGAAGCGCGAGATAGACAGCGTTGACCGTCTCGCGGCGGAAGGCCGTGTTCATCATGATCGGTGAGAGCGAGCTGCGTATGGGGTTTCCTGCAACGCCGTAGACCTTGGTGGCTGCATCGACCTGATCGATGCGATAGGTTTCGATCAACGTACGCGCGGCGATCTGGCCTGGGCCCGTCTCTTCGCCGACCGTAGCTGCTGCGAACGTAAATGCGCTGCCTGCGCGGACGCCAAGCACGCGGGAGATGATGCCTGCATCGCCCATGCAGATGCCGATGATGTTGGAGTGATCCTCCATGCGCTCGATGAAGCGCATCAGAGTGACGTTATCCACCAGCGTTTTAGCCGTAGGCACGATCTTGATGAAGTCGGGCTGGAAGGGTCCGATTCGCTTGTAGATGCCGTCGAGGTCCTTGGTCGCGTTGAAGTCGTGGTGGCTGATGATGAGCGCGACGCCGGTGTCGCGCAGTTTCTGGAGTTCGCCTTTCTTCATCGCCTCGACTGATTCGAGTTCGACATCGACGATGTGAAAGCCTGCTGCAGCGGCCTTGGAAAGAATCTCAATCTCGGCAGCGACGTTGCCGGAGAACTTTCCACCGTTCGCTGAGCGTCGACAGGTGGCGATGCTCGTGGCTGCGGTGTTATCCATGAAGAACTGCTTGAGCTTCGGCAGGGCCAGAAGAGGTTTCTCGAGGTAATCGAGGCGGAACTCAAGGAAAGGCGTCTCTTTGACGACGGCGCTGGCTTTTTCAAGCATCTCGGCGGCCGTGGAACCAATGATGGCGACACAGACCTTACCGATACGGGAACGAAGAAATTGCGGGGCTACGCTGGGCACATTCACTCTCATGTCTACAATCGCGGTATCTTACAGACACACGCGCAAGGATGCAAATTTCTATTGAAATCAAAGGAGGTTAGCCTAATTACAAATCCGAAGACCAAACCCCGTCATTAGATGCTTAACTCTGCGCCGAGGCACTAGAGGAAGACGCTAAAGATCGAGGAATGTTACAGGTTGCGGAATAGTCTGTCGAGCGATTAATCGGGTTGCTGTCTGAACTTCCAGAATTAGGATAGATTTCGTCTCCAGGCGATGAAAGAGGTTACTGTTGGGCATTGAAAACGAACAGGTTAGAGGGATCAATTTGAAGGTCGTGCGTGTACCGGGATGGGATCGGTTCCCATGGCTGCGACACGGGTTCAGTACGCGCCGTGGCGGGGTCTCAACGGTTTATGGCGGCGAAGCGTTGAATCTGGGGTGGACCAAGGAGGATGATCCGGCTGCAGTGTCAGAGAATCGACGACGCTTCCTGCGCTTGGTAGAAGGCGAACAGGGAGGCTCTGTCATGGTGGGAGTGAGGCAGATTCACTCGGGGGTGGTACGGGTAGTCCGCGAGAGCGACGGGGCACTTGAGGGGGGGCTTCAGAGTCCGGAGGGTAAGGCGGTCCTGGAGGGGGATGGACTGATCACGGCTGTACCCGGAGTGTTGCTCGCTGTGGGAACGGCGGATTGCGTTCCGATCCTGGTCGTGGATGTGGAGAAGAGGGTGGTAGCGGCGTTTCACGCAGGATGGCGTGGCACGGTCGCGCGGATCGTCGAACAGGGGATCGCGAAGATTGCGGCGGAGTATGGGGCGCGGGTTGAGGATATGGTGGCGGCGGTGGGGCCGAGTATCGGGGCTTGCTGCTATACGGTTGGCGATGAGGTGCGGTCGGAGTTTGGCGGGCAGTTTGGATACGCGGAGGAGTTGTTCCGCCAGATGGATGGCGAAATGCGGTTGAACCTCTGGGAGGCTAATCGGCGGCAGTTGGTGGATGCTGGTATTGGTGCGGGGCGGATTGCGGTGGTAGGGGAGTGTACGGCTTGTTCGCAGGAAGAGAACGGCACCTTGAGATACTTCTCGCATCGCGGGGAGAAGGGCGTTGCGGGACGGATGCTGAATGTGGTGGGGATTGTGGCTTAGGTTTTCTCGTATCCTCGGACTCGAGTGCAAGGCAGGTTTGTTAAAGCCAGAATCGCCTCGGGTGGAGGCGATTCTGGCCTTGCTGGTTTCGCGTCATTTGTCGGATTAATCCATCAGCTTGCGCGTCAGGTAGGTGTACTGCTCGGCCCAGGTCTTTGCCTGTTCTTTTAGGTTGGCTCCAGCGGCGTGGCCGCCTTCGACGATCTCATCGTAGTAGAAAGGCTTGTGGAACTCTTCCATCTTTGCAGCGAACTTTCGCGCGTGTACAGGGCCCACGCGATCGTCCTTGGTGGTGGTGAAGATCAACGGTTCCGGATACTTTGCGTCGGGTTTGAGTTGGTTATAGGGAGAGATCGAGGCGAGAAACCGGCGCTCGTCAGGTTTGGTGACGGTACCGTACTCCCCGACCCATGACGCGCCTGCAGCGATGTGTTCGAAGCCAAGCATGTCGAGGAGGGGCACCTGGATGACGACGGCATTCCACATCTCCGGGTGCTGGGTGAACTCGACGCCCATGAGCAGGCCGCCGTTGGAGCCGCCCTGGATGCCGAGGCGGCGGGGTGAGGTGATCTTGCGGGAGAACATGTCTTTGGCGACGGAGGCGAAGTCGTCGTAGATGATCTGGCGGTGGGTTTTCAGGCCCGCCTCGTGCCATGCGGGGCCGAACTCGCCGCCGCCGCGGATGTTGGCGAGGACGTAGACGCCTCCGCGCTCAAGCCAGAGTTTGCCGACGATGCCGGAGTAGCGTGGGGTTTCGGAGACCTGGAAGCCGCCGTAGGCTGTCATGAGGGTTGGGTTGGAGCCGTCATACTTGATGTCCTTGCGGTGGACGATGAAGTAGGGGACTTTGACGCCGTCGCTGGAGGTGGCCTGGAGCTGTTCGACGACGAGGTTGGAGGCGTTGAACTGTGCGGGCAGGGTTTTGGCCGGTTTCACCGTGTTTGTGGCTGCGTCGCCGAGGAGAAGCGATGTGGGGGTAAGAAAGCCTGTGGTTTCCAGGAAGAAGTGATCGTCAGAAGTGTTGGTGGATCCGATTGAGACGCTGAGATTGTCGGGAATGTCGAGCTTCTTCGAGGTCCATACGTTCTTCGGGCCGTGGGTGTAGACGTAGGCGCGGCCTTGTACGTGATCGAGCGTGGTGAGGATCAGATGGTTTTTGGTGACGGATGCTTCCTGGCCGAACTCCTGTGCGGTGGGCGTGAAGATTACTGTGGGCTTAAGATGAATGGGGTCTTTTCTGAGGGCTTCGAGGTCGAGTGCGACGAAGGAGCCTTGCTTGAAGGTGGTTGAGTTCCCTTCGGGCTTCCAGTCTTCGTTGAGTTCGAGGATGATCTGACCGTCGAGCATGCCGTGGATCTCGGATTTGCCGGGGATGGAGATCTTCTTTGCGCCTTCCGGTGTGTAGAGAGCCACTTCGCGATTGAAGAAATCTACGCCTCGCTCGAGGGTGATGGCGGTGTGGCCCTGACTGTCGTGAATTGCTCCGGGGCCTGCGCTTACGTCGGCGGGGGTGCCCCGGTAGACCTCTTTGGCCTGGTCGAGTGGGGTGCCGCGCTTCCAGAGTTTGACGACGAAGGGGTAGCCGGACTGGGTCATGGTGCCAGGGCCCCAGTTGCGTGCGACGAGGAGGGTGTCTTTGTCAACCCAGGTGACGTTCTGCTTGGAGTGTGGGAGGACGAAACCGCCCTCGACGAACTTGCCGGTGCGGAGGTCGAACTCGCGGAGGGTGTCGGCGTCTTCGCCGCCGGCGGAGAGGACGACGAGGCAGAGGCTGTCGCCTGGGTAGATGCAGTTGAGGCCGTGGGCGACCCACTTCTCGTTGTCCTTGACGGCGAGGGCGTCGTAGTCGATGACGGTGTGCCAGTCGGGCTGGTCGGTGAGGTAGCTTTGGAGCGTGGTGCGGCGGAGGATTCCGCGGACGTGCTGGGCATCCTGCCAGGTGTTGTAGATGGCGCCGACGCGGAAGCCTGGAGTGGGCAGTCGAGTGGGGGATTCGAGAACCTTGAGCGCGGTTTCGGCGAGGACATCGTAGTGCGGATCGGCGGTGAGGACCTTGGCGGAGCGGGCATTTTCGGCGTTGACCCAGGCCATGGAGCGCCCGCCGTTGACGTCTTCGAGCCACTGGTATTTGTCGGGTTGTTCGGTGGTGTTTTGCGCTCGAGCCTGAAGCGATCCCAGAGTTCCGAGAGATACGGTCAACAGAAGTGCGCTGGTGCGGATTCTAAACGGCATTCTTCTTCCCCTTTGATTGAATTGCAGTCGTCGGTTGTTCGGAGGGTGACAGTTTAGCGCAGATGGATGCGGGCCGGCTTTTGCGTCTCACGGATGAGTACCCCCCACTCCCCTGATTATGTGGCAAAGTCTTCGAACGAAATACTTTAGGTCTGGACTTCGCTTTTGCCCGCTGTGGGCAAGCGGTTGAGAGGGCACTTTTGCGAGGAGTCTTCTGTCAAGCATGACGATCTGCCTGCGCCAGGGCTAAGAGGGCGAACTGCTCTACTTGCTCGCTCTACTCCTGGTCTTGGTATGGTCCTGGTCTGGATACGGGTTCTGGGCACTGGCACGGTCGTCATGACGTTCGACAACGAAAGGCGAGCAAAAGGGGCTCAGGCTTTGCAGAGTTCTTCGGTCAGGGTCTCGCGGTGGGTGAAGGCGAGAGCGTCGAGGCGGCTGAGGACTTGCAGGTAGACGATGAAGGCGATGATCGCGAGGGCTGCAAAGATGGGGATCATGAGCCAGGGGCGATTGAGATAGTTGCAGAGAAAGAGAACCGCGGCACCGATGGCGGCACTGGCAACGATCATGCCGAGAGCCAGCAGGGCGCTTAGCTGGGAGATTTGCTTGCGGCTGGCTTTCATTAGATCTACTTTTCGCGGGGCGATGATGGAGCGGAGATTTCCGACGGCAGCGTTGAGGAACGTTGCGAACAAAAGCCACGCGATGGTGGCCAGCAAGACGACGGTTGAGGGGAAGTGCGTTACGGCGACGATGACGCCCAGGATGAGAACGAGTTCACCGAAGGTAAGAAGAAAGGTCATGAGGTTTTTTGCGAGGAAGACGTCGCGAAGACGAGTAGGGCTAAGGAAGTAGAACTGGACGCCGCCGGTGTCCATGCCGAGGGCGTTGTAAGAGAGGGTGGAGATACCGAGAGTGGAGTAAGCGATGGCAACGGGGAAGACGAGTTCGCCGAAGCTGCCATTGGCGCTGATCCGGCTGGCAAACAGGAAGACCATGAAGAGCGGAGCGATGAAGCCGTAGAGCTGGTTGAGATTGCGGCGGAGATAGATGAACTCTTTCTGGAGGCAAGCGGCGACTGTGTTGTTAAGGCCGAAGGTTTGTGAGGGCGCCGTGGCGTGCGCTGTGTTCGACGTGAGAGCTGGGCGGGGTGATGCGGCGGGTTTTGTTCGGCGAGCGGATGGCTGGTTGGTTTGGGTGGTTTCGCTGAGGTTCTCGCCGAGGAATTCGCGGTGCATGCGCCATGCGTAGACGCCGAAAAATAGAGATGTGAAAGCGACGAGGCCGAGGAGCGACGCCATGGCTGTGAGGAGGTGGCCCTGACTGAAGCTGACGATGGAAGAGGCTGCGAGGCCAGGCGGGAGGAAGGCGGCGATGGGTTTGATGTGGTGGAAGATGTTTTGCAGTACAGGGAGGTAGGTGGAGGTGTGATGATGGCGGCGGTGCTGGAAGCCGGGGTTGTAGTTGATGTTGATGTATTGGAAGCCGAGTGAGGCGAAGAGGATGAATGCAGTGAGGATTTCGCGGGCGCGGCGGGTGGAGAGCCAGCGTTCGACCCAGACGAGTGCCATGCGGGTGAAGAAGATGTTGGAGAGAGCGAAGGTGGCGAGAAGGATCGTCGCCCAGAGTGCGAGAGAGGGACGGGCGATGCTGATACCGATGTCGGCGGAGATGAGCGCGAGGGTGCCGATGACGGTGGAGGCGCTGAGCAATCCAAAGAAGATGCGCGCGGTGAGGTAGCGAGGGAAGCTGAGAGGGAAGCGGAGGATGGTGTTGATATCGAAGCTGAGATTGGGTGGGGAGATGTTGAGCAGGACGAGGAGCCACAGGGCGAAGATGAGCCAGGTGAGCAAGGGGAAAAGGATAAGGCGGTCGTTGGAAGCGAGGAAGTATGCGCCGACGCCTGCTCCGATGGTGGGGCCGAAGGCGAAGGCGGCGATGATGGGAAAAAAAATGATGCGGGCGACGACTTCGCCTGCGCCACCTTTGCGGCGAAAGGCGTTGCGGAAGAGGTGCCAGCGGAGTTTTGCCAAAGCGGCGAACTGGGCGCGGCCTTGAGCGGCTGTCCAGGCATAGGGAGCAGGCGTGAGTCCTGGCGGTTGCGGAGGAGTTTGAGTTAGCCCAGCCATGAGAGCTCCTGCTCTGGCTGATGGGCGCCGGGTTCATTGCCGACGATGCTGAGGAAGATTTGTTCGAGGGTGAGGGTTTGGGTGGAGGCGCTGCCGTTGCTGTCGGGGTTGCGGGCCTGTACGCCGGCGCGAAGCTCTTCGAGGGAGCCGTTGGCGATGAGGTGGCCGCGGTCGATGATGGCCACGTGTGAGCAGAGTCGCTCGACGATCTCCATGACGTGGGAGGTGAGGAAGATGGTGGCTCCGCGGGCGATCATTCCCTGAAGCATATTTTTCAGGGTGCCGGATGCGACGGCGTCGACGCCTTCGAAGGGTTCGTCGAGAAAGAGGATTTTGGGGCCGTGGATGACGGCAGCAGCGAGGGCGAGTTTCTTCTGCATGCCGTGAGAGAAATCGGTGATGAGTTTTTTTGTTTCGTTGGCGAGGTTCATGAAGTCGAGGAGTTCTTCAGTGCGGGCGGCGGTGGTGGGGGTGTCGAGGCCGTACATGCGGCCGACGAAGCGGAGGTACTCGGCTGCAGTGAGACGGCCGAAGAGAGCGAGGCCTTCGGGGACTACTCCGATCTGGCGCTTGACTTCGATTGGGTTGGCGGCGGCGTCGAGGCCGAGGATCTGAATGCTGCCGGAGGTGGGCGCGAGGAGTCCGGTGAGCATTTTGATCGTGGTGGATTTCCCTGCTCCGTTGGGGCCGAGAAAGCCGAAGAACTGACCGGGGGCGACAGTGAGATTGACGTCCTGAACGGCAGTAAACTCGCCGAAACGGCGGGTGAGGTTGGTTGTGGCGACGGCGGGGATCATTTGGGTGAAGGATATCTTATGTGGTGGCAAGGATCTGGAAAGAAAAGTAAGAAGCCGACGGCATTGCAAAAGCGTCTAAGTCTAAGAAGGTAGCCTGAAGACGCAACTCAAAGCGTTGCCGCGGGTTGATATACTTAATAACTGGCCCCATTCCAAGATTTCGAGCGTTCATGGGCGCCTTTTGGCAGGAAGGAACCTGCAGAACAGGGCTTGATGAGTAACATTCTTGAGACGATTAATTCCCCCGCAGATGTGAAGAAGCTGACGATTCCGGAGCTGACGCAGCTTGCGCAGGAGATTCGTGAGCGGCTGATTGTCGGTGTTTCAAAGACGGGTGGACATATCGGGCCTAACCTCGGCGTTGTCGAACTGACGATTGCAATGCACTATGTGTTCGATACGCCGAAGGACAGTTTTGTGTTCGACGTGAGCCATCAGGCTTATGTGCACAAGCTGCTGACCGGGCGCGAAAAACTGTTTGATACGATTCGTCAGCCGGGTGGGTTGAACGGATTTATGCTGCGCACGGAGAGCGAGCATGACAGTTATGGCGCGGGGCATGCCGGGACGGCTTTGAGTGCGGCGCTGGGCATGGCTGTGGGGCGGGATATGTCGGGCGGCAAGGAGCATATTGTTGCGCTGGCGGGGGATGCGGCATTCACGAACGGCATTTCGTTTGAAGCGTTGAACAACATTGCTGCACAGACGCGGCGAATGATTATTGTGTTGAACGATAATGCCTGGTCGATCGATAAGAATGTGGGGGCGATTGCCGAGTACTTCCACAAGATTGTGACGAATCCGACGATCTCGAGTTTGCATGGCAAGGCCGCGGAGTTGGTGGAGCGGTTTGGCGGCAAGACCGTGGCGCACCTGGCTCGGAAGGCCGAGGAGGCCGCGAAAGGGTTGATTGGACCGGGCATGCTGTTTGAGGAATTTGGGCTGAATTATTTTGGGCCAATCGATGGACACAATCTGCCATTGCTGATCGAGACGTTTAAATTTTTGAAGACGCAGAAGCGGCCAGTGGTGCTCCATGCGATTACGCAGAAGGGCAGAGGTTTTCAGCCGGCGATCGAGAAGCAGAAGAAGTTTCATGGGCTGGGGCCGTATGACGCGGAGACGGGCGAGACGAAGTCGGCGGGGCAGAAGACTTATTCGGAGATCTTTGCGGAGTCGCTGACGAAGCTGGCGGATAAGAATGACAAGGTTGTCGCGATTACAGCGGCGATGCCGAATGGGACGGCGCTGGATTTGTTTCGGCCACATCATCCGAAGCGGTACTTCGATGTGGGGATCGCCGAGGAGCATGCTGTGATCTTTGCCGCTGGGATGGCGACGAAGGGATATAAGCCTTTTTGTGCGATCTATTCGACGTTTCTGCAGCGGGCGTTCGACCAGGTGGTGCATGATGTGTGCCTGCAAAATCTTCCTGTGGTGTTTTGTATGGATCGCGGCGGGTTAAGCGGGGATGATGGACCGACACATCATGGGTTGTTCGATATCAGCTATCTGCGAAGTGTTCCGAATCTGGTGCATATGGTGCCGAAGGATGAGGATGAGTTGCAGGACATGATGTACACGGCGATGCTGCATGAAGGGCCGAGCGCGATTCGGTATCCGCGTGGGACCGGGCCGGGGGTTGCGGTGAAGGAAAAGCCCGTTGCAATGAAGATCGGCAAGGCTGAGGTGATTCGGGATTCGGGGCATGCTGAGGTTGCGATCTTTGGCCTGGGCGCGATGCTGCCTGAGGCGATGCGTCTGGCGGAGATGCTAGGGATGGAAGGATTTTCGGCGGCGGTGATCAATCCGCGATTTGCGAAGCCGGTGGATCGTGGTTGTGTTGCGAACTTTGGTGGACGGTGTGGGCTTGTGGTGACCCTGGAAGACCACGTGTTGGCGGGTGGGTTTGGGTCTGCTGTAATGGAGACGCTGAGCGAGCTTGAGCTGCAGGTTCCAGTGGTTCGGGTGGGCTGGCCGGATGAGTTTATCGAACATGGGAAGGTGGAAGCGCTACGGGAGAAATATGGGTTGACGGCAGAGGCAGCGCTCGAGAAGGCGAGGCCTTATCTGAGCAAGATGATGGATCATGCGCTGGCTAAGCACTAGAGTGTGTCGTACATCGTTGCGAAAAAAAGAGGCGCCTCTTGATGGGGCGCCTCAGGCTTTTGAGTGGAACGACATTAGTTGGGCATGAGGACGGTGTCGATGACGTGGATGACGCCGTTGGACTGGAAGACATCGGCTGTGGTGACGGTGGCCATGCCGCCCTTGGCGTCGGTGAGCATGATCTTGCCGCCGGACATGGTTGCGGTGAGGTCTTCGCCCTGGACGGTCTTGAGAGTGGCTTTGCCGCCGCCCTTTTTAATCATTCCCGCGAGTTGCCTGGAGCTGATTCGGCCGGCTACTACGTGGTAGGTGAGGATTTTGTCGAGGGTTTCTTTATTTTCTGGCTTGACGAGGGTGTCGACGGTGCCGGCAGGGAGCTTGGCGAAAGCATCGTCGGTTGGAGCGAAGACGGTGAATGGGCCGGGGCTGTTGAGTGTGTCGACGAGGCCTCCCGCTTTGACGGCTGCGACGAGGGTCTTGTTGATCGGCGAGTTGACGGCGTTCTCGACGATGGTTTTGGTGGGGTACATGGCGGCCCCACCGACGGTTGGGTCGGCCTGGGCGTGAGCGGCTACCGAGGAGATGGCGAGAGCGGTTGCCGCCAGGGTGGCGAGAAATGTCTTCTTCATTGTGGTTGTCCTTTTCGTTCTTGATTTCAAAACTTTCCCTGTTTTCCAGGGGGTTCATAAGCATCTACGTCATTTGGCAGAGACTGGATTGGTTGTCCTTATGTGATGTGGGGGAATTTTCTTTGAGGAGGCGCGGCGCGCGATGATGGGGCAGTGCTGGCACCCCGGCTGAGGGTTTGTTGATGCCGTGAAGAAGACCTGCTTCACGGTGAGGCGTTGACAATTCCATCGGGCCACCGTCAACTGAAGATTGGACATGGCAAACGATTTAAGTAGCAGTGATGAGGCATTGCACGCGAAGCATGGCGGCACGCATGATCGTGGACTGTTGCTGATCGGATTGTTCAAGCTGACGAAGGCGATATTTTTCTTTTGTATCGGCGTGGGGGCGATTCACCTGCTGCATAAGGATCTCGAGGATGAGGTGATGCGGCTGGCGGTGAGATTCAAGTTCGATCCGGAGAGCAGATTCGTTTCGCTGCTGCTGGATAAGGTGGATTTGATCGATGCGCACCGGTTGCGCCAGATCAGCGTGGCGACGTTTGCGTACTCCGCGCTGGCGCTGACGGAAGGGGTTGGGTTGTTGCTGGAGAAGGTGTGGGCGGAGTATCTGACGCTGATTCTGACAGTGTCGTTCTTGCCATGGGAGCTGTATGAACTGGCTCGGCGGCCGGATTGGTTCCGGTTCAGCCTGTTACTGATCAATCTCGCGGTGCTGTGGTACCTGGTTTGGCTGCTTCGGCGGAAGAAACTGCTGGGGGCGGAGTAGGCTTTCGCCTTTGGTTCGCCTATCAGAGCGGTTTTGATGATGCAAGTAACTCTCTTGGTATGAACCACGGTTGCAAACACTATATGTAGTGGGTATCTGCCTAGATTCCGCAATGCGCTGAGTTTTCCACGATCCAATATGGGAATTCCAGAGTTTGGCGCGAAATAACCCTTTACAGGGTGGAGGCTCTCGGCGATGCTGGTGGAGCAGAGTGGAAGATTTTGGAGTTTACTGGGCTATACCAAGCAATCTCTAGACAGATTCTATGACGCTGAACTGGTTTTGAACCAAAGTTGAGTCGGGCAGGTATCGAGGAAGCCATGTTTCGGGGAAATCACCCAACGCGCGTTGATGAAAAAGGGAGGCTTAAGCTTCCTGCCGAATTCAAGCGCCGGGTGGATGAGCTGTACGGGCCCCAGTTTTACATCACGAGCATGGATGGAAAGCGGGCGCAGGTTTACCCGCTGAAGGAGTGGGAACAGATCGAGGCATCGATGGCGAAGATGTCTCCGATGGATCCGGTTCGAAGGAAGTTTCTGGACGTGACGAACTTTTACGGACAGATGGCGGAGATGGATGCGCAGGGCCGGGTGTTGATCCCACAAAAGCTGCGGGAGCTGGCGAAGGTAGCAGGTGACGTGAATGTGATGGGCGCGCAGACCTGGCTGGATGTTGTGAATGCGGAGCTGTTCGACGCAGAGATGAAGAAGGTAAGTGGCGCGGTTGAGCTCACGGATGCGGATTTGATGGCGTTCGCGGAGAAGACGAAGGTTGGCGGTTAGCAGTTGGCCCCCAGGGGCAGCGCAGAGGCGGTGAGATGAACGGTCCGCGACATGTGCCGGTTCTTTTCGAGGAAGTTTTGGAGTACTTGAATGTGCGGCCGGGCGGCGTGATCTGTGATGCGACGCTTGGGCTTGCGGGGCACTCTTCGGAGATTGCGAAGAGGCTGGGCGGCAAGGGTAAGCTGATCTGCTTTGACCGCGATCCGGAGGCGATGGAAGGCGGCAAGGCGAGGTTGGCCGAAGTTGGGGCTGAACTTGGGGATGCGATGCCGGCGGTGGTGTTTGAGCCGAGAGCGTTTTCGGAGGCTTCGAGTTTGATCGAGCCCAGAAGCCTGGATGGTCTGCTTGCTGATTTTGGCGTGAGCAGCCTGCAACTGGATGAGGCGCACAGAGGATTTAGTTTTCGGTCGGAAGGTCCACTAGACATGCGGATGGATACGCGCAGTGGAGAGACGGCCGAGCAAGTGGTAAATCAGGAAGACGAAAACGAACTCGCCGACCTGATTTACGAATTCGGAGAGGAAAGGAGGTCGCGGAGAATCGCCAGAGCCATTGTTAGGGCCCGGCCGATTACGACTACAGCGGAATTGGCTCAAATCGTATCGGCCGCGGCCCCATCAATGAAAGGCGACAAGATTCATCCGGCGACACGGACCTTTCAGGCGCTTCGGATTCGAGTGAATAACGAGTTGGGAGAGATTCAATCGCTGCTGAAGAGCGCGGGGTCTCTGTTGAAGCCGGGAGGAAGGCTGGTGTTGATCAGTTTTCATTCTTTGGAGGACCGGCTGGTGAAGGATGCGTTCCGTGAGGCGAGCCGGAATAACGAGTTTGAAGTTTTGACGAAGAAGCCGGTTGTGGCCGGCGAGGAAGAGCAGAGACGAAATCCGCGATCGAGAAGCGCGAAGATGCGAGCAGCGGAGAGGATTGAGTAACAGGTTTGGTTGCTTATTGCGGAGCGCAAGACCGGATAAGCGACGACAAAGTGATCGGGCCGGGGTTGTCCCACCTTCTTTCAGGCGAAAGACAACTCTGCAATACCAATCCCTCCTCCAATAGCGATCCCGGCCCGGTTCGTACGTTTTGGAGTGAGGGGAACAGAATTTTTTGCTCAGGTAGAGGCTCTGAGCGGCAAGGCAAGTGAGGTGCGCGATGGCAGCTTCGGCGATGGCAGGACAACAGTTGGAGATGGTGGGCTCGCGAGCGTCGCGGCAGGGGCGTGCGGAATCGCAGACGGCCCGGAATCGCGCTCTCTATGAGGCGCAACGACGCGCGCGGCGTGGCCCGACGCCTGAGGTTTTTTTTACCAAGCACATCGACAACAGCCGCATTGTGAAGGCGGATGATCCGGAGCGGCGGCGCGAGATGCGCACGTTTACCGCGGTGATGAGCGTGCTTTTTCTGCTGGTGATGGTGTATGTGTGGCAGCATTTTTCGGCGATCGAGATTGGCTATCACGTCGAGGCGCAGAAGCAGCAGGTTGAACAGCTTCGTGAGGAGAACCGGCAGCTTCGGCTATCGGAGGCGCAATTGACCGATCCGGGAAGAATTGACCGTGTTGCGCGGCAGCTAGGACTGAATGAGCCACAGCCGGGGCAGGTGGTTCGGCCGGAGGGCGGAGATCCGAATGCTGCGGTGCTGGCGCAGGCGCGTATTCCCAGCGTAGAGATAGCTCAGTAACAATCGACCTAAAACGAAGAAGCAGGGATGGAATGGATAAGGCGCCACGGCAGACTTTGACGGCTCCGATACGGAGGATCCGGTTTGCTTATGTGGCACTGTTCTTTTGCTTCTGGACGGGATTGATTGCGAGCCGGCTGATGTGGCTGCAGGTGGTGCGGCACGCCGATTTTGTGAAGCGCGCGGCGTTGCAGCAGCAGAGGACGTTCGAGGTGGCTCCGCGACGTGGGATGATGTACGACCGCAACCTGCGCGAGCTTGCAGTGACGGTGCAGGTTGACAGCGTTTTTGCGGTTCCGTCGGAGCTGGGTGACAATCGCGCGAGCGCGGCGGAGATTCTTGCGGAGATCGTTCATGCGGACCCGCGCGACAACTTTACTTCGAAGCAGCAGATGCTGGCGCGGTTCAACTCGTCGAGAAACTTTGCCTGGGTCGCGCGTCGGGTCGATGCCAATACCGCGGCGCGGGTGCGCGAGTTAAATCTGAAGGGCATCTATTTTCAGAAGGAGTTTAAGCGCTTTTATCCGAATAACGATCTTGCGGCACAGGTGCTGGGCTATGTGGGCACGGACGATACCGGGTTAGGTGGATTGGAACAAAAGTTTGACGAAGAGATGCACGGCGAGCCTGGGCATATGTCGGCCGATATCGATGCAAAGCGGCATGTGTTTGGGAGCGAAGAGAGTCAGCCGATGCCGGGCGAGAATCTGGTGCTGTCGATCGACGCGAATATCCAATATATGGCGGAGCGCGCGCTGGACGCGCAGATGGAGAAGATGAAAGCGCTGCATGGAACTGTTGTCGTGCAGGATCCGCATACGGGACAGATTCTGGCGCTGGCGATCTCTCCCCGGTTCAATCCGAACGATCAACGGCATATGGATGCGAGCGTGTTGCAGGATCTGGCGGTGAGCGATGTGTATGAGCCTGGGTCTACGTTCAAGCTGGTAACGTACTCCGCGGCATTGGATGCGGCGGGCGTGGAGCCGACGGACATTGTGGACTGCCAGGGCGGCGCGCTGACGATGTATGGCCGTACTCTGCACGATGACAGGTCCGATGGTCACCTGGGGCAAGTGACGGTGCAATACGCGCTGGAGAAGTCGAGCGACGTTGGCGCGGCGAAGATGGCGCTGAAGCTGGGGAATCAGAGGTTTTACGAGTACATGAGGGGCTTCGGCTTTGGCGACCGGTCGGGAATTGAGCTGCCGAGCGAGACTCGCGGACTGTTGCGCAGCCCGAAGAAGTGGGACGCGACGAGCATCTTGTCGATGGCGATAGGGCAGGAGGTAGGCGTTACGCCGGTGCAACTTGTAACCATGGTGAGCACAATTGCCAATGGCGGGGTGTACATGCCGCCTCATATTCTGTTGCAGTCGACCGACCAGATGAAGGGCGATCCGCGGCTGCAGCCGGTTGCCTTTCGTCCTTCGAATCAACTGCCGGACAAACTGCCGGATGGCGCGCACCGCGTGATCAAAGAGATGACGTCCGCGAAGATGCGGATGATGATGCAGGGGATTGTGGTGGAGGGCACGGGACGCAGAGGCGCGCTGAATGGCTATAGCGCGGGTGGAAAGACGGGAACGGCGCAGAAGATCGATGTTGTGACCCATACGTATTCGCACACGAAGCTGGTGGCTAGTTTTGCGGGGTTTGCGCCGGTAAGCAATCCGGCGATCTCGGTGGCTGTGGTGATCGATACGCCGACGGTAGGCACAAGGTACGGCGCGGAGACGAGTGCGCCGGTGTTTGCGGAGGTGGCGCAGCAGGTGCTCGAGTATCTGGGAGTGCCGCATGATCAGCCGCTGAAGACGAAGAAAGAGATGATGGTTGCGGAGGAGGATGCGATCGACGAGGCCCCTTCGGAGGCCAATGCGGATTTGAATGCGATGTTCGATGATGTGAATAGCCTGCCGGCGGATGATCCGTTACGGTCTGCGGCGAAGGCGACTGCTACTGTTGCGGATGGAGTCGGTAAGCCTGTTGTTGCAGGACCGAAGACGGCGGAGAAGACGCAGAATATGCTGTCTGCCAAGGCGATTGCTTCGTTTCGAGCGGAGGATGGCGTGAACGCGGTCAGCGCGAAGGCTGACTCCAGTTCGGGAGATTCGGGAGCGGTTCCTCTGCTGAAGACTGCGCAGGCGGGAGTGAAGGATAAGGGCGCGGTTGTGGTGAATGCAGGATCGCGGGTGGCGGTGCCATCGTTTGAGGGAGCGGCGCTGCGGAGCGTTGTGGAACGGGCGGATTCGGCGGGACTGAGAGTGCAGGCGGTGGGGAGCGGGTTGGCTCGGGAGCAGGTGCCTGCGGCAGGGACGATGGTTCCGGTGGGCACTGAAGTTGTGGTGCGTTTTTCGCGATCGATGCCGTGATGCCGATAACTTCCTCTCTGTGGCAGTCGAATAGAATTCGATTATGTTGATCTCTGAAGCGGCGCGCGAAGTTGAGACGATCGAAGGGGCGCGCTCTGCTGTGGACGTGACCGGCGTTCAATATGATTCGCGGCAGGTGGCGCCTGGGGATGTTTTTGTCGCAATGCGAGGAGAGGCGACGGATGGCAACCTCTATATCTCTGCGGCGATTGAACGTGGTGCGCGAGCGGTGGTAACGGATTCGCGAGAGGTTTGGAATCGGGATCGTGCGCAATTTCCTCAGGTTCCTTTTTACCTTGTTGCGAAGGGAAGACGCGCGCTGGCGGGGGTTTCGGCCAATCTATTTGGGCATCCCGAGCGCAAACTTGCACTGAGTGCAGTGACCGGGACGAATGGGAAGACGACGACTGCTTTTCTACTTGAATCGATGCTGCGAAGCGTTGGGCGGAAGTGCGTGCTGATAGGGACGATTGAGACGCATGTGGGGGACGAGGTGCGGATCTCGCCGCATACCACGCCGGAGGCTTCTGATACGTTGCGCGTGTTTGCTGATGGGGTAAAGGTGGGAGCGACAGAGGCGGTGATGGAGATGTCGTCGCATGCGCTGGAGCAGGAGCGGGTGTGGGGGCTGCCGGTGGATGTGGCGATGTTTACGAATCTGACGCAGGATCATTTGGATTTTCATGGGACGATGGAGCGGTACTTTGCGGCGAAGGCAAGGTTGTTTGAAGGTGTTGGGGCTGCGCCGCCTCGTGTGGCGGTGATTAATCTCGATGATGAGTATGGCGCGGTAATGGAAGATGCGGCTAGATCCTGTGGTGAGATCTGGACCTATGGGATCAAGGCCCATCACGGATGGGTTCCCGATTTTCGGGCTGAGAACATCGCGCTGGGAGCAGGTGCAACGAGTTTCGATTGGAAGACGCCATTTGGAACAGTTGAAATTCAGTCGCCAATGACCGGAAGAGTGAATGTGTACAACACGGTTGCGGCGTCTTGTGCGGCTCTGGCGCGTGGGTTGACGTTGGAGGAGGTTGTTGCGGGGGCTGCCGCGGGGGCGCAGGTGCCGGGGCGGTTTGAGGTGGTGCCTTCGTCGAATGATGTGACGGTGGTGGTGGATTATGCGCATACGGATGATGCTCTTCGTAATTTGATTTCGCTGGCGCGGGAGTTGGTGAAGGAGCGCGGTGGCAGGGTGATTACTTTGTTTGGTTGTGGCGGCGATCGTGACAGGATGAAGCGTACGCGGATGGGGCGGGCGGCGGGCGAGGGGAGCGATCTGGTGGTGCTGACCAGTGATAATCCTCGAAGCGAGGAACCGAGGGCGATTATTGAGGAGGCGCTGGTTGGCGTGCGAGAGACGGGCGCGGACTGCGTTGTGGAGGAGGATCGGGCCGGCGCGATTGAGGTTGCGATTCGTGCCGCGCGGGCCGGGGATATTGTTTTGATTGCGGGGAAGGGGCACGAGAAGGTGCAGATATTGAAGGATAAGACGGTGCCCTTTGATGATGTGGCTGTGGCTGCCGGAGTTTTGAAGGAGATTGCGTGAAGCTGACTTTGGGGCAGGTTGCCGATTGGATTCATGCGGATGGGGAGTTCGATACGTTGGCGGAGGCCGTGGGTTACGGGATCGACTCGCGGACGATTGGGGCCGGGGAGTTGTTTTTTGCGGTGCGGGGCGAGCGGTTGGATGGGCATGATTATGTGCAGGCGGCGTTAGCGAATGGTGCTGTTGCTGCGGTGGTGAGCAATCGCTGGGTGGTGCCGGCGGAGGTGGACGAGAAGCGTTTGTTGCAGGTGGCTGATTGTGATGAGTGTGTCCTGCGGGCGCTGCAGCAGCTTGCCTATGCGGTGCGGCGGGAGTGGGGTGCGCGGGTGATTGGGGTGACCGGGTCGGCGGGGAAGACGACTACGAAGGAGGCTGTGGCGCAGGTTTTGGCGGTGAAGTTCAAAGTGCTGAAGTCGGCGGGGAATCTGAACAATGCGTTTGGATTGCCGCTGCAGTTGCTGAAGCTGGAGAGGGAGCATGAGATTGCGGTGATCGAGATGGGGATGAACCATGCAGGGGAGATTGCCGCGCTGGCGAAGATTGCTGAACCAGATTGGGCTGTGGTTTCGAATGTTGGGCCTGTGCACCTGGAGTTTTTTGCGGATGGAATTGAGGGGATTGCTCGGGCGAAGTATGAGTTGATTGAGGCGTTGCCAGCGGATGGAGTGGCGGTGTTGAACTTCGATGATCCCCTGGTCGCGGGTTTTGGGAGGGGCCTCGGTTCGCGCGCGGTTTTTTACGGCATGAATGAGGGCGCGGATGTGCGCGCGGTGCACGTGGCGGAGTTGGGTGCGGAGGGCGTGGTGTTTACCGTGGAGGCGAACGGCGAGCGCGCCAGTGTGCAGTTGAAGATGCTGGGGAGGCACAACGTTTCCAATGCGCTGGCGGCGATTGCAACGGGATTGCGAAGCGGGATGGGGCTTGCCGAGTGTGCGGCGGCAGTGGGAGAGATGCGCGCGGGGGACAAGCGTGGTGAAGTGCTGGAGTGGCGTGGGGCGATGCTGATTAATGATTGCTATAACTCGAACCCGGCGGCGCTGAATGCGATGGTGGATGCGTTGATGGCGATTCCGGGGGAGCGGCATATTGTGGTTGCGGGGGAGATGCTGGAGCTGGGGCCAGAGGCTGAAGCACTGCATACGGGTTGCGGCTTGAGAATGGTTGAGCATGGCGTGGATTTTGTTCTTGGGGTGCGTGGGATGGCCGAGGCGCTGGCCGTCGCGGCGAAGAGATTGGGTGGAGAGGCCTTGTTTGTTGCTGGTCCCGACGATGCCGGGGAGTGGCTGGTTGCGAATGTGCGTGCCGGGGACGTAGTGTTGTTGAAGGCCTCTCGGGGAGTGCGGCTTGAGAAGGCTTTAGCTGTGGTCGCGGATTCCAAATAACGAGTTGGGTGCGCATCCCGAATCGACTATAAGGAGTGGAAAAATGGCAGCTAGGACCAACGCTACTACGGGGAAAGCAGCCGGGCCTGCGCTGAAGAAACGCGCGAAAAAAACGGATAAACCTGCCACGAAGAAGCCCGCTAAAAAAGCAGCGAAGCGCCCTGGCTGGAAGAGTGCGCCGTCGAGTGTGACCTATGCTGCAGACCACGGGATGATGACGGCCTTTCACCACATGCAACGGGCCTCGGTAGTGATGTCGCTGATGAAGAAAGACACTGGGGAAGACCTGCGAGGCTTGTTGAAGCGGGGAGTCAAGCTTTATCACAAGTCGATGGAGAATGAAGACGGACACAAGTTTGTGCTCCGAGCAATTGGGGTCCTGCGAGCGACTGAGCATCTGTCGATGGCTGGTCTTTATGAGGCGAGAAAGAAACACAAACAGAAGGTGGTGTCGCCCACTCCTGATTGGCTGGCAAAGGTTATCGCGGAGACGGGCAATCGTTTAGAAGCGATGGAACATGCTGAGCGCGGCAAGGGGACTGACCTTTTTCCGGTGACAGTGGAGTTGTTGCGACAGGCCGCCGATCCGGATCTCGATGCCCATCTGGCGTTCGAACTGGTCATGGCCGCCGATGCGCTTTGTTTTGCGTTGGAGAATGGCCTTTGATGCGACGCATGGTCGCGGATTGGGTGGGATTCGAGTTGGTTCTGCTATTGGTTCATCCCGTGAGATAACCACAGGTTGGCTGGTGATGTGGCTGTTAAGATAGCCGTGACTTGCAGCGCAGAACCAGGTTAAGAAGGCGGATATTTTGCTCTATTGGCTGCTTTATCAAAAGCTGTTCCCTTATTTTCGGCTGTTTCGCATCTTTCGCTACCTGACGTTTCGCACGGTATTTGCGAGCCTGACAGCGTTGCTTATCGGGTTGCTGATCGGGCCGTACGTGATTGAGCGGCTGCGTGAGTTTCAGATTGGCCAGTACATTCGCGAAGAGGGACCACAGTCGCACCAGAAGAAGAGCGGAACGCCGACGATGGGTGGAGTGCTGATCTGTATCTCGATCCTGGTGCCGACGCTGCTTTGGGCGGATCTGTCGAACCCTTATGTCTGGCTGGTGATGCTGTCGACGCTGGCGTTCGGAGCGATCGGGTTTGCGGATGATTACATCAAGGTGGTGCATCGGCGGAATCAAGGATTGACTGCGCGGGCGAAGCTGGGTCTGCAGTTTTTGGCGAGCGCGGCCGTGGCGGCTGCGCTGGTCGTGATGGAGACGCGAGGGGAATACTCGACGAGGCTGATGGTGCCGTTTGCGAAGCGATTCCGGCCGGACCTGGTGTGGGAGTGGATGGGGCATATTCCTCACATGCATTGGCTGGTTTTTGTTCCGTTTGTGATTTTTGTCATGCTTGTGCTCTCGGGAGCGAGCAATGCAGTGAATCTGACCGATGGGTTGGATGGGCTGGCGATAGGGTGCACGATCATTGCTGCTGGTGCGCTTACGGTGCTGACCTATGTGAGCGGACATAGTGTCTTCAGCGACTATCTGGAGCTGCAGAGGATGCCGATGGTCAGCGAGCTGACGGTGTTTTGCGGGTCGATGGTCGGGGCTAGTATTGGGTTCCTTTGGTATAACGCTCATCCCGCCGAGGTTTTTATGGGGGATGTCGGGAGCCTCGCGCTTGGTGGGGCGATTGGGACCGTTGCGGTTGTGATTAAGCAGGAGTTGTTGCTGCCGTTTATAGGCGGGGTGTTTATTCTTGAGGCTGTCAGCGTGATGTTGCAGGTGGGAAGCTATAAGCTGCGCAATGGGAAACGGATCTTCAAGATGGCTCCGCTGCATCATCATTTTGAGTTGATGGGGTGGTCGGAGTCGAAGGTTATTGCGCGTTTTTGGATTCTGGCGCTGGTGTTTGCGCTGTTCGCGTTGACTACTTTGAAGTTGAGGTGAGCAGTGGAACTTTGGCTGCCTTGGATCGAAATCTTGGGGCTGGCAGTTATTCCTTTCATTCTGTTTTGGCTGACCTTTAGGTTGAAGGTCACGCAACGCGGGAGACTTGTGATGACGGCTCGCGTGATTAGCGTCGTCATTTCGTTACCAATTTTGCTCTTCTCTCTATTTTTGCTGACGGCCCAGGGCTGCGAAGAAGATCATGGCTTGATCGGGTCGCCGGATGGCAAGCATGTTGCAAGACTGATGGTTTGGGGAAGCGTTCCAACAGGCACTTCGGTAAGAGTCATCCTGCGAAAAAGTTGGAGTCCGTTATGGCAGGTGGTAAGCGATGGGGCAACCGTCGGCACGTCGCTCGATCCACTCGAACCTCGGCTGAGTTGGATAGATAACTCCAGGTTAATCATCGACTATCCAGCTCCGAGCGCCGGGACCGGTTTCCGCTGTGACAGTCAAAAGGTCGGGGATATTCTGATAGTGTGCAGAACACACAAGGGCAACTAATGATGGATTTGAAGAATAAGCGGGTGCTGGTGGTTGGGCTGGGGAAGTCCGGGTTGTCTGCGGCTATGTTTTTGCGTGCGCAGGGGGCCCGGGTGACGGTGAGCGACACGCGCAGCGCGGTGGCACTGGCGAAGGAGATCCCTGCGCTGCTGGAGGCGGGGATTATGGTGGAGTCGGGTGGGCATGGGCTGCTGACGTTTCGGCGGCAGGACCTGATTGTGATCTCGCCGGGTGTGCCGATGGATACGCCTGAGGTGAAGCAGGTGATGGCGTTTGGGTTGCCGGTGATTGGGGAGTTGGAGCTGGCCAGCCGTTATCTGCAGGGGCGGGTCGTTGCGATTACCGGCTCGAATGGGAAGACTACGACTACGACGCTGATGGGGAAGATATTCGCCAATGCTGGCGTGGCGACGCTGGTGGGCGGGAATATCGGGCTGCCGGTGATCGATCTGGTGGCGAAGAGTACTGCTGAGACGGTAAATGTGCTGGAGGTGTCGAGCTTCCAGTTGGAGACGGTGGAGGAGTTTCATCCGTGGATTGCGGTAATCCTGAATATTACGCCTGACCATTTGGATCGGCATGGGAGCTTTGAGAGTTATGTGGCGGCGAAGGAGCGGATCTTCGAGCGGCAGGATGCGAATGACTTCCTGGTGTTGAATGGGGACGATCGCGTGGCGCAGATGAGCGCGGGCAAGACGAAGAGCCAGGTGTTCTGGTTCAGTGGGACGAAGGCGGTTCGGCGCGGGGCGTTTGTGCGGGATGGCGTGATTGTCTGGGTGGAGAAAGAGGGTGGAGTGACTGAGCCGGTGATGCCGGTGGCGGAGATTCCACTGAAGGGCGCGCATAACGTTGAGAATGTGCTGGCTGCGGTTTGTGCGGCGCGGCTGGCGAAGATTCCTGCGGAGAGTGTTCGGGCTTCTGTGGCTGCGTTTCGCGCGGTGGAACATCGGCTGGAGTTGGTGAGGACGTTCAACGAGATTGAGTTCTACAACGACTCGAAGGCGACGAATGTGGATGCGGCGATGAAGGCTGTGGCTTCGTTTGCGGGTGGAGTTCACCTGATCCTTGGGGGGAAGGATAAGGATTCGGATTACGCGACGATGGCTGAGCTGCTGAAGAAGCGCGTGAAGGTTGTTTATACGGTTGGTTCGGCTGCAGAAAAGATTGAGCGTCAACTGCATGGAGTCGTGAAGATGGTTTCAGCGCAGACGGTCGAGAGGGCTGTGGCCGAGGCGGCGAAGGTGGCCGTGCCCGGCGATGTGGTGTTGCTGTCGCCGGCGTGTTCGAGCTTCGACCAGTTTGAAAATTATGAGCACCGGGGCCGGGTGTTTCGGCAGTCGGTGATCGATCTTGAATAGATGGGCAGCAGGGAAGTGATGGCATGGCGAAGAGAGTAGGGGTGGACAAGTGGCTCTTCGGAGTGGTGCTGCTGCTGGTGCTGTTTGGGCTGGTGACGGTGTTTTCTGCGTCCGCGGTGATGGCGCAGGCTAGTCTGGGCTCTCCGTATTCTTACGTGATGAGGCAGGCGCTGTGGGCGATGCTTGGACTGATCACGATGGTTGGGTTGATGCGGGTGGATTATCGTCACTACAACAATCCCAAGGTGGTGTTTCCTGCTGTTGCGGCGACCGCGCTGATGTTGATCGGCGTGTTTGCGATGAGCGGCATGAATGGCGCGCATCGGTGGATACGCGTGGCAGGTACGACGCTGCAGCCGTCGGAGTTGGCCAAGCCTGTGCTGGTGCTGTTTCTGGCTTACTTTTTGCAGACGCGCATTCACCAGATGGACGATGTGAAGGGGACGATTCTGCGGGCAGTTGCCGTGCCGCTGGTGTTTACGGCTTTGATTTTGAAGGAGCCGGACCTGGGGACGGCCCTGGTTTGCATGGCAGTGACTGGGTTGATGCTGTATCTGGCGGGGGCGCGGACTCGGTACTTTGCGATTGGAGCGGCGCTGGCTTCGCCGGTGCTGTACTTCATGCTGTTTCATGTGGCGTTTCGGCGCGCGCGGATGCTGGCGTTTATCAATCCTGAGGCCGATCCTAAAGGCGCTGGTTTTCATATTCTGCAGTCGCTGATCGCTGTTGGGACAGGCGGGATTCGTGGGTTGGGGTTGATGGAGGGCCGGCAGAAGCTGTTCTATCTGCCGGAGGTGCAGACGGATTTTATCTTCGCGAATATCTGCGAAGAGCTGGGGTTGATTGGAGCGTTGCTGGTTGTTGGGTTGTTTGTGGCACTTGGGTATCGCGGGTTTCGCGCTGCGTTTCTGTCGACCGATCCGTTTGCCCGGTTTCTTGCGTTCGGGCTGACATCGGCGATTCTGATCCAGGCGTTCTTCAACATGAGCGTGGTGCTGGCGCTGCTGCCGACGAAGGGGATTCCGCTGCCGTTTATCTCGTCGGGTGGAACTTCGATCTTTATTACTCTGGCCGGCATGGGCGTGCTGCTGAATATTACGCGCGAGATTGATTAAGTGGCCGGGTTGCGGGTTTTGATCGCGGGTGGCGGTACTGGGGGACACGTCATTCCTGCGCTGGCGATTGCCCGGGAGCTGCGGGATGCGCATGGGGCCGAGGTGCGGTTTGTGGGGACGGCTCGGGGGCTGGAGACGAGGCTGGTGCCGGAGGCTGGGTTTCCGCTGGAGTTGATCCAGGTGGGGCAGTTGAAGAATGTGAGTTTGTTGACGCGGGTGCGGACGATGGTGGACCTTCCGCGTGGCGTGATGCGGTGTGTTGGGCTGGTGAGGAGATTTCGTCCCAATGTGGTGGTTGGTGTGGGAGGGTATGCTTCGGGGCCGGCGATGATGGCTGCGATTCTGTTGAAGATTCCTACGCTGGCGTTCGAGCCGAATGCTGTGCCCGGTTTGGCGAACCGATTGGTGGGCAGGTGGGTGAATGCTGCCGCGGTGAACTTTGAGGAGACACGGAGGTACTTTCGCGGGGCCCGGGTGACGGGGATTCCGGTGCGGAAGGAGTTTTTCGAGATTCGGCCTAAGCCTGCAGGCGCTGGGTTGCGATTGCTCGTGTTCGGCGGTAGCCAGGGGGCGCGGGTGCTGAATGAGACGATGCCGAAGATTGCGGGCCTTCTGCTGAAGGCATTTCCGGCGCTGGAGATTGTGCATCAGGCAGGCGGGCGGCATGGGGTCTCGACGACGGAGGCTTATGAGCGTTCCGGGCTGCCTGGCGAGGGAGTCGACCGAAGGGTTCGGGTGCAGCCGTATCTGGATGCCATGGTGGAGGAGATCGCGGCTTCCGATCTGGTGCTGTGCCGCAGCGGGGCGAGTACCGTCGCGGAGCTGGCGGCGGCGGGCAAGCCGAGTGTACTGGCGCCGTTCCCGCAGGCTGCGGACGATCATCAGAGGAAGAATGCCGATGTGTTTGTGGCGGCAGGAGCGGCGGAGATGGTCGTGGAGGCAGAGCTGACGCCTGAGGGATTGCTCGAAACGCTGAGCGGGTTGCTGAAGGATGATGGCCGCCGGGCTGCGATGGGGGAGAAAGCTCGTCGGTTGGCGCATCCGGATGCTGTGCGGGTGATTGGGGAGATGGTGGCGGAGCTGGGGGGTACCCCCCCCATTACCCGGCGGTAATTCCTTTCGTTTCATCGGTTTGCGTGTGGCGATGAGCTGTAAAATTGTCATAATAAACGGGTTGCGGCTAAATTTGTCCAGACAAAGGGGTTATGGGTTAAATGGGAAAGCCCCAGCTTTTGACTGGGGCTTTTCTTGATTTCTAATTTAATTATAACGGGTTTGGCAGGGAGAATACGCCAGACCGATCTCGTTTTGTTTGAATGATTTAGTTTGTTTCGGGACTTGACATGCAATTTCTGGGCTGAATTTGAAGAAATTATTTTTTTTTGAGGGCGATGGCCAGGGATGCGAAGTGGCAAATAGTGAGATATCTGGCCCTTCGATATGCTCAAACGCCAGAATGACAGCCAAAGGCGGATGAGATGGCCTAAAGCATTTTTCTTCCAGGTGTGGTCCCTTTCCTTGGCCCTAGATCGCGCTTACAGCGCTCAGTGGTCCTATTGGCCCTTATAACCTGGGCCTTCGGCCCAGGCCAGGATAGAGCGGGCCTTTGGCCCTTGGACTACACCTATAGGGAAATGCTCTAGATGAGAGTTGATGAGAGCTGACGAATCTGTGGATGGTGAGGAGCGGTCAGCTCCGGTGTGACGCGCGTGAGGGAAAAAGGAAAAGGGCTGAGAGTTTTCTCTCAGCCCTTCGAGTTTTCCAAGCTATGGATTACCGGTGGCCACCGCCGCCTCCACCGCCACCGTGGAAGCCGCCACCACCGCCTGCAGGAGCGGAGTAGTGAGCGCTGCCGCCGGAGGGAGCTGCGTAGTGTGCTCCGCCGTTGTAGCCGGGCTGGGCGTAGCTGCGCGCGCCGCTCGCGTAGTTGCTGGCTCCAGCGTAGGAGCGAGCGCCGTTGTAGGACGAGCCGGTGTAGTTGGAATGGCCTGCGCTCTGGGCGGGGCTTATCGTACGGCCGTTGATGCTGGAGCCACGGAAGCCTGCAGCCGACCCGGCACTACGGTTGCCGGCAACGGAGTTCGCGTGGACGAAGCTGCTGCCTCCTGCGTGTCCGCTATAGCCAGCGTAAGCGCGCGTGTAGGTGTGGAAGCCATAGCCGTGGCCAATGTTGCAGTAGGCGCGGTTGTACCAGAAGTGGCCGCCGAACCAGTATCCGCCGAAGAAGCCGATGCCGAAGTAGCCGAAGCCGTAGTTGATGCCACCGTAGTAGCCGACGAAGGGGCCCCAGTAGCCGGGATACCAGGCGTAGGCGTTGTAGCCGTAGCCCCAGTAGCCGGGAGTCCAAAGAGCGCCGGCGTAGGGAGGCGCAACCCATGCGCCTTGCACCCACTCGTAGCCGACACCGTTCCACGCCCAGTAGCCGGGGGTCCAGGTGTATCCGTCACCGGGGGCTTCTGGCTGATCGTAGTCGGGAATAGGAGGAGGCGCCTGGTTGCTGAGTACGGCATCCGCCTGTTGCTGCGGGGTGGGGCCCTGCTGCTGATTAGGATCCTGCGCGTAGCCCTGCGGATACTGTGCCTGCGGATACTGTGCCTGCGGATACTGTCCCTGATAGGGCTGCTGGCCGTACTGACCCTGCTGCTGCGCGTCTGGCGGAGGGCCAGCCTGGCCGTAGTAGGGGTCGCTTGCGGGGGCCTGCGCGAAGGCCGCGGTTGAAAGAACCAGCCCGGCGATTGCGGCGATTGCGATGGAGTTTTTGAAGAGCCGAGGCGACGTCATGGTTTTACCTTCCTGCTCAGCCTTCGTTTGTCCGGCAAATGCGTCGTTCAACCGGACTTCGCGGCGCGGTAGGACGAGTTCCAGCCGGGCAACCTTCGCCCGGTCAAGCACTCAGTTGATTAGACACGAATTTGCGCTATTTGTTGCAGGAAAGCAAGGGCGTTCTTTGGTAACGGTTGCTAGTGCGAGGCTGCCGGGGTGGTGAAGAGGACCTTGGGGCACATGACGTGGACACCGCTCTTGGTATCAACGAGTTGGGTGATGTCGACATCGCAGGCGGTGGAGATGAGGGCGTAGGCGTCGTCGCGGGAGATGTGGGGATGGTCGGGATTCTGCTCGGAGAGAAAGGTGATCATGTTGCGGATGGCCATCTCGGTGGCGGTTTTGAGGTCCTCGTCGAAGCCCATGGCGATGTACTGGGTGGGGGTTTCGCCGCGGGGCC
>JBEKGF010000030.1:0-53857 GCA_050012935.1 Edaphobacter sp. | reverse complement strand
CTACCGGTGCTGGAGCCACCGCTGCCGGTGCTGGAACCACCGCTCCCGCTCGAGGAACCGCCATGATTGCAATCGTGACCTCCGCTATCGTGGCCATGGTCGCAGTCTTTGTCTTTGTCGTTGTGGTCGCAGAAGCCAAACCAGGACCACGAAGAGTGGCTATCGTGATCGCAGGCAAAGGCCGAGGTTGAGGTAGTAGCAAGTGAAATGGCAACAATCGATGCAGCAAACAAGCGGTTCAACTTCATTGGGTCACCTCTAAAATACCCTTTCGTTACAAACTAGGGGGAGAATATCAATGGTTACGGGTCATGGCAGTAACACTTTCGGGGTAGGCAAAGCGAGGGGTCTAAATTGGCCTGATGGACGTGGCCGATTCCCCGAAAATCGATGGCTTAAACGCGTTGGAACCATGCCGGATTCGGGCCCGTTTAAGGCCCCCTTCGCATGCTATAATTGAGACACGGAATGTAAGGCTGAAACCTATGTAAAGCGCTGGAATAGCGCGGGTTTTCGCATATCGCGAGAGACTCGGGGAGAGGCCGGAAACCCTGTATATTCAGCAAGCGCTGAACGGAGATCCATGGCATCGACTGCAATCCCTACCGAAGGCGCTCTTTTAGAGCTTGAAACTGGCAAAATCGCCACCCCAGCGAAGGATGCTCCCGCCCGGAAAAAAGAGGGCGGTGGCTACTCGGCCGAGAACATTACCGTTCTTGAGGGGCTAGCGGCGGTGCGGCTGCGCCCGGCGATGTATATCGGCTCGACCGGCGAGATGGGGCTGCATCACCTGGTCTACGAGGTGGTCGACAACTCAGTCGACGAGGCGCTTGGCGGCCACGCGACCAGGATCGATGTGACGATCCATGTCGATAACTCCATTACGGTGGTCGACGACGGGCGCGGAATTCCGGTCGACGACAAGGTAATTAACGGCGAGAAGATGCCGGCGGTGCAGGTCGTTTTGACCATGCTCCATGCCGGCGGAAAGTTCGATGCGTCGAACTACAAGGTCTCGGGCGGACTGCACGGCGTCGGTGTAAGCTGCGTGAACGCGCTGAGCGAAGAGTTCGACGTTGAAGTTTGGCGCGACGGCCATGCGTGGGAGCAGGAATACTCCAAGGGCGCGCCGACCACCAAGCTGAAGAAGATGGGCGCTTCGACCCGCAAGGGGACCAAGGTTCACTTTCTGCCGGACAAGTCGATCTTCACGGTTACGGAGTTCAACTACGACACGCTGGCGCAGCGGCTGCGTGAACTCGCCTTCCTGAATAAAGGGCTGGAGATTCATTTGACCGACCAGCGCACGACCGACTCGAAGACTGGCGAGTACAAGCACCAGGAGTTCAAGTACGCCGGCGGCATCGCCGAGTTCATTAAGCACCTCAACAAAGGCAAAGCTGTCCTCCACGACAAGCCCATCTACATGGAGGCCGAGCGTGATGGCGTCGCCATGGAGATCGCCCTCCAGTACAACGACGCCTACTCCGAAACCGTCTTCACCTTCGCTAACAACATCAATACCGTCGACGGCGGAACCCACCTCTCCGGCTTCAGAACTGCTCTGACGCGGACGATTAATTCCGCAGGCCAGTCCCTCGGCCTCTTCAAAGATGTCAAAGAGAACCTCGCCGGCACTGATGTTGTTGAGGGCCTCGTCGTCGTCATCAGCGTCAAGCTCTCGCAGCCACAGTTCGAAGGCCAGACCAAGGGCAAACTCAACTCCAACATCGCCGGCACCGTCCAGGCTTTCGTCAACGAGCGCCTCGGCGCTTTTCTCGAACAGAACCCCTCCGTCGCGAAGAAGATCATCAATAAAGCCATCGATGCGGCGCGTGCACGTGAGGCTGCGCGCAAGGCTCGCGACCTGACTCGCCGCAAAGGTGCACTCGATGGCGGTGGTCTGCCGGGTAAGCTCGCCGACTGTTCCGAGCGGGAGCCGGATCGTTGCGAACTATATCTCGTCGAGGGAGAGTCGGCAGGCGGAACCGCCAAGCAAGGCCGCGACCGCAAGTTCCAGGCAATTCTTCCGTTGAAGGGCAAGATCCTCAACGTTGAAAAAGCCCGTTACGACAAGATGCTGGGTCACGAAGAGATCCGCGCCATGATTACAGCGCTGGGCTGCGGCATCGGCAAGGACGACTTCGATGCAACCAAGCTGCGTTACGGCAAGCTGATCCTGATGACCGATGCCGACGTCGACGGATCACATATCCGCACGCTGCTGTTGACGTTCTTCTTCCGCCACATGACGGAGCTGATCAAGCGCGGCCACGTCTACATCGCGCAGCCGCCGCTCTATCGCATCAAGAAGGGCAAGTTCGAGCAGTACATCAAGGACGACCGCGAGTATGTCAGCGTCATGGTGAAGCGCGCCTCCGACGGCATGGTGATCCGCTATGGCGAGGGCGGCGCGAAGCTCGAGGGCGCTGCGCTGACGAAGTATATGGGCCAGTTGAACGAGTATCTTGGCTTCTTCGACAAGGTGCAGAAGCGGCTGCGCAATGAAGAGGTCACGCAGGCGTTCGCGGAGCTGTTCGCGCAGGAAGGCAAAGACTCATCGCGGCGCGGCGACTTTGAATCGCCCGCCAAGCTGGAGAAGATGCGTCAGCGGCTGGTTGGAATGCAGAAGACCTACCAGTTCAAGAACGTCGGCGATGTGGTGCTGGACGAGGAGCACAGAAGCTACTCGGTCAGCTACACCGATTCGCAGGGCGCAGTGCGAACGATCGACTGGGCACTGGCTTCGGCTCCGGAGAGCAGGCAGATGCTGGCCAAGCATGCGCAGATCAAGGACCAGCTTGTGGCTCCGTTCCTGATTGAGTATGCGGCGAAGACCAAAGCTGAGGCAGCCGCTGAGGCAGCCGAAGAGGCCGAGGAGATCGCGTCGGAGGAGGGCGTGGCCGAGATCGCTGCGGCTCCGGGAACAGTTGCCGAAACGAAGGCGGCGAAGCGCTCGAGCAAGGCGGCGCAGGACCCGGTGGAGAAGAAAACCGCACGTGAGGTCTTTGAGTACGTTATCGAGCAGGGCCGCAAGGAGTACCAGGTGCAGCGCTACAAGGGACTCGGCGAGATGACGGCGCCTCAACTGTGGGAGACAACGATGGATCCGGAGCGGCGCACGCTGCTTCAGGTGAAGCTCGAAGACATCGCAGCCTGCGAGGAGATCTTTACCACGCTGATGGGCGAGGATGTCGAAGCCCGCCGGAAGTTCATCGAAGAGAATGCGCTGGATGTGAAGAACCTGGACATCTAGTCCGGACACTAGACTAAAACGAGTTTACAGGCTCGGCCTTTTTGGCCGGGCTTTCTTTTTTGGGTGGGCTTCGTGCAAACTCAAAGAATGGTACGCGTCGGTGTCGATGAGAATCTCGCCCAGGAGTTGTTAGCCGATTTCCCGCGTGAAGCGGAGATTGTGCGGATTCCCCGCAAGCCCACGCAGATCCTGGATGTCGATTTCTGGTTCCTGGTCTTTGCGCGCAGAGCCGCACAAGAGACCTTTCAACATCTTCGCGGCGTTAAGGTAGCGCAGTCGATGATGGCGGGCGTTGACTGGATCCTGCCCTGGCTACCGAAGGATGTGGTGCTGTGCGACGGGCGTGGCCTTCACGACATCTCGGCCTCTGAGTGGGTCATGACGGCGATTCTGACCTCGCTAAAACGGTTCCCCTACTACCGCGACATGCAGCTTCGCCAGGAGTGGAAGGGCCAGGCCTCAGTCGGCGATGGATACATGAACGTGCATGGCGCGCACGTTGGCCAGTATGCGGTTTTAGGCGAGGATTTGGCAGGCAAAACATTATTGATCATCGGCTATGGGTCGATCGGGGCGGCGATCGAGTCGCGCCTTACTCCATTTGGAGTGAAGATTGTGCGTGTAGCCCGCACTCCGCGGAAGGATCCTGAGGTCCATGCAGTCGGTGAGCTGCGTGGCCTGTTGCCGCAGGCTGATATCGCCGTGATCATCGTGCCATTGACCGCGGAGACGCACGGATTGATTGGAGCAGCCGAAATCGCACTGCTGAAACCGGGTACGCTTTTGGTGAATGCCGCGCGAGGTCCGGTCGTGGTCACCGATGCGTTGACGGCAGCCCTCGAGGAGAGTCGAATCCACGCTGTTCTCGATGTCACGGACCCGGAGCCGCTGCCTGTTGGACACCCGCTGTGGTCACTGCCCAACTGCATGATCACGCCGCATGTCGGAGGGTCGACGCCGGAGTTTATCCATCGCGCATTTCGGTTTGGGGCGGAACAGGTGCGGCGGTTTATTGCCGGAGAAGAGTTGAAAAACGTAGTCACCGACGCCGGCTACTGATCTCTTATAAAAGAACGCTGGCTTGTTAGCAGTGCTCTGCGCCTCTAGATAAGGTTAAGCTCGTCTTCTTCGCCGTCTTTCTCCTCATCTTCGTCTTCCTCGTCCTCCTCGTCATCATCGTCTTCGTATTCCTCGTCGTCCTCATCGTCGCCATCCTCGTCCTCATCTTCATCTTCCTCGCCCTCATCTTCATCTTCGTCGTCAAAATCATCTTCCTCTTCGTCATCGTCGAATTCTTCCTCATCGTCGAGGTCGACACGCTTGATTGCGGCGCTGAGAATTTCACTATCCGCATAGCCGGCGTGGCCGGCGGAACTGTCACAGAGGAATGCGAGAGGCATATCCGAAGTGGGAAAGATTTCATTGAAGGCGATGGATTGCGTGTCGGGTGCCATAGCGATGTCTCCTGTTGAAAAAATACGTATTGGGATAGATGCAGCCGAAGGGAAAAGGTGAGTGTGAAAATTTGATTTTGACTGATTTAGAAGCTGAGCGGTATCTGGCGCCTTGCGGCGAGATCGGGTACGAGTAAGTAGGTTCATGCATCCTTCGAAGGCAGTATTGCCGATACTCTGGCGGGAAAGACTAAAGTGCTTCCTGGAAGAAACTTAATGATGGAATACCGACGTTAAATTCGCTGAAATGGAATTGTGGATTCAGGAGCGTCAGCCTTCGGTGAAGGGCTGAAGCTGCTCTTCGGTGGGTGGCGCAGTCACGAGGCTGACGAGCGCGAGGCACAAAAGCGAGGCCAGCAGAGCGGGGAGGATGGCGTCGCGGGAAGCGAGCACCTCCGGCAGGTGAGTGTGGATAAACGGCGAATTCCAGAACACGGTGACGACTGTTCCAGCGGCGATGCTTGAGACGGCCGCGGCCGCGGTGGCGCGTCTCCAAAAAAAAGCCGCAAGGATGACAGGCGTCAATGCTGCGGAGTACACGGTGTAGGCGTAGAGCGCCTTCTCCAGCACGGAGCGGGTCCCGAGCGATTGATACAGCGCCCAGCAGCCCAGCAGCACAACCAGGAAGCGGCTGACAAGGAGGATGTTGCTGTTCGAGGCCTCCGGCTTCACGTAGCGGACGTACACATCGTTGATGAGATTCGTAGCCGGAGAAAAGAGAAAGTTATTCGCGGTGGAGATCACCTTCGCGAAGATGGCTCCCACCATAATCGCTCCCAGGAAATGTGGCAGAGCGTGAAGCGCGGTGAAGGCGAGGATCTCTCGCGGATTTTCGCTGACCTCTCCCGAGGGGAACAGCGACGAACCGACAACCGCGAGCGCAACGATTACCGTCTCCAGGATGAGAATGCCGATGAACCAGCCGACGACGGCGCGCGTCGCGTCCTTCTCGGATTTCGCGGAGAAGAACTTCTGATACATCGATTGGTTGCCGAGCATCAGCAGGCAGGTGGGAAGGAAGAGCTCGAGCGCGCGGGTTCCGCTGAAGTCGCCGAAGACCTGGAAGTGTGTCGCGGGCAGCGAGGCTACGATCGTAGGCCAGCCCCCTGCAATATGCGCCAGGATGGGCAGCGCGACGATTAACGTAACCGTGGCAAGCACTCCGATCGCGAGGTCCATGTAGGCAACCGAGCTCATCCCCGCGATCGCCGTGAAGACGATGACGAAGGCTGCAATGATCTCCTGTCCGTGACGCGCGCTGACCGACGGGAAGATCAGATGCAGAATGTCGCCACCGCCGATGAACTGATAGCTGGTAATCGCCGTGTAAGCGAAGAGGACGGCAATCACGCCAAGGACGCGCGCGGTCTGGTTATAGCGAGCCTCAAGCAGATCGGGAATCGTGAACTGCGCAAACTTGCGCGCGCGCGGGGCGATGAAATAGATGATGAGAAGTCCAGCCCAACCGCCGGCGGCCTGCCAAAGAGCCGGAAATCCGTGCTTATATGCGTTCTCCGCTCCGGCAAGCAGCGAACCGGAACCGATCCAGGAGCTGAGAAGCGTGAAGATCAGAACGATGGCGGGGAGCGACCGGCCCGCGACGAGATAGTCGGCCTTCGTCTTCACTTTGGAGACGCGACCCAGCGAGACCGCAAGCAGAGTGAGGACGATGAGGCCAAGAACAATCGCGTAAAGATTCATGAGGCTGGAAACAAGTTTACTGGCTGATGGCTGATTTCGGTTCCGGCAGCCGCGCTTTTGCGCAAGCGAGACTGCCGGTCCATGAATTGAGTGGTGTAGTTACCAGACCTTGCAGGCCGGCGCGTGCACCATGGGCTGTCCAGCTTTGCAACTGAAGGCGTGCTGAAACTCAGGCATATTCGACACTACGCCGTTGATACGCGCGAAGCCAGGCGAGTGAGGGTTGGTGACTGCGCTGACGCGAAGGTTCTCCGGCCGTTCGTTCTCGCAGGCCCACTGTGCCATGCCGACGAAGAACCGCTGATCCGCAGTAAACCCATCGGCAGGCGCGAGGTTCTGTCCCGCGGTCTGCTTCTTCCACGCGATGTAGGCGAGCAGGGTTCCGCCCAGGTCAGCGACATCCTCACCGCTCGTCAGCTTCGAGTTGATGTGGATGTCATCGACGATGACGTACCCCGCATACTGATCGCGAATGCAGTTGATGCGGTCCTCGAACCCTTTCGCGTCGGCCTCCGTCCACCAGTCGCGGAGGTTGCCCTTCGCGTCGAACTGTCTTCCTTCATCATCGAAGGCGTGGGTAAGTTCGTGGCCGATCGTCGCGCCGGTGTTGCCGTAGTTCGGCGCGTCGTCAAGCTTCGGATCGTACAGCGGCGGCTGCAAAACACCCGCGGGAAAGTTAATATCGTTCATCTGAGGATTGAAGTAAGCGTTGACCGTCGGCGGCGTCATGCCCCACTCATTCAGATCGACCGGCTTGCCAAGCTTGTTCCACCGCCGCGCGTCTTCAAAGCGATACGAGCGCGACGCATTGCCGAAGTAGTCGTCTGGTTTCACCTCAAGCGCCGAGTAGTCGCGCCACTTGTCCGGGTAGCCGATCTTGTTGCGAATCGCATGCAGTTTGCGCAACGCCTCCTGCTTCGTCTCCGGGCTCATCCAGTCGAGGTTTTCGATCTCATGCTGCATTGCAGTTTCAATCTGCTCGGTCATCAACTGCGTCTTGCCCTTGGTGTCGGCAGTGAAGGTGCGCTTGACGAACTCCTGGCCAAGCGCTTCGCCGAGGTTGCGATCGACAGCGCGCGTGCAAGTCTTCCATCGTGGCGGCATCGAAGGAGTGCCACGCAGCGTCTTGGAATAAAAGTCAAACTCAGCCTGCTCGAATGGATGCGAAAGATACGGCGCCGCTGAGGTGAGGAAGTGGAAGCGCAGATAACCACGCAGCGCCTCGACCGGCTCTGTCGTAAGCTCGGCCTGCACTGCCTTCATAAAGTCGGGTTGCGAGACATTCAGCTTGGCAACGCCAGGCGCGCCCTGCTCCGCAAAGTAGTGCGGCCAATCGAACGCCGGTGCGATCTGGCCGAGCTCGCCGATCGTCATCATGTGATACGTGTTGTGCGGATTGCGCCGCTGCACCCGCGTCAGCGAAGCCTTCGCCAGCGCCGTCTCGATGCGCAGCGTGGCGTCTGCATCCGTCCTGGCCTGTTCTGCGCTCTCACCACTGAGCGTCAGCAACTGCTCGATGTAGGCGGTATATTGTTCGCGCAGCTTCACGCTCTTCGGATCGGTCTTGAGGTAGTAGTCGCGGTCGGGAAGTCCGAGCCCACCCGCGCCAAGCTCAACAATGACCAGCGAGGAGTCCACTGCGTCCTGCCCCGTGCCGGAGCCGAAGAAGTAGCCGCCGGGATTGGCATGATGCAGCGCGCCGATCGCTGCGATCAGCTCGGGCCGCGTCTTCAATGCTTCGATTCGCGCAAGCTCCGGCTGAACCGGCTTCAGACCACGCGCATCGATGGCCGATGTGTTCATGCAGGCAGCGAAGTAGTCGCCGACCTTCTGCTGCACCGGCGTGCGGTTCTTCGCCTTCGCATCTTCTTCGAGAATGCCCCACAAAAATTGCGCATTCTCATTGCCGAGTTTGGCGTAGACGCTCCAGCCGGACTGGTCGGCCGGGATGGGATTGCTCTTAATCCAGCCGCCGCAGGAAAACTTGTAGAAGTCCACGCAAGGGTCAACCGAGCGATCGAGGTTGCTGAGATCGAGCGATGGCGAATAAGGCATCGCCTGCAACGGCTGTGGTGCGGGTTGTTGTGCGGAGACGCAAAAGGCAGAGAAGAAGAGAGCGGTGGACGCCAGGGCGGCCAGAGACTTCGAGAGCATGGGTACTCCTGTGTGCACAATCCTACCTGCAAACCCAGGTGTTTTGGCAAATGCAGTCGCGCCGGATGTCAAGCCGACCGTCAGGGGTAGACTGGATGGCGGTTTTAAAAACGCAGTTGGAAGGCGGAATAATGATTGGTCTTTGGATGAGGTGTGCGAGTGCGGCTTTGGTTGCGGCCGTTAGCAGTTCGATAGCCGTTGCGCAGATGGCGCCGATCACGTTAAGCGTGGATCTGACGGATGCCCCGCGCAAAATTCTTCACGCAACGGAAGTGATGCCGGTCACGCCCGGCCCGCTGACCGTCGTATACCCGAAGTGGATTCCCGGCGAGCACGGACCGACTGGCCCAGTCGAAAACATGGCCGGATTTTTTATCACTGCCAATGGACAGCCGGTAAAGTGGGAGCGCGACAAGGTGGATATGTTCGCGTATCACGTGACCGTGCCGCAGGGAGTGACGAAGCTTGAGATGAAGATCGATTTTCTCGCCTCCTCCGCGCTCTCAGGCTTCTCCGCCGGCGGCTCGACGAGCGAAAATCTCGCGCTGCTCAGCTGGAATACCCTGCTGGTCTACCCCGACGGAACGAATGCTTCAAATGTGATGATCACCCCTTCGATCCTGTTACCGACCGGATGGAAGTTTGGAACGGCTCTTGAGGAGAGCCATGAAGGAATTTCGGGCCCCCCTAATCTTGAAGTAGATTTCAAAACAGTCTCTCTGGAGCAACTGATCGACTCGCCCGTTCTCGCTGGACGCTACTTCCGCGAAGTGCCGCTCGCGCCCGAGATCACACCGAAGCATTATCTCGACATGGCCGCTGACGGACCCGAGGAGGTCGATCTCTCGAAGGAACACATCGCGGACTTCGATCGCCTGGTGCGCGAGACGGGTGCACTTTATAAGAGCAGGCACTACGGCTCCTATCACTTCCTCGTCACCCTCAGCGACGAGGTGGCGCACTTCGGCCTCGAGCATCATCAATCGAGCGACGACCGCGTGACTGCCACAACCTTCACCGACGATCGCGAGTTCGTCCTCGACGGCCTGTTGCTTCCGCACGAGTTTACGCATAGCTGGAACGGCAAATACCGGCGGCCTGCCGGGCTCGCAACCAGCAACTATCAGAAGCCGATGGAGGGCGATCTACTCTGGGTCTACGAGGGACTGACCGAGTACCTCGGCGATGTGCTGGCGGCGCGTTGCGGCATCTGGACGCCGGAACAATATAAACAACGGCTCTCGACCATCGCAGCGCGCTATGACAACCGACCCGGACGCACCTGGCGCGATATCCAGGACACTGCAACTTCAGCTCAGATCCTCTACGATGCAGGTGGCGGATGGGACAACTGGCGCCTGAACGTCGACTACTACGACGAGGGCGAGTTGATCTGGCTGGACGTCGACACAACGATTCGCAAGATGACCGACGGCAAGAAGTCAATCGACGACTTCGTGGCGAAGTTTCACGGACTCGGCGGCGACACCGGGCCGAAGGTTGTTCCCTACACGTTCGAGGACGTGGTTGCGGGATTGAACGGCGTCGTCGCCAACGACTGGGCAACGTTCCTGCGCTCGCGTCTGGATTCGAACGCATACCAGGCGCCACTGGGCGGACTTGAAAACGGCGGCTACAAGCTGACTTACTCCGACAAGCCGAATGCATGGAGCGCGATGGAAGATGCTGAGGGGGGAAGCTTCGACTTCTGGTATTCGATCGGCCTGCACGCAGGCAAATCGGGCACAGTCTCCGATGTCCTCAAGGGCGGCGTCGCGGATAAAGCCGCAATCGGGCCGGGGATGAAGATCATCGCAGTCAATGGACGAGCGTATACGCCCGACATCCTGAAGACCGCGATTCACGACGCCAAAGACTCAGGGCCTGCGGTGGAGTTGATCGTCGAAAACACCGGCTTCTTCAAGGTGATCCGGCTGGACTATCACGGGGGCGAGCGTTACCCGCAACTGGAGCGCGTCTCGACCGTTCCGGATCGGCTGGATGACATCCTGAAACCGGCGGCGAAGTAACTTTCGGCCTGATCCTTAAGGGATTTTGAAACACCAGCCGCGGCTGCAGACGAGCCACCTTGCTGCAGAGCAGGGCTTCCCTGCAGCCGCGGCTTTCTTATCGGACGCATCGTCTCCAAGTCCGTTGACTATGTAGATGCCTCGGAGACGAACAGCACGGTTGAATTGGGCGATTCATAACTATTTAGTGCGAGAGTGGTACGTTCCGCATCAAATGGACAGAAGACCGATGCGTAAAGCCTGGAGTAACAGACCGTTTGCCGTCAGAAAAGTTCAGCAGTTAGTGCGACTGGTGCGCGAGAGCCACGAGCTGCCGATAACCGGGACCTCCCGCCCTGTAAAACTGGTGGAACGCGATGAATTGGGTGTGACGTTCATTGGCCACTCCTCGTTTCTGCTCCAGGTGGACGGGCGAAAGGTGCTGGTCGATCCTGTCTTTTCCAAGCGCCTCATCGTGCTCCGAAGGCAGCGCCAACCGGGACTGCGTGTCGAAGAGCTGCCTCCCATCGATCTGATTCTGTTGACCCACGCGCACATGGACCATCTGGATATGGCTTCGCTGCGCCGCGTGATTCGCGCCACTCGCAAGCTGACCGGAGGGACGCCCGAGGTCGTCGTTCCCAAAGGCGTCGAGGATCTGGTGGAGCGGCTCGGTTTCGCGAAGATTCACGGGCTGGAGTGGTGGGACGAGGCACAAGTGGCAGGGCTTAAGGTCACGATGACGCCTTGCAAGCACTGGGGCGCGCGCATGTTCCGCGACGTACACCGCGGATACGGCGGCTATGTCGTCGAAGGTGGCGGTCAAAGGGTGTATCACTCGGGAGACACGGCCTACTTCGATGGATTTAGCGAGATTGGCGCCCGGCTGAAACCCGAGGTCGCGCTGCTGCCCATCGGGGCCTACTTCCCCGACGCCTACCGCTCCGTCCATACCAGCCCCGAGGAGGCCGTGCGGGGCTTCGTCGAGCTCGGCGCTCAACAGATGGTCCCGATGCACTACGGAACCTTTCGCCTGGGCCGCGAGCCGATGGAGGAACCCCTCCAGCGGCTGGAGGCTGAGGCTGCAAGGCTTGGTATTAAAGGACGGGTAAAAGTTCTCGAAGAAGGCGAGACAATGCACCTTTGTCCTGCAGTCGGCATCCGATAGTGCATGGCTACTCTAACTGTGGATGCGAAGACGAGCGGGACGTTTGTGATTGGCGGCGATTTGACCGTCAACCGGTTGGGTTACGGGGCGATGCGGATCACCGGCGATGGGATCTGGGGCGAGCCCAAAGATCGCGAGAACGCGAAGAAGGTGCTGCGGCGAGCGGTCGAACTGGGCGTGAACTTCATCGACACAGCGGACTCCTACGGTCCTGAAGTGAGCGAACAACTGATCGGCGAGGCGCTGGCTCCCTATGCCAAGGGTGTCGTGATCGCAACCAAGGCCGGCCTGACCAGGCAGGGCCCGAACCAGTGGCTGCCGGTGGGCCGTCCTGAATATCTAACCCAGCAGGTAGAGATGAGCCTCCGCCGCCTCAAGACGGAGCGCATCGATCTCTGGCAGCTTCACCGTATCGACCCAAAAGTTCCGGCCCAGGAGTCGCTCGGCGCGATCAAGAAACTACAGGAGCAGGGTAAGATCCGCCACGTCGGCCTCAGCGAGGTGAAGCCGCACGAGATCGACCAGGCGCGCAAGGTGATCGACATCGTCAGTGTGCAGAATCAGTACAACATCGGCGACCGTCAGCACGAAGAAGTAGTGGAGTACTGCACGAAGCACAAGCTGGCCTTCATCCCCTGGTTTCCCGTTGCAGCGGGCCAACTCGCCAAGCCGGGCGGCAAGCTGGACTCTGCGGCCAAAGCGCACGGCGCAACACTCTCTCAGCTTTCGCTCGCGTGGCTGCTGCACCACTCTCCCGTAATGCTCCCGATTCCCGGAACGTCTTCGGTGGAGCACCTGGAGGAGAATATCGCCGCGGCCGGGGTACACCTCTCCGATGCCGAGTGGAAACTCATTGAGAACGCCGCGAAGTAATCCAAGTTGAAACAGAAAAAGAAGAGGGACCGCCGGGTGGTGCGGTCCCTCTTTTTGCTAATAGCCTGCAACTTCCGGGGTATAGTGCGCCGAAGCTTCGCGGGAGCATCCTCCAGACCTGCATGCTTGCAGTGCGTGGCAAGCGTCTGAGGCTCGCAAGAGAAGACGAAACCTCTTAGTCATTGGCTGGGAGAGAAATTTATGGAAATTATTATCTTTTTGATGGAAAATCTTCCTCCAACGAACTAAGTTCGTACAGCATGGGAAATTGACGGCTTGGCAGAGTGCCATTTTTGATTGTTAATGGACATCCTTTGTCTGTTGTCTGCATAGGTAATGATTGGGAGGAAGTTGATTGCGTAAATATATCGTCAGAAGCGTTTCCCGCACTGCTTTGGGGCCTGCGGCTCTTCTCGTTTGTTCCGTCGTCTCGGCCTGGTTTCTCGCCGGATGCGGCGTGACGCCATACACCGCTGCCACCAACACGAACACAATGTCCATCAGCGGAACAGCCTTCGGTGGCCAGCCTCCGATAACCGGGGCAACCATCCAGGTCTTCGCCACCGGACAGACGGGTTACGGCTCGGCCCCGTCCTTTCTCGGAGGTGCAACCACCGATTCCACCGGCCACTTCCAGGTTACTAACTTTACACCTTGCTCCGACCCGCAGCAGGTCTATCTCGTCGCCACCGGCGGTAACCCCGGTCTCTCTCCCTCAAACACCAACAACTCCGCCATTAGGCTGGTAGCGGCGCTGGGCACCTGCTCCTCGGTAGGCGCCAGCACGGTCGTCAACGTCAACGAAGTCACAACGATTGCCGCAGCCTACGCGCTGAGCGGCTTCGCCGACGTGGCCAACTTCAATATCGGGACCAGCTCAACTAACCCCTCCGGCCTTCAGCACGCCTTCCTGAACGCTGCCAATATCGTGAACTTCACTAGCGGATCGGCGAACACCACAACGCCCGGCGGCAATGGCACAGTCCCGACGAGCATGATCAACACCCTCGCGGACATCCTTGAGCCCTGCGTCAACTCAACCTCCGGCGCCAGCACAGGCTGCGTGGCCCTGTTCAGCAATGCCCAGCCACCTTCGGCCACCGGCATCGCTGCGCCAACCAATACCTGGCAGGCCGCGCTGGATATGGCGCAGTATCCAGGAAACAACACCGCGACTCTCTTCGGCCTGGTTCTGCCTTCACCGTCGTTTCAGCCGACCATCGGCGCCACCGCCCCCAACGACCTCTCGATCGGTATTCTTTACTCGGCCGGAATCGCCCCAGGAACCGGTGGAACTACAGCTACATTTCCATGGGGAATTGCCTCGGATATGCAGGACAATGTCTGGATTACCGGCTTGAGCGGTGTTAACGACGATGGACTGGTTGAGCTCTCAAGCGCAGGCAACATCGTCCCCCTCATGGGAAGCTCTGCCAACTTCACTCAGATGATCGGTGCCTTCACCCACCAGGTGGCAGTCGACCCTCACGGCAATATCCTGACGGTGGATACCACCTCCGGCGGAGGCAATCTTTATCAGTACGTTCCGGCCACCGGCGTGACGAATGTTTTCAACGCCACACAACTGGGGATTACCAGCGGCATCGAAGGCATCGCGGCTGATAAGAACAACAATGTATGGTTCGCAACGGAGGGATCGGCTGCAGCCCAGACCTTCGGCAAGCTCTCTTACACCGCCGGAACCAATACCCTTACCCCGGTCACTCTGACTCCTCCCGGAACCATTGCCGCTAGCGGTGTCTCCGCGCTCACAGTCGACGCAAACAACGGTAACGTCTGGGGTCCGTCGCAAAACTCCACCGCCGGCTCCACCAATTACTTCCTGTCTCCCTTTACCTCCGCTCCGGGACTCATCGCCACGGGCGATACGACCAACTATGCCGCCGCCATCGACGCGAACGACAATGTGTGGATCACCGGGACAAAGACTGGAGCCAACGCCTCCTCTCTCTTCATGGTCTCTCACCTCAACCCAACTGGCACTCCCACGACCATCAACGCAACCGTTCCTACCGGTGGACTAGGGCTCGATGGCTCGCGGTCAATTATGATCGACGGGCTTGGACGCATCTTCGTCAATAGCTTTACCGCTGGCACAATCGTCGAGTACAACCCAAACCTCGGATCGGGAGGAACCTTCTTTCTGACCGCCGCCGGCAACGGCTTCGCCCCCTTCAACGCCGGTGGCGTAACCAACTCCGCGCTGGTCAAGAGCGGAGACCGTACCATGGCAATTGACGCCGCCGGAGCACTTTGGACCGTCAACGCAACCTCCACTTCCATTCCAGTCGTTCAAATCCTTGGTATCGCCGCTCCCACCGTGCCGGTGCTATCGCTGGGCATGTACGGCGTCGAACCCTGATCCTCAACTCCACGCAAGCAGCAAGAAGGGCAGCGGCTCCAACCGCTGCCCTTCTTCTTTTGCCTCTCATTTAACCCCACCCGAAGATCACCTCTTCGACGAAGCCATATCCAGCGGTTCCTTCGTTAGATCGGCGTTCCGATCAGCCGCGGAGGTCCATCCCGGCAACTCCTGCGACCCCGTGATCAGCCGCGCACTATCCCGGAACGTCAGATAGGTCCACGCCCACTGACGAAAGACGGAAAGCCGGTTACGAAACCCGATCAGGAAGAAGATGTGGACCACGAGCCACGTCATCCACGCAGGAAAACCGCTCCAATGTCCCTTGAACGGCCATTGAATATTCGCAACCGCGGCCTTGCGCCCGATCGTCGCCATATCCCCCTTGTCGAAGTAGTGGAACGGCTCATCCTTACCCGCGCCATCGCCGCCAGGACTCACCGCGGCAAGCCGTCCAATGCGTCTCGCGGCATAACGCCCCATCTGCATGGCAGGTTGCGCGACGCCGGGAAGTTGCTTGCCATTCTCCTCAACGTGGGCGAGGTCTCCGCAGATGAAGATCTCAGGATGGCCGGGAGGGTTCAGGTGACTGTCGACAAAGACACAGCCGCGCTTGTCGGTCGGAAAGCCGAGCAGCTTGCCAAGCGGCGAAGCCTGCACGCCCGCGGCCCACAGCGTAACCACGGCATCGATGCGCTCCTCGCCAACCATAACGTAGCCCGGCTGAACGTCGCTGACATGGGCATTCGTGCGAAACTGCACGCCCAGCGCATGAAGCTGTTGCTCGGCCTTGCGCTGCAGATCAGCAGGATACGCTGAAAGGATGTTCCCAGAGCCCTCAAGGATAAGCACCTGCGCCATCGACGGATCGATGTGGCGAAAGTCCTTCGACATATAAAGCTTCGCAATATCGCTGATCGCTCCCGCAAGCTCAACGCCCGTCGGGCCGCCGCCGACGATAACAAAATTCAGCGGAGGATGAGTTCCCTTCTCCATCATCTGCCGTTCGGCCAACTCAAAAGCGAGCAGCACTCGGCGGCGAATCTCCGTCGCATCCTCGACCGTCTTCAGGCCGGGAGCAAACTTAGCCCAGTCGTCGCGGCCAAAGTAGGAGTGCGTCGAACCGGTGGCGACAATCAGATAGTCGTACACCAGTTCCACGCCGGTCTTCAGAATCACCCGATGCTTCGAGAGATCGAAACCGACCGCCTCATCCATCAGAACATCGATGTTCGGATGGTTCCGCACAATCGCGCGAATCGGCTGCGCAATATCGGCCGGAGAGAGCACCGCCAGCGCTACCTGGTAGAGCAGAGGCTGAAAGAGATGATAGTTTTTGCGATCCACCATCGTCACATCGACCGGCAGCTTCGCAAGATTCGCAGCCGCGTTAATTCCGGCGAACCCTCCGCCAAGAATAACCACCCGCTTGCGTCCCGTAGAGTTCCGTTCTTCAGCCGCGTCCGCCATAATTCAGGCTCTCCGTTTATCTTCGATGCGGATCTCCCAATGTTCGTTACGTGATGCACGCTGGATATATCCGCTTCGCCTGCTTATTGGATGCTTGTCAGCCGAATCTGACTTACGGCTGCTCTTCGAGAGTCAGAGACAAGAATCCCTGTGTTCCTGTCGCCGCGGCGAGATTGGTCGTGCCAGCGACTCCAGCAAGTTGCTGCGGTGTAACCGTCACCAGTCCGTTCGCATCGGAAGTCATCGAAGAAGAGGAGGAAGCCAGAACCGGAGGATTAGGACAACGCCCCCTGTCGGGACAGGGAAGCTGCCATTCATCGACCGTCTGGTGAATCTCGACAACGGCGCCCGCAACCGGATCGCCGGCCGTATCCGTAACGCGCAGCACGACCGGCGTAAGAGTTCCGCTCGCAGCAACGATCTGGCCCGCTCCGCCAACCGCAACCAGACGCAGATCCGCCGGATCGACCCCCTGCGTTGTAAAGGAAGCGCAGACAGTGGTCCAGGCGCATCCGGAAAAGATCGCCTGTGCTCCGGGCAAGAGCGGCCCCGCAGTAGCAAGCGTCTGCGCGGCTCCGGCAACGTTCACCTGCGACTGCGCCGGCGACACGACAACCGGCCCGGAGACAACCTGCCAATTCACCAGCGCACCTGTAGTCGAAAAAACCGTATCGGCAACCTCAAGCTGCGGACTCCACTGCACCACTGCCCCTGCGGCGATATACTCCACCGGTTGCACAGCAGTTGCGCTCCTGACCTCGGCCAGCGCGGTGAACGAAGCGACAGCCGTTCCATCTACGCCGGTGGCCTCGAGCGTAATCGCTCCGGATGACTCCGGCGTCACCAGTGTCGAAGCAATCCCCTGAGAGTTCGTGTTCAGCGTGCACGCCGAAGTTCCGCAAACCGCGAACTGAACCATGCCGGTAGTCGTAGAAAACGTGACCGCCTCTCCCACAACTGGCGTAACACCATCGGCTCCGAGCACCTGCACAGCAAACGGCGTCGCCGCCTGTTGCGCAAGAACCACAGTACCGGACGGAGCAGTCAGCAAACGAAGCGTTGGCACAGGCGCGCCATAGCTCAAGGCCCTGTTCATCACCGCGGTGCCGCCGGTCGAGAGATCTTCCACCGTAACGTTGGCAACCAGCGCGGCAGTGGAACCCAAGGCATGAAGCGAAGGAGCGGTCGCGACAATCGTATTCGCGCTCCAACTGGAGACGGTTGCTGAGACACCGTTGACCAGCACCGCATTGCCGGTACGAAAACCCATTCCGGTAATCGTGATCGTGCCTCCGGCTGCGCTCAAAGCGGCTGGGGCCACTGAATCCGCATACAAAACACGCGCCTGGTAGTTGTAGTCCGGACGCCCATCTCCGCGCTGATCGGCAATCACTATTCGTAACTGATCCGGTTGCGTAAACGATGTGCTTAGCGATGTCATTCCGGTTGTTGCGCCATTGAACGCCTCGCCCGTTCCTGCAACTCCCGGCAAGGAGCCGAGCGGGTCCGTGGCATTCCACACCCCGATCACCGGCATCGCCTTCGCGGTCGAGGCGAAGCCTTGTTCATCCTCAGCCGTCACCTCCAGCGTGAGCGAGCGGTTGCCTTTCACGCTAAGCGACGACCAGGCCGTATGCCCATAGCCGCACAGCGTATCCTGCCACCAGCCCTGCGCATTCACCGCGGCCGGTGCCTGTTCCGTTCCGTCCATGGTCGCGGCGCAACTGCTCACCGCGTTCACCGTAGGAAAATCGAGAAAGGTCTCCCTGTAGCTGGGGAGAACCACCGCCTCAGCCGCAGGATCGGTTCCCGAGGGTTCAACCGAATTGACCACATACGGTCCTACCGCATACTGGCCCGTATACAGGGGATTGATCGGCTCCGTATCGATAAAGACGTTCTGCCACCCACCGGGAAGCATCGGGATGCGCTGCAGATTGAACCATCCCTCGTGATCCTGGCCCTGCATCCCCAGGCTTCCCGTAAACGAGTTATCCGGCCCAGTCACCGGATTGCCATTCGACTGCCGGAACACAGCGCCAGACACCGCAGAGACGGTATAAAAATCTTCGATTGCGGATTCCGGCGTGAACTGAGCCCACCTCCGCGCCACCATGTTGACGCCCTGCATCCCCTGGCCATTGGGAAACTGCAGCACTCCAAACAGTTGATTCGCATTCAGCAGGCTGTCCATCTTTCCCGGCGGAGCCTCTCCCTGATTGATGTAGTAGAGCTCCGCCAGCGCCGACAGATCGTCCGCGCGCAGAGTAAACGGTTCCGGCATGCACTGGTACGTAAAGGGCCCGCAGAGAATATCGATCGGATGCATCACCGGCCAGTTCAACGCCTGGTTGAACGATGCCTGCGGCATGCCCGTAAAAACATTGTCATTCGTCTGCGACCACCCCAGCCCCAGCACTCTACCGAACGCCCGCATCAACTGATACTGCAGTTGCGTCTGCTGCTCCGGGTCCGGCCCCGTGCAGCGCCCATTCAAAACAAGCAGCGCGTGCTGAATAAACCCAGCCGGAACGATCGAGTCCACGCTCTCGGTCACGCCGTTCTGCAAACAACTCGTAGGATCGCTCGCCCCATTTCCCAGCAGAAGATCGGTCACCGAGCCATCGCTGTCATAGATCACCGCAATCTGTATCGCTGCATAATTACTGCTCTGCACATCTGCGGGAAAGATCAGCCCGGAGGGCCCGAGAAACGTATTCGCCCCGCTCACATGCTCCGCAAGCGACCCTCCCTGCGCCAGCACCAGAAGATCCGTCGGCGCGTTCCACACATTCGCCGCACCGGCAACAAGAGCATCGGCCGCGGCATGATTCACCGTCGCGCTCAAGTCGCCGGGATCGGTGAAGTAGAGCGGACTGTTCGTGTACCAAACCACGGGAATCCCGGTCGTCGTGAAGAACGGCGGCCCCGTCACCCAGCGCGGCCCGCCCGCCCACAGCGCCCCTGTGGCAAGCCAGCCAGGAACGGCCGCAACGATCATCCACAGCCGAATGCATCGCACGCGCGACATGAGATTACGGAGCAACATGCTGCGCCTTCTGCCACGAAGTCAACATGCCAATCACGGCATCCACCGAAGCCTGCTGCGCCGCCACCGATCCCTGCGCCACACTGGCGCTGCTCAACGTCGGGCCGACGATAGGAGCAGCCACCACAGCCGAACCCGATGCAACCGCCAACGCCATCTGCCGCCCTAACACTGGCCCAGACACCGGCACCGCCTGACCAACCAAATTCCCTTCACGCGCCGCCTCCGCACGATAACTAACAGTGCGCGGCAGCCGCGCTCCAAGCCATCGCAGATCGACATACGGACGCTGCGCCCCCGCGGAAGAATCCGCCGCCTGCGCCATCGACCCGCCCTGACGAATCGGAATCGCTCCATCCATGCCACCGACAGGCGAGCTCATACCGGCACCCCCCGGAGCATGCAGCAACATCAGCAGACGCTGCCCCACGCGATAACGTTGATTGTTCACCACCCACAGCCCATCCCACTCGCGCAGCCTGTAGGTCGTTCCCGAGCTACAGCCCCGAATGGCCTCGTCGACGCGAAACTCAACCTCGACCGCTCCATTGCCGGGACGCCGAACCCCCAGCACCTGCCCCGCAAAGATCACATCCGCCTTATCGGAGAGCTGATGCAGAACATCGATGACAGTCTCAGGCTCGACCGGCGTCGCACTCGCTCCAGTCTGCCCCAGCGCAAACCGGCACAGCAGCAGCGCCGCCATCGCAACCGCGCGCGATCCGCAACTCGACGCAAAAGTCCCAGGCAGAATCCGCCCCATGTCATCCCTCCCTCCCTTGTTTTTCGTCAGGAAAGAAAACGATGAGAGCAGTGGCCTGATTCTGCACACTCCTGTTGCGGCCGGGCTAAATCTCCGGGTAAAAGTCGAAGAACGCGTCCAGGCTCATCTTCAACTGCGCTTCAATCTGCTCCCGGCTGCCTTCCAGCACATGCATGGTCACCTGCGCCTGGTTGCCATTCTTCAGCGTGATGGGCGCATCGCCCACTGCCGCCACCTCGTCCGCGGGTAACAGCCTCATTCCATAGACCAACGTTAAATTCGCCATACCTTCAATTCTTTCACCAATGGGCCGCTCTGAATCTTTTTCCTCCGTGCCGCATTTACACTAGTAGGGTCCATATGCCTGAAAACACAACCCGCGACACTGTTATCCTCGGCTCCGGTTGCTCCGGCTTAACTGCTGCCATCTACGCCGCCCGCTCCAACCTCAAGCCTCTCGTCCTCGAAGGCCACGAGCCCGGCGGCCAGCTCTCCATCACCACGCTCGTCGAAAACTTCCCCGGCTGGCCCGAAGGCATTCAGGGCCCCGAGCTGATCGAGAACATGAAGAAGCAGGCCATCCGCTTCGGCGCCGAACTGCGCATGGCCCACCTCAACTCGGTCGATCTCACCAAGCACCCGATCGAGCTCAACGTCGGCCACGAGACCATCCGCACCCGCACGCTCATCATCGCCTCGGGTGCAAGCGCGCGCTGGCTCAATCTCCCTTCCGAGCAAGCCCTCATCGGCCACGGCGTCAGCTCCTGCGCCACCTGCGACGGCTTCTTCGCCTCGGGCAAAGAGATCGCCGTCATCGGCGGCGGCGACTCCGCCATGGAAGAGGCACTCTTCCTCACCCGCTTCGCAACCAAGGTCACCCTCATCAACCGCACCGAAAAATTCCGCGCCTCGAAGATCATGCTCGACCGCGCCATGGCTCACCCCAAAATCAAATTCCTCACCAGCACCACGGTGGAAGAAGTCCTCGGCGTCGAGGAGAAGGACGTCAAGGGCCTGCGCCTCAAAAACACCATCTCCGGCGACGAGTACCCCCTTCCCGTCAACTTCATGTTCCTCGGCATCGGCCACACCCCCAACGCTATCGCCTTCAAGGGCATGATGGACCTCGACCCCGACGGCTACATCCTCACGCGCAACAACGTCTTCCCTACCCTTAACGGCGAAATCATCCCCGGCGTCTTCGCCTGCGGAGACATCCAGGACCGCCGCTACCGCCAAGCCATCACCGCCGCCGGATCAGGCTGCATGGCCGCCCTCGAAGTCGAAAAGTACCTCGAGGAACACGGCCGCTGAGCATAATCACTCCGACACTCAAAACGCCGCGCCTGATATTGCGGCCGCTCGAGCTGCCGGACGCAGCCGAAGTGCAACCGCTCTTCGCCCAATGGGAGATCGTTAAGCAGCTCAACGCCCGCGTCCCATGGCCGTTCCCCGAAGATGGCGTACACATCTACTATCGCAACGACGCAATTCCCGCCATCGAACGCGGAGCAGAACTTCACTGGATGCTCCGCCTCAAGGACGATCCCGCGCAGAAAGTCATCGGCTCAATATGCCTTGTCCTCGAAGGCAACAACAATCGCGGATTCTGGATCGCGCAGCCATGGCAGCGCCGCGGCCTGATGACCGAAGCGGCAGCCGCCGTCACTCGTTTCTGGTTTGAAGAGCTCAACCAGCCGGTTCTGCGCATCAAAAAGGCGAGAGACAACAAAGCATCCCGAGCCATCTCTCTTCGTCAAGGCATGCGCTGCATCGCTGAAGCCGAAGATGACTTCGTCAGCGGCCGCCTCCCCACCGAAATCTGGGAGCTTACCGCCGAAGAATGGCGCAAAAGAAACCCTCCACTCTAATGTTGCTTTTGCGCTTCTAGGTAAGCTAAGACTTCAGCCTTGGCCCTCTCACCGCCCTGCCACACCTTTTTTACCCAGACGGTAGCTCACCCCGTATCTCGTCGCCAGTTGATCCATTCCGGGATTGCTCCGCGCCAGGTACCCGTTCGAAACATGAAAAAACTCGAACGGCTCTACGCGTACGTCCATCCGTTCCGTCAGTCTGATTTGTAGACCGAAGGCGGCCTGAACGTTGAAGTTCGCATAGCTCGCGTTTGGCGAGAACGCCTTTTCGGTAAAGGCTATCGCCCCTAGCTTGCCGACCACGTAGGGCTTGACCGCTTTGTCTCTCAGCCACAGCCAGCGAAAGCCGAACGGCGAAACCATCACCCCAGGCACCAGCTGCTGGTTAGGGCTAATTCCATTACCCCAAAAATCGGAGACAGCCGGTTGGCTTAGAAGAACAAAGGGAAGTACCTCCGCTACATAGTCAAACCGTGCTTTCAGGAAGTGGCCCCACTGACGGTCGTACTCCACCCCCGCCGTCCAGGCAGTACATCGTACCGTGGCGCTAAACAGCCTGTAATCGCCATCCGGAATCATGCCCATCACTGCGACCTCACTCTCCACCGGCTGCTTGGCAGGAGGCGTCCGTGTCGCAACTACGGTGTTTGGCACTGGTGGGAGGTCTGCTTCCACGGCGCTATTCACCGCCGGTGGAACGCTGGTTGCCAACGGGGCGTTCGGTACCCCTGTCTCCTGGGAGTGTGCTGGTCGTGGCCCTGGAAGGCAGACAGCGGCCAGTATAAAGACACAATACAGGCGAAGATTGCCGGCCAGGCAACGCTCACTCCTCCACACGGCGAATACAGACTCACAAAATCGATGGGTTCGCAGAGGGTCACCCGGTCAATTGAAGTCGGAAATCCGAAAATATGCCCAACGAAAGGCCCGTGAAAGTATGGTCCCTGCATAAGAGAAAACCCGCATTCGGTCTTGCAGTTGCTATGCCTGTCTTTTGTCGTCACCGCCTTCGTCTTTTGCTATCGTTTGTTCTTCGCCCAGTCAGTGACCCAATTCAAAACCGCGACCTCACTTCAACCATTCGCATCTTTAGGAACCACCACAAATTTGCACTTACCAACCATCTTGCGACAACAATTTTGCACCTAACAACCACGATCCAACCACATTTCTTCCATGTTTTTTCACTAAATAATCCGCGCGCCAGCTCCCGATTCTGCCTGGGAAACCGGGAACCAAACCGAAGCCAGGCGGAGGAAATGCCAAAAATTCAACCACAACTCACCACAAAAGCCGAAGACTGGCTTTATCCACAGCGAAGTGGTCTGACCTCGCCCATTGACATGCGCCCGGCCTGGAAACCCCGCCGCGCAACCCTGATTCGCTTATTAAATCGGAAGACCCCTGCTGCTAAATATCGCTTATACAATAACTTGCCGGCATTGTTGACAGGGAGCACGGCCTAGAACTTGTGGAACATGAAGAATGCCCCGGCCACCAGGCACCCAAACGCAGCAAAGTGGTTCCAATGCAGCTTGTCGCCAAAATAAAACGTTGAGAAGACCCCAAAGACCGTCAGCGTGATCACCTCCTGAATCACTTTGAGTTGATCCGGCGAAAACGTCTTCGCGCCGATCCGGTTGGCCGGCACCTGCAGGCAATACTCAAAAAACGCAATGCCCCAGCTCACCACAATCACCTTCCACAACGGCACCTCGCGAAACTTCAGGTGTCCGTACCACGCGAAAGTCATAAAGATGTTCGAGCCGATGAGCAGCAAAACGGTCCACATAAGCAGTGCGCCTCCTGGGGATCAAATCAAGATCAACTGAGTTCAAAAAGATAAGATGCAGAGAGCATGTCTATCGCCGACAACCTCGCCCATCTGCACGAACAGATTACTCAAGCCTGCCGACGGGCCAACCGCTCCGAAAACGAAGTCGCGCTAATGGCAGTCAGCAAAGTTCACCCGGTCGAGATGATCCTCGAGGCCCACGCCGCGGGTCAGCGTCTCTTCGGAGAGAACCGCGTGCAGGAGTTTCAGCAGAAATCTCCCGAGGTGAGGGACCTGGCAGGCGCACAGTTTCACCTCATTGGGCCGCTGCAATCGAATAAAACAACGAAGGCAGCGGAACTGTTCGACAGCATCGATGCCGTTGATTCGCTTAGGATCGCGCAGCGTCTCGACACCGCCGCGGCAGCGTTGGGAAAGAAGCTGCCCGTGCTGATCGAAGTGAAACTGAGCCACGAAGAGTCGAAGCACGGACTCGCCCCGGACGAACTCCCTTCCCTGCTCGCGGCAATGGAAGAACTGAAGTCGGTCGAAGCGGTAGGGCTGATGACGGTTCCGCCATGGTCGGAAGCCCCCGAAACCGCGCGGCCCTACTTTCGCGAACTGCGCCGCCTGCGCGACGAATCCATCGCCGGGTTCCCTCGCCTGACACAGCTATCGATGGGAATGTCGAACGACTTCGCCGTGGCGATCGAAGAGGGCAGCACCTGCGTCCGTGTCGGCACAGCAATCTTCGGCCGCCGCACCCCACAGGCTGTAGAAGAATGAACGACAACTTTGCAGCGGACGTCGCAGACGGGTGTACGGTGTCAGTCCGTGTCCATCCCGGAACACGAAAGAACGGCGTAACGGGCATCTACGCAGGTTCAGTCAGGATCGCACTCACCGCGCCGCCGGTGGATGGAAAGGCGAACGAAGCCTTGATCGCATTTTTCGCGGAAACCCTGCGGTTGCCGCGGGCGCGCATCGCGCTCATCGCAGGCGCATCAAGCCGAACGAAGACGCTTCGCATAACAGGAAAGAGCGCAGCCGAAGTAACAGCCGCACTCTCACCTGCCAAGACCTGCTAACCAGCTAACAAGCTACTTCACCGTCAACTTCGCATTCGGAGCAACCGTAATGCTCTGGCCCTCGGTCGCAGTCACTTTGAGATTCGAGGCGGAGACCTCCGCATACGCGATCTGCAAGCCCTTCTGAGCCTGAATATCGACGTTCTTGAGCGTAATATCCTTGACCGGCGACTCAGGCAGCCCAACGATGACCCCTGCCCATGGGCTATTGACCGACTTCACATTTTCAATTGTGATGCTGTGGAAGAAAGGAGTAAGGCGCTGTATGGGCTCGGCCTTCACGTCACCCTCCGGCATCGCCTTCGGGTAGTACTCGCTAATCAGAATCGAGGTCTTCACATCCTCCATCGTGATGTCCTTGAAGGAGATGTTGCTGACATCGTTGCCGCGGTCGCGGTTCGCCTTGATGCGAATCCCCTGATCGGTTCCCTTGAAATGGATACGCTCAGCATGGATGTTCTGTGCCCCGCCGGCGATCTCGCTGCCGATCGAGAGTCCATGACCATGCATGAACTCGCAGTCGGTGATTGTGATGTTCTTGCTCGGCGAATCAGGGCCAGGAGAGTCGATGATCCCGCTCTTGATGGCAATGTTGTCGTCGCCTACGTCCGCATAGACGTGATCGATGACCATATTCGAGGAGCTGAACGGATCGATCGCATCTGTATTGGGCGAGCGAACCGGTGCGAGGATGCGGACGTTGCGTATGGTCATGTCGTCCGTGTAGTACGGAACGATCTGCCAGCTTGGAGAGTTCTGAACAGTCACGCCCTCCATGCGAACGTGTTGGCAGTGATCGAAGACGACCAGGCGCGGACGAAACTGGACCGTGCCGACAACCCCGGCGTTGTGCGTAGCGCGAGCCTGCACCCACCAGCTCTCGCCATTGCCGTCGATCGTGCCGCTACCGGTAATTGCAATCTTCTCGGCATTCGTGGCGCTGACGAGCGATTGCGTCCCGGGCGCGCGGAACTCCGTCTTCGCCGGATAGTCAGCGTGGTCGGGAGAGCCGAAAAGGGTTGTGTCCTTGGCAATATCGAGCGTGATATTGCTCTTCAACACAATCGGACCCGAAAGAAATGTGCCCCCGGAGAGCTTGACCGTTCCCCCTCCTGCACCGGCACAGTCGTCAATCGCGGCCTGAATGGCTTTCGTATCCTTGGTTGCACCATCGGCTTTGGCTCCGTAGGTCCGCGCATCGCAGATCTTGCCGGCTGCCATAGCGGGAACTGCCATGATTACCGTCACTGCGGCCATTGCCGCCAGGTAATTTTTCAAGGTATTCATCGTTTCTCCAATCCATGCTCACAGGAATATTACCTGCAATTGGTCATACCACGCACCTCCGACACATATTTACTAAGGATTCGTTACACTTCAAGCAAGACACCAATCCGGGTTGAATCTGGCCCCACCTTGAAAGCGACGTCATGAACCATCCGTCCGCCGAACCGGCACCTTCGAAGGATGAGAGTGTGTCGCCAACGGGGACCGAAAGGCCAAGAACCAATGAGCTGCGGCGTGAGTTGTCGACGGGTTCGGCACTCGGCCTGAACGTCATCGATATGGTTGGCGTGGGCCCATTTGTGACGCTTCCGCTGATTGTCGGGGTGATGGGCGGCCCGCAGGCGATGCTGGGATGGCTGATGGGCGCCCTGCTATCGCTGTGCGATGGCTTAATCTGGAGCGAACTGGGGACGGCTTACCCGGAGGCAGGCGGCTCCTACGCGTATCTGAACCATCTTTACGGAGAGAGGACGCTGGGGCGCGCACTCTCATTTCTTTACGCCTGGCAGTTGCTGATCAGCGCACCGCTTTCCATTGCATCCGGTTGCATCGGATTTTCGCAGTATCTTTCCTTTTTTCTTCCGAAGGCAACCCATCCTTTTGCAGCAACGTCTCTGTTCGGGGTTCCTTTGGTGTTGAGTGGACAAACGCTGGTTGCCATGGCTGCCTGTGGCGTTGCGATGGCGGTTCTGTACCGCAGCATCTTTGCCATCGATCGCATCGTGCGGTGGCTGGGGCTGGTTGTAGGCCTCACGCTCGTGCTCATTATCGTGATTGGGTTTGCGCATTTCGACGCTCACCGCGCATTTGACTTTCCAGCAGGTGCATTTCACCTCAATGCCGCATTCTTTGTCGGCCTCGGAGCAGGAATGTTGATCTCGGCGTATGACTATTGGGGCTACTACAACGTCTGCTTCCTGGGGGCGGAGGTACGCGACCCGCAGAGAACGATTCCGCGTGCAGTACTCGGTGCAATTGGAATCGTTGGAGTGCTTTATCTGCTGATGAACATCAGCGTGCTGGGTGTTCTACCTTGGCGGGAGATGGCGCAGAACACCGACAGCCACGCACGAATGTTCACCATGGCGGTTTTTATGGAGCGGCTGTATGGGCATACGGCAGCTGGCGTAATGGTGGTGTTGATCGCCTTGGCGGCGCTTGCTTCCGTGTTCGCCCTGCTGCTGGGATACTCGCGGATCCCCTTTGCCGCGGCGAGGGATGGTAATTTCCCCGGATGGTTCGGAACACTGCATCCAAAGCATCAGATCCCAACGCACTCCCTGGTGACGCTTGGCGGAATTACGCTGCTATGCTGCATCTTTCGGCTGCAGGAGGTCATCACGACGCTGGTGGTGGTTCGAATCCTGTTTCAATTTTTGCTGCAAGGAATAGCCTTGTTGTTGCCGAAACATCGTCGGGAGAGAAAGATCAGGGGATTTCGTATGCCGCTCTACCCATTGCCCGTCCTGGCTGCACTGAGTGGTTTCATTTTCATTCTGATCTCGCGGCCGAATTTTCTTCGGGAGACGAGAACGGCAGGGTTTATTTTGTTTGCGGGCGCCGCGGTCTATGGCCTTCGCTCCTTAAGGACACGAAGACGAGGCTAGCGCTGTTCGATCGCAGGCGTCGGAATATCTCGTTTTGAGTTGGCAATCTAAAAGGCTTGCGCAATTTTCCTATTCCTAACCTAACCGGAGGCTGAACCCATTGTCTAATCGGCGAATGGATAAGGCAGAGACAGAGGCGATCCGAGAAGTGCTCGCTGGCAACAGGGACGCCTATCGCGTCTTGATGGATCGCCATTTTTGCTCTGTCACCCGTGTCGCCTTTCGAATCACAGGCAATGAGGCCGATGCGGAAGAGGTAGCACAGGAGACATTTCTTCGTGCTTATAACAAGTTGCCGAGTTTTCGACAGGACTCGGCTTTCTCGACATGGATCATGCGAATCGTTATGAATACAGCAATCAATCTCGTTGAACGACGCAATCGCGATCTCTCCTACCATGCGCCGCGGATAGTGGATGAACCTTCGGCCGCGGAGCATACGGTCCGGGTTGCGGACAGGCAGGCTGGACCTGAAGACATTCTGTTGAATAGTGAGGCTGTCAGCATGCGGCGGGCAGCGATGGACGAATTGACGCCGATGGAGCGAACTGCATTCACACTGCGGCATATGGAGGATGTTCCGATGACAGAGATTGCCGCGGCGCTGAACGTTACAAGCAACTCCGCCAAACAGGCCGTCTTCCGTGCGGTCAGCAAGCTTCGCCGCTCGCTCGCTCCGGTTGCAGGAGGTCTTCGATGAAACACTTCTCTGAAGAAGAACTGATTGCTTATCAACTCCAAGAGAGCCCCGATACAGCGGCAATCTGCTCTCATTTGGAGAACTGCTCGGAGTGCGCGGACCTCTCGGAATCTATAGCTGAGACATTGCGTATCTTTTCTGCAGAGCCGGCTCCGCAGCCCGACCTGGAATGTAACTGGCAGCGACTCCGCAGCAACCTGAGCGTACTGACTCCGGAACGCCGACGTGGCTTCGAATTGATGCGGTGGCGTTGGGTTTGGCCCACGGCTAGCCTGGCAACTGCGATGTTGATTTTGCTCACCGTTTTCGGCGTGCTCTTCCACCGCGGTGGCGAGACAAAGCGCAATGTTGCTGTCAATGGCCATGGACCTATCACGGTAGAGCCTACAGATCCGGCTATTGCTAATCATCTCGACGCTGCAGAACGTTTGCTGACTGAGGTGAACAACACCTCTGGTCCGCTCGACGATGCTACTCGCGAGCAGGCACATAGCCTTCTGTTGCAGAATGCGATCTATGTTCGCAATGCGCGGGATAGCGGCGCCTTAGCTGAAGCCGCGGTACTGGAAAATTTTGGACGGGTGTTGACCACGCTTGACAATGAATCACCAACGCAGCACAGTACCTGGCGTCTCCGCTTGGAGATGAATACGAGTGGCCTGCTGCTTGATATCAGGATTTTGCGGCAAAACGACGATCAATCCCAAGGAGTTTCTCAATGACAAACTTTATGCGCGCAGCACTCTGCCTGATTGCTTTGGTTCTTTGCGCAACCACACAACCTATCCACGCATCGGAACTTGAACTTTCCTTTGCGCCCGTCGTCTTGTTGGATGACGATGCCTATGCAGTGGGGACTCGCGCAATGGATGAGCATCGCTGGCCAGACGCTGTGTCGGCCTTTGACAAAGTGATCAATGAGAAGGGCAAACGAGTTGACGCGGCTTTCTACTGGAAGGCTTATTCGCTCAATAAACTTGGCAAGACACCGCTTGCGATTGCGACTTGCGATCAACTTCACTCCCAGTTTGCCGACAGCCCGTGGAACAAGGATTGCGCTGTCATTTCGTTGGATGGGCAGGTCGATCCGAAAGTTATAACAGACGACAGAATAAAAGTTAAAGTGGAAAGAGTTCAGCCTAATATTAGGATTGCACCTTTCTACACGGATAGAGATGAATGCGTAGCACTGGGTTCTGATGATGACTTGAAGATGCTTGCGTTGAATTCGCTGCTAAACAGAGACCCTACAACCGCTCTGCCTTTGCTGCGCGGCATTCTAAATGGCAATCAACCACTCTGCGTAAAAAGACATGCTCTGTTTGTGTTGGCTCAGAGCAAGTCCCCTGAGGCGGAAGGCATTCTGCACGATGCTGCACTTGGGAAGCTGGACCCCCAACTGCAAGCCGAGGCGATCCGGTCGATAGCGGTGTTTCAAGGTAAGCGTGCCAACGATACCTTGGCTGAAGCCTATCGCGCGACGACGGATACCCAAATCAAGAAGTCGATTATCTCTGCCATGTTCATCACGAAAGATGCGCCTCGCATGGTCGAGATGGCGCGGAACGAGAAGGACCTTGAGTTGAAGCGGACGATCGTCTCTCAACTTGCTCTGATGAACGACAAGGCAGCAACCGATTACATGCTCGAGCTGCTTAAGTAAAGTTTGGCTTCGCTCCCTCATCGCAATATCGCCACTCACTAGAAGCCAGGAGAAGACTTATGCAAACTTTCGTTCGTGCTTTTGCGATTACAACAGTTCTAGCAGCAGCCAGTTCCCTGTTTGCTCAACAGCCAACCATCACTCATGGTCAGGTGGTAATGGAAGCCGCGGATCACGGTCTCAAGACAGCCATCGATAGTCAAAAGCGGCAGAAGGATGCGGGATGGCTTGGGTACTCCGTCCCCATTGTAAGTAAATTTTCTTCGGACTGGAACTCGAGGGGCATTGACTATCTTGAAGGCAATGGCGATTCCATAATGGATGACTCCGAAGGAAGCCGTCGAACTGCTGATCGTGCCGTCATACTATTGCGAATCGCTGATGGCGCGGTAATGAAGGTTAAGGTTGAGAGCCCCGACCGCAGTCTGGATGCAGGTGGGCTGCGATTCGTTTGGTTGAATGGCGTTACCGAGGACGACAGCATTCGCTTATTGACTGATCTTGCTCGGCAGGGTGATGTGCGCCATCTCCGCGATAGCGCAGTGTTTGCGATTTCGATTCACCAATCAAATTCGGCTACCGCAGCATTAGTTGGCCTCGCCGGCACGGGAAGCGATCTCGAACTCCGCGAGAAGGCTGTGTTCTGGCTCGCTAACCAACGAGGCCATGATGGACTTGCGGCAATCCAACGTTTTGCGCGTGGGGATAACGATCCAAAGTTTCGCGAGAAGCTTACCTTCGACCTTACCTTAACGAAGGATCCCGAAGCGCTCAACGAGCTTATCCGCATGGCACATGAGGATACATCTCCGCGGGTTCGCAAACAGGCTCAGTTCTGGATGGCAACAAAAGGGGGAAAGAAGGTGTCGCAAGATCTGCGAACCATTGCGACCGATGACCCCAATGAGCAGATCCGCAAATCTGCGGTTTTTGCGTTGTCTCGTCTGCCCGGGGACGAAGCCGCTACCCAGTTGATTGCAGTGGCCGACTCAAGCAAGGATCCCGCTGTTCGCAGACAGGCCGTCTTCTGGTTGGGACAGTCCAATGATCCGCGCGCACTCGACTATTTGACGAAGCTCTTGAAACAGTAGGGCTGCTTTTGTGAAATGCTCCCCACGGCAAGTGGATCATCTGGTGAACGGGAAGTTGACGGCTTTTACTCGTGGCTTAAGTTAAAGGTAATACCGGTAACGACTCGGATGTCGTTCTGACTGTCGTTTACGGCGTTGGGGATTCGAGTGTGGATCCAGTCGACTTCACCGAGGGTCATGCCAAATCGGCCCTTCAGCGGTGTAGTTACTCCGCCGCCGGCGAGAAGACCAAACGACTGGCGATTGATAGTGAACTGAAAGTTGACATCCTCTTTCGCTCCGCCGAGCAGTATCTGTCCGTATGGAACGAACCGGCTTCGCATGCGGCGCGTGTACCGGGGACCAAAAAGATAGTTGAAGATGGTGATGTTCTGCAGGCTATTGTCCACGTTTGTTGCGTGCCCAACAGTGAGATCAGCTACTGCCGCCCAATTGGACGTTATATTGTAGATCACTGTCCCGCTACCCCCGTTGAGCGAGAAACAGCCGCATTGACCTGGAGGCGCATTGGCATGGAAGTAGTTGTAATTGGCGCCAAATTCGAACCTAGAAATATTCTCACTTGCACCGGCCATTGAGACCGCCTGAGCATGCAGAGCCCAGGGCAGAGCGAATGCAAGTACCAAGAGCGCGGCGCTGCGAAGATAGATCATTTCATTCTTCTCCTACTGCACGATGAGGGTTGCGGTTGCCGCGTGCTGAACGGCGCCTTCCGTGCCGGTGACGGTGAGGGTATAAGTCGTTGGGTTAAGGGTGAAGTAGCCTCCGGCGCATCCGCTGAGAGCGGCAATCGGCAGGATCGAACCGAGAGCTAACAAGAGAATCATCAGCGTTCGCGGAATCTTGTGTCTCAGCTTTCGCATCGCGCCAAGACCGACTAGACCGAGCATTCCTAGAGCAATTGGCACTTCATTGCGTGGGGATGGGCTGTTCTGCGGCAGATGATTCCGCGCACTAAGCGAGCTGCTGGTTTGAACGTTGAGGACAATCTGAGTTGATCCGCTGCCAGCGTTGATAGTCGACGGTGTGAAAGTGTACGTCGATCCCGGCGGCAGACCATTGACTTGGACAGTCAGGTCATTGAGGAAGGTCGTCGCACTTACGGGCGCCAGAGTAAAGGTATACGAGGTGGATCCCCCTGGGAACATGTTCTGGCTGGCCGCACCGGTGTTTGTATTAGTGAAGTCTTCCACCATGTTTGTGGCAGGAGCAGAGGTGCTAGGTGCGAAGTTGTTATCGCCTGAATAGACGGCCACGATCTGATGAGCGCCTGTTACAAGGCTCGAAGTTGCGAAGGCCGCATTTGCGTTAGTGGTGAGCGATACGGCAACGCCTCCATTTGCACTAAGAGGTGCTGAACCTAGAACGGTGGTGCCGTCCATGAAGGTCACAGTCCCGGTGGCATTTGGTGCTGGAGCAGTTACATTCGCGGTGAAGGTCACCCCCGTGTGGAGCAGTTGGGCAGGCGCGCTCAAAACGATAGTTGTCATTGTTGGGATTTTGCCAACAACCTGCGTCAGAACTGCTGATGTCGCAGCGCTGTTACCCGAGTCGCCGCTATACGTGGCCGTGATCGAGTGCGATCCGATGGTCAACGCAGAGGTAGTAAAGGTCGCTATCCCAGCAGCGTTGATGGCGCCAACACCCAGAACGGTTGTGCCATCGAGGAAGGTCACCGAACCGGTTGCGCCGGCCGGTACAGTAGCCGAGAAGGTAATGGCCTGGCCCGGGGAGGCTGGATTCGCGGAAGATGCCAGCGTAACGATCACAGTCGCTTTCGCAACCGTCACCTGGGTGGGCGGCGATGTGATTGTGCCGCTCGTTGCTGTATTGACGGCGGTTACGGTGATTGGATTCGTACCAACAGGCAAGGAGGGAACAGTCAAAGTTGCCTGCCCGCCGACGATGGGCGCGGTTCCGAGAGGAGTCGTACCGTTAAAGAAGGTGATGGGACCGGTAACGCCGGAAGGAATCGGCTCGGTGATCGTGACTGGCGTGTTCGGCGCTGGGTTATTCGAGGAAACAATCGGGGCAACCAGGACCGGTGTCGCAGGTGTGACGGTTACGAGAGTTGGCGCTGAAGTCGCTGGATTGTTGTTGCTGTCACCCGATGTGGTTGCAGTAATGGGGTTGGCGCCAATCGGCAAGTTAGAGACTGTGATCGTCGCCACACCTCCTACAATGGGAGCTGTACCGATCGGAGTGGTCCCGTTGGAGAATGTAACTGTTCCAGTTACACCAGTCGGTACCGTCTCGGTAATTGTCACTGGCGTGTTTACCGGCGGGTTGGACGATGAAACAACGGGCGGCGGGATAACGGGAGTCGCTTTGTTGACTACCTGGGTGAGAGGCAGTGATGTGGACGAGTTATTGTTCGGGTCGCCACCATAACTCACGGTAATCACGTGGGAACCGACGATCAAGGTACTGGTCGTTAGGGCCGCGTTCCCGTTGTTTAAGGAACCAGTACCCAGAATGGTCGTTCCATCAAGGAACGTAATCGTGCCAGTTGCACTCGCTGGCGTTGTAGCCGTAAAGGTCACAGGCTGATTGAAGACCGACGGGTTGAGAGAGGATGTGACAGTCACAGCGGGAGATGCTTTGACCACTGTCACTGTTACCGAGGGGGACGTGGCAGGATTGTTCGTAGAGTCGCCCGGAGTGCTCGCGGTGATCGGATCAGACCCGAGCGGAAGGTTAGTCACCGTGATGGTGGCAACTCCACCTACGACTGGCGCCGTCCCTATCGGCGCTGTGCCATTGGAGAACGTGACAGGTCCCGACACTCCCGGAGGTACGGTTTCAGTAATCGTCACTGGGCTGCCGAAGGTCGGATTGTTGGTCGATACCACCGGTGGAGGCAGCGTTGGAGTCGTCTTGTTGACCGTCTGCGAGAGCGGCGTCGAAACCCCCGAGCTGAAGTTCGAGTCTCCGCCATAGCTGGCAGTAATTGGGTGAACACCTGGGGTGAGCGATGAAGTACTGAGGCTTGCCGTGCCGTTATTGACCACTCCAGTCCCCAGGGTTGTGGCCCCGTCAAGGAACGTGATCGTGCCGGTCGCAGTTGAGGCCACGGTTGCAGTGAAGGTAACGGACTGGTTGAAGTTGGATGGATTGACGGAGGATGTCAGTGAAACGGATGGGCCGGTCTTGTTGACTGTCTGAGTCAACGAGGCGATCGCGGTGTTGTTACTCGCGTCGCCATTGTAGGTCGCTGTGATCGGATCGCTGCCCAGCGGCAGGGTTGAGGTGGATACGGCGGCAGATCCGTTTGTCAAGGTTGAGGTCCCCAGAGCAGTGGCGCCACTTGTAAAGGTTACGTTTCCGGTTACACCTGACGGGAGTGTTGCGATAAAGGTGACCGACTGCCCTATCACAGATGGGTTCGTCGAAGAGGTCAGCGTTACTGCTGGCGCCGCCTTGGTTACGGTCTGCGTGGTCGAGCCCGTAGCAGGGTTGTTGTTGGAGTCGCCTCCAAAGGAAGCGGTGATCGGATCATTGCCAACCGGAAGGGTAGTTGTCGTTATGGTGACCGTTCCTGTGGTCGGATTGACCGTACCCGAACCGAGAGTCGTGCCGCCACTCGTTACCGTTACCGTCCCGGTCGTGCCCACGGGCAATGTCACAGTGATGGGAACGGGGGAGCCGAAGGTGCTCGTTCCTGGAGTACTAACGGTGACTGTCGGAGTGGCCTTAGATACGGTTTGAGTCAACGAGGCTGTGGAGGTGCTGTTATTGGTATCTCCACTGTAGTTTGCGGCGATGGCATCACTACCGGCAGGGAGAGTCGAGGTGACGAGCGTCGCTTTGCCGCTGGTCACGGTCGCTGTGCCGAGTGCGGCCCCACCATTGGTGAAGGTCACTGTACCAGTGACGCTCGTTGGCAGCGTGGCAGTGAAGGTGACCGACTGACCAAAAACCGACGGATTGAGAGAAGAGATGAGGGTCTCTGCCGGCGAAGCCTTCGAAACCGTTTGCGTCACCGTACCTGTGACAGAGTTATTGTTAGTGTCGCCACCATAGGTTGCAGTGATTAGGTCCGATCCAACTGGGAGCACCGAGGTGGTAATCGTCACCGTCCCATTGGATGAGGTGATGGTTCCGCTGCCTAAGGTCACACCACCGCTCGTTATCGTGATAGAGCCCGTTGGCCCGTTCGGAACTGAGGCAGTGATCGTCACTGTCTGACCGAAGACGCTCGGACCAGAAGTACTCACGGTAAGTGTGGGTGTGACTTTACCTACAGTCTGAGTGATGGTTGCAGTTGCGGTGTTGTAGTCGGCGTTGCCGTTATAGGTTGCTGTGATCGGATCGCCGCCAATTGGGAGCGAGGATGTTGATACGGTTGCGGTCAAGCCCGTCAGCGTGGATGTACCCAATGTTGTAGAGCCGCTAGTGAATGTTACCGTTCCAGTTACACCTGACGGGAGGGTAGCGGTAAACGTGACGGACTGGCCGACGATGGAGGGATTAGCCGAAGAGACCAGAGTTACGGTTGTAGCTGCCTTAGTTACGGTTTGGCTGGTAGTCCCAGTGGCAGGATTGTTATTTGAATCGCCGCTAAAGGTCGCGGTGATCGGATCGTTGCCTACTGGCAGCGTTGTCGTTGTGATTGTGACTGTGCCAGTCGTCGGATTTACCGGACCACTGCCCAGGGTTGTTCCACCACTTGTCACTGTCACGGTTCCAGTCGTGCCAATGGGGAGGGTCGTCGTGATAGTGACCGAACCGCCAAAGGTGCTAGGACCTGAGGTGGTGACAGTGACGGTCGGCGTCGTTTTATTGACTGTCTGAGTCAGCGAGGCAGTCGAGGTGTTGTTGTTCGCATCCCCGTTGTAAGTTGCCGTAATCGAGTCGCTTCCAGCAGGCAATGCTGTGGTAGCTAATGTTGCTTTGCCACTAGTCGCGGTAGATGTGCCGAGTACGGTTGTACCGCTCGTAAAGGTCACTGTGCCAGTCACGTTCGTAGGCAGCGTAGCGGTGAAGGTAACCGATTGACCGAAGACCGAAGGATTGAGTGAAGAGGTGAGAGTCTCTGTCGGCGAAGCCTTCGTTACCGTCTGCGTCACCGTCCCTGTAGCGGAGTTATTGGTGGAGTCTCCGCCATAGGTTGCAGTGATCAGATCAGATCCAACCGGAAGCACGGAAGTTGTGACTGTTACTGTTCCGTTGGACGAGGTGATGGTGCCGCTACCCAATGTCACGCCACCGCTTGTGATTGTGATGGTGCCAGTTGGCCCGTTCGGAACTGAGGCTGTGATCGTAACCTGTTGGCCGAAGACGGTCGCGCCCGAGGTACTGACGGTGACTGTCGGTGTTGCCTTAGCTACGGTCTGAGTCAGAGTTGCAACTGCCGAATTGAAATTAGTATCGCCACTATAAGTCGCCTTAATTGGATCGCTCCCGAGCGGAAGCGTTGAGGTGTTTACGGTGGCAACCCCACCTGTCACGGTTGATGTGCCGAGCGTTGTTGAGCCACTAGTAAATGTCACTGTTCCAGTTGCGTTGCTCGACAGGGTATCCGTGAATGTCACAGAGCTACCAGGCAGAGATGGATTGAGTGAAGAGGTCAGCGTCGATGTGGGATTTGCTTTGCCAACAGTCTGGGTTACAGTTCCGGTCGCCGTGTTGTAGTTAGTATCCCCACTGTAGGTTGCTGTGATGATGTCGCTCGGCGGTGTCAGCGCGGTGGTTGTGATTGACACAGAGCCGCCGACAATTGTTCCTGACCCCAGAGTTAAACCGCCACTGGTAAAGGTGATTGTGCCGGTTACGCCAGGAGGAACCGACGCTGTAATCGTGACCGTACCGCCGAATGTGCTTGGTCCGGAGGTAGTCACCGTCACAGTTGGGGTCGCTTTATTGACTACCTGAACAAGCACAGGTGAAGTGCTGCTATTGAACTGCGCGGCGATATTGTGCGAGCCGACCGAGAGGGTGGAAGTCGTAAAGGTCACTGTTGGACCACTGATCGTGACAGTTCCGACAATGGCTCCATCAGCAAAGAAGGTCACCGATCCGGTCTTACCGGCCCCTAAGGTGGCAGTGAAAACGACAGGTTGCAAGTAAGTCGAAGGGTTGAGCGACGAACTTAGCAGGATGTCCGAGATCGTATAGGGAAGAATGTTCGAGGTGCTGGAGTTGTAGTTAGAGTCTCCCGGGAACACGGCAGTCAGGGTGTCTGATCCTGTCAACAGGGTCGATGTCGTCAGCGTAGCAACTCCGTTCGACAGCGTGCCTGAGCCAAGCATCGTGGTCCCGCTAAAGAAATTAACCAGATCGCCATTTGTGGTCGTGGTAGGAGGACCGACAGTGAATGGGGATAGGGTTGCAGTCAACGTAACAGGGAGCCCGCTCAAGTTGGCCGTTATCGGCGACACTGACAATGCTAGAGAAGTATTTACAGGAGCCGCCGTAAGAGGAACAGTACTGGAGACACTACCGAAATAGATTGCATCTCCGGAGTAACTTGCATCCACGTTGTGGACGCCGCTACCCAATGGAAAGACCGCGACGCTAGTGAGAGCAGAAGCGGTGGATGTCTGCGTAACCTGGCTCATCGTGTCTGCAGCTCGAGGGCTGTCGGCATCCGTTCCGACCAGGTCAGCGTTGCCTTTGTTGTCATAGTCTCCAGCATTGACCGCATAGGTGAGCGCAAAGCCACCTATGGTTGGCTCCTGGTAGGGTTGGAATGTGCCATCGCCGTTTCCTATGTAGACTAGAGCGCCGGTGCTACCCCCTGCGATAATGTCCGGGATCCCGTCACCGTTGACATCCGCAAGATGCGGATCGGATGGTATGTCGGAGAGATAGGCCACGGGCGTCTGAAACGTTCCATTGCCATTTCCGAGAAGGACGAAGAGACTTTCACCAACGAGGTTGCCTCCCGGCTCGGTGATAGTAGCGGCGACGATATCGGCCATACCGTCACCGTTGGTATCCCCAGTGGTAAGAAACTCTCCGATCTGGGATGCAACGAGAGTGGGTGGCTGGAATGTGCCGTTGCCATTACCTAGAGCTACATAGAGATCAAACAAATTGCTCCCGTGCGTAGCAGTGGCAACTGCGTAGGCAATATCTTCTTTGCCGTCCTGATTGAAGTCCGCGGCAACGATACCCCGCGTAACGACATTGGTCGAAATGATGGTTGATTCCTTGGTGAAGGTCCCGTCGCCCTTTCCTAAAAGGAAGGTGACATTCTGTTGTGAATTATCGGTAACGGCAAAATCAAAGAGTCCGTCGTTATTGAAGTCGCCCATAGCGATACTGGCTACATCGCCTGTCGAGTAAAGCACGGGAGTTTGAAATGAGCCGTCGCCGTTGCCCAGGATGATGAGCAGTCCGCCGTTGGTACCGTCTGAGCAGCCAAGAGCGATATCCGTTTTTCCATCACGGTTGAAGTCGGCAAAGACCATCTGCAACACTTTTCCAACAGTGCAACCTGGATAGACTACTTTTGGCTGGAAGGTGCCGTCACCATTCCCGAGGAGAACAGTGATTGTCTGTGCGGCATCTCCGGTTACTACGTCGAGATTATTGTCGGCATTGAGATAGGCCGATTCAATAGCTGCCGACCTTTGAGTCGCACCGGGGCCGCCTATGGAAAATGGTGGGTTAGGAAGAAAGGTAGTCGACAGCGTGGAGACGACAAGCTTTTCCGTTCCGAGCACATTGTTGCCGTTGCTGGTGTCCAGAAACGAGATGGTTCCAGTTGGGCCAGATGTGAGCGAATCGAGTCCAGCGACCGTTCCTGTGAGGCTATAGTTGCCGACAGTACCTGCTGAGGTTAGCGATATGGTCGATTGGTAGGTTCCGGTTACAGCATAAGTGACGGTGTTCGACAGACTGGCCGCATAAATATCGTTCGCCATGAATACAGCTTTATAGCTGTGGTTGCCAATGGGACCGCTACCAATTTTCACGGTCGCAGTCGCAGATGGAAAAGTCAGCTGCGCGACACCCAGAGCAGAGTTGTTTTCACAAAATATCGCCGTCGCTTCGCAAAAGAGAACTATTCCCGCTGTGACGGGCGAGCCGCCTGACGTAACAGTAGCCGTCAATATGACGGGCGTTTGATAAGGGACAGAGGTAGCGGAGATCGCCAGCGATGTCGTCGTGGGCGCCGACGCCGCAAAGGCGGCGGAGACGGTCGTGGCGATAATCGCCAATACGAAAGCAGCTTTCACGCAGTATTTGCCGATCAAGGAAGATACTGAAGAGCAAGAAGAGCTATGGGCCAAGCGTGTCATAAGCGTCCTTTTGGCTCGCACTACAGGCCGAAACTTTAGTACCCACGGTAACCTTCTATCGGGGGCCTACCTATTGCACTAAAGTTGCACCGATTGGATTTACCGATTGGCCTTTGCCTCGCTGACAAAACTTAAGTTACCGAAGAGACTGGCTTAGAAGGTATGCGTCTATCGCTATCCGGCGAAGAAAGACTCACTTGGGACAATCCAGAAAGCTGATGCATGACCCATCGCAACTTGCCTAGACGAGAGACCGAATCGCCTACAACTCAATACTGGGAGTAAAGAGGGCTGGCGGCCATCATCAGAAGGTGTTGCTGGGATGACGCTAAGGTGGGAGGATTCTGCGATTTATTCCTCGACAACAGCCTTGACGAGATTCCTGGGACTGTCGACGTCGATGCCTCGGCTAGTGGCCAGCATGTAGGCGAGCAATTGTAAGGGGACTACTTCAAGGAGGGTGGATAACAGGTCGCTGCAAGTGGGGATGGAGATGCAAGAATCGCTATAGAGAGGAGCTTCGCGATCACCTTCGGTTGCTAGAGTGATTATTCTTGCTCCCTGCTCCCGCATGTCTTTCATGAGCTGAATGACCTTCGAATAACGCAAAAGGGAGTCAGGATCGCTAGCATCAGCTGTGGCAATCATGATCAGCGGAGCTTCTTTGCTGACAAGGGCATTGGGCCCATGCTTCAGCTCCCCCGCAGGATATCCTTCCGCGTTAATATAAGCGGATTCCTTGAGCTTGAGGGCGCCTTCCCGAGCGATTGCATAATGGGCGCCCCGGCCCAGATAGAGCAGTGTACTGGAGTCCGCGAGCTGAGATGTAAGCACTTCGATTTGCTCATGCCAACGAGGCAATGCAGCCTGGATGAGCGAAGGAATCCCCTGCAGTTGGCGCCCGTGCGCCTCGGCTGCTTGTAGGGTCATACGGCCACGAAAGCGTGCCAGGTGAAGAGCCAGCGAATAGAGAACAGCAAGTTGCGTGGTGAAGCTTTTGGTCGCCGGTATGGCTTTCTCGACGCCTGCGAAAGTCGGAAGCGAAGCACTCGCCTCGATTGCCATGCTGGACTGAGGATTATTGGTGATTGCCACAGTGGCAAGTCCGTGAGCCTGGGCTTCTCGCAGAGCCGCGAGAGTATCCGCCGTCTCTCCCGATTGAGAGATGACAAGAACACCAGGATTGTGGAGGGTGTGCGTCGAGCGATAGGTATATTCGCTGGCGTACTCCACGTCAACAGGTATGCCGGCGAGGTCCTCCAACATGATTTCGCCGGCCAGGCCGGCATGACGGCTCGAGCCGCTGGCTGCAATGACGAGCCGCTCGCGTCTGCCGAGGGCATCGATGGCTGGCTGAAAGATCTCTACTGCACGAGCCTCACCAGGAGCGTACTGCGCAATGGTCGCCGCGAGCGCCTGTGGCTGCTCGTTGATCTCGCGCAACATCGCGTGAGGGAACGTCTTGGAAACAAGTGACATAGGGTCAATCATGCGCAATAGAATTTCATCGTATTCACAGTTGGCTTTATGCAGGTCGAGAGCTGCGGCCGCAGAGCTGTCATAGAGCAACGGCCCTTACGCAGGCCCTTAGCCTGAACCGTTCCGAATGACCCGGACGAGGGAGGGGCCACCAAGTGAAAGAAATAGTCATTTGTGGGAATTTTTTCCTTTTTGAACCTGTATGTACGACTATACTGGAAGGGAGAACGGCGGAGCAAGATATTTTTGGCCCCCCCGATGGTAATCAACATCGGAACCTAAAAAGTCTTCCTCCTTTTTTGTCATGCAGGATTGCGAACATGGTAACTGAGTTTGCGCTCCCCCGGGTAGTTTAGGAAAGGACAGTGATGATTAGCACGATAGCGGCACGGCGATTGGTGAGCGCAAACGGGGTTGTAGAGTATCCGCTGGTAAGCCTGGAAGACGGTCAGATAATCCGTATTGAGAGTCTCAGCGCACGAGACAACGGTCGCGCCATGGCGACGCATCGATTTCCGGAGGCGACTTTGGTTCCGGCCTACGTCGATATTCACATTCATGGTTGTGCAGGACACGATGTGATGGAGGCAACCCCCGAGGCTCTCCGTGCGATTGGAGCTTTTCTTGCGAATCGTGGCGTCGGAGCTTATTTCCCGACAACTGTTACTTCTCCCAGAGAGGAAACAATGCGATCTTTGGCGGGTCTTGCAAATGAGATTCGACGAGGCAATTCCCATCGCGGCGCGGTTCCGCTGGGGATACATTTAGAAGGCCCCTTCCTCTCGCATCTGAAGCGGGGAGTGCATACGGACTCGCTACTGGAGGCGCCCTCGATTTCTCTATTCGACCGCTTCTGGGAGGCCGCAGAGGGCAAGATTCGCCTGATGACCATTGCGCCGGAATTGTCCGGTGCAACAGAGTTGATTGCTCATGCGACTAAGCTGGGTGTGCGCTGTAGCCTGGGACACAGCGATGCCCGGGTATGCGAAGCAGAGGCAGGTTATACGGCAGGAGCGCGCTCGGCAACCCATACTTTCAATGCAATGCGCGCGATCGACCATCGGGAGCCAGGTCTGGCTGCTTATGTGCTCGACAAGCGGCCGCTTTTCGCCGAGATAATCTGCGATGGCATTCACGTCGACCCGATGATGGTCCGTCTGTATTTTAAGGCTAAAAACGAGGACCGCATCATTTTAGTGACGGATGGTATCAGCGCCACAGGTATGCCCGACGGGGTCTACATGCTCGGCGACATGGAGGTGGTTGTTCGTGACGGACGTTGCACTTCCGATGGCGTTCTGGCCGGCAGTGTGTTGACTCTGGACAACGGAGTGCAGAATCTCATGAAGTTTACGGGGGCAAGCCTGAAAACAGCGGTGGCTGCGGCTTCGCGCAACCCTTCAATACTAATGGGGATCGAGGACGGTTGGGGCACACTGGAAGTTGGTCACCCTGCGAACATTACAGTGCTCTCTCCGTCGGCAGGCGTAATCGAAACCTTCCTGTCCGGGCATAGCGCACTGACTGTAGATAGTGTGAGCGCCTAGCTTCTATCGTAACGTCGTCCGATTTGCCCAAAAGTGCCGTTCGCCCTGTTTCGCCGATCATTTTTAACAGCAATGTATAGACAACCAAACAATGATGCGACTAAAAGTTATAGAGATCGAAATATCGCACATCAGCATGCATTTTTTGAATCGCCTATTTGAGGCAGATTCGTGCTGCAGATGGAGTCACAGGAGATAGAGTGCCGAAGTCTCAGGTTCAACCTGCTTCAACTGTACGCCCCTTAGACAAGAGTGGTTTTATTCCGCTGTACTACCAGATTCAACGTGCGCTGATGGAGAAGATCCAGTCCGGTGAGTTGTCGACGGGAGATCCGTTGGCCTCTGAGGAAGAGTTAGCACGCGTTTACCAAGTGAGTCGGATGACCGCTCGTCAGGCCCTGCATGGCTTGAAGACCAGCGGCTTTGCGTTCAGCCAGAAGGGGCGCGGAACGTTTGTGACTCGGCCAAAGCTTGAGAAAAACATCATGCACCTGCGCGGCTTTACCGAAGACATGAAACATCTCGGTATGGTGCCAAGCTCGAAACTTTTGGAGCAGACGGTGGTGACGGCGACAGAGGACCTCGCAGAAAAATTGAAGGTTGAACCGGAGGAGGTTGTGATGCGATTGCGCCGACTGCGACTCGCCGACGGAATTCCGATGGCACTCGAGGAGTCGCATATTCCGCTAAAACAGTTCCCTGGACTGGATAAGATCAGTTTCGCGAAGCAATCTCTCTACTTTGTACTTCGTGAAAGCTACGGCGTGCGCGTGGCCTGGGCCGATGAGGTAATTGAAGCGCTGCCAGCGACGCGTGAAGAGTCCGAGCTCTTAACGATTCCGAAGCGCGCGAGCATTCTGTCAGTCTCGCGCATCATTATGACGACGGAGGAAACTCCCATCGAAGTCGCCTGCTCGCGTTATCGTGGAGACCGCTATAAGGCTTCGATCCGCGTACCGACTACAACTATTGAATAATCCCCGGATTGAGGGAGTCTGTTTCTTCGGTCGCATTTAGATTGCGGTGGCCCCTCAGCGCAAAGAAGAGGATATAGAGATAGCACAGCAGGACAATCGCAAAACTCGGCTGATATCCAAACTGGTCCGCTAACAAGCCCTGAACCTCTGGAACGATGGCGCCACCGACCACCATCATGATCAGGATTCCAGAGCCGTGGCTTGTGAATCGTCCGAGACCCTCGACCGACATAGGGAAGATGCACGGCCACATCACCGAATTGAACAACCCGCACGCAACAATCGCCCACATCGCCACATGCCCATGCGTAAGAATCCCCGTCACGATCAGCAGCGAAGCCATCGACGACACAAAAACCAGAGCCCGCTGGGCCGCGACCGTTCTCCGAACAAGAAACGCAACCGGCACAAGGGAGGCACACATGAGCGTCGCCCAAGTCGGTAGATACCCACGAGCGAAGATTCCTGCGAGAACGAGCAAAAAGGCAATGATCGAAACGACGGTTACCATCCGCTGCGCCCGAACGTTATTTACAAAGGCGCCACTGAGAACAACAAACCCAATGAGTCGTCCAATCATCGCGCCGCCCCAGTAGAGCGAGACGTACTGAGCCGCAGCCTCATGGCTTAGTCCGCCCATCGAAGGCTGGCCCAGAAAGTTGATCATCACGCTGCCGATCGCAACCTCGGCACCCACATAAAAGAAGATCGCCAGCGCACCCAGCCGCAGATGGCTGAACCGCAACGCACCCACATAGGAACTGTCTCCACTTCCAGACCTGCCCTCAAGGAGCTTCGGGAGGTCTACAAATGCCGTGAGCCCCGCCATCGCAAACGCGCACCCCGCCAGAATCACATAAGGCATCCGCACTGACCGCGCCAGCTCCGCCGCTGAAGCACCCGCGGCAATAAAGATGAACGCCGCGCCAATCTTCGGCGCGATCGTCGTCGCAAACGAATTGAGAAATCCGCATAGATTCAGCCGCGCAGCAGCCGTCTCCGGCGCTCCCAGCGCTCCTACATAAGGATTGATCGCCACCTGCAGCAGCGCCAGTCCGCTCCCCACAATGAACAATGCAAACAGAAACAGAGGATAAAAAATAACCACCGACGCCGGCAAAAACAATAGCAACCCAATCCCCATCACCGTCAGCGCCACCACAATCCCGCGCTTGTATCCAATCTTCCCCACAATCGAACCCGACGGAAGCGACATCACAAAGTACGCGCCGAAAAAGCATAACTGCACCATCAGCGCCTTCACATTCGTGAGGTGAAAGAGGTCCTTGAAATGCGGAATCAGAATGTCGTTCAGCGCCGTGATAAAGCCGATGCCGAAGTAAAGCGAGACCATCAGGGCCAGCGGAACCGTGTAATTCCTCTTCGCCGTCTCACCGGCAGCAAACGCCGGATCGCTCGTAACTCCTATTGCCATTCATTCGTCCTCATGTACTTTGCAATGCAATCTAAAATGTATAGATGACTATACAGATCCCCTCATTGGATCGGCAATATTTCATTCCCTCGCCGACCGGGCCGCCTTCGCAAACCGCGAAGTAATCGTCTCCGGCCGGGTGATCGCGGACCCTACCACCACAGCCCACGCTCCCAGCTCAAGTGCCTTCCTGACCTCTTCCGGAGTTGTGATGTGACCCTCCACGATTACTGGTACCTTCACTTGCCGCACAAGTCTCTCGACCAAATCCCAGGATGGCGTGCGGACTCCGGCAGTTTCAGCAGTGTAACCATACAAGGTCGTAGCCACTGCGTCGGCTCCTGCTTGCTCTGCCGCAACTCCATCCTCGACCGTTGCAATATCCGCCAGAACTGCCTTTCCCAGTTCCGCATGAATCCGTACGATTAACGCAGGCCACGCTTCCGCTTTCTTCATCGCAGGTTTAGCCGCATTGAGCCGCCGCGTTGTGCAATCCAGCGCGACAACATCCGCTCCTGCGTCACCGACCGCTTTTGCTGACTGAAAGTCAGGTGTGATGTAGACATCGCCATTTGCGTCGTATCTCTTCACAATCCCGATAATCGGCAACTGAGTAATTTCACGAAACGCTTGAACCCGTTGTACCCCTTCCGCACGCAGCCCTCCGGCGCCACCGCGCAAGACCGCAGTCGCAATCCGCACAAGGGTCCCAAGATCATCGAGAGGATCTCCCTCCGAGGCCTGGCAGGATACGACCAGCCTGCCGCGGAGCCTCTCAAGAGAGGACTCACGAAATTTTTCCTGAGCGCTTGTCACTTCGAAACAGCTTATAGCCAATGTCGTCGGGCAATCTTGCCAAAATGACGGCATTGGCTAAGGTACCCTTGTTGAGCATCACCAAGGACTCATTCATGCTCCCAATTTCACGCCGACAGTTCCTCTCTACCGGTATCGCCGTCACACTGACCGCTCGCAGCAGCTTCGCGCAGCAGTCTTCGCATCTCCTTTTGGTTGGGACGCAGACCTCCGGGACTAGCAAGGGTATCTATTCCTACTCGTTCGATTCGGCTACGGGCGAGTTGAGGCAACCTGGTTTGGCGGCGGAGGCGGAGAATCCTACGTTTCTGGCGCTGGCTCCGAATGGCAGGACCGTTCTGGTTGCGAATGAGTTGGATACCTTTGAGGGCAAGAGCAGCGGAGCAGTTTCGACTTATGCGCTTGATCGGAGTCGGGCGCGGTTGACGAAGATTAATGAAGTGGCGTCTGGTGGCGCCGGGCCTTGTCATGTTGCGTTCGACTATACGGGGCGGGCGGCGTTTGCGGCGAATTATGGTGGCGGGAGCGCGGCTTCGTTTGCGGTTGGCGCGGATGGGCGGTTGAGTCCGGCGGTTTCGTTTTTTCAGTACAGCGGGCATGGGCCGGATCAGGATCGGCAGAAGGGGCCGCATGCGCATCGGGTGACGGTGTCGCCGGATAACCGGTTTTTGCTGGTCAATGATCTGGGTTTGGATGCGATCCACATCTACCGGCTGGATGCTGCGAGTGCGAAGTTGACTGTGAATGGGCCGGCGGAGTGGCGTTCTTCGCCGGGTGCCGGGCCGCGTGCTCTTGTGTTTCATCCGAACGGCAGGTTTGCCTATTGCGTTACTGAGATGGCTTCGGGCGTGGTTGTTTTGCGGTGGAATGCGGCTTCCGGAAGCCTTGAGACGGTGCAGGAGGTGGGGATGCGGCCACCTGATTTTAAGGGCACTACGGGTGGGTCGGATATTGTGATCGATCGGGAGGCGCGGTTTGCTTATGCGGCGGACCGGTTCGATGACATTCTTGCTACGTTTGCGATCTCTCCCTCGGATGGCAAGTTGACGCTTTTGAACCGGGTCTCGTGTGGAGGTAAGGTGCCGCGTCATCTGACGCTCGATCCGAGTGAGCGATGGTTGCTGGTGGCGAATCAGGCTTCGGACAACATTGCAGTGTTGAGCCGGGATGCGCGGAGTGGGCAGTTGGCGGCGGGGAAGAGTTTTCCGCTTTCGCGGCCGCAGTGCCTGGTGTTTGCTTAGTCCTCTCCTTCTTTAGTCTGTTGATTTTTCTCCGGGAGGCACCCCCCCCCTCCCTATTACCCTCGCGTAAACTGTTTATTTACAATAAGTTAAGCTGTTGCCCTCTCGGCAAATTCGTCATAACAAACGGTTTGTTGCTAAATTAGCCTGTATCAATAACTTAGCCCGGAGGTCTCCGGGCTTATTTTTGATTTCGATCTATATATTCAGTATAGCGGGTTGAACCTAACTAAAGTGCAATGCGGATGTTGTTCGTGAGCAAAGGGTTAGGGCATTTTAGGACTTGACAGGCGTTTTTTGGGCCAAAAACGCAGAAAAAAGATGTAAGAGCAAGAAACTAAAGGCATTTGATCGCTTGCTCGCCCCTTGCGCGGCTGCTTCGGTCTTCGAGTGGTGTCTCAGTTTTGAATTTAGACTTCGACCCACCCTGCCAAAACTACCGACCACGGCTTTAGAAAATTGGCATTCTTGCGGCGATCAGAAATCAGCTTTTCGAGTTGCGCTCACATGTTGTGACCCTAACTTCCCGTAAGCCGACATATCGTTACTTATCAGTGTCGGTGAGCGCATTGGCGATGATGCGCTCATTGAGAAAACAAATTGCTTACGACAGGCGCGTTTACCGGGATCAACCTCGCGTTACCTCCGCATCGGAGACAAACGGGAAGTAGACGGAGTCATCGAAAGCATCTCAGGCGGTGGAGGCAATGGCCACCCGCCACTCGACGGCCACAACTGTAATGTCGTCCGACTGACCAAAGCTTTTCGCGGTTTGCGCAATCTCCGCTGCCGGCTGCGTGGAAAGTTCCTGCGCCCGCTCAAAGCCCAGCAGTTTGCCGTTCTCATCCTGCGCCTCCACCACGCCATCGGAGTAAAACACCAGCCTTCTTCCGGCGGTCAGTTGCAGAGTGCTCGTTTCGTAGCTTGCGTCTGCGTCAATCCCCAGCGGCAGCGCGCCCGGCAACTCCACCTCGCGCCCATCCAGGTACGGCGAAAGATGCCCCGCATTGGCAATCGAAACCACACCGTCCGCGGTGATATGCACCGCAATTGCGGTCGAAAACCCGCCTCGCGTGCGGCCCATGAGCCGCCGGTTCAGATGCGTCAGAAGGTCGCCGGGAGACGAAGTGAACTCGGCGACGCTGCGAATCGCGCCCACCAGCACCGAGACCAGCATCGCTGCGGGCAGTCCTTTACCGGCTACGTCGCCAACCACCAGCAGCAAGCCGCCCCTGCCATCGGGAATCGTCTGAAAGAAATCCCCGCCTACCTCCTGCGCCGGCTCGTAGACGCTCTCCACGCGGAAGCCGGGAGCCGTCTCCTCCGCGCCGGAGAGAATCACCTGCTGCACCTCGCGCGCATTCTCCAACTCGTGCTCCACCGCCGCCTGTTTACGGCTCTGCCGGTTCGACTGCAGCAGGATGATGAGCGTCAGCGAGATGTAAGAAAGAATCTCTGTTAAACGGGATGTCGCGATAGTGAATGGGCCGGCGATGATGACGAGGAAACGGTCACCATTTGCGGCAACCCATGGGCGGAGCTTGGGAAGATGAGAAAGGCCATCGGTGATGAGAATCCAATCCGCCACCAGGCCGAGAAGGAACAGAGGGATGAGCATGATGCCGGCGTCGCGGTTGCCGCGGCGGAAATTAAGAATCAGCTCCACCGGCATGATGACGGAGATAAGCAGAACTGTCGGCGCCTCGAAGAGCGCATAGAAAGGCGCGAGCGGCCCTCCGAATTCGCCGACCATGGTTCCGATAGCAAAGAACAGAGCCGCGACCAGGGCATAGAGATTGAGCCGCCAGCCGATGCGCCGGCCTACAAAGGCCAGGTAGACATGCGGCAGAAGCCAGGCAGCGATGAAAGTGCTGAATGTAACTGTCAAGCCCCACGGCCACGAGAGCGCATAAAAGTTTCCGAGCGTATGCCACGGCAGGCCAAGAGAGATGCCGCCGGTCCATAGCGCGAGATAGAAATACTCTCTGCGGCGTTGCGCGGAATAGAGCACCAACGCGCCCACAAACAGCGCAATCACAAGAAGATAATGAAACCAGACAGCGCTTCTCTCGCCGATGATCCTGAGCCAGCGCCGGTCTTCGATGCTGCTCTGCGAGCCGAGCACGAGGTCGTCGCCGGACAGGTCCGGCAGTACATCCTGCGTCCAATCGGGGCCAGCGATATAAACACGCAGGGCCAGAACAACGGATCTCGAAGCGGACCCGGCCGCGATCTGGTCATCGGGGATGCGGGCGACTAGACGGGCCCGCGGGTCAGCCGCGGAGAAAGGCGCAACACTGCCCGCCTTCAGAATTTTGACGCCGTTTGAGTAGATTTCAAACGCATATGCAGTTTGGTGTTCCAGCAGCGCGAGATCCGCGTCCTGTTTTGCCACCTTGAGATGAATCCTGTACCAGACGATATGAGGCTGCGAGTGGGGAAACAGATCGCGGAGCGAGCCGGTCTTGGCATTGAAGCGCGCCCAGTGCGCATCGTCGAAGTTCGGATCGGCGTATGCGGGATTATCGCCGGCCTGAACCAGCCACGGCCCGTCGACCGAAACTGGATCATGAAGCGCCGGAACGTCGAGAACCGGAATCGCCTGTATGGCCTGCGCGGCAACGCGTGCGGACACAAGCACCGTAAGAGACACAGCGCAGGCAACAAGAGAGCAGAAACGCTGCGAACGAGTCACGCCGCCCTCCTGAGCAGGGACTCGTTCAAGCTACCACGCGGAATGTTGAAAATTCAAGAACTTGCGTCGGCTGCGGGGGGTGTTGCCGCCAGATGCACTATCAAGCCTGCTACGCATCGCTGAGACGTTCCGGCCTGATAATCTCCGACTCGGAAATACAGCCTTTGGGGTTCCCGTAAGTCGGCTTATGTTGACCAACCTCGCAAAATCCTCGACTCTTGCCAACAGGCCGATGCACTCATCCAGCAAGGGATTGAGCCGACCTCTGGCCATTACTCCTGATAAACGCGGTTCCGTTTACCAATCCGGCCTAATGTCTCGGCGCTTGCTCACTGTTCCTGCTAAGTTGGCTTTTTGAAAACTGGTTTGAATCTTCGACTACCAGATATAGGTTCCGACCGATCCTGCGTTTAATGAGGTTGTGAAGATGTTGGTTCCGGCGCGAACGTCGAACTTCTGGGTTGTGGCGCTGGTGTTGGAGACAATGAGGACTTTTTTGCCGTCGGGAGTTTTGAAGGCTACGTTGGGAAGCGAGTCGAGAGTGTTGGACTCGATGCGGGTGGAGCCGGGACGGACGAACTTTGAGGCGTGAGCGAGGGTGTAGTAGGCGAGGAGGCGGGTGACCTTGTCGCCGTCGATGGTGATGGCTCCGCGACAGCCGGTGCATCCTCCGTCGTTGGTGTGGGGGCCGTTGCTGGGATCGGCGGCGAGGTTCCAGAGGAGGACGTTGCGGGTCCAGTTGCGGGTTGCGCCGATGATGATGTTCGCGACGGGTTTGCTGAGGTTGATGACGTCGTCATTGCGGGCGGTTACGGATTGCTCGGTGAAGTAGAGATTTTTTTTAGGAAAGGCGTCGTGGACTTGAGTCATCGCATCGACGGTGCCGCCGTAGAGATGGAAGCCGGTGCCGTCGATGTATTGGTTGGCTGCGGGGTCGCGAAGGATGGAGAGCGGATAGAGCGGGTGGTCGAGGTTGTGGTCGTAGAGAACGATCTTTGTGGTGATGCCAGCGGTTTTGAAGGCGGGGCCTAGATTGTCTTTGATGAAGATGTCCAGTTCGGATTCGAGCATGAGCATGCTGGGAGTGTTCTTTTCGTTGAGCGGCTCGTTCTGGACGGTGAGGGTGTCGATGGGGATGCCTTCGGCTTTCATGGCCTCGATATATTTGACGAAGTAGGTGGCGTAGGCGGCGAAGTATTCGGGCTTGAGGACTCCGCCGCGGGCGGCGTCGCTGGTCTTCATCCAGAGGGGAGCGGACCAGGGTGAGGCGAGGACATGGACGTGGGGATTGATGGCGAGGATCTGCTTCATGACAGGGATGACGTCGGCCTTGTCGGGGTCGATGCTGAAGTTCGCCATGGCGGTGTCGGTCTGGCCCTCGGGCAGGTCGTCGTAGGAGAAGACGTGGTCGTTCATGTCGGAGGCGCCGACGGTGAGACGGAGATAGCTGACGCCGATGCTGGCTCCGTCGGTGGCGAAGAGATCGTGGAGGAGAGCGGCGCGGGCGTCGGGGGCCATGTGCTGGATCAACTGCGCGCTGCCGCCGGTGAGAGCGAAGCCGAAGCCGTCGATGGTCTGATAGGTCTTGGCCGCGTCAACGTCGATGATCTGGCTGGTTGCGGGAGCTTTGGTTAGTGGGATTGGGGGCTGGAGCTGGAAGAGAGCGGAACGGTCAGGGTTGGTGAGCCAAAGGGAGACCTCGCTTTGCGCGTGTGCCGATGCGGGGATCGCGAGTAAAAGGACAGATAGAAAGAGGGCGATGACCTTCGATTTCATTCGGGCTCCTGACCGGCGGTTGAGTCTGCGCGCGGACGGGATCATTTTAGACAAACGTTTGTCTTGAGTCTATCGAGGTCTGGATTTTGTTTGGGCTTCTATTTTGCCGGGCTTCTATTTTGTTGGGCAGTCTTTGCGGCCAGTGTCGGCTACGCTGGCGATGAGCCATTTGCCGTCTTTGCGGACGAGGTTGAAGAGGTCGGTGCCGCAGTGGTCGACTTTGCCGTCGACGAGGAAGTCGAAAGGCGCCCAGACGACGGCGAGGTCGTTGTCGATGCGGATGAGCGGGTCGTGGATGCGCTCTTCGATTTGGGTGGTGCCGGGACGGCCTACTCGCTCGGCGAAGGCGTCGAAGGTCATCTGGGCCGGCTTGCCGTCGCGCATGAGGACCATGGTCCCGCCGGGGAGCAGAGGCTCTTTGATTGCTGCCGCGTCGCGTTTGGCCATGCCGTCGAACATGGCTTTTACAGGTGCCAGGACCGCTTGCTCTTCGGGGGTTAAGGCGTGCAGCGAGGGGATTAGGAGGATGGCGGCGGCTGCGGCAACGAACGAGCGGGTGGTGATTTTCATGGTGCTCGATTCTAACCTGCTGAATGGGTGATTGGCTCCCTTCGAAAAAGCAACAGCAACGACGAGAACAACAGCAGGTCCTCCGCCTGCGGCGAAGGATGACAACAAAAAACGTGCGACACAGGAGCAACGACAATTGCAAAGACAACAGCAGGTCCTTCGACTGCGCCGTTCGCAAAGTGCGCGAACGCCTTCGCTCAGGATTGACAGGCTTTTTGACGGTAGCTAGGAGGGGAGGGTGAGGATGGATCCCCAGTTGAAGCCAGCGCCGAAGGCTGCGAAGACGATTGGAGTGGTGGGTGGAGTGGGGTTGGCGGCGTGCCACTCGGAGGCGGCGATGAGCAGAGAGGCTGAGGAGGTGTTGCCGTAGTGCTGGATGTTGCGGAAGAAGCGGGCTTCGAAATCGGGGACGGAGAGGGCGGTGGCTACTTTGCGGATGAGGTTTACGTTGGCCTGATGCATCAGGTAGACGCCTACATCGGTGGGTTTGAGGTTGTTTTTGGTGAGGAGGTCTTCGATGGAGCGGGGGATCTTGCGGGAGGCCTGGACGATGACGTCGAGGCCCTTCATCTGGATGGCGCCGTGGTGATCGAGTTTGAGGGCTTCGGCGTAGTTGCCGTCGGTGGAGAGGCTGACGTCGGCGATTTTCAGGAAGCCCTGGTTGGGAGAGACGATGCAGGCTCCGGCTCCGTCGCCGAAGAGGATGGCGGTGTCGGGGTCGGCGTCGGAGATGCGGCGGGACATGATCTCGGAGGCGACGATGAGGATGTTGCCGTAGCGGGGGGCGAGGTCGGCGGCGAAGGCGAGGGCGATGAGAGAGCCGGCGCTGGCTACGGGGATGTCGATCGCTGGCGTGGTGGTGAGGCCGAGTTTGGCGGCGAGTTGTGAGGCTGGGCCGGGGAAGGCTCGTTCGGCTGAGCCGCTGGAGAAGAGGATCAGGCCGATGTCTGGTGCGGTGAGGTTGGCGGCTTGCAGGCAGGCGTTTGCTGCGGCCAGGCCGAGGTCGGCTACGGTTTCGTCTTCGGCGGCGTAGCGGCGATCGAGGATGCCGGAGGATTTTTCGATGGATGCGGCTGCGCGGCCGGTGCGGGTTTCGAGGTCGGCGTTGGTGATTGTGCGAGCGGGGAGGTGGTGGCCGAAGGCTCGGAGGTACGGCATGGAGAGGGCTCCTGGTGGAGGTGATGCTTCGGTTGGATGTTCGGAATGACTGCAAAAAACAGGCAACGGCAACGGCAAATGCGGGGGTTCTTCGCTGCGCTCAGAATGACAACAAAAACAGACAACGGCAACTGCAACTGCAACAGCAACGGCAACGGCAACAGCAACGGCAACAGCAACAGCAACTGCAACGGCAACGGCAACGGCAACAGCAACAGCAACGGCAACAGCAACGGCAACGGCAACAGCAACGGCAACGGCAACAGCAACGGCAACGGCAACAGCAACAGCAACAGCGGGGGTTCTTCGCTGCGCTCAGAATGACAAAAAAACAGACAACGGCAATTGCAACTGCAGGTTCTTCGCCTGCGGCGAAGGATGACAAAAATAAAAAGGCGGATGACAAAAACAAAAAGGCAAGGGCAACTACAAAGGCTATGGGATGCGCGGGTTAGCTTTTGTGGGTGTCGAGGTAGGCTTCGATTTTAGAGACGGTGTCGAAGCGCTCGGGGATCAGGTCGGCGTCGGGGATTTTGATGTTGAACTCTTT
>JBEKGF010000029.1:0-54898 GCA_050012935.1 Edaphobacter sp. | reverse complement strand
AAAACACCTTTGGTGTCTATGCTTGATAACGCTTGGATTATCAACCTTTCTCTTGTCGCCTTCGGGTTTTTCGCTCTGATCTCTGAGTGGTGCCGTACTGGCTTCGCCCTCGACCTGAACTCTGTCATCATGATGCTCGTTATGGGAGGCCTCCTCCTTCACTTGAGGCCTTCTGCCTACATCGGTGCGGTCAAGCACGCCGCGCGCATCAGCGGATCGCTTATCCTGCAGTACCCGCTCTATGGCGGACTCATGGGAATCATCACCACAACAGGCCTGGCCGGCGTCCTTTCAAAGGTACTCATACGATTCTCCACCGCCCAGACCTTACCGTTCTTTACCTACCTCACCTCCATGATCATCACGCTATTTGTTCCGAGCGGAGGCGGCCATTGGGCCGTGCAAGGCCCGTTTGCAATTCCTGCAGCTCGCGACTTGCATTCGTCACTTGCAGGAACCACAATGGCCGTAGCCATGGGCGAGTCGGTGGCGAACATGCTCCAGCCCTTCTGGGCCCTCCCCATCCTTGCCATCGCCGGTATAAACATGCGCCGAATGTTAGGTTTCATGGTGGTCACCTTTGCGGTCTCAGCAGTCGTCTTCGGCTTGGCTTTACTCTTTCTTGTGCCGATGCAATAGTTCCCCTCCCTAAGAATCCCGCTAAGCACCTGCCCGCGGCTCTACCGGCGCAACCTGTACCTCCGATCTCTTCAGCGTTTGGACACCTGGAAACTAGGTGGTGGCGACGGTAGCCGGGGCTCCTCACCTCCGTGATCGTGCTTCTAGCAAGACGGCAGGGCCGCACACGCTAACTCAGGGAAGGTCGAGCTGGCGTTGGAGCTTAAGACATTGAATAGCGGCATTCCCTCTGCATGAATGAGTTTTCATGTCGACTTCACTAATCCTTCATTCCAGAACTTCTAAATGTTGCCGTCCCCTAACTGAGCATCTCTGCGGTATTGAAGATTCTTCGGGCTAAGCGGCATACTCTGGCAGCACATCTCTTCGCTGTAACCGTTCCGATGGTGTCTGCGTACCGGATTTTCTCAGTAGAGGACAAGGCAGAGCGTCTTCAAAGCCAGCACACCGGCTTTGCCAACATTATTGAGAGGCCGCAAATGATCACGCGCATAACACAGTCCCGATCCTTGTTTCTCGCTGTCGTTCTACTAATGTCCCGCTCCATCACCCTAGCACAAGTTTCCACCGGCACTATCGCTGGCACCGTCAAGGATGATGCCGGTGCCATGGTGGCGGGGGCCGCAGTGACTATCACGAACACGGCAACTGGCATTGTCACACATTCAACGACGAGTGACAGGGGCTTCTACTCTGTACCCAACCTGCAGACAGGACCGTATACCCTTTCGATTACGGCTACCGGATTCACCGAAGAGATCGCACAAGGTATACAGTTGAACGTCGGGGCTGAACATGAGATGAACTTCACGCTCAAGATCGGCACCGTCACCGACAAGGTCGTTGTCACCACCGCGCCTCCGAACATCGACCTGGTTAGCTCCACAACAATGCCTGTCGTCGGTGAGCGCACCATTGTGACCCTCCCACTCAATGGTCGCGACTGGACTCAACTCGCTAATCTGCAGCCCGGTGTCGCCGCTGTACGCACTCAGCCTGCAGTCGCAGTCACTAACCAGCGAGCCAATCGAGGCCTGGGCAATCAACTCACGGTTGGGGGCGCTCGTCCGCAACAAAACAACTACCGGGTCGACGGCATCAGCATCAACGACTACTCCAACGGTGGGCCCGGAGGCGTTATCGGTTCGAACCTTGGCGTCGACGCCATTCAGGAGTTTTCCGTTGTCACGTCCAACGCATCTGCGGACTACGGCAAGTCTGCGGGGGGCGTCATCAACGCCGTCACCCGAGCAGGCAGCAATCAGCTTCACGGCACAGTCTATGAATTTCTCCGCAACTCAGCCCTCGATGCTCGCAACGAGTTCGATGCACCCGGCCAGATAGCCGAGTACCGACGCAATCAGTTCGGCGCCGCCGCTGGAGGACCCATCATCAAGAGCCGGACCTTCATCTTCGGCGACTACGAAGGCCTTCGCCAGTACCAGGGTGCCAACACTTCCAGCATTGTGCCTTCCGCAGTAGCCCGCACTGGCAGTCTTTGCGTCGCTGCTGGAAGCAACCCCTGCGCCAGCCACACTCAGGTCCCCGTCAGCCCATTAGTTGCACCCTACTTCACTTTTTATCCATTACCGTCCATAGATCCCGGGCCAAACTCCGACACGGGTAGCTTCCTCTTCAACGACCCGTTCACCACCCACGAGAACTACTTCACCATCCGCGGCGATCAGCGCTTCTCCGAAAAAGACTCGCTTACCGGCACATATTTCTACGACAACGGCAACCTGATCTCGCCCGATCCTTTCAACGTGCGCATCACCGGCAATATCGCCAAGCGCCAGCTCGCTACCATCGGCGAATCGCATGCCTTCAACGCCAACCTCCTCAACACCGCCAAGTTTGGCTATAGCCGCGTCGTCTCGGACGCGCCCACCACGCTCGGCGCTATCAACGCCTCCGCTGGCGATACCAGCCTCGGTTTCGTCCCCGGTCTGCCGGTAGGGCTCATCAACATCGGCGGCATCGCTAACTTCCAGGGCGGCCTCCACGCTACGGGAGAGTTTATCTTTCACCTCGACTCCTATCAGTTTTATGATGACGTCTATTTCACCAAGGGCAAACATGCTCTCAAGATGGGCTTTGCCTTTGAGCGCCTGCAAAACAATCAACTCGGCACATCAAACCCCAACGGCCAATACATCTTCTCCAGCCTGCAGACCTTTCTTACCAACAATCCCACCAGCTTCAATGCCCCGCTCGCACAGGGTGTCAGTCCCCGTGACCTTCGCCAATCGGTTTTTGGCGTCTACATAGTGGATAACTACCGTGTCTCGACTAACCTGACCCTTAATCTTGGGTTGCGTTACGAACCCGTCAGCGTCCCTACCGAGACAGCCAATCGCCTCGCCAACCTTCGAAACCTCACGGATACTAGCCCCCATCTTGGCAGCCCCTACTTCCAGAACGCCAGCTTGGCCAATGTAGCTCCTCGCGTCGGCTTCGCCTGGGACCCTTATGGACAGGGCCTGACCAGTATTCGGGTCGCCTACGGCATCTACGACGCCCAACAACTCAATTACCTCTACGAAGGTCTCTCTATCTTCACAGCTCCTTACCTTGAATTGGGCAACAACGCCGCACCCGGTTTAGGGTCCTTCCCAAAAGGAGGGTATCCGTCGCTCACTGCAGCCAATCTGCGCTACTCCTATGCCCCCAACGTCTCCTCTCGCAGCTATGTACAACAGTACTCACTGATCGTCCAGCAGCAGTTACCTTATGACCTTGTCTTGCAGGCTGGCTATGTCGGCTCCCGGGGCACTCATCTCCCCTACCGTGTCGACGACGTCAATACCGTGCAGCCCATTGTCAGCAACGGCAGCTATCTCTTCTACGGTCCCAACGGCACAGCATCACCCTCCGCCGCAGCCCTCAAGGCGGCGATGCTGAACCCTAACATCGGCCAGATTAGCGCCGTGTTTATGACTGGCTACTCCCACTACAATTCGCTACAGACAAGCCTCACCAAGAGCTTCACACATCACAGCCAGTTTCAACTCTCCTACACCTGGTCGAAGTCCATGGACGATGGCTCCTCCTCGACCTTCGGCGATACCTTCGCCAACTCCGTGTCGAGCCTTCCACTATGGGCACCCAACCGTCGCCGCGGAATCTCTGACTTCAATGTCCCCAAAAACCTTGTCCTCAACTACATAATCGACCTCCCCAATGTTCGCAAGGACGTACCTGTAGCACCTATCCTGCTGAATGGCTGGCAGTGGTTAGGAATCTTTCAATACAGCGTTGGTGAACCATTTACGCCGCTTATCAGTGGCGACCCGCTCAACCTGCACAGCAACGATGTCTTTGCCTTCCCTGACCGTATCACCGGGCCTGGTTGCTCCGGTAATCCAGTCAAGAGCGTCTCTCGTTTCAATCGCCAGTATGTAAATGTCGCCTGCTTTGCCTTTCCAGCATTCGATCCTGTAACCGGCCTCACGCATTTAGGCACCGCAGGCCGCAATTCCATCCTCGGCCCCAGCCTTACCGACTTCGACAGTTCGCTCATAAAAAATACTGCGGTCCCGAAGATATCTGATTCCTTTATCATTCAGTTCCGCGCAGAACTCTTCAATGTGGCAAACCAAGTGAACTATGCCACGCCACCGAAGGCGGGGACACAGCTCTTCAACGGCTCCGGAGCTGCTCTGGCGACCGGCGGAGTCCTCGTCGGCCCCACAGCTTCCAGTTCCAGACAACTGCAGTTCGGACTGAAGTTGCTCTTTTAGCGATAAACCGCTTACAAACTTGCTCTTTACTGCTCGTATCTGGCCGTCCGATTTCAATCTCACGCCACTACCAAGCTGAAGTGAAACAGGAGAATTATGAAGAAAAGCATAAGAATCGTCATTGGTGTCGTTCTAAGTGCACTTTGCGTGGCACCCGCTCTGGCGCAGGAATCCCGCGAAGAGGCCATCGCTGGTATGCGAAAAGTGGATCCAAAAGAGATGGACCCTACCTATACGAAACCAGCACCCCTTGCCCAGAAACTTGTCGACGAAGCACTGGCCAAACATCCAGAGGTGATCCTACTCGCAATCCACGCCCAACCACCGAATCACAAAAACCTCATTGTCGCTTCCAACTTTGGACGCATTGGCAAAATTGGTGACGAAGACGACCTTCGTTGCATTCGAACCGGAAAGAGCAACCTTGAACTTAACTCAACTGGAAAGCATTTCGAAGATGAGTTGATTTTGCTTGACGCTTCTGGCAATACAATTGGCGCGCTCGGAGTGGTGTTCAACTACAAGCCGGGAGATGATAAGGCAGCTCTCGCAAAGATTGCCGACCAGGTTCGAGACGAAATGAAAGCCCAGTTGCCTAACAAGGCTGCTCTTTTCGGACCAGAATAAATCTGAAAACCTTGCTGGCCAAGCCCTCTTGGCCTGGATCTGGCTGCCTCCGAATGCCACTCGAAGTAATGCGGTCACATCACTAGCCCTTTCGGCCCGCAGCGGAGGCAGATGGAGGTCGTTGCGAAACCCACCTGATGATCGATCGCGGAAAGCCTCTGTCGAGTCGACCGCGGCTCGGACTTACCTCGTCGCTCCTCGCGATTTGGCGAACCGAGGGCCGCTCTCGCGGCCCATCAGCTCCAGTTTCCAGTTGGTTAAGTTTTTAGCTACCGCCCTACGACGATTACTTCGAAGCTGTCTGGCTCAATGCTAGGACGTGGGCGCGGAGTTGTAGGGGTCGGGGCAGGAGCAGCCGCAAACTTCGCGGTAACAAGGTAGACCCGTCCGGTCGACACATCGAGCGCCATCGTTCGGGCTCCTTTGGCAGTCTCCACGGTTTGTAGAACAGGGAACCCTGCCTTACTCGCATCGATTACGGTGAGCGTACCATCGCCGTTGGAAGAGAATGCTAGATCATGCTTAGCATCAAATCCAGCCGCGTCGGGTGAGCTGCCGATGGCAGCCGTTCCTAGCTGCTTGCCGTCATGATAGTCAACAATAGCCATCTTGCCGCCGTCACATACCGAGAAAAGCCGGTGTCCCGTGTGATCTATTGCCATACCAGATGGCGACTCGCACTGTTTGAGAGACCAGGAAGCAACTATCTCTTTCTTGTTTGCGTCGAGCTTCACGATTTCATTCTTGTCCTCGATATTCACAAACACCGAGCCTTGTTCGTCCACTTGAGGGAACTCCGGTTTGCCGGGTAGCGCTACGGTAGCAACTACGGCTCGTGACCCCGCGTCGAGAACGGACACGTTGTTGCTGCGACCATTAAATGCCCAGACGGTCTTCGTTTTGGGTTCAAAAACGATGCCGTCTGGGTTTGTTCCAGCAGGTACAGTCGCAAGCACAGAGAAATCGCCTCGGTCAAAGACAATGATCGCATTTCCAGCACCGTCACTTATATAGCCAGTCTTGCCGTCCGGATTCAGAGCTACACCATGCGTGCTTTTGAGGCCTGTAACTGCTCCGATCAGCTTGCCGGATTCGCTATCGACGACCTCAATCCGGGAGTTATGGGTGATGTACAACCGATGCGCAGAATCGTCGCTGACTAAGTAATCCCAGCCACCCTGGCCACCAACCTTCCAGTGGTCTGCTACATGGTAAGTTTGTCCAAATGCTGCTGTAGTTACAGAAAGAATAGTTACAAGAGTGGCTCTTTGATGAAAACGCATGGCAATACCTCTTTCTAGACTCGGCTGATCACCGGCCCTTTCGAGTTTCTCTAAGGAAGATTAGTTGAACCTGAAAGTGACTGCTCTGAGATGAGTTTTCCCGGCAGGACAATAGTCACCAAAGCCTTTTCGCTGAAAAAAGCATGTGGGCATCGGTTCACACAATGATGAACAGCTTGTTCAAGGACCTCGCGCAGAGAACACTGCCGCGACACTTTCCGAATCCCCTTCCGCTGATTGGACGATCCTCGCGAGTGTGCCCATCTTAATCGGGTAAGCTCCCCTTCCGGCAGATTTCTCCACAATTTGGAAGTCTACACGCAAAACTGAGGGCCGATATTAGACCATTTAACAATGAGCCTTTCGCCTACGCATTGATAAGACGAGTAATGGAAGCAGTTTGTTGAAGATTGAAGTTCACATCATTCCCACCAGGCCGAGGCCTAAAAGGGACGTTTGTCGCTACCTTCCCTATGGGCACAAGTAGCAAGCCGAAGTCTCGCCTTTAGACTAAGATCCCGGCATATCCAAGATAAAAAGGGCTAAAGGATGGCCACGCGAGCGTTTGAGAATTACATTTGTCCCGATGATACCGGCAGACTTGAGATTGATTTAAATCGATCAAATCTCCCCGGCCTTCTGTTTTTAGGCATGGAACGCAGGCCCCGTGAATTTTATTGTTGACAAGCAATATGACAATTGGTCTAAGATTAGTCCGCTCGAAACAAGTGCCACTGGACTACGCTACATTCGCTCCGCAACATAGCGTAGTCCGGCGAATGAATATCAGCGCGACGGGGAATTTCTCCAGACGCAGATCGCGACCGATCCAGGCCCAGCAGTGCACATGTGTAGACGTGAAGGGGAAAAAATGATCCTGCTCCTGAGCAATAAGAAAAAGTTCACAGCGAACCGTTTGGGGGCTTCAATTTTGCTTCTTACGGCCTCTCAGCTGCTCGCCCAAGTGATACCGACTGGAACCATCTCCGGAGTAGTGAAAGACCCGGCTGGCCTGTCTGTTCCGAAGGCAAGCGTCACGGTCCTGAACTCTGATTCGAATTTTCTACGAGTCGCAACAACAGGTGACGATGGCGCGTTCCGCTTCCCGGCACTCCCAATCGGTCGCTACAACGTGAAGGTTGAGGCGTCGGGTTTCAAGACCGAGACTCAGAGAGATCTGACTCTGGACGTCGCGCAGGAAGCAGTCGTTAACTTCACGATGCAAGTTGGTGGGACGGAGCAGCAGGTAGTTGTTACGGCGGAAACAGCCAGGGTGGACACGACGACCAGTTCGCTGGGCCATATTGTGGATAGCCACCAGATTGCCGAGCTACCGCTAAATGGGCGGAATTTTGTAGATTTGACACTATTGCAAACTGGAATTACGCAGTTCCAAAGCAATAATTTCGGCACCAATGGTCTTTTCGGAGAATTTTATAGCAGTAACGGCGCTCCGCTCCGATCGAATATGTACACGCTCGACGGCGCAATCATGGGAAACATTCAGGCCGCGAGTGCCTCATCGATCGCAGGTCTCTCGCTCGGGCTCGATGGCATCAGCGAGTACAGGGTCATGACGAATAGTTTCAGTGCGGAATATGGGCTCGTGATGGGCAGTCAGACGACGATCGTTACGAAGAGCGGAACGAATCAGTTTCACGGCGATGTGTTCGAATATTTGCGGAATAGTGTTTTGAACGCCCGCAACTACTTCGACGTCCTGTACTCGCTGCCGACGACGGCTCCCGGCGGAGGACGCCGCACCGCACCGTTTCAAAGAAACCAGTTTGGCGGAGCTCTCGGTGGGCCAATCAAAAGGAACAAGACATTTTTCTTTGGTACTTATGAAGGGTTTCGAGAGGTATCGGGCAATCCACCTAACGTCGGCATAACCCCCACGATTCCAGCAGCGTGCCACACACCCGTTGTAGGCGGAGTCCAAACTGTCACCAACTCCTGTGATTCAGCTCTGAAACCCGGCCAAACGGAGAACGTGACCCCGACGATGCAGCCGATTCTGGCACTCTGGCCGAACCCGAACATCCAGCCTGGTAATCAGTTCACCTACCTGAGCATCGCGAGGACCCACGAGGACTATGCGCAAGGGCGCATCGACCATAAAATCACGGCCAACGATACACTCTTCGGCCGCTACACCTACGACAATACAAACGAGACATATCCTAAGCTATTTCCAATATTTGATTTCGGTCTGATCGAAAGGCAGCAGTATGTAACGCTCGCCGAAAATCATATTCTCTCTCCGGCGTTACTCAACTCGGCTCGTTTTTCCTATAGCCGGTCCCATGTTCTGGACCAAACACCATCTGCCTCCAACCCTTCGGGAAGTGCGTTGACCGGACCGCTATACTCGTGCATAACGGGACAGACGATCTGTCCTTTCAACATTAGTAGTATCGCGAACTTCAGTGGTGCCTCTGCCGCAGCGATAAACAACACACAAGACATCTTCAGCTTTGGCGATGATCTCTTCTGGACCAAAGGCAAGCACGGAATGAAGTTTGGGACTTTGATCAACCACTACAACCAGTACGCCAACCTGGGTGTGGGACAAAAGGGCACCGTAGCCTTCGCCTCACTCCAATCCTTCCTGTTAGGTCAGTACCGTAACTACACCACATACAGCCCGTCCTACAACAGCCTCAAGGATATGTTGTTTGAGACGATCGGGTTTTACGCACAGGACGACTATCGGATATTGCCGCGACTGATATTGAATCTTGGCTTGCGATATGAATTCGGTACCCAGCCGAGTGAGAAGAATGGCCGTCAGTCGTACTTTGTAGACCCGCCTTATAGCGACACGGTGTCGATCGGCCCAATCGTTGGGAATCCGACCCACAAAAACGTCAGCCCCCGAATCGGGTTTGCCTGGGATGTCACGGGCGATGGCAAGACCTCTGTCAAGGGCGGCGCAGCACTCCTTTACGATCTTGCCAACATTGGCGGGGTATTTGGATTAGCGGGGTTGGCAACACCGCCTTATGCCACCAGTTTTGTCGTCACTCCTACCTCGGGAGGGCCAGCAACGCTCGCCCTTCCACTTCCGATTCCTCCGAGTACAGGCAACACCCTTCAAGGGTCGGCACCGACGAGCATCAACCAGAACTACAAGTCGCCGCACATATTTGACTACAATTTGGCAATCGAGCGGCAACTGCCATGGGAGATGATCTTGAACGTAGCCTATGCGGGCTCGCGAGGATTGAACCTGTGGCAACCGACGAACGAGGCAAACCCGTTTTGTCCTACCCAGAACACTTTCGTGCCTCAAGGGTGCGTGGGTATCACAACCGTAGTTCCAGATGCGAATCCCGTCTGGGCAAACGCCAAAGCTCCTAGGCTGAATCCCTTCTATTCGAACTTCGCGCTGTTCGGTACAGCCGGCGTATCGTGGTACAACGCGTTGCAGGTTAATTTGACGAAGCATGCGAGCCACGGGTTGCAATATCAGATCGCATATACCTACAGCAAACTGCTCGACGACACAGAAGGGATTTCAAACTCAGATACGAGCGGCAGCACGACAAACCAGGTCGAAAATCCATTCAGTCCAATATTGGACTGGGGTCCGGCTAACTTTGACGTGAGGCACAATCTGAAGGTCAACCTGCTCTATCATCTCCCCAACGCAGGCGAAAAAAACTTCCTTACCAAATTGGGGAACGGCTGGTGGACAGGCAGTATCGTCAGCTTCCAGACGGGCATGCCATTCTCGCCGACCCTAGCGAGCGACCGCCAGCAGACCGGGCTTACCGGAACCAACGGTGGTCTGGAACGGCTCAGTTACGTCACTAGCGCGAACGTCGGCGCCATGACAGCAGCTGCAGTGGCTGCCGGTCTGACGACTTGTCCTGCCAACGCGTCAGGTTGTATTCCTTACAATCCCGTTGTCTACAACCGTAAGACTGTGATCACGCACTCCGTCCAACAATGGTTCAATCCGAACATGTTTGCTCTGCAGCCGGTAGGTACGATCGGAGACGTAAGCAGAAACACCTTAACTGACCCGGGTTTGGTGACTTGGGATTTTTCGTTGAACAAAGACACCGCGCTGCCGTTCCTTGGCGATTCGGGACGACTCCAGTTCCGCGCGGAAGCTTTCAATCTTTTGAACCATGCCAATTTCGGGCCGGCGCAAAATGGTGGAGTTTTCAGCGGGAGTGTGAAAGACACCGTAGAACAGCCCAGCTTTACCGGCATTATCGCGACATCAACGCCCGGACGCCAGATTCAATTCTCGTTGAAGGTTCTATTCTGAGAAGACTGTGACTTTCGACATAAAATGCCACCTCTCGGTTGTGCCTAGCCGCTCTGAGAGGAGAAAGTAGCGTAGTGTTCCCTTATTGTTACTTTCGCTGCTTCAGTTTTTCTTATTGTTTCCAGGTTTTGGCTAAGTGATGTTTTCCTTGGTGGAGCTGAGCGGGATCGAACCGCTGACCTCCTCGTTGCGAAAACGATGAAAGACGAACTTTCAGCAATTTAGCAAAGCAAACAAAGGCCCAAAACAACGGAAAACAACCCCACACAATCCTTATTGGACCCCAATTGGACCCAGAAATCACGCTACAAATGAACGCATAGAACGCGGCATGACCGACACCAGCGTGACATTCGTCCTATCCCTCTCCCGCTGTTCTCACTGGTACCATTCCTGCCGATGCACATGCCCGAGTACCCTAACCTCGCAGGAGGTCGCAGACATTTGCGAGTGTCACTCGAACTCTAGGAAAATCAATAAATGATTTTAGGAGGGTTTGAGGCGGCGAGTCCAGCGCATCGGTTCGTCCTTGCTGTCGCGAAGTGGATCGATCTGGAAGTTACGAATCAGGGAGTCTCGCCAACTTATCGGTTGCGGGCGGGCGCGCTTGCGCTGACCAAGTGATTGGAAAACCGCTTCGGAGTTCTCGCTCTTCGCTCGTGGGGACAGCAGGCCAAAATAGCGCATGGAATGCCGGTATCGGTCTGGGACGTGTTCCGCCACAAGAGCCACAAAAATCGCCGGTGTTGAGCGGGCTTCGCACATGGCTTTGGCCCGTGTGTCCTTGACCTGATAGACAACCTCCGTCTCCGAAACCCTGAGAATACGCCTTTGCGAGATAGGCAATCGGCGGATATACCGTCCGGCATATCCCAGGAAGTGAGATTTGGACATCACACGAGTAATGTGGATGTTCCATTTGCGGACAGCTTGATGCTGAATAACTTTCTGAAACTGGCCGGGAAGCTGTTCGCCATCCAGCAAGCCGCTTCGGTGTGCTTGTTCGAGATAGGTTGTAACAGCAAGTCTCCATAGGGCCATGATTTCGCCATGGGCAAAGTTGATGGATTCAACCCATCGCGCTTGCCCGGTATCGAGTCCCCCAGCCGATGCCATGATGTGGAGGTGCGGGTTGTGGTTGAGGCGACCACCAAACGTGTGCTGCACCACAATAATGCAGAGACGCACACGGTATCGCTTCCATGCCCATTGCTGCACAATGGACGCTCCGAGAGCCGGAAGATCGTGTTGCAGATGCCGATGGGAGCGAAAGATCGGCCAGAAAACGTCCGGCATAGTCAGCACGATTCCAACAAAGGGGATATCTGGAAGCGCACACCATTGCTCTCGTTGCCAGAGTTGTGTGCCGCGATTTCCGCAGGACGGACAGCATTTGGACTTGCAGTGTGATAGAAGACTGTCTCTTCCGTGGCAGACGCGTAGACCTCGCCCCCAAGAACAGGTGTTCGACAATCGCAGACGCGCTGGAAGTTATCTCGAACTGCGGGGCGTGTTGTTGTGCGGCCCCATTCCGTCCGGGTCAACTCGAAGATCTTTCGTAGTTTCTGCTCAGTCTGCTTCATGAATCAGCTTTCCCTGTTGCGTAAGGGCCTGACAAAGCGTCGGAGATAGCAGAAGCACTTCGCCAGGGACTTTGATTTCTGCGATGAGGAGGCCCTCACGCTGTTTGGAATCCAGTTCGGCCAAAGCATTAACAAGACGGCCCGGATCGAACGGTCCTTGCTGCCCCTGGTTGCGATGCGCGCGCAGGAGAGTATTTACTGTTTTCGTGATGCTGCATCGGGCACGGTGGAGTTCGAGATGCTCCAGTTGGTGACCTGGTTCCTTGAGCCAGCACCAGGCTCGATGGATGCTTACCTCGCCAGTGCGAAGGGTCAGGATCAACTCAGGTCGAGCATCCGTCAAAATTTGCTTCACCTTATTCACGTTGCCCGTGGAAACGCCGGCGATAGATGCAATTTCTGAGCGAACATCCACCGTACCCCGCCATCGAAGTGAAAGTATCCTTTAGTAACCACGACCTCACTTCACCATGCGGTTGAATTTCAGCCACACGGCAGTCGTTTCCTTTACGCCGGGAGTTCTCATGTTGCAATATTTTACATGGCACCAAGAGCCAGTTTGGTGTAGCGTTGAGCCACTTCATGACGATCGATAATGGCGAAGTTACTATACTTCTAAAAGCGATGGAGCGTGGAGATCCGGCAGCCGCGAATCGACTGCTGCCGCTGGTCTACGCAGAACTGCATCGTCTCGCCAAGTCCTACATGCGCCGGGAACGGCAGGATCACACACTGCAACCTACCGCTCTTATCAATGAAGCGTACATGCGTTTGGCGGGGGAAGGTTTCGATTGGCAAAATCGAGAACACTTCATCGGAGTGGCTGCGCAGATCATGCGGAGAGTGCTCGTGGACTATGCACGAGCCCATAAAGCAAAGATGAGGGGAGGCGAACTAAGACGTGTTGAGCTGGAAGAAGGGTTAGCAATTTCCAATGATCGCAGTGACGAGATGCTTGAGCTCGACGAGGCCCTAACCCGTTTTACGAAAATAAACTCGCGCCAGGCAAAAGTGGTGGAGCTACGATACTTCGGGGGGTTATCCATGGAGCAAATTGCTGGTGTATTGGCTATTTCTCTACGGTCTGTGAAACGCGATTGGGCCCTTGCAAGAATTTGGTTGTTCACGGAGCTTCAGAAAAATCCCAAGGTGAGGCTCGGAACTTTGCCGTCATAGAATTTTTCTTTGGTGGCAACGCAATATGTTGCACTTTCGGTTCAGAGAATTTGCATATAGGATGAGGGCCTGAGCAGTCGAGTATACGCGAGACAGGGTTAGATCGCCCGTCCCTTAGTGCTGGATGACCTATAGAGACGACTAACGATTGCACTCCATTTGTGCGGTCATCTGATTCCTGGTTTTTTCCCGAGCGCTGGGAGGAGCCGATCTCTTGAAAACTTTAGCAAAGCGATTTATTTATGTTACTTCTTCCTTATCAGCAACTCCGCTGAATTGAGGATTATGGCTAGTCAACGACAAACTGTCGAGCAGATCTTCGGGGCCGCTTTAGACCTAGATCCCGAACAAAGGTCAGCCTTTGTCGCGCATGCTTGCCGCGAGAGTCCAGAGTTGCAACCGCTGGTCGAAGAACTACTTCTCGAGAACGAACGTGTTGGAAGTTTTCTCGAGAAACCCTTGCTACAGCTCGTTGGAAATACGGCAGAGAGCAGCTCTTGCGAATCTCCTCATTCACCGGAAGCTCACCAACCGGCGAAGGCGAAACCATCGGCGAGTCGATTCAAGCTTGGTGAAACTCTGGGTGATCGTTTTGTCGTCGTACGCTTTATTGCACGCGGAGGCATGGGAGAGGTCTATGAAGTAGAAGATACCTTTCTACAAGGTACTCATGTCGCTCTGAAGATGATCCTTCCTCACGCTGCAAGTGACCCCGCGATGGAGCGCAGATTCGAGCAGGAAGTACTGCTGGCACGAAAAGTTACCCACGCAAACCTCTGCCCGATCTATGAAATCTTTCATTGTGAGAAGCCTTCACCACCCTTCTCGTTTTTGACCATGAAGCTTCTTCCAGGCGAGACGCTTGCTACTCGATTAATGCAATCGGAGTTACTTCCTCGAGATGAGGCGGTGGCGATTTGCATACAGTTGATCTCTGGTCTGGCCGCTATCCACGCTGCTGGCGTCATCCATCGTGACATTAAGCCCAACAATGCGATGCTCGATCGCTGTGGTTCAGACATACACGTGTGGATAACGGACTTTGGTCTAGCTCGCCTTTATGAATCCGAGATGACTCTCGCCTCAATGGGCACAGTAGCGGGAACTCCCGGCTATATAGCCCCGGAATTGATCAAGGGACAGCCCCCATCTCAGTCCAGCGATATCTTCGCTCTCGGCGTTGTCATGCACGAGATATTTGCTGGAGAGAAGCCAGGTACTTCGGGTGTTGTTAGCTCGACGCTTAAGGCGAAAGGGGCACCACCAGACTTCGTTCCTCTAATCACTGAATTTCTAGCGGGAGATCCGAAGTGTAGATGCGTTGCGTTTGAGAAGGCCAAGCGCCTGTTCGACTCGAAGAGCAATGGCCGAACCGTTCCTGCGCCACGGAAACCCTGGCGCACCTTAGCAATCTTCTCGATCGTGCTGCTGTTGGCGATAGTTGGAACCGTGCTATGGCGCGGGCTCGTGGGACATGCGGTACCTCCACATGTTTCGGTCGTAGTGACCGAGTTTGAGAACCGCACGGGAGATGCTGCTTTCGATCAAACTCCTCGTGAACTCATCTCGACGGCGTTAGGTCAGTCACGTCAGGTTTTCGTTTTTCCTTCAAGCCGGTTGCCGGAGGTGCTGAGAAGGATGGAGTTGCCGGAGAGCGGTGTTGTAAATGAACATGTTGGTACCGAGATCTGTACGAGGGAGGGCCTGCAGTCCGTAATAGCTGGCTCGATTTCGAAACTGGGAAGTAGCTATCTAGTTGTGGTTCGAGTTCTGAATTGCAACGGAGATCCAGTCATCAGCACCGAGAAAGGATTTTCTGGCCCGGAGCATTTACCCTCAGCAATCGATGAAATCGCGGCTACGGTACGGCACAAGTTGGGGGAATCGAAAGCGGCGATTCAGCAGGCCTCACGACCCCTGGCCTTCGTCACTTCCAGTTCCCTGGAGGCGCTGAAGCTATATTCGTCCGGAAAAGAACAGCTCTACCTGGGAAATTTCGCCAGAGCGGCCTCGCTATTCGAGAAGGCGGTGGAAATGGATAGCAATTTCGCAATGGCCCATGAGTACCTGGCCACTTCCTATGAACATGTGGACGATGATGATCGGGCGGCGGAGGAATTTGCAAAAGCCGTACAGCTCTCAGGGCGGGTGACCGAACGAGAAAGGGAGAAAATATTAGGCGACTATGCGATATTCCAATATGACAGCGCGAAGGCCATCCCTCACTATCAGATTTTGGCAGCGTTAGCGCCTGATGATCCTGCTGTTCACTTGAATCTGGCAGAATGCTACAGAAATGAATTTCGCTTTGATTTGGCCGTCTCCGAAGCCAAGAAGGCCGTCGATTTGACACCTTCTCCATCGCCCAAAATTAACCTTGCCACTTACTATTACCTGGGCGGGAATACGCAACAGGCCATGGCCCTGACACGGCAGGTATTGAGGGAGAACCCGGAAGACATCAAAGCCCTGAACCTGATCAGCAATTCTTATCTTGGCGTTGGAAAAGAAGCTGAGGCAGTACCCATTTGGAAGCAAATGCTCGCATTGGGGGGGAATGCGGCAAGCATGGCCCGGGCGACCATGGCCGATGCGGCTCAGACTCGCGACAACTTATCGGAAGCAACAATCCAGCTCGAATATGCCCTAAATGCAGATAGTGAAATAGGTAATACCTACGGGATGTCCAAGGACCAGATTAATCTTGCTGATATCTATCGAGCTTCTGGTAATCGTACCGCGCTGATGAAATCCCTTCACGACTTGTCGGAACCATCCATAGCTGAGCTGATCTATTTTCTTGGAAGGGTCTATGCTCGCTCTGGCCTTCTAGGCGGTGCAGAAAGGGAGCTTCGCCGACTGGAGGGAACAGCAAACAAGACACCAAGGGTTATGTCCTACCTCAATATGCTGCAGTCTGAAATAGCAATCGCGCAAAACCGTCCGCCGGACGCCATCCGATCAGCAATTCTTGCAACCCAACATCTCAATTCGCCACTAGCGATTGAAACCCTCGCCAAGGCATATGAAGTCGCCGGCCGCGGAGAAGACGCCGCCCAACAATACGAGCTGCTATTGGCTCGGAGCAACGAACGTCAATTTGACAGTGCTGACTCGCCCGCACTGCACGCTGTTGCTGCTGCCCGGTATCATCTCGGAGTGCTATACCAATCACTGGGCCACAACGATCTCGCGCTAAAAGAGTTCAACTTGCTCCTGAACTACGTTGGAGAGGCCCAACATAGTGGCCCCTTGTATGACGATGCTCGGAAAAGGTTGGGCCAAGTCAGGTCGAAGGCTGTTGCGCCGGCAGACCGACACCAGCTACATACAGAATCGACTCCGTGATCCCGTCGATCCCGAGGTCTCGTTCAATCACTGTCTCTTTCAGCGCCATGGTGCAGAATGGAGCGAGCCCGAGATGTGTCGCCACAAGGCAAAACGTTTGACACAGGTGCGCGGCGTCCGCCACAACCGTCCTGTAGGCGCGCGAAAAACGATATTTCCACATCGATCTGGGAAACACCGCTGTGGTTAGGAACAGCGCGGCAGCCCCTTCGACCCAAGCCTGCCCAGCACAGTACTCGCTGGCTTTTTCGCGAGATATTTCAGTCGAAATGCGCTCCAGGATGTGACGATCTGCGGCATAGTGATAGAGTCCACGCGGCAGCCCACTAACTCTTAGAGATACAACGTACACCTCACAGGGATGTCGCGCGCCGGCCGACGGGCTGGTCTTCAGCGGTAGAGGCCCAAGCAGCCAATTGTTTATGAATCCCGTTACTCCCCAGGTGTAATGCAGCATCGCAGAGAGGCGTTCTAGATCCAACGGTGTAGATGAGAACTCTCTATGAGTTCGGCGTCTAAGCAGTACGCTGAAGAAGTCGGAATTCGTCGACGTTAACGCAGGGAGAGGTGTGGTCTGTGAGTTGATTTTTCTGCTCAGGGACTTGGAGGAATCAGGTTGAGCTGATTGTTCCAAGTAGGACTGCAAACGCTTCGTTGTCTCTTGGTCAGAGGTCGTGTACGGCATGTTCTTGGTTCCGAAATGAAGGATTGCCGCGTGCGGCGTCCAGGAAGACCAACTCTCAAGGAACTGTTGATCTTCCTTATCCTGAGATGAATCTTTTGGCAGCAAAAGACCGTTACGGGCGAGTTGGATGACGCTTCGCCGTATGCTTCGGGAATTGTATTCTGGCAACTCTCGACAAACTTCATCCAGGGAGCGCCAGTCACTAAAAAGATGAAGCACCCTGGCAGTGACGGGATTGGCAGACAGAACGTTTTTTGTACGATAGTTCTCAACAATGAATTGCCCTTCAGTCCAATAGCTGAAGATGCTTGTGGCACGACGCCACTGTACTGGCGAAGTTTGGTGCTTCCTATTCACTCTTGCGAGCAGGCGCCTTTTTGCGAGTAGGCGGCTTTTTGTGAATGGGCGGTTCAGGACCGTCGATGAACGTGTCATGGAAGAAGATCGTCATCTTGTTCCTCAGCTTCTTCAGGTCAAGTTCCAAACTCTGGATGCTTGCGTGGATCCCTCTGATCTCTCGTAGAGACGCTGTAGGTTTCGTTGCCGAAGTCTTCTTCGCGGCAGCTTTCTTTACTGCAGTTTTTTTTGCCAAGGATCCCTCCTATTGACCAACTTAAATTTCTGGCGGAGTAGGGCCCATAGTCGTGATACTTACCACTTCGTAGTTCGCGATGTACCTGGAACTCGGCGACGTTGACGCGATCTCGAATTCATCGACTGACTTTATGGTCGAGACCACTTGTACATCAAAACCTTACGAGTGGCAATAACGAATTTCTAAGATCGTGGGTCTTCCGTCAGCCCAGATTGATTTGCCATGAGCCCGGCGTTACTGGAAGCCTTACAAGACCAATACCTTCAACGGCAGCGGGGCGAAGAGAGCGCTTCTCGTCGATGGGATCAAAAGAAATGATCGTGTTATCGTACCGCTATAACGAAAATTTGCTTGGGTCCAACATTCAGGTGAAGCTTCTCTCCATCCAGCGTGACAGTCGTGTCCTTGCCCCAGAGTAGCTCCGGCTCCCGGCACCCTACCAACGATGTATTCTCTGTTGGGGTCTCAACTTCCTCGGTTTTGGAACTGTTATTCACAGCAAGAATGATTCGCTGCCTGTCCGTTGCGCAACCATCTTTCAAATCTTCCCCGCGTACAAACAGCATCGTTCCGCCCTTTGCCTGCAGGACTTGCTCTTCTCCGCCTGATAACTCCGCTCGGCTCGCCCGCAGCTTTAGCAGTTCCCTCACCCACCGAAACATCTCCTCCTGTTCCGCCGTGCGGCCTGCGGGAGTGAAGGCGTCAGGGCCGCCAAATCCACCTGGAAAATCCCTGCGATTGTCAGGATCCTCGCCTCCCTTCATTGCAATTTCGTCTCCTGAGTAGATCTGCGGCATTCCCCGCATCGTAGCCAGCACTGCGAATGCTAATTTCATCTGCTCGATAGAAGCTCCGGGCTGCCCCATAAATCGTGTTGTATCGTGATTCCCTAAAAACGGCACGAGTCGTTCCGGATGTGGGTAGAGCGCGTCCAGCCGCAGTACCTCGGCTAATCTCGTGATTGGAGCATCTTTTAGAAAAACATCTCGCAGCGCAAAGTAATTCGGAAAGTCGAAGGGTGTGTTCAGACCTGTATCGATACCGTTCCGCGTAACACCGCCTGCAAACGATGAAGTAATCGTAGGGTCCGGATTGAAGACCTCTCCGACCGTAGTCAGCCGCGGATAGAGCGCATGCAGCTCCGCATGAAAGCCTTGCCAGAAGGCGCGTCCCACATACGGGAATGTGTCCAGCCTCAGGCCATCCAGCCCTGCCTCTTCTACCCACCACACTGCATTCTGCGTCAGATACTGGGCTACTGCTGGACTCTCCGTATTCATGTCCGGCAGTACATTCGCAAACCAGCCTTCGGTTACATTTTTCTGGTCTCGCCACGCGGCATGAGGATTCGTCAGAGGCTCAAAATCTCCCTGCGCTTGCGTGTGCTTCGCCTTGGTTCCATGGAACCAGTCCGGTGCGGGCTCATCCTCTACCCAGGGATGCGTCGCGCCAACATGATTGGGCACAGTATCCAGCACCAGCTTCATCCCCCGCGCGTGAAGGGCTGCAGCCAGGTCCTTTAAATCCACCAGGCTGCCGAAGTGCTCATCGACGGAATACATATCTGTCGCGCCGTATCCGTGATAGCTCTGCGGGCCGTGGTTCTGATAGACAGGCGTGATCCATACCGTCGTCACGCCCAGTTCCTGCAAGTAATCCAGGTGCTGCGTGATTCCTTGCAGATCGCCTCCGTGCCAGCCGCGAGCCTTCGTCTTCTCGTCCGCCTCGTCTCCCGGCTGCTGATCGTTCGTCGGATCTCCATCTGCGAACCGGTCCGTCATGATCAGGTACATTGCATCCTTCGACGAGAATCCCGCAAACCCTCCCGTGCGCGAGGCTCCATCGCTCCCTGCCCTGCGCTGCTCAAACCGATACTCCATCCGTGCAGTCGCACCATGCCGCTCTGCGATCAACTCAACTGTCTCCGCCTTCTCCGGCGAACCACTCAACCAAACCTGCGCCCAGTGCCCGTTCTGCGACACGACCGTTCGCTCCACGCGCAGCTTCCTGTCACTCAGGCGAAAAGTGGCTCCGTCCAGATGCTCACCCTTCACCAGCAGCATCGGCTTCGGCATCTTCGCCCACCAGTTTGGCGGGTCCACCTTCGTCATCTGCGGAGCCTGTCCGAGCGCAGCTCCACTCAACACAAGAACGCACAACAGACATCGCAGCAGGTGCGCCATAGACCCTCTTCTCGCGTTCAGTTGACTCCAACAGACAAGTATGGCGCCGCGCGTAGATTCACGCGGCGCCATACTTCTTCATGCAGGTTAGAAGTTGATACGAGCTGCCAGCTCCAACTGACGCTGCGACTCCTGGCGGGTTGCGTTGATCGTACCGAACCCATTGGAAGTCGGACCGGTGGTATAGGTGCCATTCGCATTCGCAATACCGTCGTGAATATCGCTATCGGGGTTAGCGAAGGCCGGGTTATTGAAGAGGTTGTATGCCTGGGCGCGGAACTGGAACTTCACCCGTTCCGTGATCGAGAAGTCCTTGAAGATACCGAAGTCCACGGCGGTGAAACCGGGGCCGTAGAACTGGTTGCGCGCCACATCTCCTGCCCGCAGGTAGACCCCGCCCGTTCCCATGGGAGGAGGGGCGAAGGTGCCGGTAAAGTAGTTGAGGCGGTTCGCAATTGGTGTGCCGCCGCCTACAAGTCCGCGAGCCACATGTTGGAATTGCAATACGTCAGCACGGTTATCGATATTGCCGATACCACTGGTATTGATATCGAAGGGTGTACCACCGTCGACAGTCACGATCGCGTTCGTCTGCCATCCGCCGACTACCTCATCCACAAGCCGCGAGACGTGGCTGCCGAACTGCTGGCCATGCCCGAAGGGCAGGTTGTACACCACGGACGACACGAAGGTATTGCGTTGATCCTGATCAGAGTTGCCGTGATTCAATTGGAAGGAAGGACCGGTCGAGGTGATGAAGAATCGCGTACCCGGAGTATTGGTTCCGGTGTTGAACGCGCCGTTAGAGTTATCCAGCGCGTGCGACCAGGTGTAGGCGCTTGTGATGAACAGGTTGTTGCCGACAGTGCGGTTGAGCGAGAGTTGCAGACCGTTGTAATGACCGGAGCCCTCGGCATCGCCCTCGGTGATCGTGCTTCGGTTGGCGTAGGTCGGCTGGCCCGTGCCCAGAACAGGCGCATTGGCATTGAAGTAGGTCGTAAGATGGTCGCTCTTGTTTCCCACATAGGCGATCGTGAACGAGGTATAACGATCCAGTTGCTGCTGCACCTGGAGGTTGTACTGCTGCACGGAGCTGTTCTGGTTGGTGGGGAGTATTGCGATCAGGCTGGAGTTGGCTAGCAACGCCGGAGTTACTGCCGCGGCGCCAAAGACCGGCAGAGGCAGTGGGTTCGTGCCCAGGTTGCTGTTGTTATTGTTCAATGGCCCCTGGCCGGTAAAGGTTACTCTATACCCACTGGTTGCGGTGAACTCCTGGACTCCATTGAAGCCAGGATTGTTCGAGAGCTGATTGCCGACGCCGCCGCGATCCAGGAAGTAAAAGATGCCATAACCGCCGCGGAGCGACGTTTTACCGGTGCCAAAGACATCATAGGCAAATCCAATACGAGGAGCGACGTTGTTCTTGTCTGTATTGACCAGCGAACGCGAGTTGCCATCGACGCCTGCGAACAATAGAGTGCCCGTGGCGAAATCGTAGTTTGCCTGATTGTTGTTCTGCTCATACGGGTAGGTGTAAAGGTCGTAGCGTACACCGAGGTTCAGAGTCAATCTGCGATTCACCTTCCAGTCGTCCTGCACGAAGTAGCCTGTCTCGTAGTTGAACGTCTTGAAGAAAGAGCTGGCCACGCCGATCTCGTAATCGGAGAAGCCGCTCAGCAGCTCCGACGTCTCATATCCGGTAAAGCGTCCGGTTCCTGGAAAGTTGACGCCACCGATAACAAAGTAACCTTTGGAGTCGTTGCCCTGGAAGAAGTCCACTTCGCGGCGAATGATATTGGCGCCAGCCTTGAAGGTATGCGCGCGATGCGAATAGGTATTGGCATCGGCAAACTGGAAGCTCTTTTGCGGGACCTGATACGCGCCACCGTCTCCTGTGTAGGCGATCTCGGTGTTACTGCCGCCGATCAGCGCTCCGCCGCCCAGCAAGGGGCTTCGGTTTGCGTTCACGATGCCAAGATTGGCCGAGACAGGCTCACCATTTTGCGGATTGATGTATGCGTACTCCGGACGGTTATAACCGAAGCGGAACTCATTGACGATATTCGGCGTGAAGATGCGCGTGTACCCAGCCGCAACTGCGCGAGGATGATTGACGTTGTCGCCGGAGGCAAATCCAGCCGGAAGGTTGGTGAAGAGGCTGGTGATGGTATTGTTGTCCTGGCCATAGCTATAACGCACGAATAGCGAGTCCTTGGACGACAGGTGATAATCGAGACGAACGTTGAAGTCGTTATAGTTGGTGATGCTGTGGCGAGCGACGAAGAAATTGTTGATCACGCCCGGTCCGTTGGGCGAATTGAATGCGGCGAAGTACTTAACAGCGGCAGGATTCTGCCGGGCAGTTGGGATAACATTCGCGACACCTCCGGAGACGAACTGCGAGCACGTTGTTGGATCGAAAATGGCGCCGTTGTCGGGGCTTGCATTAAAAATAGTTTGAGCATTGTTTGCTGTCGTGCTGTAGGTATTTCCGCTGGCAGTAGTTACCGTGTTGCAGCCAGTCAGGGCTGCGTTCGGCAGCGTCGTCGTCGCAAGACCGAGCAGCTCAGTGAAGTTACCCTGACGCATCAGGGCCGTTGGGACGGTCTGGAAGCCTTCGTCCTGCGGCTGTTTCTGGCGCAACGCCTGATAGTCGCCAAAGATAAAGAGCTTGTCCTTCCAGATGGGTCCGCCGGCGGCGAAACCGAACTGCTTGCGTTGAAAGGCCGGAATTGTACTGGTCGGACTAAAATAATTTGGACTGGCGTCAAAGACTTGATCGCGGAAGTAGCCAAAGAGTGTTCCATGGATCTGGTTGGTACCTGACTTGATTGAGGTGTTGACGATCGCGCCACCGGCACGGCCAAACTCTGCCGGCGCGACAGCTGTTGTGACCCGGAACTCCTGCACCGCGTCCGGTGAGGGGAAGATGATGATCGAGTTGACGAGCGACTCGTTGTTGTCGACACCGTCCAGAAGAAAGTTGTTGGACTGAGGCCGCAGACCGTTGACGGTCAGAGCGCCACCTCCGCTGTCAGCGTAACGTAAGGTCTCCACATTGCCGTTGATGCCGGAAGCGTCTGAACCGTAGGCTCCACGCGTAACTCCGGGGGTCAGGGTGGCAAGTTGGAGAAAGTTTCTCTGGCCGAGTGGCAAGTCCACGACCTGACGGCCCTCGATGACCTCGCCGGTCGACGAGGTTGACACATCCACAATCGGAGCCGCGTCGGTTACATCAATGGTTACCCCCGACGTTCCTGGCTTTAACTGAAAGTCCGCGGTCTTCACCTGCGACACCTGGAGTTCGAAGGTCTCCGACACCGCTTCAAATCCTGTAGCCGTTGCCGACACCGTGTAGTTGCCTCTCGTAATAGCTGGGAAGCTGTAGTTGCCGTCATTGCCCGAGATCGCCGTCTGGACGACCCCGGTCGACGTATTCGTCAGTGTCAGAGTTGCCCCGGGGAGCAACGCGCCTGTGCTGTCGGTCACCGTTCCGGTCACTCGCCCCGTATCGGACTGAGCGCGCCCGCTGCCTGCCAGCAGGAATGTCCATCCCAGCGTCGCGAACACTACCAGAAGAGTCCGGTAGATATTTGTTTTTGCAATCGCCCGCGCCAACTTCCCTAAATCCATTTGTGTTGTCATCTTGAGCCTCCAAAAAAGCCAACCGCCGTCCGAGTCTGACTGCTATCGAAGTGGAGGTTTGGCTGCGGGCAGAACCATCTCGCCTCGGTTTATCCCTTCGCAATACTTCCTTTCCCCTTTCTCCCTCAATTGTGCTTCTCCTGATAATGCTTTTAATTTCAATTACTTACCATCTGTCTTCAACAGTTTTTCGGTCTTGCAAACGGGTTTCCGGCCCTGGGTCTGTCCGGCATGAATGTATTTAAAAACATTCCGCTGAACTGCAAGCATGTCGAGCCGTCTTCTTACCACGCGCATCCAACATGCTAGAGTCGTCAAATAAGAGGTTAGGTTCCATGTCTCCCACCGTTGAGAGCCTGTCAAGGGTCCTTTTCGGTCTCTTTGAGGCTGATCTGCAATCCGGAGAACTGTGGAAGGCTGGCAAGCGAATCAAAATTCAGAGCCAGCCCTTCAAGGTTCTTTCTGTCCTGCTCGAGCACCCTGGTGAAGTCGTCACCCGGGAAGATCTCCAGCTCCGTGTCTGGGGCAAAGACACGATCGTCGACTTTGAGCACTCCCTCGGCACGGCAATTAACAAAATCCGTGAGGCCCTGGGTGACTCTGCTGATAATCCGCGGTTCGTTGAAACACTGGCTCGCCGCGGCTACCGTTTTATCGCACCCGTGACTTTTTCCCAGGGTTCGGCATCGGTCCAGCGCACGGCGTCTGCAAGCACTCAGGATTCAGCGTCAACACCTGACCGTCCGGCCAATTCTTCAGCTTCCCCTTCTCTGATTTCGAACTCAGTACTCTCGGCAATAGCTACTCTTCGCTGGGTCATTCCAGCCGCAACTCTCCTTGCAGGCGCATGGCTCGGTCTCCACTTCGGATCGCGCCTTTCGCACGCTAAATCTTTCCGTATCAATCAAATAACTCATTCCGGCCGCATCTCGCCGGGCGCGCCGACAATGGAGAGTCTGCCCGCCACCGCGACCGATGGCGTTCGCATCTTCGCTTCTGTCATTGAAAATGGTCGCGCCGCTCTTTCCCAGATCTTCGTCTCGAACGGTAGTATTCAGCCGCTCGCTCTTCCGAGTGAGATTGCTTCCCCCTCGCTAGGCGATCTCTCGCCAGATGGCTCTAAGCTATTATTGAGAAGCCACTTATCTCCTGAATCGGAGCAGGCCCTCTGGCTCGTTCCCACTGGCGGGGGCAGCGCCTTTCGCGTAGCCAGCATTCTTGCTCATGACGCAACCTGGATGCCGGATGGCAAAAACATCCTTTACGCTACGGGCAATGAGCTCGTCCTCACAAGCATAAACAACAGTGCGCAAACCATTTATGTCACACTCCCAGGCCGTGCCTTCTGGCTCCGCTGGTCGCCTGACGGAAAACTTCTCCGCTTCACTCTGCTTGACCCGCTCACGCATACCTCCTCTCTTTGGGAGCTGGCAGCGGGCAGCCATAAACCCAGTCAAATCCTTGCCAACTGGAGCCAACCGGCCTCTGAGTGCTGTGGCACCTGGACCTCGGATGGGAAGTTTTTCATCTTCCAATCCGCCCACAACGCGGCACAAACCGGCTCAACGGATCTTTGGCGGTTGATCGGCAAAGATGCCACAAACCCTGAAAGCCTCACCAACGGTCCTCTCAGCTTTCAAGCTCCTGTCGCTTCTCGTGACGGCCATAGCATCTTCTTTCTTGGCGTTGATACCCACTCCGAGCTTCAACGTTATAGTATTGAAAGTAAAGAGTTTGTTCCGGAGCCGGGCTTCCTCGCGGACGCTAATCGGGTTGACTATTCCCGTGACGGCAAATGGGTAGCCTGGACCGACTCCCAGGGGCACCTTTGGCGTGCCCGCAACGATGACTCTTCGACCGGCTCTGAAAAATTACAGCTCACCCCGGACTCCCTTGAGGTCTTCCTTGCACACTGGTCGCCGGACGGCTCCCGGCTCGCTATCATGGCCCACGAACCAGGCAAGGCCTGGCAAATCTACCTGATAACAGCCGATGGCAGCAACTCGGAACATGTTCTGCCGGAGAATCATAACCAAGCCGACCCATCCTGGTCGCCGGACGGCTCGCAACTGGTCTTCGGGCGTGTCCCCGACTTGATGGGGAAGGAGAACGGAGAGCGCAACCTCCAGATACTCGACCTTCGCACCCACCGGACCGAGATCGTTCCAGATTCAGACGGTGTCTTTAGCCCCCGCTGGTCCCCCGATGGCAAATACATCGCTGCGCTCTCGCTCGATCAACGTCGTTTGCTACTGTTCAGCACCGAGGCTCGCACCTGGAAGACCATCGCCGATACCAGTGTTGCCGATCCTGTTTGGAGCGCCGACAGCAGGGCCATCTATATTCATGCCTTCATGGCTCAGACCCAGCCTATCTACCGCGTCTCCGTCCCGGACGGGCATCTTGACCCCATCGCGACCCTCGCCAACTTCCGCAGCCGCGACACTGCCGACTACTTCTTCAGCGGCATTACTCCAGACAACACCCCGCTTGTACGCTCTCGCAGTTCAACCGGAAATCTCTACTCGCTCGACCTTGATGGCAAGTAGGCCTGGTCCCCTCTCTTGAGCTTTACGCGCAAGCCACTCATTCATAACGCCTTATAAGGTTATGAAGAAATGAACCACAAAAGGCGGCCTCTGCATTGCGACGATCCTTTTGCATGGGGTCATTTGGCCGCATGCGCATGTTCGTTCTGCTATTCCTCGCGGCATCCCTCTCGCCTTTTGCCCAGGCCGCAACGGCACACTCGAAGCCACTTCCAGATGGCATTCAAGTCTCAAACGATGGCGTGACGGTCCAGATCACTGCCCTCCGCGAGGATGTTCTACGCGTTCGGGCTACTCATACCGCCGCCCTGCCGGAGGATGCTTCGTGGGCTGTTCCTGCTTCGGTTCGCAGTGCCTCAGTCAAAGTCATTGCCGATCCCGGCGGCTTTCACACCTCCGCCTTGAAGGTCGCTCTCGATTCTTCGCTGCGCCTTACAGTCTCCGATCTTGCTGGCCATATCCTCCAGCAAGACGCCGAGCCCATCACCTGGCATAACACCGGATTTCGCATCGCCAAGCAGAAAGATCCCGCTGACCACTTCTTCGGACTGGGCGACAAGCCCGGCCCGCTTGACCGCACCGGCCAGGCCTTCACCATGTGGAACACGGACTCCTTCGGCTGGCAGGAGTCGACCGATCCTATTTACAAATCCATCCCTTTCTTCATCGACCTCCGCGCCGGCCGCGCTCTCGGCGTCCTCTTCGATAACACCTGGCGCACCTGGTTTGATTTCGGCAAGGAAGATCCCAACCAGTACAGCTTCAGTGCTCCCAATGGTCCAGTCGACTACTACCTTCTTTATGGCCCCACTCCAAAACAGGTCGTAGAAGCCTATGCGTGGCTCACCGGTCCCACACCGCTGCCGCCGCTCTGGTCGCTCGGCTTTCAGCAGTCACGTTACAGCTATTCCACGGAGTCTGAAGTCCGCGGGATCGCCGATCGTTTGCGTGCCGACCGCATCCCGGCCGACGCAATCTATCTCGATATCGACTTCCAGCAGAACGATCGCCCCTTTACTGTCGACACTGTAAAGTTCCCTCACTTCCAGCAGATGATTCAGGATCTCGCACAGCAGAACTTCCACCTGGTCACCATCACTGATCTCCACATCGCAAAGCTCCCCAACGCCGGCTACGCTCCTTACGACTCCGGCATAACCGGCGACCACTTCGTCAAAAATCCCGACGGTACTATCTACGTTGGCCCGGTCTGGCCCGGCCCTTCTGTCTTTCCCGACTTCACTCGCAAGATCTCGCGCGATTGGTGGGGCACTCTTTACAAAGGCTTCGCATCCGAAGGCATCGCAGGTTTCTGGAACGACATGAACGAACCCGCTGTCTTCGTCTACCCCACGAAGACAATGCCGGACGACGTTCAGCACCGCATCGACGAGCCCGGTTTCAAAACTCGCACCGCAAATCATCTCGAAGTCCACAACATTTATGGAATGGAGAACTCGCGCGGCACCTACGACGGCCTCCTCGCACTTCATCCCGATCAGCGGCCCTTTGTCCTGACCCGCGCGAGCTACGCCGGAGGTCAACGCTACGCCGCCACCTGGACTGGAGACAATAGTTCCACCTGGAACCATCTCCGTATGACTGTCGCTCAGATCGTGAACCTTGGTCTGAGCGGCTTCGCTATGTCGGGCGCAGACGTCGGCGGCTTTGCCGGCTCACCTCCCGTAGATTTGCTCACCAAATGGATTGAGCTCGCCGCCTTCCAGCCCATCGATCGCGACCATGCAGCCAAAGGCACTCGCCCTCACGAGCCGTGGTCCGATGGGCCCGAACAGCTTGCGATTCGCCGCCACTACATTGAAGAGCGTTACCGCCTTATGCCCTATCTCTACACCGTCGCAGAAGAGATGTCGCGCACCGGTCTGCCCATCATGCGCCCACTCTTTCTTGAGTTTCCTGACGCGACGACCGACGGGCATCCACTCGATCTCGACGCTGGCAGCGAATTCCTTTTTGGCCCCGACCTCCTCGTCGCTCCCAACCCTTCGCCTGAAGAGATCGCTCCGTATGAAGTTCATCTCCCTCCGGGCGTCTGGTATGACTACTGGAACGGTGACCGCCTCGACCAACATTCTTTGACTGCCGCTCAGGATCTCGAACAACGAGGCCGTAAACAGCCCGACAAGCCGCTAATGATCTCGCCTACGCTGAAAGATCTTCCGGTCTACGTTCGAGGAGGTACGATTCTTCCCGTCGCTCCGCTGGTTCAGAGCACCAACGAAATCCCGCAGGGTCCACTAACCCTCCGGGTCTACTCCGGCCCTAATTGCTCCGGGGATCTTTATCAGGACGACGGCAGATCATTCGCATTTCGCACCGGGGCCTACCTTCGGCTCCACTTTACCTGCCAAGAAAACCTTGACGGGACCCTTGCCGTACACATCGATGCCCAGCAGGGATCTTTTGTCCCGTGGTGGAAAGAGGTTCGGATCGAAGCATTCGGATGGACACCGAAACGCCGGGTCGCAATTATGGATCACGGAGCCTTGACGATGGAGCAATCGGGAAGCGTGTGGGCATTAACGATTCCATTTCATGCAGGCGCGACCGATGTTATTTTGCAGTAGCTTTCATCGCCTTCCTGTCCATCCTTTGGGTGAGGTCGCTAGTTCGATCCCAAAAGCTATGGCTGGTGAAAGCGGTATCCAATATAGCTGTCAGTCAGGATATAAGTTGGATTTGCCGGATCGTCCTCGAGTTTCTTACGCAGCTGACCAATGAGAACACGCAAATACGTGCGTTCATTTCCGAAGCCAGGACCACGCAGCGCTGAAAGCAGGCGTGCGTGCGTAACCGGCCGGCCGGCATGGGTCATCAAAAACTGAAGCGCATCGAATTCCCGCGGTGTCAGGTGGACTGCGGTCCCAGCCCGCTCCACGCGCCGTCGAACGGGATCGATCAGGATCGTTCCGATTACGATGGCCATCTCCGCGGGTGTTTCCGGTGCGCGAAATCGGCGAACAGCGGCACGGATTCTGGCCGTCAACTCGCGTATCTGAAATGGCTTGGTGATGTAGTCGTCAGCGCCCGCCTCCAACGCGTCGACTTTGTCGTCTTCACTGTCACGGACTGTCAGCATAAGAATCGGCAGTTTCGTGTAGACGCGCCTGATGCGTCGACAAGTCTCGATCCCCCCAATTCCAGGCATATTAATATCGAGTAGCACAGCCTCGTAGTCCACCATGCGCAGACGGACGAGGCTGTCCTCTCCGTTGCCGGCTTCGCCTACATCGAAACCCAGGACATCAAGAGTCGTGCGCAGGCTGCGTCTCAGCGCGGTGTCATCTTCTACTATCAGCAATCTTCCTTGTGAGTCGTCGATGTCAAGCCTCCTTGTGAATGCGGGGCAGAGCGAATGAGAACGTTGTGCCTGCTTCCGAATCGCTTTCAACCCACACTCTGCCGGTGTGGGCCTCAGCAATTCGTTTGGTTATGGACAAGCCGATGCCAGTTCCCGGCGCCCTGTGTTGAGATCCGGGGGATCGGTAAAAGCGCTGAAAGATCCGCAACCTCTCTTCAGGAGCGACAAAAGAGCCTTCGTTCCGCACGTTGAACACGACCTCGGCGTCGGTCGACTTGACACAGAGGGTTATTGGTGACCCCGGGCTTCCATATTTTGAAGCGTTGTCGAGCATTTGCAAAAGGGCCATTTCGAGCAAACGGGCATCCGCCCACACATAGCCGGCCGACGTCTCGTCGACGATCCGTAGCGGATGATCTGCCAAGGAATGGACGGCTTCCGCTCTACAGAACTGGAACAACTGATCGACGGGGAGCCTTTCGTGGTCCAATTTCAGGCGCCCCTCATCGAGTGCAGCGGTCTGTAACACATGGTTGGTCAGCTTAGCCAGCCGCGTTGCCTGTTCATCGATGAGAGACACGAGTTCTTTCGCGGGATATTCAAGGCGGCTAATTTCCAGCAATCCTGAGCTTGCGCTCTGGATCGTTGCGAGAGGAGTTTTGAATGCGTGAGCCAGTCCGTCGAGAACGGTGGACCGCAGTTGTTCACTTCGCTTAGCAGCTTCGGCGTTACTCTCCGCGGCAAAAGAATGCGCTCTTTCCAGGGCGATCGCCGATAGGGAAGCAATTGCGTCGACGGATCGAGGATCGAGGAGGGTTTCATCAGGAGTGCCTGCGAGGTAAATTGCGCCGACAGGCCTCGTTCCCAGTCTCAACACGCGTTTGAATTTGCTATAGACAAGATCGTTCTCGGAAAGTTCATGAAAGTAGGTTGCGCGAACTTCATCGTCCGGGACGGAGTCTTTCCCTGCCTTGTCCATTCGCACCTCGCGTGCATCCCACAGGGCGACAGCATCAACATGAAACGTGTCCGCAATCAGCCTTGTCAGTTGCGCGCCAACTTCATCGCGGCGGTCCAACATGAGGATGTCTCGGCTCGTCAGATAAAGTCTTTCCAGCCTTGTCCGTTCGCTCTCAGTTTGTTTAGCCTTTCGCTTAATCCGGTCCGCAAAGTGGCCAGCCGTCAATGCGACAGTCACGAATATCCCAGATGAGATCCAGTCCTGAGGGTCTCGCTCGTAGAGGGAGAAGATGGGCGCCATGTAGAAGTAGTCCAGGCATGCGACACCTATGACTGAGGCGACCGCGGCTTCAAGAAATCCCCATCGGAACGCGATCAGCATGACGAGAACCAGCTCGATGAGACCTGCGGTCAATGCCTTGCCGTGGATCAGATAGACGATGCCTGTGAGCAACGGAATAACAGGAACAATTGCGACGGTTTGCAGCAGGCGCCTGGTCACGTGCGTGTCGTTGAACTCTAAATATCAGGATACTGCGAATTCATCGTGAATTTCTGTTCGGCAAAGACTGACATAAAGAAAGTTATAAGCAAACCATAAATGTTCCTAGCTTACTTAGGTCGTAGTTATGGGAAGTGGCCTTTGATGAAGCATGGCAGCCGATTGTGCTGACAGATTGGAGAAAAACCATGGCCTCTCATAGAGGAGCCGTACGTCCCGTTTCGTCCCCCACTTCGCATTCTTTGATGTATTTGGAGGCAGTCCCTTTGCGCGAGCAGCAGACCGAGGTGTCGAGTGAAAAAAGCAAAGTACATTCTTTTTCATCTCTTCTGCGAGCCGTGCAAAGGTGTTATCTAACAAGTGCGCTGACCATTCTGGCCGCGCTGCTATTCATGAATAACCTTCGCTTGGAAGCGCAATCCACATTTGGGAGCATTCGAGGGATTGTCCAGGACAGCACTGGCGCTTCAATCCCGGATGCGGAGATTACGCTGCACAACGTCGATGAAAATACCGACCGCAAGGTGAAAGCGGATGCTACCGGTAGCTATGCGTTTGAGAACGTCCTTGCAAACAAGTACAGCATCCGTGCGCAGCACGACGGATTCGCCGACACCGTGGTCGCCGGCGTCACCCTGGCCGCCAGGCAGGACCTTCGATACACGCTCGTGATGAAAGTTGCCGCGCAGTCCACGACCGTGGAGGTGACGTCTTCGTCGAGCCAGATAGACACAGAGAACAGTGTCATCGGGGACTCCAAGGGGACGGACGACATCGGCCAATTGCCGCTAAACTTCCGTGCTTCAAGCACGAGCCCCTTGGCTGCACTGGCTACTTCTTCGAATGTACAGCAGGACAGTCAGGGAAATATTGCAATTGGCGGCGCAACGGCGAACATGACTGGCTTCTCCGTCGACGGCATTTCAACCACAAACGTCTTTAATAGCGCTGCGGGAGCAAACCCGTATCCCTCTTCTGAGGGGATCGCGGAATTGAAGGTCACAGCATTTAATAACAATGCAGAATTTTCGCAGGTCGGCGACGTGACATTCACGACCAAGAGTGGAACGAACAATTTCCATGGAAGCCTCTTCGAGTATCTCCAAAACGATGCACTCGATGCTCACGTGTTTAACTTCGCAGAGAAGGCGCCTAAGCAGTTCAATACCTTCGGCGGTAGTATTGGAGGGCCGCTGTCGATTCCGCACCTTTATAACGGCCACAACAAGACGTTCTTCTTCTTCGACTACGAGGGTAATAGGCGGCGGACTTCGCAGGCGGAGCAGTATACGGTGCCGACTGCGCTCGAAAGGACAGGAAATTTGAGTGAGCTACAGTCCACCTTTCCAACGGATGCCAACGGCAATCCTGTGTTGACTAACCCATTCACGGGACAACCCTATCCGAACTTCACCATTCCGAACATCAGCCCGTTCGCTACGGCGCTTCTGACCAAGTATTATCCGCTTCCGAACCTGCCCTCCAGTCTCGGTGGCGTCAATTACCAGACGCTGGTTCCGATTCCATCGAATACGGATGGGTTTGACGCTCGTGTCGATCAGGTTATTACCTCGAAGCAGCAGGTTTATGCACGCTTCAACCGGAAAAACCTTACTGTCAACGTTGTAAATCCGCTATTGCCAAACGACGTGGACTCCGAGCACGACCGGAGCTTCCTGGTCTCCCACAACTACGTGATCAGCAGTCGATTCCTGAACGAGTTTCGCTTCGGCTTCACCGACACAATATTGTCCCCGAACTTCGGTATTGAAGGAGCTGCTGCTATTCAAGGCCTCAATATTCAAGTGGGTGGTGCCCAGGGTGTCAATGTTTCGAACCATCCGACGGACCAGGGCTTTCCCAGCATCGTCTTCTCCGATGGAACGAACTTCACTCCAATCGGCAGAGACCACGTCGGACCCACTCAGTCCACGACCAAACAGATTGCGGACAATTTCACCTATAGCCGGGGCAAGCACACCATTCGTGCCGGCGTGGATATTCGCTGGGTCCGCTTCGCAGTGCCTGAGATCGAGACGCCCTCCGATGACTACGGCTTATTCACCTTCAATCAAAACACGTTCACCGGAAGCTCGTTCGGGGACTTGCTGCTTGGTGCTCCTAACACCACCTACTTTGCAGTGACGGGACCCAGAGATGATGCAGGTGGCGCTCAGACAGGCATCTATGGGCAGGACCAGTGGCAGGTGAACGATCGCCTGACACTCAATTTAGGTTTGCGTTGGGAACTGCTTCCTCCGTTTGTTGACAAGAACGGGATTCAAGCGAACTTCGATCCTAATTACAGTGGACCGGGCGCGAATGGACAGGGTGCGGTGATCGTCAACAACATCCTGCTAAATGGACTTAAGCCGGCCCCCGACTTCCTGGCTTCGTTCAATGCTTGTGGATTGGCAGGTGTCAATCCAAACTACAATGCAGCCACTTGTACTCCTGTGGTTACAAATAGTCAGGATGGCTTGTCGACAGGACTTCGGCAGACTTATCTCCGCAACTTCGACCCACGTGTCAGCCTTGCTTACCGTCCATTCAAGGACAATAAGACAGTTGTCCGTGCTGGCTTCGGAATCTTTACTGTGACTGCTCTGGGTCAACTTCAGAACAACAATGAGAGCAATCCACAGGCTGCTGTCAATACGTGGCAGAACAACAACAATGGCGTACCGCTCTTTACCTTCCCGCAAGTTACCCCGGTTGGCGCGGGACTGCAGTTTGGCGGGGGGGAGCTTGAACAGGCTACAGATCCCCACTATCGCGATGCGCAATCGGCGCAGTGGAACCTCACAGTCGAACGAGAGCTTACCTCCAGCACCTCGTTGCGTGTCAGCTATGTGGGTATGAACTCCTACCGGCTCAACGTTTCGGAGAACCTGAATCAAACGAAACCCAGCACCACACCCTATAACTTCGCTAACGCGCCATTCCAGAACTGGGGAGTCATCTTCTCGACGAATAACCTGGGCGGCCAGAACTATCAGGGGCTGGAGTTACAAGCTACGCACCGGATGGGAAGGGGTTTGTCTTATCAGGCCAACTATGCCTGGACCCACAACATCAGCGATGCTCAGGGCGATGCTCCTACGGCGTTCCAGGGCGAGACTCGCTATGGGCTTGCTGACCTTAACCGTTTCGATATCAGTGCTAACCGCGGCAACGTTGTAGGAACGCGGCGTCAACGTCTCCTGGTAACGGGAACGTATGAGCTGCCATTCGGCAAGGGTCGGCAGTGGTTGAACTCTTCACCCGTCGTGGGCGGCATCCTCGGTGGTTGGAATGTCAACACGATCACGCTGTTGGAAACGGGGCCATATCTGACTCCAACTGACAGCATTTCCAATGACCAGACCAACACGGATCCGGCCGGAGACGGATCGATTGTCCGCCCTGATCAGGTCGGGAATCCAATTCCAGCCAATCGTTCGCCGAGCAATTATTTCAACTTCAACGCGTTTGCCCATACACCCCTTAATGCAGGGCGGATTGGAAATGCAGGAGTTGGAAGTCTCGAGGCGCCAGGCACTATCGCAGTCAGTGCCGGCCTGGCGAAGATGCTTGCGATTAGGGACAATTGGCGTCTTCGCTTCGAATCGACGTTTACCAATGTGCTGAACCATACCAACTATGCGCCCCCACCGACGAACATAAGCAACCAACAATCGTTTGGCGTGCTTTATGTTAATGGCGCTCAGACGGCGGAAAACGCCGGCAACCGTACGGGTCAACTCGCTTTGAGGGTTGAATTCTAGATCAATCGGAGGCAAAGCCAGTTGGCGTTGGGCCGGGGCGGAGTATCAAGATACTTCGCCCCGCCTGAGGCCGCCGCCGCTCCGAGGCTAGAGACGTCTTGGATGGAAAAGATCCCCACATCATTTGAAGTAGATGATGAGTGATGAGTTTGTTATGGACCGGCGCATGCCGGATAATTCAATGCCTCCACAGAGGCTCCCTAAAGACAATCAGTGTGTTTTGAGTAATCGACTACTTAGAAATTCGCGCCATCCTCTAAGGCCGCGAGTGTGTCGACTTGAGCGGCGGGCAGCCAGCTCCGGGTTCAATTACGCGAACTCGTAAGCTTCATTCCGAAAATGACCCTAAAAAAAACTTACCTACCTGTTTAGCGGGCTGTCCAGCAGGTCGCCGACAGAGTAAAGGCTGCGAAATTGGCAAATGGAGCAAGCGACGTGGTCCCGACATAGGATCCCAAAATTTTAAAGATATTCGTGAAGGACTTGGATATACGCTCCTTCTTCTATATCCTCTGAGATCAAACTGCGAAGCACGAAATGTGAGTCTTGCAAACCGGCTGCTACGTCATTGCTACCACTGCCCCATTAAGTGGAACATTTGGAGGTAAGGGACATCATGTCGCTTAGTGCTTTGCGTTTTACCGGCGGGTTGCTTTTCCTTACTTCGGGCGCGGTATTGTGCCAGCAGGCAAGTACCACACCGGACGGAGTGTCCATTGTGCAGCCGGGTGCGCCAGGTCAGAGCAACAAAATTCTGACGCCGGAGACGGCCGCCGCGCCGCCGCGAAGACCCTCCGATGCCGACGTCAAGTTCATGCAGGGCATGATTATGCACCATGCACAGGCCGTCGAGATGACGGAACTGTTGAAGACGAGGAGCCAGAACAAAGAGGTTCAGGCATTGGGCAAGCGCATCAGCATCTCGCAGACCGACGAGATGAGGTTCATGAGGGAGTGGCTGACAGAGCGCGGCGAGCCGATCTCCGAACATGGCTCGATGGACATGGCTGGAATGGATATGGCCGGCATGGATCACATGGATATGGGCCCGATGCCGATGATGCCCGGCATGTTGACTCCAGCGCAGATGAAGGCGCTTGCAGCGGCAACCGGCCCGGAGTTCGATCATCTCTTTTTGACCGGCATGATTCAACATCACACCGGTGCTCTCACCATGGTGAAAGATCTGTTCCAAGTGCCGGGAGCGGGCCAGGACCCCCGGTTGTTTGATTTTGCCAGCGACGTAGATAACACTCAGCAGGCGGAGATTGACATCATGAAGCACATGCTCAAGGAGAGACAATGATCGCAGAAACGACCTCACGGTTTTCGCGCAGTGCCATGACCATCATGGTTGCACTGTCTGTTTGTTTCCCCGCGTTTTGCGCAGCACAGAACAACGCCCCAACGGTCTACACCAATCCGCGTGCCGGGGCCGATGACCCGCGTGTAGGACTGAAGGCAGGCCTGTACGACGCGGGCGAAGCGTCGTTTGGCCTGGAGAGGCTTATCTCTTTACCGAAGCCAGCGGGCTTCGCTCCGGACCTTGCATCCATCGCTGCCTTCGATGCTCTTCCTACCCCTCCACCTCCGCCCCCCGGTACCCCGCCGCCGCGCGGTCCGCAGAGTGGTCCTCGTGCCAACTACGGCGGCACCAACTCCGACCTGGCCTTTCACGGCACGACCCTCTTTGTCGGCAACTACAACGGCATCAATTTTTACGACATCTCCAATCCAGCGAAGATGAAATTGATTACTTCCGTGATTTGCCCAGGTGGTCAGGGAGACGTCTCAGTTTATGGCCATCTCCTGTTCATGTCAGTTGAGGCAGCCAACGGGCGTCTTGACTGCGGCACGCAGGGATTTCCAACTCCGGCAGGTGCGGCTCCCGCTCCCCCCCCGCCAATGGATCCGGCCACCGCCGATGCCGCAGCCGGACCACGGCGGCCACCGCCTCCACCCCCCAGCCCGGACCGGATCAAGGGTATCCGCATCTTCGACATCACTGATGTCTCGCAACCCAGACAGGTCGCCGAAGTCCAGACATGTCGCGGCTCGCATACGCACACGCTCGTCATTGATCCCAAAGATAAAGACAATATCTATGTCTACATCTCGGGCTCGGCAGGGGTTCGACCTGAGGAGGAACTGGCGGGCTGCTCGGGTGGGGACCCGGATAAGGACCCCGACACGGCCTTGTTTACTATCGTCGTGATTAAGGTACCGCTGGCGCATCCGGAGCAAGCGAAAGTTGTAGCCAGCCCACGCATTTTTACTGATCCGGAGACCGGAAACATGAATGGGCTTTGGAAGGGTGGCGACCACGGTGAAGGTACTCAGACCACATCGATGACCAGGGGCTGTCACGACATCACGGTTCGCTCCGACCTCGGGCTGGCTGCCGGAGCGTGTTCGGGTAATGGAATTCTGCTTAACATCTCTGACCCTGTGCATCCTGTCCGTATCGACGCCGTGACCGATCCAAACTACGCCTTCTGGCACTCCGCCAACTTCAGCAACGACGGCACCAAGGTGCTCTTCACGGACGAGTGGGGTGGAGGCGGACAGCCACGTTGCCGCGCGACGGATCCGATGAACTGGGGCGCCGATGCCATCTTCAACCTGAAGGATGGCAAGCTGACGCTCGCCTCGTACTACAAGATGCCGGCTCCGCAGACTGAGTTGGAGAACTGCGTAGCTCACAACGGATCGCTGATCCCGATTCCCGGTCGCGACGTCGAGGTGCAGTCCTGGTATCAGGGTGGCGTCTCGATCGTGGACTTCACCGATATCACGCATCCTGTCGAGATCGGTTACTTCGATCGCGGGCCGGTCGATGGTATCAAGCATGCCATGGGCGGGCAGTGGTCGACTTATTGGTACAACGGCTACATTTATGGCTCGGAGATCGCGCGGGGCGTTGACGTGTTCAAGTTGGTGCCGAATAAATACATCACGCAAAACGAGATCGATGCAGCGAGCCAGGTCCACGTTGCCGAGCTCAACGTCCAGAACCAGGATAAATTTGTCTGGCCGGCAAATTTCGTAACGGCCAAAGCCTATCTCGACCAACTGGCGCGCAGCAATGCTCTTGATGCCAATCGCGTGGCGTCGCTAAAAGAGGCAATCGCCAAAGCAGAGGCGGCGCAACCGAAGCCGAAGGATGTTGCCCAGCTACACGCCATGGCGGCAAGTCTCGACAAGGAGGCGGCCACAGCGAAAACTCCCGCCGACGCATACCGCATCCGTGCGCTTGCAGTAATCATGAAGCAAAACGGAAGTTCGTCGAAATAGCTGACCAGGTGTGCGGTCAAGCAGTCTAGAGGCGGTTCGCTACGGATGGGTCGCGGTCAGCTCCGCGTATTCTCTTCGCGCCGTCATCAGGACAGGCAGATCCTTGTCGGCGTCCTTCCAAAGGACAAAGAGTTTCTCGTACTCCGATCGGCTGCCCTGAATGTTGCCGGTGGGCGCCTCGACCCGGCCCAGCTCGAGATGCGCGAGCAAAAATAGGGGAGAGAGGGGATTGAGTCCGCGATGGGCGAGGATATTTTTGTACTCGGCCGCAGCGTTCTGGTTGTCCCCGCTCCTTCGATAGGCTTCACCCCGTTGCGTGAACGCGATCAGGCCACCGGCTAGTTCGTAGGGCGTGGCGGGCTCCAATGCAGCGATTGCATCAAGAGGTTTTTTCTGTTGCAGTGCGATCTCTGCGCGAAGCCTGGGAGCATAGACATATCGCGTCAAGGTGCTTGGATGATCGGTGGCGGAGTACTGCGCCAGAAGCCGTTCAGCGAACGAGATATCGCCCAACTGTGCGCTGAGAAGAGCAAAATCCGGACTGTCCGTATCCTCTCGCCTCACGCGGCTGAGCGTTGCCCCTGCGGCGATGGGCATGCCGAACGCTGTCTCGACAGAAGCCTGATCGATGAGAATACCGTCGGCGGATTCGGCCAGATTCTCATGTTCTGCAATGCTGTGGGCGCTGCGAAAGAGTTGTTCCGCCTGCCTGTACATTCCCGCGGCAGCCGCTGCGAACGCCTGCACGTCAAGGGCTCGCCATTCGCTGGGTTTGCCGTGGGTTAAGGCAACTTCATGCGCCATCGTTGCCTTGTCGCCTTCGAGAAATGCGAGCTCAAACAGGAGGCAATGGAGATCATTGGAATCTTTGCCAATCGCTTCGGCATGCAGAACGGTCGATTTCGCGTCGGCATAGCGGTTGGAGTTCATATACGCGCGGGCCAGGACGCTGTAATTGATTCCCCGGTTGGCGTCCAGTCGCAGGGCCTGCTCGCCCGCGGCAACTGCGGAAGCGTACTGACCCATCTGGGTGTATGCCTTGGCGATATTGAGCCACGGGCCCCAATCGCGTGGATAAGTCTCTGCCCACAGCCGATATTCCTTGATGCCCTGATCCAGATCCTTCTGGCTGTCAGCGTAATAGTGCGCCCGGATGTAGAGTCTCTCCTTCTCGCTTACTCGTCCGCTGAGCTCGAAGGCCTTCTGGTAGAAGGGCTGCGCGAGTTTCTGTTCGTTCAGATTGTTGTAGTCCGTGGCAATCGCTGCATTGGCCATGGCAAAATCCGGATCCAGTTCCACCGCTCGCTGAAAGACTGGAAGCGTCTCAATCTCATCCTTGCCGAGTCTTCCGAGCATGTCCTCACCGATGGAGTAGGCCTTGAGCGCCTCGAGCGACGAGGTAGTCGCCTGCGCAATCGGCACCTGGAACCGCTCTACTGATTTCGCCGACTCGCCAAGATCGTGGCGAAGTCTGTCGGCGGTGGAATCGAGCGCCGCGAGCACCGCTTCCTTGCTTGCCGCCTCAGCCTTCGCCTCGGTCAGCTTCTTGCCGGAGATACAATCTGTTGCCTCGAGCGTCAACAGATATTCGCGTCCAAGATTGGCGATGGATCCATTGACCATGACCTGCCGGTTGTCGCGTAGGCATATCTCTTTGGCAACATCCGGAGTGAGCTCCGCATCCGGCTTGCGACCCATCAGCTGGAGCATGTCTCCAGTCTCCCGCTCGCTCATCACATCGAGATAAGGCGACTGTGCAAGGTCGATCTCCAGTGCTTTCTTCAGGACGACATCGAAGCTGCCATCCGCAGTGCGGTTATCGAAGTCGGCGAGAACAATGGCCTGACTGCGGGATGGGGGCCGAAGGCTCCTCCACCAGAAAAACGAACCGGCCGTGAGCGCCAGGATTACAGACGCCGCTACGGCAAGCCACCGCATCGGATGCCGTTGGGAGACAGGTGGGGCGGGAGGCTTGCTGGAGGTGTCAGCGGGAACAGAAGCTCCGGAGTCACCGTTCTCCTCGCTGACCAGCCTGGGCATGGTGGAACGCGCTGGAATCGAATCCATGCCGGCGGCTTCCGGCTGGGCTGGCTCAGTTAGCGGCGACTGGTTTACAAGTTCGACGGCTGTTGCAAACTGGTATCCGCGTCCGGGAAGCGTAACGATATAGCGGAAATCATCCCGGCTGGTCGACAGCGCCTTGCGAAGCAGAAAGATATTCTGGGTGAGGTTTCCCTCCTCGACAAAGCTATCTGGCCAGACGGCGCGTAGCAATTCTTCCTTGGTAAGTGGCCGCAGAGGGTTCTGGACGAGATAAAGAAGCAGGTCAAAAGCCTTGGGTGGGAGGGCAATCTTCGTACCACTGCGGCGAACCAGACGCTGCTCCGCGTCAAGATCAAAAGGTCCGAAATGGTATAAGTTTCTCACCACAAGGTACATAGCAATCCTGATAAATCCTGAGACGGAATGAGCCGAATCTTGAGGACGAGAAAGACCGATTTGTGGATGATGAGCGTCGAACTCGCAAGATCGGTTCAAGAGGACGATCGGCAGCCTATAGGGAGATGGGTTGCCGTTCGTCCTTCTGTGTGAAAATCTACCAGTAGGAAGTGTTCTCGGCAAGAAAGGGTGCCAGCTTGGCATGCTTTCTTCGATTCCGAGGGTAGACACGCGTTCTTATCCGCAAATTATTGCAACTTGGCAAAAGGGCGCACACGCGATTGATATAACGAATCACCGACGATTCGGGCATTTCACACGCCTGACCCGTTTTCTTTTCGCGTGAAGGGGATCGTCAGGCAATGTGACCCACATCGCGGTCGGCCTCATCGTCGACTCGTCGGCAAGCCTTCCAAAGGCATCAGCCACTACAGCAATTCATCGGAGGGTACGATCTCGCGGCGATGCCGGTCACCTCGGACGCTGACCCACGCCGGCTAGCAAACACCTGCGCCCTTAGATGCATCCTTGGAAGGAGGTATCTCTTTCGTTGGAATCAATTCATGCGCAGCGCGACTTGGCCGGACTAGCATGGGAACCGAAATGTTGCATCTGAAGATCTGAGGGATATGAAACCTGTTGAAGGCCGGAGACGCGTCGTTATCGAAGAGGTTCAACCACAGGTCGATTGCGGCCGCTACCCAGTAAAACGAATTCTCGGCGATGCAGTCGCTGTCACCGCAGCCGTCTTTGGGGACGGACACGATCAAGTTGCAGGGCGCCTCCTGTATCGGCACGCCAGCGAAGACGACTGGCGCGCGGTGCCGCTTGTGGCTCTCACGAACGATCTGTGGACTGCCGCCTTCACTGTGGACCAACCCGGTGGCTGGCTCTATACGCTTGAGGCGTGGGTCGATCACTTTGGAACCTGGGTCGCCGATCTGCGAAAACGGCTGGCTGCCCAGCCCTCAGCCGATAAGCCGGCCCAAAGCGGATCGCAGGAGATCCCTCTTGCTCTGCTCTCGGGTGCGTTGTTGCTCCAGCAGGCGGCTCAACGCGCTAAAGGCGATGACGGCAAGCTTCTCGCGGAGGCTTCGGCTGGTCTCAATCGGCTGGCCGACAAGAACGCCGCCACGTACGAGTTCCCACTAAGTGGTGATGTGCTCGCAGTGGTCGCGCGATATCCCGATCTCACATTCGCAACCCACTATCCGAAGCAGTTGCCGTTGTGGGTCGACCGCGAACGTGCCCGATTCTCCACGTGGTATGAGTTGTTCCCGCGATCTACCTCCCCCGACGCAACTCGACACGGCACCTTCTCCGACGTCAAAGCGCTATTACCCGGCATCGCTGCAATGGGATTCGACGTGCTTTATCTGCCGCCGATCCATCCCATTGGCACCGCGTTTCGCAAAGGCCGCAACAACAGCGTGACTCCAACCGAAGAGGATCCGGGAAGTCCCTGGGCTATCGGTTCGAAGGCTGGCGGACACAAATCAATCCATCCTCAGTTGGGTACCCTGCGCGATTTCGATTCGCTGGTCGCAACCGCCAGCGAACTCGGCGTGGAGATCGCCCTCGACATCGCCTTCCAGTGCTCGCCTGACCATCCCTGGGTTACGGAACATCCCGACTGGTTCACCATTCGCCCTGACGGCTCGATCCAGTACGCGGAGAATCCGCCGAAGAAATACCAGGATATCTATCCGCTCAACTTCGAATCCTCCGATTGGCGCGGTCTGTGGGAGGCATTGCGCGATGTCTTCATGTACTGGATTCGCCGCAACGTGCGCATCTTCCGCGTCGACAATCCGCACACGAAGGCGCTGCCGTTCTGGGAGTGGTGCATTGCGGAGATTCACAAAAAATATCCGGATGTGATCTTTCTTGCCGAGGCCTTCACGCGGCCACACGTCATGTACTCCCTCGCCAAGGCCGGCTTTACAGAGTCCTACACCTACTTCACCTGGAGAAACGCGGCGGCGGAGTTGCAGGAGTACTTCGAGGAGATCACCAGGCCGCCAATCTCCGATTTTTTTCGTCCGAATCTCTGGCCTAACACTCCGGACATTCTCCACGCGACGCTGCAGACCGGCGGGCGTGCCGCATTCATGCAACGGCTCATTCTCGCCGCAACGCTTGGCGCGAACTACGGCATCTATGGCCCAGCCTTTGAGCTCGGCGAGAATGTGCCTCTTAAGCAGGGAAGCGAAGAGTACCTGAACAGCGAGAAGTACGAGATTCGCCACTGGGACCGGAGTGCCGGCAATAGCCTCGCTCCGCTGATCAAGCAGATCAATCAGATACGCCGCGACAATCTCGCGCTTCAGAGCGACGGCTCGCTTCACTTTCATCCCGTCGATAACCCGAATATTCTCTGCTACAGCAAATCAACCGGAACAAATACGATCCTTGTCGCAATCAACCTCGATCCCGCGCAGGAACAGGCCGGATGGATCGACCTCGATCTCAAACAGCTTGCAATTCCGCACAACGAAAACTTCGAAATCGAAGACCTGCTGACCGGAACCCACTATCACTGGCACGATCGAAGCAACTATGTCGCGCTCCGCCCGGATGTCATGCCGGCGCACGTCTTCCGCCTCATCCGTCCGTCACGCGGCGAGCCTACACTTGTGCCAAAGGAAACAGACGCGACCCCGCAAAGCACAACGCCGGAGGACAGCGAGTGAAAAAAACTGGCAGCGCTACCGATCCGCTCTGGTACAAGGACGCGGTCATCTACGAGATTCATGTTCGCGCCTTCATGGATTCGAACGCTGACGGCATCGGCGATTTTCCGGGTCTGCTCACGAAGCTCGATTATCTTCAGGACCTCGGCGTCACCTGCATCTGGCTTCTGCCCTTCTTTCCCTCGCCACTGCGCGACGATGGCTACGATATCGCCAACTACGTCGATGTCAACCCCAGCTACGGCACGCTGGAGGACTTCAAGCAGGTGCTTGACGCCGCTCACCAGCGCGGCATGCAGGTGATGATCGAGCTTGTCATCAACCACACCAGCGATCAGCATCCGTGGTTCAAAGCAGCACGCCTCGCGCCGAAAGGCTCATCCGAGCGCGACATGTACGTCTGGAGCGATACCGACAAGCTCTTTGACGGTGTCCGCATCATCTTCACCGACACAGAAAAATCCAACTGGACCTGGGACGAGGTCGCGCAACAGTATTACTGGCACCGTTTCTTCTCCCATCAGCCCGATCTCAACTTCGACAATCCGCGCGTCATGGAAGAGGTCCTCAAGGCCATGCGTTTCTGGCTCGACCTCGGCGTCGACGCCCTTCGCCTGGACGCAATTCCGTATCTCGTCGAACGCGACGGCACCAGTTGCGAGAACGTGCCCGAGACCCATGTCAAGATCAAAGAGATTCGCGCCGTCATCGACGCCGAATATCAAAATCGCCTCGTTCTCGCAGAAGCTAACATGTGGCCCGCTGACGTTCGTCCCTACTTTGGCGACGGCGACGAGTGCCACATGGCCTTTCACTTCCCTCTGATGCCGCGCATCTACATGGCGCTTCGCCAGGAAGATCGCCTGCCCATCACTGACATCATGGCGCAGACGCCCGCCATCCCGGACAACTGCCAGTGGGGACTCTTCCTGCGCAACCACGACGAACTCACCCTCGAGATGGTCACCAACGACGAGCGCGACTACATGTACCTCGCCTACTCGGCCGACCCGCGCATGCGCATCAACGTTGGCATCCGCCGCCGTCTCGCCCCTCTGGTCGACAACAATCGCCGCCGCATCGAACTGCTCAACTCGCTCCTGCTTAGCTTCCCAGGTACGCCCATTCTCTACTACGGCGATGAGATCGGCATGGGCGACAACATCTATCTCGGCGATCGTAACGGCGTTCGCACGCCCATGCAGTGGAACTCCGACCGCAATGCAGGCTTCTCCAAAGCAGTTCCGGCCCAGCTCTATTTCCCCGTCATCATGGACCCCATCTGGGGCTATCAATCCATCAACGTCGAGGCCCAGCAGTCCGATCAGTCCTCGCTGCTGCACTGGACGCGCAACATGATCGCGCTGCGCAAGCTCTTCCACGTCTTCGGCCGCGGCACCCAGGAGTTCCTCAATCCCGACAACAGAAAGATCCTCGCCTACCTCCGTCGATACGAAGAAGACGGCAACAGTGAAACCGTCCTCTGCGTCGCGAACCTCTCGCGTTTCTCGCAACCCGTCTCGCTCGATCTCGTGCGGTTCACTGGCAGAATCCCCGTCGAGATGCTCGGTTACGTTACCTTTCCCGCCATCACCGCGCAGCCATATCCCCTCACGCTGGCGCCATATTCATTTCTGTGGCTTGAACTTCAGCCCGCTCCTGAAGTTCCTGAGCCAGTGCAGGTCCCGCAAGACGAGCCCATCGTCAATCTGCTGAGCCACGGTGTCGACGGCCTTTTGACAGCTCCCGGACTCTCGCTTCTGCAAAACCTGATCGCCACCTACCTGCCACATCAACGTTGGTTCGGAGCCAAGTCCCGAGCCATCAAAGCGGTCACTGTTCGCGACTCCGCGAAACTCTCCGGTCTCAACTCGGTTCTCTTGTTTCTCGAGATCGCGCACGACGATGACAGCACAAGCGTCTACCAGCTCGCACTGACCATTACTACTGGCGAAGCAGCCGAGACGATCCGCGCCTCCGATCCCGCGAGCATTGTTGCAACAGTCGCAACTACGGCGGGACCGGCGATCCTGCATGACGCCATCGTAAGAGAAGATGTGCGCCAGGCAATTCTCAACCTGATCGAAGCTGAGACCAAGCTTCCAACCGGTGCCGGACTTCTTATTGGCCAGCGGAGCAATATTTTTGCTGAAGCGCGTGGGGAGGAATCCCTGCCGGGACGCACAGGATCTGCCGAACAATCCAACACGTCGATTCTTTATGGCACGAAGCTGATACTGAAACTCTTCCGCAGGCTCCAGCCCGGCGAAAATCCCGACGCTGAGATCGGCCGCTTTCTCACCGAGGTCGCAAAGTTTCCACGCATCGCTCCGTTTCTCGGCGATGTAATCCTTACCTCAGAAAATGGCGAGCCAACAACGATAGCAATGCTGCAGGGACTTGTAGAGAACGAAGGGGACGGCTGGCAGTGGACTCTCGACGAGCTCTCGCGTTACTACGACAGCGTCGCTACTCTTCCTCCACCGCAAGAGACCGGTATCGCTCCATCGTTCACAGCAACCGAACCATCTCACCGCGAAGCTCGCGAACATGCCGCGCTCTCTCTTGACGCCGCAGCGCTGCTTGGCCGCCGAACCGCCGAGATGCATCTCGCTCTCGCCACCCCAACCCGCAACCCGGTATTCGTCGCCGAGTGCTTCACGACCTCCGACCTCCTTGCCGATGCCGACCGTATCGACGCGCAGCTTGCACTCACGCTAGGGGCGCTCCGGCGAGGCATGACGCAACTCCCCGACACCACCGTCGACACAGCCGCCCTGCTTCTCAGCCGCCGCATCGAACTCTTCGCCAGGGCCCGCGCTATTGCCTCTGCAACACCGGCCGACGCAGGCTGGCGCATTCGCATTCATGGCGACTATCATCTCGGTCAGGTGCTTCGCTCCCGCGGCGACTATGTGATCCTCGATTTTGAAGGCGAACCCGCACGCAGTCTCGCGCAACGCCGCGCCAAACAATCTCCTCTCAAAGATGTGGCCGGAATGTTGCGGTCCTTCAGCTACGCCGCCTACGCCGCACTCAACACGTTCGCGCAGCGCCGTCCGGACGACGCCAAAAATATCGAGCCCTGGGCCACTCTCTGGCAGAACGCCGTCTCGACTGAGTTCCTGCGCGCCTATAAAGACACGATCAACGCAACAAATCCGGACCTTATCCCGCAAACGAGACAATCGCAGCTTCTGCTCAGTGCCTATCTGCTGGAGAAGTCTCTGTACGAGCTGCTCTACGAACTCGACAACCGGCCCACGTGGGTCCGCATTCCGCTTGCCGGCATCCTCGCTCTGCCGCATTAGGTTTATGCGACCGATTAGAATGGACGCTCCAGCCTATGCCAGCGAATCCATCTCCTCTACAATCCTTGCGCCACGAGCTAGCCTCTTCCTCGGCAACTCCATCTGCAATTGTGGCCCGTTTTGCTGCGAAAGCTAACGGCAACGCCTCGCACAATACGTACCTGCCCTCCTTCGCAGCCCAATCGCTTGAACGCGCAGAGCAGCTTCCTCAAATCTTTCCGGATGAAAAAAATCGTCCCACGCTTTACGGCATACCTGTCTCTATTAAGGACTGCTTCGATGTAGAAGGCACCGTAACAACCTGCGGCTCCCGCTTCTACGCGCAACGCAATTCACCGGCTGAAAAAAATTCCTGGGTAGCGCAACGCCTGCTGGACGCCGGAGCGATCCTAACCGGCAAGACGCACCTTCATCAGCTTGCCTACGGAATCACCGGAGAGAACGCCGACTACGGCGATTGCCTGCAACCTCGCGATGCTGCTCTTCTCACCGGAGGCTCCTCCAGCGGCGCGGCAGCCAGCGTACAAGAGGGCTCCGCGCTCTTCGCGATCGGCACCGACACCGGTGGCTCCGTCCGCATCCCCTCTGCTCTCTGCGGACTCGCCGGCTATCGCTCCTCCCACGGTGTCAGCCTCGGCGAAACACGCTGGGCGGGCGGCTATCACCTCGCCCCAACCTTCGACACCATCGGCCTGCTCTTCCGCGATCTCCGCGACGCCGCAACCCTCGCCGGCGCCATCTTCGACATCGCACCCGTCCCCGCACCCGCCACAATCCGCATAGCCTGCGTAGACGAGGGCTTCCTGAGCGACTGTGAGCCCGCCATCCTCGACGCCTACTCATCGTCGAAACGTCACCTGGCGCTTCACGGAGCAGGACTCACCAACTTCGACGCTACTTTCTGGGATGACGCCCCTGCGATCTACTCACCTATCGTCGCAAGCGAGGCCGCAGTCATCCACCGAGGCCACTTCCAACGCTTCGAGCCCGTCATCGCCGAGCGCATGACCTACGGCGCGTCTATCTCTTCTGCCGAACTATGGAACCTGCGCCAACGCCTGGAGGCATTCCGTTCCAGGATGTTCTCTCTCTTCGAAAATTACGATCTTCTCCTCGCCCCATGTGCGCCAGTCAGCAAACTTCAGGCAGGGAAGGACCACGCCGAATCTCGCAAAGCCATTCTCCGCTACACAACACCGGCAAGCCTCACCGGGCTTCCCGCAGTCACGCTGCCTGGCGAACTTATCGGCGCTGCCTTTGGCACTGGGATGCAGCTTCTCGCCGCGCCAATGCAGGATGCAACGCTGCTCGCCTTTGCCTCTACGCTCGCTCAGTAAGGTAAAGGCCAATCCGGCACAAGGAAATCCTGACCCTCCCTATTGATGAAATACATTCATGGGCCTAGCGGTTTCAACCGGCGCCATCACGCCTGACTAGAATAGTGCTACTGCTTCGGAGAGCAGCGCCTCTCTATGTCCAGCTCCCCATTTGTCCTTCTGCCGAGCTCTCACGCTCGCGCGCACGACACCTTCCCCGAGTCCGAAAAACTCGAGCAGCAACTCCGCGCCAAAATCCGCGGCGAGGTCCGCTTCGACGCCTCCTCTAAAGCCCTCTACGCCACTGATGCCTCGAACTACCGCCACATCCCCATCGGCGTGGTCATTCCACGCGACGAAGCTGACGTTATCGCCACAGTCGCGATCTGCCGCAGCCTCAATGCCCCCATCCTCTCGCGAGGAGCAGGCACCTCACTCGCAGGTCAGGGATGCAACGCCGCCGTCATCCTCGATTTTTCGAAGTACATGAACGGCATGGGCGCAATCGACCCCACAACCAAGACGGTCCGCGTTCAACCTGGTATCGTCCTCGACCGCGTCCGCGACGCCGCAGAAAAATTCAACCTCACCTTCGCGCCCGACCCCGCCACGCACAGCCGCTGCACCATCGGCGGCATGATCGGCAACAACTCCTGCGGCGTCCACGCGCTCATGGGCGGCAAAACCGTCGACAACATCGCCTCCCTTGACCTCCTTCTCTACGATGGCACCCGCCTCACCGTCGGCCCCACCACCGAAGCCGAACTCGAAGCACACATCCAGTCCGGCGGCCGCATCGGCGAGATCTACGCCGCCCTCAAACGCATCCGCGACACCTACGCCGACCAGGTCCGCGCAAAGTTCCCCCGCATTCCCCGCCGCGTCTCCGGCTTTAATCTCGACGAGCTGCTGCCGGAAAACAACTTCAACGTTGCCCGCGCGCTCGTCGGCAGTGAAGGCGCCTGCGCCGTCATCCTCGGAGCGACTCTTCAACTCGTCGAATCCCCACCTTGCCGTACGCTCGTCGGCCTCGGCTTCCCTCTCGTTTTTCTCGCCGCCGATCACGTCCCTCAAATTCTCGAGCACAAACCGATCGGCCTTGAAGGCGTAGACGGCTACCTCCTCGATGCCCTTCGCAGCAAACAAAAATATCTCTCCGACCTCGCGCTTCTTCCTTCCGGCGACGGCTTCCTCATCGTCGAATTCGGAGCCTCCACGCAAGCCGACGCCAACGCCAAGGCCCGCGCCTTTGTCGCTTCCATGAAGGCTCTCCCCGAGCAACCCACTAGCCGCATCTACACCGCCGACGAAGCCAGGCGCGTCTGGCACATCCGCGAATCCGGTCTCGGAGCCACCGCTCACATGCCCACCAGCGACGGAAAAACCACCGAAGGCTGGGAGGGCTGGGAGGACGCCGCCGTCGATCCCGCGAAGCTAGGCTCCTATCTCCGCGCCATCCGCGCCCTTTTGACGGAGTACAACTACTCGAGCGCGATGTACGGACACTTCGGCCAGGGCTGCGTCCACATGCGCATCAACTTCGATCTTGAAACCGGCCCAGGCATCCTCAAATTTCGCGAGTTCATGGATCGCGCTGCCGACATCGCTCTCGCCCACGGCGGCTCCCTCTCCGGAGAACACGGTGACGGCCAGTCCCGCGCCGCGCTCTATCCCAAGATGTTCGGCGAAGAACTCATGCAGGCCTTCCGCGAGTTCAAGCGCATCTTCGATCCCACCAACCGCATGAATCCCAACAAGCTCATCGACGCCCACGAGATCCACGAAGACCTTCGCCTCGGCGCCGACTACAAACCCTGGCAACCCAAAACTCACTTCGCCTATGCCGAAGACAACGGCAGCCTCGCCTCTGCGACCCTGCGTTGTGTCGGCGTCGGAGCCTGTCGCAAGACCGACGCCGGAACCATGTGTCCCAGCTACATGGCCACCGGCGAAGAGCTGCACTCCACGCGCGGCCGCGCCCATATGTTGTGGGAGCTGATGCAAGGCGAAGTCCTTCCCAACCAATGGAAGAACGAGCAGGTACGCGAATCGCTCGATCTCTGCCTCTCCTGCAAGGCCTGCAAATCCGAGTGCCCCGTCTCCGTCGATGTGGCCACCTACAAAGCAGAGTTTCTCGCCCATCACTACGAAGGCGAGTCACGCCCGCTCTTTCACCACGCCTTTGGCCGCATCGATCGCTTCGCACACCTCGCATCGTTCGCGCCGAATCTCGTCAACGCGATCAACAACGCACCCATCATTAGCACCATCATCAAAAAAATCCTTCACATCCATCCACAGCGCAGTTTCCCACGCTTCTCGAAACCCTTCACTCCCGACCGTCGCCTCGCCCGCGACGCACGCCGCCGCCGTGACCGCCGCCCCGCACTCCCCGACACCGCACCCGAGGTCTTTCTCTGGGCCGACACCTTCAACAACTACTTCCATCCCCCCACGCTGCGCGCCGCGCACAAAGTCCTGACCTCCGCCGGCTTCCGCGTTACGCTGCCCACGCAACATCTCTGCTGCGGACGCCCACTCTACGACTTCGGCATGCTCGACACTGCAAAGGACTACCTGCTCAAGACGCTCGACGCTCTCACCGCGCAGCTTGCCGCCGGCACGCCAATCGTCGTCCTCGAACCCTCATGCGCCTCAGTCTTCCGCGACGAGCTCACCAATCTTCTGCCCAACGATCCGCGCGCTGATAAACTCCGCGACCAGACGTTTCTCCTCAGCGAGTTTCTCGTCAAGCATGCTCCGAACTACAAACCTCCGCAGATCGGCAAAGAGGTTGCAGAAAAAATCATCGTCCACGGCCACTGCCATCACCGCGCCACCATGGGCATGCACGACGAGGTCGCCCTCCTGCGTTTAACCGGAGCACAAGTCGAACTCCTCGACTCCGGCTGCTGCGGCATGGCCGGTCCCTTCGGTTTCGAAGAAGACAAGTTCGAGGTCTCGCAAAAACTAGGCGAGCGCGTCCTCCTCCCCGCCGTCCGCAACAAACCCACAAACGCAATCATCGTCAGCGACGGCTTCAGTTGCTGCGAACAGATCACCCAGAACACGAACGTCCAGCCAAGACATCTCGCCGAGGTACTGGCCCAAACCACAAACCAGTGACAGGAGCGAAATCAATTAAGATGAAAGTTCCATTTCGTTCGTGACTCGAGACAAGTGATCGCGTAGCCTCGTAATCGTGCCGCGAGGCGGGCCCACAATAGAAAGATGTAATTCGTGGGTGTTACAAATCCAAGTCGTAATCGAGAAATTGGATGCGGGCCAAAACCAGGTTGTGCGTATTGATCTTCACCGGGATAGCGTCACTCGACGTTACTGGCTGCGGTGGCGGCAGCTCTGGCACTCCAGCTCCAACTCCAACTCCAACTCCCGCCATCCATAATCAATGGACATGGGTCGGTGGCCCAAACGTTGCCGAACAGGGTGGCATCTACGGCACTCAGGGAACTGCGTCTCCTAACAACATTCCAGGCGCGCGAGAGCAGGCCGTCAGTTGGGCAGATCCCTCAGGAAACTTCTGGCTCTTCGGTGGAATGGGGAATGACTCGACAATACCCTTCAACGGAAGCGAAACCAACGTCCGCGAAATAGGTAGTTACCTCAACGACCTCTGGAAGTACAGCGGCGGTCAATGGACATGGATAGGAGGGTCGAACCTCGCCAACCAGCCAGCCATCTACGGAACTCAGGGAACACCCTCTCCCAGCAATATTCCCGGGCCACGATTCAGCGGTGCCTCATGGACCGATACCTCAGGAAGCCTATGGCTCTTCGGTGGAGGCACCTATACCGTGGTCGGGAATATAACGTACCTCAGCACAACCAGCTACCTCAACGACCTATGGAAGTACAGCGCCGGACAGTGGACATGGATGGGAGGCTCCAGCACAACCAACCAACCAGGAATCTACGGCACTCAGGGAGTCGGGGCCCCCGGCAACATACCCGGAGGTCGCATCCATGCGGCGAGTTGGACCGACTCGTCCGGAAACTTCTGGCTCTTCGGTGGCGAGGCTGTCGATTCCACTGGCGCACAGGGGAATCTCAACGATCTCTGGAGGTACAGCACTGGACAATGGACTTGGATGGGAGGATCGAATCTGACCTACCAGGCAGGCATCTACGGCACTCAGGGAACAGCCGCCCCCACCAACATTCCAGGAGCTAGGGAACAGGCGTTTAGCTGGGTCGATTCGTCCGGAAATCTCTGGCTCTTCGGTGGAAATGGTTCTGATTCGCAAGGGACCTACGGATTTCTCAACGACCTCTGGAGATACAGCGCAGGCCAGTGGACATGGATGAGCGGATCAAACGTTGCTGGCCAAGCCGCAGTCTACGGCACTCAGGGAACAGCCGCTCCAGGCAATACTCCTGGGGCTAGAAACAGCGGCGTCAGTTGGACCGATGCATCCGGCAACCTGTGGCTCTTCGGCGGGGGCACTTACAACTCAACCAGCGGACTCGGCTACCTCAACGACGTGTGGAAGTACAGTGCTGGCCAATGGACTTGGATGAGCGGATCAAACACTATTGACCAAAATGGAATCTACGGAACCGAGGGAACACCCGCGGCGGCCAACATTCCCGGGGGCCGCTTCCACGAGGTCAGTTGGACCGACGCGTCCGGCAAACTCTGGCTCTTCGGCGGAAACACTCCCGACCCAAATCCGACGCTACGTGCCGTCGGAGTACAGGACTACCTGAGCGACCTGTGGACGTATCAACCCTGAAGGAAATGCTGTTGGAGTTGAAGACCTGCATTTGTTTTTTTCTTTTTTTCTTTTTTCGGATTAAGCCAGGGCTTTAGCCCCTGCGAAAGAAAGCCGTGCCGAAAGGCACCTACCGCTCTGCTGCAAGCGAAGTTGAGGGGCTCGAGCGCAGCCCGTAGGGCGAAGCGACTGATTAATTGCCTCTGCTTTTGCCGTTGCCTATTTCTTTCTCCATTTTCCGCCCAGAAATCGAATGTCAAGCCCCAAAATCACTCAACTCCTTGAAACAAAACAATATGCGCGTGGCATGTTTACCCCGCTCCATCCCATATAATTAAAGAAGAAGGAGAAAAGCGAGCCCCGATGCTCCAAATCGGGGCTTTTCCTTTTAAATCAAGACTTTACAAATCGAGACCAATAAAATGAGTAACTTACATTAGAAGTACCAACATAAACCGCATACTTTGAAGACTTTACGCAAAAAACCACCAGGTGGGGGAGTACCGCGAGTTTGCCACTCACCACCCCCAGCCTCTACGCTAACCGGAGCCAATATGACCCTCAAACACGAAGTCAAAGCCATCCTCGCCGAACTCGGAGTCCCCACCACGGCCCACTCCGGTGGTAGCCTTACCGTCCACTCGCCCATCACCGGCGAAATCCTCGCCCAACTCCCCACCATCACCGCCGTCGAAGCCACCAAAGCCATCGCTCAAGCCCACGCCGCCTTCCAGGAGTGGCGCACCATCCCCGCTCCCAAACGCGGCGAACTCATCCGCATCCTTGGTGAAGAGCTCCGCGCCAACATCGAACCCCTCGGCCGCCTCGTCACCATCGAATCCGGAAAAATCCTCTCCGAAGGCCGCGGCGAGGTTCAGGAGATGATCGACATCTGCACCTTCGCCTCCGGTCTCTCCCGCCAGCTCGCAGGTCTGACCGTGCCATCCGAGCGCGCCCGGCATCGCATGATGGAGACCTGGCATCCACTCGGCGTCGTCGGCATCATCTCCGCATTCAACTTTCCCGTCGCCGTCTGGAGCTGGAACGCCGCGCTCGCCCTCGTCTGTGGCAACGCCATCGTCTGGAAGCCCAGCGAAAAAACCCCGCTCACCGCACTCGCCACGCAAGCCATCTTCGAGCGGGCAGCCCAAAAATTCCAAGCACAATTCGGCGGCGTCCCCGAAGGCCTCGCCACTCTCCTCATCGGTGACGCCACCATCGGCCAGCAACTCGTAGATTCCCCCCTTGTTCCGCTGGTCTCCGCCACCGGAAGCACCGCGATGGGTCGCGCCGTCGCTCCACGCCTCGCCGCCCGCTTCGCCCGCGCTATCCTCGAGCTAGGTGGCAACAACGCAGCCATCGTCGCCCCCACCGCCGACCTCGATCTCACCCTTCGCGCCGTCGCCTTCTCGGCCATGGGCACCGCAGGCCAACGCTGCACGACCCTCCGCCGCCTCATCGTCCACGACAGCATCTACGACAAACTTATCCCACAACTCAAAAAGGTCTACGTCTCCGTCAACATCGGCGATCCGCGCGAACCCAGCACACTCGTCGGCCCGCTCATCGACGAACGCGCCTTCAACTCAATGCAAAAAGCCCTCGCCGACGCGAAAGCCTCGGGAGCAGTCGTCACCGGGGGCGAACGAGTCAGCAGCGAGGAAACCTCCGGAGCCTTCTACGTTCGCCCCGCGCTCGTTGAGATCTCGACCCAAACCGACATCGTCAAGCACGAAACCTTCGCCCCGATCCTCTACGTCCTCAAGTACACCAACTTCGGCGATGCACTCGCCTTGCACAACGATGTTCCTCAAGGCCTCTCGTCGAGCATCTTCACGATGAACCTTCGCGAATCCGAACAGTTCCTCTCCGCTACCGGCTCCGACTGCGGCATCGCTAACGTGAACATCGGCACCTCAGGCGCGGAGATCGGCGGAGCCTTCGGTGGCGAAAAAGAGACCGGAGGCGGCCGCGAATCCGGCTCAGACGCATGGAAACAGTACATGCGCCGCGCCACCAACACCATCAACTACGGCACTGACCTTCCTCTCGCTCAGGGGGTCAGCTTCGACATTGGCTAATGTATCCAGCCCCGCAAAGAAAAACGGCGGCTATCGCAAACCTTCGCGACAGCCGCCGTTTTTACAACGACAAACTACTCGGCAGCAGCAGACTTGCGTCCCACCAGCCGACCATCCATATCCGCCAGCACATACGCCACCA